>CBDCZR010000006.1:0-15154 GCA_965224535.1 Verrucomicrobiales bacterium
TGTCCACCACCGCCCAGGCCACCACGAACGCTAAAACCACGAACGTGGCGTAGTGCATGACGCGTCCGGGCCGTGCTCCGCGTTCGATGAGTCCGGCGTTGGCGTAGTAGGTCGCCAGCTTGTTTGCCGCGGCTGTCAGCAGGCCGAACTCAAAGAGCAAAATGGTCACAAACACCGCTATGGCGCCGATTGTCGTGGCGATGAGGAGGTATCTCCGCATGAAGCTGAAAGGTAAACGTGGGTAGGTTGCGGGTGGAAGGGAAAAAGAGAAAAGGGCGTAGGATTAGACCGGTTGTCCCCGTTCTCGCTTTGAGCGTTTTTGCGATTTTTCCTTCACCCCGTTCACGCGGCGCCGTCTTCGGGCTCATCCGCCGCGGAATCCGCCAAATCCGGCAATTCCGCGGTTTCCGCCCCCAAATCCGCCGATTTGCCGGATTTCGGCTCGTGGCTGTAGGATTGGACGACCATCTCGCTGAGGAATTTGTCCGGATCTTCCACCGCATCGGCACCAAGCTCAAAAACCTGCGTTCCGCGGTTCTTCTGGATCAATTTCAGCCCGAACTGGTAGTCGCGAAAGAGCCGGTTGCACAGTTGCAGCGCGCTAACGTGATCGTCCTCGGCCGCTTGGGCGATCGCCTGAATCGCGCCGTTGTCGAATTGCAGCCTCACCCCGTGTTTTTCGGCAAAATCCCGGCAGAACAGCGCCACTTCGCTCGCCGTCTTCTGATCGACCAAATCGCCGCCTTTTGCCAGGCATTCGGCCAAAACCGCCGCCGGATCGTTCACCAACTGCTCGTCGATGGTCAGCTCGGCAATCGACGTGCCGGGCAGCTCGAACTTGAAATCACGCAGCAGCCGCTCGCACACCGTCACCAGGCCCCGCGCCCCGGTTTGCTCCTCGGCGGCGCTGCCGGCAATCCGTTTCAACGCGGAATCCTCGAAACTGGCCTTGATCCCGAACGCCTCGAAATCGCGCTCGTACTGCCGGATCAGGCTCCCCTCGCTTTCGCGCAAAATCGCGAACAAATCCTCGGCGGAAAGTTGCTCGCAAACCACCCGCACCGGCAATCGGCCGATGAATTCCGCCTCGAAGCCGAATTTCAGGAAATCCTGGGTCGAAACGTGGCGAAACAGCTCGTTATCCAGCGGAATCTCGCGCTGCTCTGCGCCAAAACCCATGGTCCCCTCGCGCATCCGCTCGCCCACCACTTTTTCCAGGCCGGAAAAGGCGCCGCTCACGATGAAGAGGATGTGCCGGGTGTTGACGGTGTCGCCGCCGCGTTTGCCGCGTTGCATGTCGAACATGGCCTGCATCTGGCTCTGGATGTCCATGGGATTGCGCACCGGCACCTCCGTCTCCTCCATCAGCTTGAGCAGCGTGGTTTGCACCCCGCGCCCGCTCACATCGCGGCCGATCATGTCCCCGCGCGTCGCCAATTTATCGATTTCGTCGATGTAGACGATGCCGTATTCCGCCAGCGAGACGTTACCGTCCGCCTTTTGCACCAGCTCGCGAATCAAATCGTCCACGTCGGCGCCAACGTAGCCGGTTTCGCTGAATTTCGTCGCGTCCGCCTTCACAAACGGCACGCCAATCAATTCGGCAATGTGCTTGACCAGGTAGGTCTTCCCCACCCCGGTCGGTCCCACGATGATGACGTTTTGCTTGGCGATTTCCACGTGCCGCGCCGCTTCGGGATCTTCCTCCTCCAGCCGGCTCAGATACTTGGCGTGGTTGTAGTGGTCGCAAACCGCGATCGACAGCACTTTCTTCGCCTCGTCCTGCTTGATCACGTAGCGGTCCAGATACGCCTTGATGTCGCGCGGCCGCAGGTTGAAATCGAACACGTCGCCATAATCCTCATCGTCCTCGTCCAAGTAATCGTCGTCCTCGTCGGGATCGGCGCCCTCCTGGTCGATGTGGGTGAAGGCTACGGCGTTGGGAAAGGTGGATTTCACAAAATCCGCCAGCTTCCGGGAAATCTCCTCCGGCGTGGGTGGTGGCGGAGGAGGATCGTCGCTATCGTTGATCGGCATCCTGACATTATGCGGAAAACCCGGCGCGCCACAAGTTCTTCGTTCATCGCTCGTCAGCCCGCAAAAAAGCGGGAAATCCGTGAAGGCGCGGCGTTCGCTCCCTACGACCCTGCGATCCCGGATTGCCAAACACCGTCTGGCCGTTGAGAGTGAGCGCTCATGAGCCGCGAACTCCACGGAGTCCTCCCTGTCCTGCAGACCCCATTTGCCGAAAATGGCGCGATCGACGTGGCCACGTTGCGCCGAGAGATAGACTGGGTGTTCGAAACCGGCGCCCACGGGGTGGTTGTGGCCATGGTCAGCGAGGTTTTGCGCTTAGGTTACCACGGTAGGCGAGAATTGGCCGAACGCGTCTGCGAAATCGCGAACGGCCGTGGATTCACCGTCATCAGCGCCGGCGCCGAGAGCACGCCTGAAGCGGTCGAATTCGCCTGCCATGCCGAAGGTTTGGGCGCGAGCGCGATCATGGCGATTCCGCCCGTGGCAACGGCGTTAGGGAGCGTGGCCACGCGAGATTACTTCGCTGCGATCGCCGAAAGCGTGGCGATTCCGCTCGTGGTTCAGGATGCCTCCAGCTACGTGGGCGGCGCCATCGACCTGAGCGTCTACCTGGGCCTGCTGGAGCAATTTGGCGCGGAACGAATCTTCTTCAAACCCGAGGCCAGCCCGTTGGGGCCGAATCTTTCCAAGCTGCGCGACGCCACGAACGGCGAGGCGCGAATTTTCGAGGGTTCGGGCGGAATCAACCTCGTCGATTGCTACCGGCGCGGGATTCGCGGGACGATGCCGGCGGTGGACCTTTTGGATGGAATCGTGGCGCTGTGGGAGGCGCTTGAGGCAGGGGATGAGGAGCGAATTTACCGGCTTTCGTTCCCCATCGGCGCGATTGCGGCTTTGCAGCTACAGGGCGGGTTGGACGGGTTTTTGGCCATCGAGAAGCACCTGCTCAAAAAACGCGGAATTTTTCCGAACACCGCGCAAAAACAGCCCGTTGGTTGGAAATTGGATGCTGAAACCGCTGCGGAGGTCGATCGGCTTTTTGAGCGGCTAAAACTCGAAATTCGAGCCTCTAGATCCGAAACTCGATCGTGAACAAGCGAAAATTGACGCACCGGCGAGGGGTTGGCCAAATTCGTCCGGTTGAGCGGATTTCAAGCTTATCCCCATGAAAACCAACATCCGCTACCACTCTCTGGCCTGGCTGGCAGTCGCCGCGGCCTTGGCTTATCTTTGCCGAAATGCGGTTGGCGTCGCTGAAAGCACGATTCGCGAGGATTTGGGCCTAACCTTGAAACAATCCGGCTGGTTTATGGGCGCGTTTTTCTGGACTTACGCCATTTTCCAGGTTCCGAGCGGCTGGTTGGCCCAAAATCGGGGAACGCGCGTCGCGCTCACGGCTTTTGCCATCGCCTGGTCGGTGGCCACCCTGGCAATCGCCGGCGCACCGGGATTTTGGTTCCTCATCGCGGCGCAACTGATCATGGGCACCGCCCAAGCGGGGATTTTTCCCGCCTCGGTCCAATCCGTCGGCCACTGGATGCCGCTGGCGCAACGATCGTTCGCCTGCGGCATTCTCGCTGCGGGCATGCAGGTGGGCGCGATCGCCGCCAGCGGGCTGACCGGCAATTTGATGGGTCCGTTAGGCTGGCGATGGGTCTTCGCGCTGTTCGCCGTGCCGGGAATTTTTTGGGCAGCCGGCTTTTTGCTGCGCTTTCGCAACCGGCCGGAGGACAGTTCCGCGGTTAGCCCGGAAGAATTGGCACTGATTCACACCGGACGCGAAGAAACCGAGGCCGAGGCCAAATCCCATGCCACCGGCGCCTCGCTCTGGAAGGCGGTGGCGCGCAACCCGGTCATTTGGCTGCTCTGCGGCCAGCAGATTTGCCGGGCCGCCGGCTACATGTTCTACGCCAGTTGGTTCCCCACCTTTCTCCAGGAAACGCGCGGTGTGTCGGTGAAGGATTCCGGTTACTTGCAGGGGTTAGTCCTGGCCGGCTCCCTGACCGGCGGCATTTGCGGCGGAATTTTGGCCGACTGGGTTTGGCGGCGAACCAAGAGCTTGCGCATCAGCCGCAGCGGAGTTGCCGGGAGCGTCCTCTTCACCTGCGGCATGCTCATTTTGGCGGCCTGGTTCGTGAAAAGCGTGGGGATGGCCGTCGCCTTGCTCGCCCTGGGCGCACTCATCTCCGCGTTGGCCGGTCCATGCGCGTTTTCGACCACCATCGACATCGGCGGACGCAACGTTTCGCAAATTTTCGGGTTGATGAACATGTCCGGCAACTTTGCCGCCGCGGCGTGCCCGGTATTGGTCGGCTGGCTGTTTGAGCGAGTCGAAAACTGGAATCTGGTGCTCTTGCTCTTTGCCGGTGTCTATGTGTTAGGGGCGGTTTTCTGGTTGCTCATCGATCCCAACCGCCGCGTGGAGTGAGGGCTTGCTTTCTACCAGAAAAAGGCTAACAGGCAATCCACCAAAACCTCACCAACCAGACGCATGACGCGACATTTTTACCTCCTCCCGGCAATGTGGCTGGCTGCCTTCCCGATCCAAGCAGCGACCCTCCACGTTCCCGGCCAACACAGCACCATCCAGGCGGCGATCGATGCCGCAAAGCCGGGTGACGAGATCGTCGTCGCGCCAGGGACCTACCACGAGCGAATTCGGCTTAGCAAGCGCGTCATGCTCCGCAGCGCCGGGGACGATTCACCCGGCAAACTGGGCTTGAGCCGAGCCGAAACCACGATCCTGGACGGCGGCGGGGCTGAGGCGAATTTGCCCGGGGTCATCCTGGACGAAGGCGCGGTGCTGGACGGCTTTACGGTCACGCGCGTCGGTCTCTTCGACCAAGCCGAGTTCGACCGGCACCACGCCACGCGCGGCGAAAACCTAACCAACGAACAAGGAGCCGTGGCCGTGGAAGGCGCGTTGACGGCGGTCGAGATTTCCGGCGTTACGGCGACGGTTCGCCACTGCATCGTGCACACCAACGGACATGCGGGAATCGGCTGCAGCGGCGCGAAAAACCGCTCGCGCATCGAATCCAACGTGACTTACGCCAACATGGGCGGCGGCATAGGAATCGCGTTAGGCGCCGAGCCGCTAGTGATGAAAAATCGCTGCTTTGGCAACCTGCGCGCCGGAATCGGCTGCCGCGCGGCCAAGGGGCTCATCGTGGAAAACGAGTGCTACGAAAACGTGCGCGCCGGCATTGGCATTCGCGAAGGCGCGGCCCCGATCGTGCGCGGCAACCGTTGCCACGGCAATCGCCGAGCCGGGATCGGCAACCGCATGCCCGGCACCAGCCCGTTTATCGTCGCCAACGAGTGCTTTGGCAACGGCATGGCGGGGATCGGCACGCGCGACAAGGCCTCGCCGCTGATTCGCGGCAACCATTGCCATAAAAATCGCCTCGCCGGCATTGGAGCGGCGCAAGATTCGCATCCCATCATCGTGGGTAACCGCCTGCACGACAACGCCGCCGCCGCCCTGGGTTTCGACGCCTGTGAGGGCGGAACGGCGGTCGTGCTCGACAATGAAATCGTGGCCGAGGACCTCGTCGCCATCGGAATTCAGGCCGGCTGGAAAGTGCGCGCGGCTGGCAACAAATTGAAGCGGGAGGGCGGGATGCCCCCGCTGGTGATGGTTTTTGACGGAGCGGTGGCGGAATTCACCGGAAACCGCTTCGAAGGCAGCGGCGTGGCGGGAATTCGCGTCGCCGGCGTGGCGAGAGTGTTGGGAAACACGTTCGTTTGTCCCGCCCCACGAAAAGGCGGCCCGCCGCAGTTCGCGATTTGGGCGCTGGCGGGCTCTGAAGTCGCCATGGGCGAAAACGAGGTGGAAGGCTGGCGCGAGGAGCTGGCCGCCGATCCCAAAGCCGATGTGCGACGCTTGAACGCGGAAAATTAAGCGGCACGAGACCAAAAAATTGGCTCTACCCTCATCATGCTCCAAAAAGGGGCTGCCGGCTTAAAAACCAAGTTCAGGGAACGGGGCTCCCAGCATCCGCCAAAAATGCGCGCCCCCATTTTCCAAACGCATCGCGCCGTGAAAGGCCAGAAAGGAGGGAAATGCTTCAATCGGTGGCGGCCTTGCGAATCACGATCGAGTGGCTCACCGGGACAAGCGCATCAGAAACGCGTTTTTCCGCCAATTCGTTCATTTTTTCCGGAGATCCCGCCAGAGTTTCGACTTCTGCGTCAACGTGGTCTTTGGCGAGGAGCATACGGGCGAAAGGAATCAGTCTGTGCTTCGGGCCGGCGAGGGATCGCTCGATGGCTTGTTGAACCTTGAATTTGAAGGAAATCGTGTTGAAAACGGCTCCGGCCTGATTGCGGAACGGCGTATCGGGAAATTCGTGGACCAGGTTGATTCCCGCCTCCAATCGCGCGGAATCAAACACCTTCTTTTTTCGTCCCCATGTCACCTCATAACGGCCGGGCGTGGGTGTTTTCACCACCAGCGTAAACCGGTTCAAATCATCAAAGAAACCCAGCGCATCGGCCACATCCCACATTTCAGCCAATCCGGGGGACGGGTGACTTTTCAGAAATCGAAACGGATAGCGCCGACTTTCGATCGTTAGCGAATCAGCATGGGTAGCGATCACTTTGTGCCCGTCACTTATCTTGGCGGCGCCGGTGACCAGGTCGATTTCGAAGCGCGCCAATTCCCGGCGAAACCCCATGGTCCTCAGAAACGCGATCGCGATCGCCATCTGTCCGTGCCAGTCGCCGTGTCCTCCATCGCCGCGGATGATGTCGTAGTCGGCGCCCTGCTTCTTCTTCAGGACCGCCAACGCCTCCAGCATCGCGGCTTCTACTTCGGCAAAGGCCAGGTTTCGCCGCGCCGCAACTTCACGGGTAACCCCAGAAAGGTGGGCAAAACGCCGCCCGTCTTCGCCCCCGCGTCCAGTCTCGTCTTTCTTGTCCCAGCCCGGCCCGAGAATAGCGCTGGAAGATAGAATGACCCTGCTTTTGGCGTCCGCTTCGAAGTGGTCGATCACTTTGTTGATGTTGATACGATAGCGTTCGCCGGCTTTGGGGATGTCCGGATCCAATCGGCTGTCGTTGTGGTAGTGAATCGTCACCACCGTCGGGCGCCAGAGTTCGATGCAGTTCGGGTGGATGCGCCGGAGAAAGCGCTCGCTGCTTTCTCCGGACAACGCATTTTGATAACAGCGAATCTTCAATTCAGGCCGGCATGCCTCTATATAGTAGGCGAGTTGGGCGGCGTATTTGTTGATAGCGGTGATCGAGTCGCCGCACAAGACCAACCGATCTCCTTCGCGAAGAATCAGTGATTCCTGCTCTTCGGCCTGACACCATGCCATCGCCAAAACGGTGCATGCCAAAATGGCGGCATGGATTTCGAGACCCGAATCGCGGACAAACATTTTCATCCCTACTCCTCAGAGTCTATCGGTCTTTTTTCAACGTGGAAAATCGGCGCGAATCAGAAATTGCGGGGTTGTCGCGATGCAGCCCTGTTCCATTTTGAACTGAACCTGCCATTGTGTAGGGTTTTCCCTTCAATTCGCGATTGCCCCGGCAATAGTAACCCCGGATCACGGCAGTCCAACTCTAACAGGAGAGAGCCATGAAAACACGTCACGCCGCTACCTTTGTAATCGCTTTAACTCTTTCTCTCGTCTCCGCCGGCCGGGCTCAAATCCCGGAGACCGCGCCTGGTGAAGTCACCGCTGACGTTCCCAAGGGCGAGACCATCGACGCCTGGCTCAAGAGCCAAGCCTTCCAGGCGCTGGACCGCCGCGACGCCGCGTTCGAAAAGTTAAGCGACGCCGAATCCCACAAAACCTGGCAAACCCAGCGCAAGACCGCGTTTCTCCAGGCGATCGGCGGATTTCCGGAACGAACGCCGCTCAATCCCAAAATCACCGGCCGACGCAGCTTCGCAGGCCACCGCATCGAGAAACTCTACTTCGAATCGCAGCCCGGGTTCCACGTGACGGCGACGCTCTACCTCCCGCTCGGCGAGGGACCGTTTCCCGGTATCGTCCACCCCACCGGGCACAGCAGCACCGCCAAAAACCGCGATCTTTATCAACGCGCCTCTGTCATCATCGCCCGGGGTGGATTCGCGGTGTTGTGCTACGATCCGGTCGGCCAGGGCGAGCGGCGCCAACTTTTCAAGCGCAATGGTTCAATCTACTCTTCGACGCAGGAGCACACGTTGATCAACCAGGGCAGCATTCTGCTCGGCTCGAACACGGCACGGACGATGATTTGGGACGGGATGCGCGCGATCGACTACCTACAGAGCCGCTCCGACATCATCTCTGACAAAATTGGCTGCACCGGCATTTCCGGGGGCGGGATGAACACCGCCTACCTTATGGCGCTGGATGATCGGATCGAGGCGGCGGCGCCGGGTTGCTATCTGACCGGGTACCGAAGGCTGCTAAGCACGATCGGCGTTCAGGACGCGGAGCAGAACATTCACGGCCAACTTGAATTCGGCCTGGATCACGCGGATTACGTGCTGATGTGCCTTCCGCGGCCAACGCTGATCATGGCGGCGACGCAGGATTATTTCGACATCAAGGGCGCGTGGAATTTGTTCCGCCAGGGCAAGCGCTTTGCCACGAACCTGGGTTTTCCCGAGCGGGTGGATCTCGTCGAGACGAACACCAGCCACGGGTTTCCGGATGGAATGGCCCTGGCCGCCGGGAACTGGTTTCGGCGCTGGTTGCTGGAATCGGACGAGCCGATGAAGATGCCCGAGGTGACGACACTGCCGGAAGAAGAGTTGAACTCGACGCCGACCGGGAAGGTGCTGGAATTGGAAGGCGCCCGGACAATTTACGATCTCAACATCGCAAGGGCCGAGCGGCTCGCGAAACAAAGAGGGGCGTTTGATCCGGCGAAGGTGCGCGAGTTGATCGGCGCGCGTGAGCTGACTGAACTACCGAAGCCGATGATCGAGACCAAAGGCACGGAGCAACCCGGTCGTGCCGTCATCGAGCGGCTCGTGATTCGCCCGGAACCCGGGATCTGGCTGGTGGCTCAAAGGGTTTCGCCGCCGCGTGACGCGGATCCTGCGAAGGGGTTGCTGTTCCTGACGGGGGACGAAGTCACCAATCACGAAGCCGAGATTTTGAAGTTGGCCGGCCAGGGTCACACGGTGCTGGCGGCCGATCTTCGTGGGTTTGGCGAGCGCAATTTGCGAAAGCCGCCTCCCACGTTTGAAAAGCTGGTCGGTCCAGATTGGCGGCAGACGACGATGGCCTATCTGCTAGGCAAATCCACGGTTGGAGTGCGAACCGAGGACGTTTGGCACTACGTCCAGGTTTTGCGCGAGCAACCTGGATTTGCCGGGGCCAAGCCGAATTTGATCGCGGTGGGCGAGGCGGCAATCCCGGCTTTGCACGCTGCCGTTCTGGAGCCTGATCTGTTCGGGAAAGTGACGATTCGCGAGTGTCTCCAATCCTGGGAGGACGTGGTCTCGGCCCGGGTCAAGATCGGGCAATATACAAACGTCGTCCACGGCGCGCTGCGGCATTACGATCTCCCGGATCTCGTTTCCAGGTTAGGCGATCGGCTCACAGTGGAGCGTCCCATTCGCGCCGATGACACCGCCGAACGGGTCCCGATCGGGCGGAAGTAAATCCGCAACAACCATTTGCCAGGAAGCCGCGATGTCTTCCCAACAAAGGACAGGGGAATAGGTCCCAGCACGGTCGAAGGGCTGAGGCACATAGTGGATAGAGTGCTGAGCGTCAGGGCGTGTCTAGAATCGGGCCTGTTCCACATCCCGACTGCTCGTTCATGAAACCCCGCTCTTCCCCGATCGCAGTTGCCTGCGTTTTGTTCCTCGCAGGCGCTTCGGCCATCGCCGGCAAGGCCACGGACAATCCCTCCGCCCAAATCGACCGAATTATCGAGAAGTCCTGGAAGGCAGCCGGCGTCACGGGCAATCCCATGACCAGCGACGCAGTGTTCCTTCGCCGGATTTACCTGGATGCGATCGGGCGCATTCCCACGCTGGCAGAAGCTCACGAATTCCTGGATTCCACCGACAAAAACAAGCGCTCCCACCTTATCGAGCAATTGTTGCACAGCGAGGGTTACGCCAACCACTATCTCAACTTCTGGGCAGATATTCTCCGGATCGACTCCACCAAGGGAGGCGGATACAATGTGGTTCCCTTTTACATGAATTTCGTCCGCGAAAGCCTCGCGGAGAACATGCCCTACGATCAATTCGTGCGCGAGCTAATCACCGCCCGGGGGCAGGCGATCGAGAACGGCGCGATCGGCTACACTTTTCGCGATGCCGGCATGCCGCTCGACCACATGGCCAACACGGTTCGGGTTTTTCTCGGCACGCGGCTGGAATGCGCGCAGTGTCACAACCATCCCTTCGATAAGTGGACCCAGATGGATTTTTACCACATGGCGGCCTTCAGCTACGGGATGAAAAACCGCAATGGGCAGACCTACGGCGACCAACAAGATTTCCAGCGCCGGTATTTTCCTGAAATCGACGGCGGCGACCGCGGCAGGCGCAATTTGCTGAAGAGTTCGCTTCAATATATTAGCGCTCCGCTTCGGACCGATCCCGCGGTATTGCATGACGAACTGATGCAGCCGAAATTGCCTCACGATTATCAGTACGATGATGCTGAGCCGGAGCAGAAAATCGGCCCGGCGACGATGTTCGGCGATAACCCGGATATTGGGGCGGATAGTGGCCGGGTGGAAGTTTATGCGGATTGGATGACCTCGCCGGAAAATCCGCGATTTACCAAGGTCATCGTCAATCGACTTTGGAAGTAACTGATTAGCGGGCCGAGCAGCCCCGCGCCCCCGCAATCAAGCCAGCCAGCGATTTGATTATTGGCTCCCCTCGCAATTGGAGCGTCGTCAACACGCTCTTGATCGCCGCATACGCATTCGCCCCGCGCTCGTTTTTCGAACAGTGAGAAACTTTGCGCGCTATCACCGCCGCTCGTAACAAACGTTCCGCGAAGTTGTTAGTCGGATCTATCGCGGGATCATCCAGAAAACGCGTCAAATTTCCCCGGTCTTGATGCCAACCCAACTCATTGAGCATGGAATCATTGTTAGGATCGGTCAAATTGCGTTTGCGCAATTGCACATCCAACTCTTTGTTCAATATCGCGCCCCGCTTACGATACTCTTCAAGCGAGATCTCCCCATTGCGATGCCGATCCCATAAATCGAGCATCTTTCGCAACAACTCGGCCAATTTAGAAGCAAAAACCTTGGCGCTTCCCTGCTTGGTCTTGATCAGTTCAGAGAGGTTTTTCAAAATATGAGCCAGGCACTTTTGCTGGGCAACCAGATCAAACAAACTCGAATCATAGGAAGAAAACCGATCCGTGATTAACACGCCTTGGAAAGCTTCAGTAATAACCTCGGCAACTTCCTTGGCACGGTGTTGATATCGAATCTGAAAGTAAGCTGCCACCGTGGTTCCAAACGCCATCAAATAGGCAATGACACCACCAATCTTCCAACCCGTATCATCGGTATGAACCCGCTCAGACCGGGCGATCTCTTCGCGAATTTGCTCAGCTTCTTTACCAATCGCACCGTCCTTTTGACCCAGCTTCAGCGCTTGTTGAGTGAGAGCGCTTTGCGTAATGTCAATATCACAAAGCGCTTTGAGGATGGCCGGAACCTTACGAATCGTCACCCCAAAATGGTAGGTCAAAGCCAGGCCGGTGGCGATGATGTTAGGGCCAAGGCGATGAGCGGTGGCGCCGTGTTGGTTGGTTTGAAGTTCCGGATGAGTTCCACGCTCACAATGGCCGCAACCACAGCGCGCGACGGCTACTTCAAAGATCTTGATCAAACGCGGCGGCGTGGTAACTATATCAAGAGTTGTCGCCTCCTCAGTTGAGATTTCGATAGTGTTCTTGCCGCATTTGGGGCAGGGGTTTTTGTCGATGTCAGGCTCAAGAGTTGCCTTCAAGCGCTGAACCTGATCGGTCGGTTTGATTTCCGGAGCTTGGCGATGCTTGAAGCTTCCTTTGTCGCCATTCTTGCGCCCTTTGCGACCCGGTTTTTTCTTTTCGGACTTGGGTATTGGCTCGCCCTTTGAAAAGGGCGTTGCGGGGCGAGCACGGTCACGTTCGAGTTCTTCAATGCGTTTGTGAAGCCGCTCAATTTCCGTAAAACAGTTCTTCACGAGTTCGATGAGTTCTTCTCGTGAGGCGGATTGGATGTCGCTGAGGTCGAAAGTGAGCAAATCCTGACAGAAATCTTAACTGTCAGGACAAATTAACGAAAATGTGGGCTTGTCAACCCGCTAATCAGTTACCTTTGGAAAGAGACCTTCGGCCTCGGACTGATCGAGCCGGTCGATGAAATGATGGATTCGACCGTTCCCTCCCATCCGGAGTTGATGGCATTCCTGGAGAAATTCATGATCGAAAGCGGCTATGATATCAAGGCCTTCCTCAGCGCTATATTCAACTCGCGGGCCTATCAGCGCGAGGCGGCCGAAATAGAGGTCGAGCCCGGCGCGGAGTATCACTTTACCGGGCCGCTTTTGCGGCGAATGACGGCGGAGCAGGTTTGGGATTCGCTCGTCGCTTTGATCAATCCGCTGCCGGAAATGAAGGACTGGAAATCCGAGCAGCGCAACCTCCTGCGGATGCAACGCCAGCACCAGTTGCGGCAAGCAATCCTCAGCATCCCGGAAGAAAGAATGATCGAATACACGGTGAAGATCGCCGATTACCAGGCGGAGTTGGCGGAGGAGTCGCGCCAGGCGATCGAAAAAATCGCGGCGCTTCGCAGGCAGGGAAAAGACGAGGAGGCCGAGGAACATAGCCGGGAAGCGAGCCGAAGCCGGGAGAAAATTCGGGCGCGCGTGCGGGAGGTGGTCTGGGACCCGACGCTGGCCGAATTCGAATTCGAACCGGTGCCATACCGGCTTCCGGACGGACGCGAAATGGAGATGACCTCGGCGATGTTCGACCCCGTGAGCGGTTACGGCAACGAGAAGTTCCGCGCCGCGCAGGCCGAAGCCGAAGACGCGATCGTCAAGGGCGAGATGGACGAGCTGCGCCTCGAAACCGAGAAGGAACGCCGCCGCTACGCCGGTTTTCGCAGCTACGCGTCTCGTTATGTTCGCGCGGTGCACCAGCGCTACCCCGCGCTACCCGGTCACTTCCTCCGTCAGTTTGGCCAGTCCGACCGGGAGACGATCCAAAACGCCAGCGACGAAGCGAGCGTCCCCCAGGCGCTGAATTTGATGAACGGCAACCACTTTCCGCAGATCGTGGGCGGCAATTCGATGCTGACCTGGAACCTGAGGCGGGTCGAGCCGATCGAGGAAAAAATCGACGCGATATATATGAGTCTGCTGACCCGGAAACCCAGCGAAATAGAGCGAAAACTGCTCGTGGCCGCTTCCGAGGCCCGGGGCGAAAAAATCGTCCAGGATACTATATTCGCCCTGCTCAACAACCGCGAGTTTCTCTTCGTGCAATAGGCTTTCTTGCTCCACCACCAATGAATACGCAAATCCGACAAATACCGTGCACCGGCCGTATCAACGTTAAAAAGAATGTATCCTGGTGCCTATCCTTTCTCCTGCCTCTCGTTCTGCTCATTGATACGGCTAGAGGAGAACATGTTCGAATGGTGAACAAAGACGGAGAACCAATCGAGGATCTTTACGTCGCGTTAAAACAAAATCACAACGTGTCAGGTAGTATCTTCGGGTTCGATGCTAGAGTTTTTCACGTCAAGAACCCGGTCTTGATCAGGTTTGTCGGCCGAACATTTTTGACTGGCGATTCATTCCGTTACTGGGACGGCAGCGGATCCGGTGAGATGAAAACAATATCACAAGTCTGGCTCGACTTCTTTGAAGTCAACGTATTTACAGAGAACGAAATAGACCTCAAAACCGGTCAACCAATGCCCGATGATGCCGCTCACCGGGTACCGCAGGCCGAACGGGAACCTCAATGAGCCGGAAATCAACAAACGGGGGCGCTGGTCTAGGATGAATACAACAGCAACGATCGAACCGATTCGGCCGTCCGGACGCCACTTCCTCTGGTTTTTCGTTTGGGTTGCAGTGTTTGTCGGATCGTTTGCTTTTTGCTCTACATCAGGACGAGTGTTTTACCTTGAAGTCAAAAAACCGTCACCGGATTTGGGGCTCTACACCCTTTTTTTGAACCCGAACAGTATTGGTATTGAGTATACCGAAAATAGAGTCACTTTTCGTAAAGTAGGCGTTTACTCATCCGCGTTTCGTCGAGACAAATCAGAAAAGTGGTATGGTTCGTTCAAATTCTTTCGGAGCCCTGTTTTCTTTATATTCGCGATCCCGATTTGGGTGATCTTTCTGCTGTTTGCGACTGTTCTTTGGATCTTTCGCACTCCGAGAATCTTGTTCCGGTGGACAACCCGGATTCCATCCTAACATTACAATCACTACGCCCATGGAACAACTCCTGAACCAATCCTCCGAACCGACCCGCCGCCGTTTTATGGCCCGGGCCGCGAGTTCGCTCCTCGGTGTCGGTCTCGTGCCGGCGTTCGCGAACCATCTCATGGCCGCCGGCAAAAACGCCAGCCATCTCCGGCAAGTCCAAACCGCCAAACGCGTCATCTACCTCTACATGTATGGCGGGATGTCCCATCTCGACACGCTCGACGTCAAACCGGGCCACGAGAACCAAGGACCGGTCAAGTCGATCGACACCACCGGCGGATACCAGATTTCCGAGCACCTGCCGAAGCTGGCCCTCCATGGCGACAAGATGGCGGTGGTCAACTCCATGGCCTCCAAAACCGGCGCTCACACGGAGGGGCGCTACCTCGCCCTCACATCCTACGAAATGCGGGGAACCATCCGTCACCCGGCACTCGGCGCCTGGCTCCTGACCTTTCAGGACCGGCTCAACCCGTCCTTGCCGGGAAACGTGGTCATCGGCAGCGGCAGCCGCCACCCCGGCGCTGGATTTTTTCCGCAATCTGTCGGTCCCCTCATGATGGGCGCCCCGGAACGCGGCCTGCAGAATGTCACCGCCAAAATGGAGCAGAGTGACTTCGAGTTTCGCACCGGCCTTTCCGCCCAACTGGGCCAGGAATTCGCAAACCGTTATCGCTA
>CBDCZR010000007.1:0-156590 GCA_965224535.1 Verrucomicrobiales bacterium
TTGTCCCCACGATGGGTGCGCTGCACGAGGGGCACCTCTCGCTGGTGAAAATCGCTCGGGATTGGGGCGGCGAAAAGGCCAGGGTGGTGGTTAGCATCTACGTCAACCCCACCCAGTTCGCCCCCAACGAGGATTTCACCGCGTATCCGCGCAAAACCGACGCCGATTTGGAAGAATGCCGCGCGGCGGGGGTTGATTTGGTGTTCGCGCCGGAAGACAGCCTCTACCGCGAGGATGCTTCCACCCAGATCGTGGAAAACTCGCTCTCGGAGAACCTCTGCGGCAAGAGCCGGCCTCATTTTTTCGGCGGAGTTTGCACGGTGGTGGCCAAGCTGTTCAACATCGTCCAGCCGGATGCAGCCGTGTTCGGCGAAAAGGACTTTCAGCAGCTCTCGATCGTCCGCCGCATGGTGCGCGACCTGGATTTTCCCATCGAAATTCTCAGCGGACCGATCGTGCGCGAGTCCGACGGCTTGGCTATGAGTTCGCGCAACCAGTACCTGACCAAGCGCGAACGCAGCCAGGCCAGAGTGCTGAGCGAATCGCTGGAAATGGCGCGCCAATATGTCGAAGCCGGCGAACGCGATCCCGACGCGGTGGACTCCGTGGTGCGCTCGCGCATCCAAACCGCCCGCAGCGCGCGGATCGATTACGTGCAGATCGTGGACCCGGAAAACCTGCAAGAAGTCGTGCGGATTGGCGATCAGGTGTTGGTCGCCGTAGCCGTCTTTTTCGGCAAAACGCGGCTTATCGACAACGTTTGCCTGCGCGGCTTGGCTTAACCGCCAATCCGGGCTAACGTCAGCACAAAATGCCGGAGCCCAATTTCCTCGACGTCGCCGACCGGTTTCAGCTGGGAATGCTTGACACCGAGCGACCGCATCCCAAGACCGCCAACCTGTCCCAATGGGCCAAGGACGACCTGCCCCGCGCCGTTTCCGCGTTGCGCGAGGTCGATCGCGACGCCTTGGCCGTTCTCGACGAACGATTCGGCGCCGTTGAGCCGTTGGCGGAGGCAATTCGGGCCACGATCGATCGAGGAAACCGGATTTTTCTCTGCGGGTGCGGCGCGACCGGCCGATTGTCGATTTCGCTCGAAATTTTCGCCCGGCGCGGGTTGCTGGACGGCGCCAACTCGGCCAACACCGTCGGATTCATGGCCGGCGGAGACGCGGCGTTGATCCGAGCCATCGAGCGATTCGAGGATCGGCCGGATTTCGGCGACCGGCAGCTTCGCGAACTCGATTTTTCCGACGGCGACCTCCTCATCGCTTCCACCGAGGGCGGGGAAACACCGTTCGTCATCGGCGCAACCGAAGCCGCGGCGCAGATCTCCGCCGAGCATCCATTTTTCCTCTACTGCAACCCCGACGAGGTTCTCCGCGAAAACGTGGCGCGATCGCGAAAGATCCTGGAAAACGACGCCGTGCGCAAAATCAACCTGGCCACCGGCCCCATGGCCTTGAGCGGCAGCACCCGCATGCAGGCCAGCACCGTGTTGACCGCGGCGATTGGTTTTGCCATGAAATTCGCGGCAAAACCGGGCGCGATGCGGCACGATTTCCAGGTTTGGCGCGATTGGGCCGTGGAAACGGTGGATTGGAGCCGGCTGGCCGAGTTCATCACCGCCGAGGCACAAACTTACGACGCGGGAGAGTTCGTGCTCTACCAGCCCGGCCCCTACGGCATCACCGTGTTGACGGACACCACCGAGCGCTCGCCCACCTTCACCCTCACCCCCTTCGAACGCGAAGGCGAACGCGAGCCCCCCTCGCTCTGTTACCTGAAAATCGGCGCTGCCGCCGATGCTGCCGAAGCTTGGCGCGACCTGCTGGCGCGCGATCCCCGGCCATTGGAGTGGGGCGAGCTGCGGCACCTCACCAACGCCGAGGCCTTGCTGAAATTCGACTTTTCGCGGCAAATCCTCGAAAAACGCGCCCGGCGCTTGAACGGAGCGGTTCAGCACGCCTTCGAAGTTTCGCGGACCAATCGCGCCATCGTCTGGAAGTTTCGCGAATTGGCCTGGGAAATCCCCGTTCCGCGGGAAATCGACTTTTTCGGCGAAAATCTGCTGCTCAAGCTCCTGCTCAACACCCATTCCACCCTGGTGATGGGTCGGTTAGGGCGCTACGCGGACAACGTCATGACCTACGTGAGCGCCAACAACTTCAAGCTCATCGACCGCAGCATTCGCTACGCCCGGCAACTGCTCGAAAGCCGGCACAGCCTCAAACCAGGCTATCGCGAAGTGGCCGAGCGCTTGCTGGCCGAACGCGAGAACCTCCAACCTGACGAAGCCATCGTCCTGAAGACGGTGGAAGCCTTCGCCAACCCCAAGGCCAAGGCCGATGCTTAGCTTCGCGGAATACACCCTGCGACCGGTCGGACCGCCCGACGCGGCTTCCTTGGCGCGTTATGCGAACAACCGCAAGATTTGGCAAAATTTGCGCGACCGGTTCCCCTACCCTTACACCGAGCAGGATGCGTCAAGTTGGATCGAAAGCAGCGCCGCCGCACCGGCCGGGACCGCGCTCGGCATTTGCACGTCCACGGAGTGCATCGGCGGGATTGGCCTGGAACTAGGCGTGGACGTACACCGCCGCACCGCGGAACTGGGCTACTGGCTGGGCGAGGAATTTTGGGGACGCGGGATCATGAGCCAGGCCGTGCCCGTTTACGTGGACGCCATGCAACGGCGCTTCGATTTGCTGAGGATTTTCGCCGAACCCTTCGCCACGAACCTGGCTTCGGCACGAATTTTGGAAAAATCCGGCTTCATTTTGGAAGGCAGGATGCGCCATCACGTCCTCAAAGACGGCCAACTGCTCGACAGCCTGCTCTACGCCAAAACCTGGGAGGGATCGTAGGCTCTCGAATCGAAATTTCGAAACTCCAGATTGCACTCACAACGGAAAACGGTCCTTGTGAAGCGATGAAAATTCTTCTCTGGCATGGCTATCTTCTCGGCGGGACGGGGTCGAATGTTTACACGCGGGAACTCGCGCGAATTTGGAGTGGTCAGGGGCACGATGTCACCGTTTTTTGTCAGGAACCGAACTCGCAAGAATTCGATCTCGGGAGCGCTCGTGTCGTTCGACCTCAGATTGGGCCGATCCTGCCGGTTTTTGTCCTGGACCGGTATGCGGACGTGGAATCGCGGCTGGTTCAGGATTGTTCGGCCGCCGAGCGCAACCGGTTTGTTGAGGCGAACGCGGAGGCCTTGAAAGCCCACCTGCCGGCCGACGTTGTCTTCACCAATCACGTGCTGTTGGGCGCGCCTGTCGGAGCAGCGGCGGGAACGCCGTTCGTAGTCAAAGCGCACGGATCGGAGTTAGAGTTTTCCATTCGGGGAAACGGGGAATTGGCGGGTTGGGCACGGGAAACGCTCTCGAAAGCCAAAGCGGTTTTGGCGGGATCGAAGCATATCGAAAACGTCATCGCGGACGTGGTCGGAGAGGGAGATTTCAGCCAGAGGATTCACATCGTGCCGCCGGGTGTGAACGTGCAACAGTTTCGGCCGGAAGAACGCGCCGAGGCGCGCCGGAATCTTCTCGCGGCCGCAAATCAGGATCCGCCCAACCCGCCGGGAAAACAGTGGGACGAGCGGCTCCCCGACGGCGGTTTGGAAGCGAAATTGGACGCGTTTCTCGCCTGGGAAGACGAAACGCCGCTCATCGTTTATTTCGGAAAACTATCGCACGAAAAGGGCGTTCATCTTCTCGTCAAAGCGGTCGATGGGATGAATGTCAGGGTGGTGATCGCCGGGTTTGGCGAAGCTCGGCGGGACCTGGAGCGTCAAGCCGGGCAAATTGGCACGGCGCGTTTTCTTTTTACCGGCCCGCTCCAACACCGGCATCTCGCTCCTCTCCTCGCCCTGGCCGATATTTCGGTGGCGCCCTCCATTTTTCCCGAGGCCTTCGGCATGGTGGCGGCGGAAGCGGCCGCGGCGGGAGCGATCCCGTTAGTCGCGCGGCATTCCGGTCTCCGGGAGATCGCGGAAGGCGTCCAATCGGAATTCCCGGACGAAGCAAAAGGTCTTGCCGGGTTCGAACGCGACGACGCGGAGGATTTGCGGCTCAAGATTCGACGAATCCTGGAGATGAGCGCGTCCCAACGGCAAACACTCAGCACCGCAGCGCGGCGGGCGGTGGAGAAACACTGGAGTTGGGAGACGGTGGCCCGGAAAATTCTTGAAATTTCTACCGGGTGACGAGCGGCCTACGTTTCGTCCTCCGCCACGACGACCAGGCAATCCTGCGGCCCGAACTCGAAGGCTTCGTGTTTCAGCGGAATTAGTTTCACCCCGAAGTTCGCGTCCGCATTTTCCTCGTCGGCGGCCATTTTGATGCCGATGCACACTTCCTGGCGTTGCTGAGCCAGCCACATGCAATCGGCAAAAGTGAGCTTGGCCGGGAAGGCGTTGGCAGGCTGGTAGAGATGCAGCGGCTTGAGGTAAATTTCCGAGCCGTCTTCCTGAAACAAATCGTCGTAAACCGCCTTGATGTCGGCTTCTTCGCTAATTTGCGCCAGCAGCATCGACACCAGCCGGTTGCTGATGATGAAGTCCTTGACCCCGGAGCTGGAAACCAGGCTCTGGTTGCGCGAATCGGCCACTTCCGCGATCAAATTCGGCAACGGATCGGGGTTGGCTTCCTCAAAAATGCTGCGCAGCATCAACAAAATGACGATGGTCTCGGAATCGGTCTTTTCCGCGTCCTCGCTGTCGCCGCTTTTGTTCAGGATGATGATGTTGTTCTTCTCCGGCGGCATCACGCTCCGCAAAAGGCCGAGGTCGAAGGGGTCGCCATCGACGAGGTCGATTTTCAGCCCAGAGTGAGCTTGGGAGAGCCTGGCGATTTCCGCTTTCACGCGTTCGTCCGGCTCTTCCAGCAACACCGTCACTTCACTGCCGTCCAGCACGTAATCGGCGTATTGCTCGATGATGATCGGCGCCATGCGGTTCCAGCCGATGATCAGTTCGCGCTCGTGCTGTTGCTCCAGCCGGCTTTCGGCCAGTTGCACGGTGGGCGCTTGCTTGACGACGGGTTTTTTGCGGAATTCGACCGTGGAATCGTCTTCGGCAACGATGAGCACGTCGTCATCGGCCCGCATGGTTTGGGCGGGCGGCGGATTGATCTTTATTTCGCCGGCGGCGTTGCGAATTCCCAGCGGCACGCCGTCGGGAAAGTGATATTGCACGGCGCCGAAGCCGAGCCCCTCCCACTTGGGATTGTTGTGAAAATACATCTCGCAGCCCTCAAAGCTGAGCATCTCGCCGTAAGCCACGGAAAGGCCGACCGAGCGGCTGGTTTGCACGATGATTTTGGCCAGAATGTCCCAGGCGTCGATCACGGAGACGGTGTGGGGGCAGGTGCGGATGATGATGTCGCGCTGGGTGGAATCGAACACCTCCGCGACGATGTTTAACTCGCTTTCGTCGGTTGCCGGGACGCAATTGGACAAAGCCAGGATCGCCTTCAAAACTCGCGCATCGCTTTGGTTTTTTTCCCGTTCCGGCGCGGA
Source organism: Verrucomicrobiales bacterium (assembly GCA_965224535.1). Lineage (GTDB taxonomy): Bacteria > Verrucomicrobiota > Verrucomicrobiia > Verrucomicrobiales > DEV007 > JBCDHN01. The sequence continues at coordinate 5,524 of CBDCZR010000007.1, forward strand.
CTGATTGCAGGTGGCCAGGACGATGACCGACTTGCAGCTTTCCACCGAAGCGACCTTCAAATTCGCCATCGACGAGATGGAACCGGCGCGCGTCACTACCCGCGTGTTGAGCCGCTCTTTTTCCGGCAACCGCTTGGCCAAAAAGTCGTCCATGACCTCCTTTTCCTCATCCGCCAAAATGCAGATCGAGGGATTTTTCTCGCTTTCGTTCGCCTCGATGAGTTCGCGCAAAATTTCCACCACCCGCTGCTCGTCCCAGCCCAAAATGACGGTATGCTCGTTCTCGATGACCTGGGAGTGCCCCTTGCGCAACTGCTCCATGCGGTCCATGAGCCAGGTGGTGATGAGACCGACCAGCGCGGACATGAGGATGAGCCCGGAGGCGCCGGCGGCGATGGCGGGGATTTTGTAGCGCGGGTCGCCCATAATGTCCTGCGCCGGGTTGCCGGGATCGGTGATGGCCAACCAGACCAAGTAAATGTGGTGCCAAAAGGGCAATTGCTCCCCATCGCCCGCGTATTGGCCGGTGGCGCCGGTCGTGTAAATGAGGAAGCGAAGGCCGACGACGAGCAGAAAAAAGGTGAAGAAGATGAAGACGAGCCCCTTCATCATCGATCCGATTCCCTTCGACATGAAGTTGTCGAACTTGTAGCGCAGACGGTTACCCAGCGAGGCTTTCATGATCTCCTAAAATTCCAGGTTTAAGGTTAGAAATCGCGATCCTAACCACGGGCTGCTTGGCGAGAAAAGTCAAAAATTCGTCACGGGCGAAAAAAAGACGACGGCGGCCGAAATTCGCGCTAACTCTTGGCCCATGTCCATCTGGGATTTCGCCAATCCGCAACTGCGCGACCTGGTCGCCTACGAGCCTGGCAAGCCGGTCGAAGACGTCGCCCGCGAGCTGGGATTGCGGCCGGAAGAGATCGTGAAGCTAGCTTCCAACGAAAATCCGCTCGGCCCGTCGCCGGAAGCCGTCGCCGCGATGAAAGCCGCGGTGGAAACGGCGAATTTTTACCCGGACGGCGGCGGCTGGAAGCTGCGCAACGCCATCGCCGAAGAATTTGGCCTGGAGCGCGAAAACGTGGTGCTCGGCAACGGCTCCAACGAGATCATCGAGCTGATTGGCCATGCGTTTCTCAATCCCGGCGACAACGTGATCGTGGCCGATCACGCCTTCGTCGTCTACAAGCTCATGGCGACGCTTTTTGGCGCGGAAACGATCGAAGTGCCCGATCCCGGCTTCGTTCACGACCTCGACGCCATGGCCGCGGCGATTACCGACAAAACGAAGAAAATTTTCGTCGCCAATCCTAACAATCCCACCGGCACGATGGTCGGTCAGGACGCGATCGAGCGCTTTTTGGACCGCGTTCCCGATCACGTGGTCGTTATTTTCGACGAGGCCTACCACGAATTTCTGGCCGAACCGCCGGACACGCTCAAATTCGTGCGCGAAGGCCGAAACGCGATCGTTTTGCGCACGTTTTCCAAAATTCAGGGCCTCGCGGGCCTGCGGATCGGCTACGGGCTGGCCCCGGCGAATTTGGCCGAAGTTCTGCAAAAATGCCGCCAACCTTTCAACGCAAACGCCATCGCCCAAGCCGGCGCATTGGCGGGGCTGAAAGATTCCGGGCACCAGCAAAAAACGCGAGAATTGACGCGCCAAGGGCTAAAATTCTACGAATCGGCCTTTCAACGTCTGGGGCTGGAATTCGTCCCGAGCGTGGCCAACTTCATCCTGGTCAAAGTCGGCGATGGCGACCGCGTTTTCGCCGAAATGATGAAGCGCGGCGTCATCGTGCGGGCGATGCGCGGCTACAAACTACCGGAGTGGGTGCGCATCAGCGTCGGTACCGCGGCGCAGAACGAAAAATGCGTCGCTGTTTTGGAAGAAGTGCTGCCGAAGGAATCGTGAGGACGTAGAATGGACATCCTGTCCGTTCGCGTGGCGTTACGGAACCTGGCTGGACAATCACCTCGATGCTTGTCACGGCTCCTGTCACTTGCGTAACCCGGATCTTCGCAAAATCGTGGTCGATTCGTTGCCTTTCTTTGATGGGAAACGCTATGATCTCAACGCCGCCACGGTCATGCCAAATCATTGCCATGTGGCCGTGCGCCCTTATCCCGGATCCGTTGGAAGAGATCCTCCAATCGTGGAAAGGCTTCACCTCTCTCAAAATCAACGAGCGGCTGCAAACGGATGGTCGGTTTTGGCAACCGGAAAGCTACGATCGGATCATTCGTGGCGAAGAGCATTTTCGCAAAGTCGTGCGCTATATTTTGCGGAATCCGGGCATGGCCAACTTGGGGGATAGCGGCTATTGGATGCACTTTGGCGGCCGCGAGTGGGGAACGCCGGAGCGCGCGAAGTAAAACGCACCAACAAATCGTATTCGTAGAAATCGTAAACGCGTAGAATGGACATCCTGTCCATTCCTTCACGCAAGCCTTGCAGCGTGACGCTTGGCGCGCCACGCGAACGGACAGGATGTCCATTCTACGCCCCTCTTTCACCTCCTCCATTCTCCGTCTCCTCCTTCCGCCGGGGTTCCAGCTTTCGAGCCGCGATTTGAGCCCGGCGACTTGGAGCTTGCAACCTCGGGGCGATGCGCCCATCCTCCCGGCCATGAAACCCGGTGGAACCGATGGCGGCGTCCTCAAGTTTTTCGGCGGAATCGCGCTGGCGGTTCTGGCGATCTGGCTGTTTTTCGATTCGGTCCGCGTCACCACTTGGGGACCGGGCTGGATTTCCGGTGGCTTGCGCGGCGGGATGGGCGAAACGGCCTCCGGCGCAATTATTTTCGTGCCGCTGGTTTTGGGGCTGATCCTGCTCTTTTTCAACGCGCGGATGACGCCCGGCTGGATTTTGACCGGCCTGGGTCTCGTCATCCTCATCATCGAGATGCTCAGCCGCATTCAGTTCGCCATGAACATGAAAACGACGAAATTTCTCATCCTCGTGGTTATGTTCGCGGCGGGGGTTGGGATGATGCTGCGGGGCTACCTGGAGGATCGCAACGCCTCCCGCGCCGGCGCCTCCTAACCGTTCGGCGTGAGCAAGCTGCGGGCGACTTTGCCGCTTTCCAGGTCGGCGTAGGCTTCGTTGATTTCAGTGAGCGGGTAGGTTTTCGTCAGCAACTGATCCAACTCCAGTTGGCCGCTCAAATTCAGCTCGATGAGCCGCAAAAGATCGATTCGCGGGCGCATGGAGCCGTAAATCGTGCCTTTCAGCGTCTTTTCGGCGTAAACCAGGGCGTTCACGTCGATTTTCGCCCGCGCTTCTTTCGGTGCGATGCCGACGACGACGCAGGTTCCGCCTTTTTTCGTGGAATCGTAGGCTTGCTCGATCGGTTGGGGCAAACCCACGGCCTCGAAGGCGAAATCCACGCCCGTGCCGGTCAAATCCAGGATCGCCTGGACGGGATCTTCCTGGCTGGAGTCAATAACCTCGGTGGCCCCGAATTTCTTGGCGAATTCCAGCTTCGAAGCCACCCGGTCGACGGCGATGATCCGCAGCGCGCCGACAATTCGCGCCGCCTGGACGATGTTCAGCCCAATCCCACCGCAGCCGAAAACTGCGATCGTGCTCCCGGGCCAAACCTGCGCCGTGTTCGTCACCGCGCCGAATCCGGTGATGACGCCGCAACTGATGAGCGCGCCTTTTTCGAGCGGGTAGTCGCTGGGAATTTTGAGCACGGCGGCTTCCGGCATGGTGGCCAGCTCGGAAAACGTGGAAATGCCGGCGTAGTGCAGGATGGGCTGGCCGGAGCTGGATTTGAACCGCGTCTCGCCGTCCGGCATCAGCCCGGTGAAGCGCATTTTCGTGCCCACGTCGCAAAGCGCAGGCCGTCCGCCCAGGCAGTATTCGCAGCGCCCGCAAGACATCCGCCACATGGGCAAAACGTGGTCGCCTTCGGCCAATTCGCTCACGCCCTCGCCCACGGCTTCGACGATTCCGGAGCCTTCGTGGCCGGGAATGATGGGCATGGGCATTTTTAAGTGGCCCTTGATCACGTGCAGGTCGCTGTGGCACACGCCCGCGGCGCTCACGCGAATTTGGACCTCGCCCGGTTTCGGCGGCAAAACCTCCACTTCTTCAACGCTGAGGGGTTTTCCGGGTTCGTGGAGGACGGCGGCGAGAGCTTTCATGGTGGGCCAAAATTGTGGTTCTTCCTGGCACCTATGGAGCAAGAGGAGGAACCGGGCAAATGTTAGTTCGCGCGGTTGACCGCCTGCCCTTTCCCGTTCACAGATACATCTCATGTTCACCGGAAAACTGGACAAAGTCGGAGTGATCGGCCTAGGCATTATCGGCGCGCGAATCGCCGAAAACCTGCGCAAGGCCGGCAAGCACGTCTACGTGTGGAGCCGCAGCCCCAAGCCGCAACCCAACTTCATGGGCAGCCCGGGCGAGGTGGCCGAAAACTCCGAGGCCATCCAGATTTTCGTGAGCAATGGCGATGCGCTGTTGGACGTGGTGGAAGGCATGGAGCCGTTTTTGAGCCGCAGCCACATCGTCCTGAACCACGCCACCGTTGACGTGGAATCGATCAAGCGCGCCGCCAACATCGTGCAAGGAACCGGCGCCGCGTTTTTGGATGCGCCGTTTACCGGCAGCAAGTTGGCCGCGGAAAAAAACCAACTGACCTACTACGTGGGGGGAAGCGATGCAGTGTTGGAGAAAGCCCGACCGTTGCTGGAGATTTCCGCCAAAACGATCATGCACGTGGGTGAAATTTGCGAGGCCACGGTGCTAAAAATCGCCACCAACATGATTTCCGCAGCAACCGTCCAGGTGCTGAACGAAGCGTTGGCAGTCACCGAGGCCCAAGGCGTAAACGCTGAAAAACTAGCCGATGCGCTGGAGGCCAACGGCTGCTGCTCGGATTTGATCCGCATGAAACTGCCGAGCATCCTGGAAGGCGACTTTGAGCCGCATTTTTCGCTCAAAAACATGTTCAAAGACGCCCAACTCGCCCTTGGCCTCGCCAATGAGTCGAAAATCGAGATTCCCGCCCTCTCCACCACCGCAAGCATCATGTTCAAGACCATCCAGAAGGGACACGGTGAGGAGGATTACTCCGTGTTGGCGGTGAACTACACTCCGGAGGACTAACGGTGGGTCGTCGAATCCATCGAATCACTCCTGCTGCGTAACCATTCGAATTCGAAGCGGAGTTTGCAACGTGACGTAGATTCAACCCATGCACCCACTTCACCCCATCGACGAATCATGGCGCTTGCAGACGCGCCGCCAACTTTTGCAGCGGGCCGGTCTGGGAATCGGTGGCGCGGCGCTAACGTCGTTGCTGAGCCCTTCGGCTGGCGCTGCGGGGAAACGCGGTACCCATCACTCGCCCAAGGCCAAGCGCGTCATTTTCCTCTTCCAATCCGGCGGGCCGTCGCAGATGGATTTGTGGGACTACAAGCCGGGGCTCGAACAACGCCGCGGCGCGGATTTGCCGGATTCGATCCGCATGGGCCAGCGCCTCACCGGGATGACGGCGCGGCAAAACAAACTGCCGGTCGCGCCCTCGATCTTCAAGTTCGCGCAGCACGGAAAAAGCGGCACGTGGGTGAGCGAATTGCTGCCGCATACCGCGGGCGTGGTCGATGATCTCTGCATCGTCAAAACGGTCACGACCAATGCGATTAACCACGATCCTGGCATCACGTTTTTCCAGACCGGACACGAACTGCCGGGCCGTCCGAGCATCGGCGCGTGGCTGCATTACGGGCTGGGCAGCATGAATCGCGATTTGCCCGCGTTCGTCGTGCTGCTTTCGGCCGGAAACTACGGCGCGGCACAGCCGGTTTACTCGCGGCTTTGGGGCAGCGGTTTTTTGCCGACGTCGCATCAAGGCGTGCAACTGCGGGCGGCGGGCGACCCGGTTTTGTACCTGCAAGATCCCGCGTTTGCCGATCCGGCGCGCAAACGGCGCATGCTCGACATGCTCGCCAAACTCAATGGCGAGCATTTTGAGAAGACGGGCGACCGCGAAATCCAAACCCGTATCGCGCAGTACGAAATGGCGTACCGCATGCAGACATCCGTGCCTGACCTGACCAATTTCAAGAGCGAACCGGAGGCAACGTTCGAGCGTTACGGCCCCGATTCGCGCAAACCGGGCACCTTTGCGGCGAACTGTCTCATGGCACGGCGCTTGGCGGAGCGCGATGTGCGATTCATCCAGCTCTACCACACCGGTTGGGATCATCACAGCGGCTTACCGCGGGGGATTCGGACCTTGTCGCAGGAAACCGATCAACCTTGCGCGGCGTTGATTCAGGATCTGAAGGAACGCGGTATGTTGGAGGACACGCTCATCGTTTGGGCGGGCGAATTTGGTCGCACCATCTACAGCCAAGGCACCCTAACAGACACCAACTACGGCCGCGATCACCACCCGCGTTGCTTCACCATCTGGATGGCCGGCGGCGGGGCGAAACCGGGCGTTTCCTACGGCGAGACGGATGATTTCTGCTACAATGTGGTGCAGGACCCAGTCCACGTGCACGATTTGCAGGCGACGATTCTGCATTTGTTAGGTATCGACCACGAACGACTGACCTACAAGTTCCAGGGTCGCCGCTACCGGTTGACGGACATTCACGGTCACGTGGTGAGGGAGTTGCTGGCTTGAAAGTGATCTACCCCTCACAAAACACTGTCGATCTCCTCCGACATCGATGGCGAGCAAGATTTCGGGGTTCGGTTCGGGAATCAACAAGATAAGCATAGCGCAATGCTACCCATAATGCTAAGCACCGATCAGGAAAATAGTTTTCGGCGAGGGGCCAGCCAGGGTGCGCCGCTTGAAAATCCGGGGTTGCGCTTCGGGTCGATTGCTCCCTACCTTTCCCTTTTCACGCCATGAACCCGAAATTTTCCCGCCGAAACGTCCTGCGCGGCCTTGGCGCCTCGCTCGCCCTGCCCTGGATGGAGAGCTTTTCCGCGAACGGCCCGGTTCGCGGCGCAAAAAAACTGGCCGAACCGCCACTGCGCTCCGCCTTCCTCTTTTTCCCCAACGGCGTGGTGCCGGAGCACTGGAAACCGGCCGAAATCGAGGGCGAACCCGAAAACTGGGAAATCACCCCCATGCTCCAGCCGCTCGAGTCGCTGAAGGACGATTTTTTGCTGGTGGACGACCTCTGGCACGCCGAAACCGCCGGCCGCAACGGCCACTGGCCCAAGGTCCCGGCCTGGCTGTCCGGCGGGTACGTCCATCGTGGCTCCGGCGCGGATTTGGACACCGGCGGGACGTCGATCGACCAGGTTTTGGCGCGCGAAATCGGCCACCGCACCGTCCTGCCCAGCCTGGAACTCGGCGTGGACGCCCCCAGCACCGGCATCGACAACATTGGCGGCGGGTTTCCGCGAATTTTGGGCTCGTTCATCTCCTGGCGCGATCCCCACACCCCGCTGCAAAAGGAAATTTCGCCCCAGCAAGCCTTCGACCGCCTCTTCCGCACGACGAACACGTTCCCCACCGTCCCCGGCATCGGCCCGGATTCGCCGGAGGTGAAAAATTCGCTGCAACGCGACGACGCCAGCATTTTGGACCTGGTTCTGGACGACGCCAAGGCTCTGGAGCGCCGCATCAGCCGCCACGACAAGGCCAAGCTGGACGAATACCTGGAAAGCGTGCGCGCCGTGGAAAAACGGATCGAGGCGGCCATGAAACCGCAGCCGCGCTGGGTCAATGAGCGGCAAATCCGCATGGATCGCCCCGCCGCGGACCTCCCGGGCAACCACGAAGAAAACGTGCGGCTCATGCTCGACATCATCGTGCTGGCTTTCTGGACTGACACCACGCGCATCGCGACTTTCATGTTCGGCAACGCGCAAACGGGGCGCACGTTCGACTTCATCCCCGGCGTTCGCAGAAAGAGCTACCACGGCCTCTCGCATCACCGCAACAAGCCGGACGTGAAGGCCGAATACGAAAAAATCGGCGTCTGGCACGTGGCGCAATTCGCCTACCTGCTGGAGCGGATGAAATCGCTGGATGAAGGCGGCGGCTCGCTTCTCGCCAACAGCCAGTTGCTCTTCGGCACCTCGCTCAACGACGGCAACCGGCACGATTCGCACGATCTGCCGCTCATCGTCGCCGGCGGCGCAAAATCGCAGCTCCGGCCCGGCCGGCGGGTTCGCTCGCCCAAGGACACGCCCATGTGCAACCTGCTGGTCAGCCTGGCGCAAAACGCCGGCGTGGATCCCGGCAAATTTGGCGATAGCACCGGCGCGTTGGCGGGTTTGGGCTGAAATCCGGCGCCCAGCGGAATTTTCGCCCCTTGAACTGCGGCCAATCTGGCTAACATTTGACCTCATGCGCCCGTTTTTGCTTACCCTGCCGCTATTCCTGGCCATCTTGAGCCACGCCCAGGACGAACCCGAATTTCAGCCCATTTTCGACGGAAAATCGCTCGAAGGCTGGCTTGCGCCGAACATGAGCTACTGGTCGGTCGAGGACGGCGCCATCACCGCGCAATGCACCGACGAAAACCCGGCCAAAAAGAACCAGTTTCTCGTGTGGCAAGGCGGCGAGATCGCGAATTTTGAGCTGAAGCTGAAATTTCGCGTGGAAGGCGGCCCCAGCGCGAATTCCGGCATCCAGGTCCGCAGCAAGGTGCAGGAAGACGGCCACGCCGTGGGTTACCAGGCCGATATCAGCCAACCGGCCGCCCCCTATCTCGGCGCAATCTACGACGAGCACGGCCGCAAAATGCTCGCCAAGCGCGGCCAAGTCACCACCATCGCCGAAGACGGGACCATGGTCACCGCCGACGTCGAAACGCCCGAACAAGCCGCCGCCGGCATCGACATCACCCAGTGGACGGACTACGAGATCAGCTTCATCGACAACGTCATGAGCGTGCGCGTCGGCGGCAAGGACATGTCCGAAATCGTCGACAACCAGGAGAGCGAGCGCGAAATGAGCGGCATCCTGGCCCTCCAGCTCCATTCCGGCCCGCCGATGAAGGTGCAGTTCAAGGACATCTTGCTGAAAAAGCTGCCGTAGGGGGGGGCCCAAGATTCGGGTTTCTCACTGGTTGGGGCCGTGACGGCGTTTCCGCCTCCAGGCCTGGCGCAACGCGACTGGAGTGTCTCAGCTCCCAGGCGCTCAATCCGCGTCGCTTTTTCTCAAAATTGCCGCTTTTTACAGCTTTCCTAACACAAAGTGTGTCAACCTTGAGACATCCAGCGCAAAAGTCGTCACCCCGAAGGCGAAATGTCCCAACCTGATGACGAAAGGTGGCGGATCGAACGCGAAATGTGTGACCTTTCGCGTTAAAGATGGGAGATTTGGCGTTGGAGCCGGCGGATTTGCTCTCAAATCTCTCAACTTTGCGATCAATTACCAAAAACCTGTCCTACGTGAAGTTGATGGTGACAAACGAATGCGTGACAATCGAATGCTGACGGCGAATGGCGGATGAGGGACGTTCCTCAAAAAAACAGGCCATTCGTCTGTCCCGCATTCGGCTGTCTGGCTGTCTGTCGCCCTTCAGCCCCGGGTTTCGCCCGGATTCATTCCGTTGCCCCCATTCGTTTGCCACTCCCGACAGGAGTGTCGCGGCTCCTTGAAGCTCAAGGCGCAGTCGCCCCAATCTTCCGCTCCAGCTCCGCAAAATGCGCCCGATGCTCTTCCGGCAGCTGCGCGGCGATGACCTTGGCGGAGGAGAGGCGCATTTCGGCGAGTTTGACGAATCCGTTCTCCAGCGCGGTGTCGATTTGATCCGGGATCAACTTGGTCACGGCCCAGACGACGTTGGCGTGGGGGCGGGATTGGTTAGCTGGAGTGAGCCGGTCATACAAGATCTTCGCGGTAGCCCAGTTTTCAGCTTCGATGGCTTTGAGGTAGAGCCGCCAGTTACGTTCTTCTTCGCTCAAGGCCGGGTTTTGCAAGATGCAGAGGCTGGAATGTTGGGGGACATTGCGGAAGCCCTTGAGTTTGGAGCGATCGAGGGTTTTGGGGTCATTCCAGAAAAGTTCCTCGGAATCGAGATCGAAATGGCACCAGCCTTCCTCAATGTAGGTGTAGAGATCGGGGCGGACAACCGTGGTTTCCCACAAGCGGATACTGTTGTCGGCCGAACCGCTGGCAAGGGTCTCTCCATCCGGACTGAAAGCCACACTATTGACCCAGGAAGAGTGCCCGGTGAGAATTGCCTTTTGCTCGCCGCTTTTCGCATCCCATAAGCGAATGCTATTGTCAGACGATGACCCGAGAAAATTTGATTTTCCCGACCCACTGGCAAGGGTGTTTCCATTCGGGCTGAAGGCCACGCTCACTATGGGAGAGGTGTGTCCGCTAAGGACCGTTTTTCTTTCTCCGCTCTTCACATCCCACAAGCAGATCAGGTTGTTTGATGACTTAAGGGATTCACCCGATCCGCTGGCGAGGGTTTTTCCATCCGAGCTGAAAGCCACGCAATAAACATGAGAGGAGTGCCCGCTTAGGATCGCTTTTTGTTTGCCACTTTTCACATCCCACAAGCGAACACTTGTGTCGGCAGACCCGCTGGCGAGGGTTTTTCCATCCGGGCTGAAAACAACGCCATAGATGAGAGAAGAGTGCCCACTCAAAGTTGCTTTTTGCTTGCCTGTTTTCACTTCCCAAAAGCAGATGGTCTCGTCAGCGGACCCGCTGGCGAGCGTTTTTCCATCCGGGCTAAAGGCCACGCTAAAAACAGAAGCGAAGTGCCCGCTCAAAATAGCCTTTTGCTCCCCGCTTTTCATGTCCCATAAGCAGATGGTTTTGTCCGTCGCCCCGCTGGCAAGCGTTTCTCCATCCGGGCTGAAGGCCACGCTCCTAACAGAAGAGGAGTGCGCGTTTAATACTGTTTTCAGTTCGCCGGTATGCACATCCCACAAGTAGATAGTACCGTCATCTGCCCCGCTGGCCAGCGTTTCTCCATTCAAGCTAAACACCACGCTTAAAACATAAGCGGAATGGCCACCCCAAGTCACTTTTTGCTCGCCGCTTTGCACATTCCAAAAGTGGATAGTATTGTCATCCGTTCCGCTGACCAGCGTTTCTCCATCTGAGCTAAACTCCACGCTCCTAACCGAAGAAGAGTGTCCGCTAAGAACCGCTTTTTGCTCGCCGCTTTCCACATTCCACAGGCGGATGCTCTTGTCCCGCGACCCGCTGGCCAGTGTTTGCCCATCTGGGCTAAACGCCACGCATTCGACAGAAGAAGAGTGCTCGGCGAGAACTGATTTTTCCTTGCCGCTTTTCACATCCCATAGGCGGATGCTCTTGTCCCGAGACCCGCTGGCCAGTGTTTGCCCATCTGGGCTGAACGCCACGCATTTGACAGAAGAAGAGTGCTCGGCGAGAACTGACTTTTGCTCGCCGCTTTTCACACCCCACAGGCAGACAATATTGTCAGGCCGCCCCAAATTACCTGGCCCTGACCCGCTGGCCAGCGTTTCTCCATCTGGGCTAAAGGCCACGCTATTGACAGAAAAAAAATCATCGCTCAAGATCGCTTTTTGCTCGCCGCTTTTCACGTCCCACAAGCGGAGGCTCCGGTAAGAGGCGCTGGCGAGAGTTTCGCCATCCGGGCTGAAGGTCACGCTTTCAACAGAATAGGAGTGTCCACTATAGGGTTGCCCGCCAAAGGTCATCTTTTGCTTGCCGCTTTCCACATCCCACAAGCGGATGATACTGACAGGTGCAGGTAAATTACCTGGCCCCGCCCCGCTTGCCAGCATTCCCCCATCTGGGCTGAAGGCCAAACTAGCAATAGTAGTATTAGAGTGCCCACTCAAAACTGCTTTTTGCTCACCAGTTTCCACATCCCATAGAAGAATGGTGTTCTCTAATGTGCTGGCAAGAGTTTCTCCATCGGGGCTGAAAGCTACTCTCGCGATGTTCCTGGACGGTTGGAGAGTGGCGACGGAACTCCAAAGAAAGGGCTGGGATTTCGCCAACTCCACTTTCGTCACGGCTTGGTTAGATTTGGTAAGTGCATTTTCGAGAGTAAGCAGGCGAGGAAACGGATCACCTTTAGGTAATGAGGCTGGTTTGCCGAACCCTTCAAACCCAACAGCCCGTGCAGCGTAAAAGGCTGAGTCGCTAGACAATTCGCGATGTTTTGCTTGCAGTAACCAACGTTCCCCTGTTTTCAGGTCAGCCCGAATCGACTGCTCCTCCTTTTGAGCCTGTTCTGCTTCCTTTTGATGGCGCTCGGCGCTCGCCAAAATTCCCATCCACACCGCCATCCCCGCCGCCGCCATTACCAGCACCAACCCCGTCACCAGCGCCCCCACCAATCGCCGCCGCGCCTTCTTGCTCGCTTCCCGGCTTTCTCGAAGAAACTCAATCTGCAACTCACTCGCGGGCGGTTGTTTGTCGCCGATGCCGGTGAGCCAAATTTCCGCCGTTTCGAGGTGTTTGCCGCGCAGCAAACGCGATCCAGGACGGCCGGTTTCGCTCCAAATCCGGGCCAAACGCAGAATCTCAGTATGCTGGCGGACGTGTTCGAGGTCGGTGTCGAGCGCCTGGAGGATTTTGGTGATGCCGGCGGCGAAATCGTCCTGGCCGGGGCGCAGGAAGATGTAGTTGAGCTTTTGCAGACCGGCGAAGACTTCGGCGTGCTCGGCGGGGACGTGCTCGGCTTCGTTGAAGTCGGCGACGACGATGGGGATGATCTTTTTGCGCGCTTGTTGGGCGTGGCGCACTTCCTCCAGTATGCAGACGCGCGATTGCAGGGAATTTGGCGAGAGGACGAAGACGAAGACTTGGGCGCGGTCGATGCCTTGCTTGATGGTTGCGAGCCAGTCGCCGGCGGGCGGGATGCCGGTCCAGTCGACCCAGGTTTCGCGGCCTTTTTCGGCGAGGGCGTCCTGGAGGCGGCGGGCAATGTCGGTGTCTTTGCGCGAGTAGGAGATGAAGACGTCTTCGTCGAAGCTGGGGAGCGCGGATTCGTCGGGTTGGAGCTTGGATGTGGTCATCGCGGCAAAAAAGCGGGAGTTACGCCTGCAAGGAGAGGCGATACTCTTGGTCGCTGGCGTGGGTTGAGCTTTGTTGCCCGATGCTTCGCAGCGACGGGAGTGTCGCCTCTCCTCGAAAGACTTGCCTTCATTGAACGAAGGCGGTTTTTGTTTGGCAAGGACGGAATTTGGAACTTTGGCAAAATCCGCGAGCTGAAAGATCCAACCGCCAAACCGGGTGATTTTGGCACGGTCACCATGAGCAATATCCAACGAAAAACCTGGCAAATCAGCCGACGGCACGTCCTGCGCTGCATGGGAGCAACCGTGGCGCTTCCCATGCTGGATTGCATGGCGGGCAGCGCCCTGCCCACGCCAACCAAGCCAAAACGCAGCGTTTTCCTCTACATCCCCAACGGGGTCAACACGCTGACGTGGCAAATCCAGCAAGCCGGAGCGGATTACGCGTTGACCGGGCCGATGGAGGCGCTGGAGCGGCATCGCGCGGAAATCACGCCCATCAGCGGCCTGCATCACCCTAACGCCATCGGTAAGCACCATAACTGCGACAAGGTTTGGCTGACCGGAGCCGATGTCCCCCGCGATGGCGGCGCGTTTCGCAACACCGTCTCCGCGGACCAACTCATTGCCGAAATACAGGGACCGCAGACGCGCTTTGGCTCCCTGGAAATGGCGGTTTCCGGCCACTCGCTGGCGTGGTCGCGCGATGGAATTCAGCTCCCCGCGGAGCGCAGCACCAAGAACATTTTCAATCGCCTCTTTGGCGTGGAAAAGGACGGAAAAGACGTGGTGCGCCGCCGCCTCAACCGCCGCGCCAGCGTGTTGGACGTGGTTTTGGACGACGCCCGGCAAATCAGCAAAAACATTGGCGCTGAGGACCGCACCAAGCTGGACGAATACCTCACCGCGGTGCGCCAGGTGGGGCAAATCGACTTTGGCGAGTGGGCGCGTTATGCCATTACCACGCAAACGCTGCGTTGGTTCGATTTCTGGCTGAAGGGCAAAGACAACGGCATCGACAAAAACCCGCCGTTTCGCATTTTCGTCATGGGCGACAACCGCTGGCGAAACGAACAGGAGTGGCCTCCGAAGCGCGCGGTAACCAAGACGCTGTTCCTCACCAGCGGCGGCAAAGCAAACACGCCCGCAGGAGACGGCCGTCTGGTGGCTGAGAATCCAGGTCAGGCCGGCAAGGACGTCTACACTTACGACCCGGCCGATCCCGTGCCGACGTTGTATGGCAAAGGCGCGTTCACCGTTCCCGCCGACCAAGCCCCGTTGGCGCAACGTCAGGACATCCTCGTCTTCCAGACCGAGCCGCTGGAAGAGCGCCTCGAGGTCACAGGAAACGCGGTAGTTGCCTTCTACGCCGCTACGACCGCGGGCGACACCGACTTTTTCGCGCGTCTGATCGACGTCGCGCCGAATGGCAAGGCGATCGACGTCGCAATTGGCTTGGTTCGCGCCAAATACCGCCACGGTCGCACCGAACCGCCGGATCCGACCGTGCCCGGCGAGCCCGTGCGTTATGAGATTCGCCTGCGGCCAACTTCGAACGCCTTTTTGCCCGGCCACCGCATCCGGCTCGACATCACCAGCAGCGATTTTCCCAACTACAACCGCAATCACAATATCGCGGGCAACCCGAATTTCGATCCGACCTTTGTTGTTGCGGAAAACACGATTTTTCACGGCGCCGAGCGTCCGGCGGAGCTTCGTTTGCCGGTTATCGCGAACGAGTTCGTGCAAGGCGAACAAGAATAGTGCATCCTAGAAGTGATGCCAAATCTCTATGATATCAGCCCTTCTCCTCAGATAGATAGATTGCCGTGGGAAGGCGAAGTCAGGCAATTGGTTGACCAGTTAGAATGCAGCTATGTAGCTCCCGGAGGCGAAAGCGTGGTGGTACGATTGGAAAACGGATCTCCCAAGGCAGCGGCAATGCGTTGGGGATTTCGGAGACGATTTCCGGAAGGCTACAAAGATGTGAACAACTCACGCGACGACAAACTCACAAGCCCAATGTGGATAGAAAGTTGGAAGCAACGCCGCTGTGTGATTCCGGTCTTGCGGATCTATGAATGGAGCGGCGCGAGCAGAGGATCGAAGCTGAAGCACGCGATGTTTCCCGAGGGCGAAAAACAGTGCTGGCATTGGGTTGCGGGACTTTGGGAGCGGCGCGAAGAACGGCTCAGCTTTTCCATGATCACGGTCGATGCCAACCAGCAGGTGGCAAGGGTTCATCCCCGGATGCCGGTGATCTTGGACATCGGCGATTGCGAGCGGTTTCTGACCAGTCAGGAGTTACCGCGTGACCTCATTAAACCATTCGCGGGAAAGCTGAAATTCGTCCCGGAGTTGCCTTCGAGCGAAACGCTGGCGCAGGGGGAGTTGTTTTGAGTCGCGCAATGCGAAAGTCGGGAACAAGATGAAACGTTATCATAACCCAGATGGTGATACAGGAATTGCGCGGTATGAATATGGTAAGGACTGGATTAGCATCGAGTTCAAGACTGGTTCGATTTACGAATACACGACAACGAGCCTGGGAGAAGCGCATCTGGAGACAATGAAGCGGCTGGCCGATTCCGGGGATGGGCTCAACACCTACATCAATGTCAACCGGTCGGTTTGGAAGGGCTACTCGCGAAAAATTCGGTAGTTTTTTGGTTCCAAAGTTCTGCGCCGGTGTGTGTGACAGCAACGTAACGAAGCGGCGATTGCTTGGGGAGGACTTCAAACGAAGAAGTTGGCCGTCCACTAACGGACGCAAAAACGCAAAAAAAACTAACTACCTCTACACCTACCTATGAATCAAAAATTCATTCTTAGCAGCATTCTCGCCCTGGCGGCATCGGTCGCAGTCGCGCAGGATCGCGATCAAATCCGGATTGTCGGCTCTTCGACCGTCTACCCCTTCTCCAGCTCCATTGCGGAGGAATTTGGCGAAGTTACCGATCACAAGACCCCCGTGGTGGAATCGACGGGATCCGGCGGCGGCCACAAGCTGTTTTACGCCGGCACCGGCAACAGTCACCCGGACATCACCAACAGCTCGCGGCGTATGAAATCCAGCGAGTTGGAGGAGAACCTAAGCAAGGGCATCGAGCCGATCGAGATCAAAGTCGGCTTTGATGGGATCGCCATCGCGCAAAACAAATCTAACAAGCCGCTGGCCCTGACCATCGAGCAGTTGACGTTGGCCGTGGCCGAGCAAGTGCCGGACGGCAAGGGCGGTTTCAAGAAAAACAGCTACAAATCCTGGAAGGAAATCGATTCCAGCCTGCCGGACCGCAAAATCCTCATTCTCGGCCCTCCCACCACTTCCGGGACGCGCGACGCGTTTCACGAGTTGGTGATTCACGAAGGCGCGGAAGCGCTGGGCTACAAAGATGGCATGGACGGCAAGGAAGACGGCAAGATCAAGTACCAGTCCATCCGTCAGGATGGAGCTTGGGTGGATTCTGGGGAGAATGACAACCTCATCGTCCAAAAGCTCGGCCAGGATCCCAACGCGGTTGGGGTGTTTGGCTACAGTTTCCTGGTTGAAAATCAGGACAAAATTGCCGGGGCCACGGTTGAAGGTGTGTCGCCGTCCATGGAGACCATTTCCTCCGGTGAATACCCCGTGTCTCGCAGCTTGTTCTTTTACGTGAAAAAGAACCACCTGGGCAATGTCCCGGGGCTGGAGGAGTTTGTGGATCTGTTCCTCAGCGACGACATGATTGGCGCAGACGGTGTCCAGAAGGACCTGGGCTTGGTTCCGCTTCCGAAGGATGAGCTTGCCGCTGTCCGCAAAAACTGGAAAGAGCGTAAGGTGCTGAGCAAAGCCGACCTGGAAGGCTAAAAAAATCAGCTGAATTTTCACCACCTCCGGGCCCGGCTGGAGACGCCATGCGGCTTTGGCCGGGCTCGTTTTCCCCTTCCTGACATACATGCCAAAAATGCGCGAGAAAAACTGGCAATTTCGCCGATTACCGGCACGGTTTTCCCAAATCACCCTAACACCACCAAAAAACTTCGCGCATTTCCAAGCACAGCCTGATTTTGTGACGGTTCTGTCACACTGACAATCCTTGCAATTTTTCCTGCCGGGCCTAGACGAACCCGGTGGAACTCCGCCCCTGAATCTCACATGCAACTCGGTACCGGCGCCGTAATTGGCTACCTAGCCCTCGGACTCCTCCTGCTGGGAGGCGCCGGTTACTACCTGGGCGCCAGAAAGGCCCGGGCGCTCGATCAAGCTGGCAAGGGGCTGCATTCTCAGATTGGCCACTACGGGGGCTTCGTTTTGCTGGGCTACTGGGTACCGGCCCTTTTGGTGGCGATTTTGGGCGCGTTGTTGCACCTCACCAAGATTTACAGCGGCAGTTCGCTGGGCTTTATCGTGCTGCTGGGCGGCGCGGTGCTGGGAATCGCCGGCCTGGCCCTTACCTACGTGCGGGTGGAGCCGCAGTTGCGCGCACGCGTCCAGGTGGAGCGCGTCATCCGCATCGTTTTGTTCGTGTCGTCGCTCATCTCCATCATGACGACGGTGGGAATTGTATTTTCGATTCTGTTCCAGGCGCTGAAGTTTTTCCAACTGGTGCCGTTCTGGGAATTCGCGACCGGAACGACTTGGGCGCCGGAAACCGCGTTTTTGCTGAGCGAAGGCGCAGTACGCGGGGATGAGAATGCCGCCAAACCAAAATTCGGCGCCGTGCCGTTGTTTGCGGGGACGTTCATGATCACGTTCATCGCGCTGATGGTGGCTGTGCCGATCGGCCTGCTTTCCGCCATCTACATGACCGAGTACGCTCCTCCGAGACTTCGCGGGGCGGCGAAGCCGATTCTTGAGGTTCTGGCCGGAATTCCCACCGTGGTCTACGGTTTCTTCGCGGCGATCACCGTTGCGCCGCTGGTGGTGAGAGGCTCCACGTGGCTGGGGGAGCATTTAGGCCCGTTGGGCGGAATTTTCCTCAACGTCTCGTTCGAGAACGCCCTCACCTGCGGGTTGGTAATGGGCATCATGATCATCCCGTTCGTTTCCTCGCTTTCGGACGACGTCATCAACGCTGTGCCCTCCCGGCTCAAGGAAGGCGCGCTGGCGTTGGGGACCACGCAAAGCGAAACGATGACGCGCGTCATCTTGCCAGCGGCGATGCCGGGAATCGTGTCCGCGGTGCTGCTGGCCATCTCCCGCGCGCTGGGTGAGACCATGATCGTGGTGATGGCGGCCGGATTACGCCCAAATTTAAGCTGGAACCCGCTGGAGGGGATGACCACGGTCACCGTGCGCATCGTCAGTTCGCTGGTGGGCGACAAGGCCTTCGATAGTCCCGAAACGTTGTCCGCGTTCGCCCTGGGTTTGTCGCTGTTTGTTCTCACGCTGATCCTGAACGTGTGCGCGACGATCATCATCCGCCGCTTCAAGCGCAAATACGTGCTCTAACCCGCAAAATTCGCCATGCCGCTGAATCCCGAAGCCTTCCGAAAACGACTCAATCGCCGCTATCGCGCAGAAAAGCGGATGCAGTGCTACGGCGTCGCGGCGTTGCTCTTCGCGGTCGGATTTTTGGCCTTCTTCTTCATCGACATGATCCGCAAGGGCTACACCGCCTTCGTGCAGGGCAAGGTGAGGGTGGAGCTGGTCTACAACGAGAAAAGCGCGCAAACCTACGGCTACCGCAACGCCGTGGCCAAGGAATACCAAAAAATCGTCAGCCGCGGTGTGTTGCGCGTTATCCCCAAGCTCATCCGTCACAATCCGGAGTTGATGAACACCTCCGAAACCAAGTGGGTGCTGACCACCGCTGAGGTGGATCAATACCTCAAGGGCAAGCCCAACAAGCTCAGCGATGAGGAGAAAGCGCAGGTGGACCGAATGAGGGCCGCGGGAAACGTGAAATTGGGCTTCAACACGGGGCTTTTTACCCGCGGCGACTCAAAATTGCCCGAAATGGCGGGAATTAAGGCCGCGGTGGTGGGGACCATCTACGTCATGATTATCACCATGCTGGTGGCCGTGCCCATTGGCGTGATGACGTCCATTTATCTGGAAGAATTCGCGCCGGACAACCGGTTAACCCAGACGATCGAGGTCAACATCAACAACCTGGCCGCCATTCCGTCGATTTTGTTCGGCTTGTTGGGGTTGGCCGTCGTCATCAACTTTTTTGGCGTACCGCGCTCGTCAGCACTGGCGGGTGGAATTACCCTGGGGCTCATGATGCTGCCCATTATCATCATCGCAACGCGCGCCGCGCTGCGCTCCGTACCGGACTCCATTCGCGAGGGCGCCTACGGCGTTGGCGCCTCACCGTGGCAGGTCGTGCAACATCACGTGCTTCCGCTGTGCCTGCCCGGCATCCTAACCGGCGCCATCATCAGCCTGGCCCAGGCCATGGGAGAGACGGCGCCGCTGCTCATCGTGGGCCTCATGGCCTACATCCCGGAAGCCCCGTCCAGCGTCCTGGAAGGCGCCACCGTTCTGCCCGCGCAGGTCTACACCTGGGCCTCAGATTCCCAACGCGCCTACACCGAGCGAACCGCCGCCGGCATCCTAATTTTGCTGGCCGTCCTCCTTTCCCTCAACGCCGTGGCCATTTGGCTGCGGCATGCAACCGAACGCAAATGGTGACCCTCATGCACGAACTTGCCCTCCAAAAACAATCGTCCGCGGATAGCGGCGGCCCTGCCTCAACGTCCGCCGCCACCGATGGGAGAAATCCCACCGCTGGCCGCTCTCCGCACAAAATTGAGGTCAAAAACGTCGATTTTTTCTATGGTGACGCCCAGGCGCTCTCCGGCATTAACCTGAACATCCCGGAAAAAGAGGTCACGGCGCTAATTGGCCCCTCCGGCTGCGGAAAATCGACCATTTTACGCTGCATCAATCGGATGAACGATCTGGTGACCGGCAGCCGACTTACGGGCAAGATCCTCCTTGACGGTCAGGACCTCTACGACCCGAAAATCGACGTTGTGGAGGTGCGCCGCCAGGTTGGCATGGTCTTCCAAAAACCGAACCCGTTCCCAAAAAGCATCCGCGAAAACATCCTCTACGCCCCGAGGATTCATGGCGATGTTTCGGAAAAGGAGGACTGCGATTCGCTCGTGGAGCGAAGTTTGCAGAAAGCCGGATTGTGGGAAGAAGTGAAGGAACGGCTCGATACCCCGGGCACGGCTCTTAGCGGCGGCCAGCAACAACGGCTCTGCATCGCCCGGACCATCGCCGTCCACCCGGAGGTGGTGCTGATGGATGAGCCTTGCTCCGCGCTCGATCCCATTTCCACCAGCAAAATCGAGAATTTGATCGATGAATTGAAGCGCGAATTCACCGTGGTCATCGTGACCCACAACATGCAGCAAGCCACCCGCGTTTCGGACAAAACCGCCTTCTTTTACATCGGCAAGCTCATCGAATTTAACGAGACCTCCAAAATCTTCAGCGATCCCGAAAAGAAGGAGACGGAGGACTACATCAGCGGCCGTTTCGGCTAGCTGCGAACGCAATTCGCCGGCACAAACCTGAAAGCTTTGGCGTTTTGCCGCGTAATTTGAGGGATGCAGCAAGTCTGGATAAACGGCCAACTCGTGGACCGCGAAAAAGCGGCGATTTCTGCCTTCGATCACGGATTTTTGACCGGCGACGGTGTTTTCGAGACGTTGAAAACCTACCGCGGCGAACCGTTCGAATTCGGCCGTCACTACGCCCGGCTAACGAACGCCGCGAAGGCGTTCGGGCTCGCCGTTCCGGCTTCCGACCGGCTTTTGGAGGCGATTCGCGCCGTTTTGCGCGCCAACGGCCAGGAATCCGCCGACGTGCGCCTGCGCGTAACGTTGACCGCCGGTGAAGCGCCGCTTGGCACCGAAAAAAGCGATGCGGCGCAGGAAACCTTGGTCGTCGCCAGTGGTCCGCTCCCGCCTCATCCGGAAATCGGCCGGGTCGTGACGGTTCCCTTTTGCCGCAACGAGCGCGGCGCCCTGACCGGGCACAAAACCACGTCCTACGGCGAAAACGTGATCGCGCTGAAAATCGCCAAGGAACGCGGAGCCAACGAGGCGATTTTTCCCAACACCCGCGGCAACCTTTGCGAGGGCACCGGTTCGAACGTTTTTCTGGTCGATGGCGGCCAACTCATCACCCCCACGCTCGATTCCGGTTGCTTGCCGGGAGTGACGCGCGCGGTGGTTCTGGATTTATGCGCAGAACTGGGAATCCGCGTCAACGAGCGCGACGTCCCCATCGAAACCTTGGCCGCGGCGCAGGAAGCCTTCCTCACCTCCACTTTGCGCGAAATCATGCCTATCGACGCGGCCGATGGGGTGCAATTACCCTGTCCGGGGCCGATTTCGAGCAAAATTCGCGAGGCGTTTCGTCTCCGAACCCAAGGACGTCGGCAGAGACAGTGACACGTGTGCGAATTCGGCCTAACACGTGCGCGAATTCCGACTAACGACGACCTTGCGGCCCGTTTTCATCCCTCGCCACATCGAGCCGCGTTTTCACGAGGTAAAAATCCGCAGACGGGCTGACATCGGTGATTTTTCCGCCATCGAGCAAGGCCGTTCCTTTCATGCCAACCACGGCAATGCTTCCATCTCGGCATTCCACCACGTCGTAGCCCGCCTCGCCCGAATTCCGGTCCGCGCTGCCGAAAAATTTGGGTCCCGCGATGATGGCGCCTTTGCCGTCGATGCGAATTACCGACAAAAAGTGGCTGCCGTCCTTGGACGACCGTCCGGCGATGACGTAGCTGCCGTCGCGACACTGAATCATCGCCTGCCCGTAGTTGGAAATGCTCTGTTTGGGATCGATGCGCGCGATGACCAACGGGGCATCCAGATCGCGCGGACTCACCTCCATGAACAAAAAGTGACCGCGCCCGCCGGAGCCCAACATCCCGGTTATGGCCAGGTTTCCAGCCTGATTCGCCAGAATGCGGCGGCCTTTGTTGACGCTGCGGTCGATGCGGTGCACCACATCCCTAACAAACTCACCTTTCGCGTTCCAGTGGACGATGTGCACCCCTTTGCCGCTGCCTTGCTGGCCGACCATGAAGCAGTCTCCGGTGGGCAATTGCACCGCGCCTTTTACGTAGTGGAGGTTATCGACAGGTTCGGTGGTCCACTCGGTTTTCAGCTCGCCGTCCAGCTTGGCGACAAATCCCCGCATACCCTCCCGGCACGCGACCAAAAATCCGCCATCGGCCGTTGGAATGACGTCGTTGGCGGAGGTGGGGCGTGAATTGCGCTGGGCGACGTTGGTGCGCTCCCGCAAAATCTCGCCCTCGCCGTCCACAAAGAGAATGCTGGCCCCGGAACCGCGCTTGTTGCCCGCGATCACAAATTCCCCGTTCGGCAGCACACGAACCTTTGACGCGTGCATGTAGTTTGGCAGTGGCAGGCGTTTTTGCACGTTTCCCAGCTCATCGGTTACGAAAAGCATCGCTTCGCGGTTGTGGCTGTCGATCTCGGTGTCCAGCAATTGCTCGCCGGTCACGAGGAAGCCCCCGGGTTCGGGCCGTTCTGCAATTCCCCAGCCTACATCGCCAAATCCGGCGCCGTCGAAGGAGGTTTCGAATTCCTGCGCCGTGGCGGTGGCGATCGAGAAGAGGAGCACGATGCAGGGTTTCGGGTTCATGGCGAAGCCTGGCATGCGTCCGGTTTTCATCCAATTCAAAAAAATTCACCGGCAAACCGCGAAACAAGCATCACCGTTTGCGCCCGGAGCCGAGCACGCTACTCCTAGGGCCATGATTTTCCGTTTCTTCCTCGCCATTTGGCTCATCGGCGCGTTGTCCGTTTTTGCCGCCGATCGCCCTAACATCCTCCTCATCATGGCCGATGACATGAGATGCGGCTGACGCGCCTTGTAAACCGCGTCCATGCCGCCCTGGCCGATCGGTTCCAGGATTTCGAGATGGGGAAACGCCGCCACGATGGTCTCGAGCGCCGGCGCTTCGAATCGTGGCCCCGGCGGAAGCGCCGTGCCTGCCGCGGAGGTGTCATCGGCGGCGACACCGGCTAACGCACATCCTGGGCAAAGCCCCTCGGGCGCGTCCTCCGGGATGGGTTGCCCGCAATCCGGGCAGGTCTGGGGATCGGGTGGGGAAGAATCGTCGCTCATGCCGGTTTCCTGAGGGCTAGCGAGGCAAAGGTTACTCGAAAACTGAGGAAACTGGCAAATTTGTGGGTGGAGGGCCCTCAGCTCAGTTGATCCTCGGCCTCCTCCTCGTTCCCACAAAAATCCGCAAAAAAAATCGCATTCACCTGTGACAAATCAGGATTTTTTCCGGTTGGAAGATTACGAAGCCCCAAAACCGTCCACGTCATGACCGATGAACCAACTCCAACGCCGGCAACGCCCGATCCCGCGGACAACAACCCGGATCCCGGCGCCCGGCCCAAGCCATCCGCCGAACCCGAACTGGAAGGCCACGATCCCGGCCAGCTCATGCGCACGGCCACTTCCAAAACTGGCGCCGCCGGGTCTGGAGCGGGACACACGCCACCCGGCATGTGGGAACCGCCGTTGCCCGAGGAACTCGCCCCGTTTTTGCCCGCCTTCCGGTTCGTCGCGATCCTAGGCCGTGGCGGGATGGGCGCGGTTTACCGGGCCGTGCAATCGAGCCTGGACCGTGACGTCGCCATCAAACTGCTGCCGCCCGAACTCGGGGCGGACCCGGAGTTTGAGGCCCGCTTCAAGCGCGAAGCCAAGTCCATGGCCCAGCTCAATCACCCTAACATCGTGCAAATCTACGATTTCGGCCAAACCACCGGGGGCCATTTCTACTTCGTCATGGAATACGTGGACGGGGCGGATTTGCACCAACTGATCCACGCCGGCCAACTCGATTCCGAAGGCGCGCTCAACGCCGTGAGCCAGATTTGCGACGCGCTGGAATACGCCCACACCAAGGGCTACGTGCACCGCGACATCAAGCCGGCGAATATCTTCATCAACGCGGAGGGCGTGATCAAAGTGGGCGATTTTGGTTTGGCCAAACTGGTGGACGCCGAGTCCAGCGCCTCTGCCACCGATCGTGTGGGCTTGACCCTGACCGGCATGACCATGGGCACTCCGCACTACGTCGCGCCGGAGCAAATGGCCGCGGAAGGAAACGTGGATCACCGCGCGGACATCTACAGCCTGGGAATCATGTTTTACGAGATGCTCACCGGCGAAATCCCGCGCGGTTCCTTCAAACCGCCGAGCCAGAAGAAGGAAGTGGACGTGCGAATCGACGGTGTGGTGTTCAAGGCGATGGAGCCCGATCCGGACGAGCGTTATCAAACCGCGGGGCTGTTGCGCAGCGATGTGGACGTGGTCCGGACGACCGCGCCGCCGGAAGTGGCCGCGCGGAAAAAGCCGGCGCGCGGGGCGAAACGAAAGCGGCCCGCGGGAGATTCGCCGAAGGGTAAGCCGGGCGTGGGAATGTGGATCGGGATCGGGGCGGCTGTGTTGGCGGTGGTGGGTGTGTTAGGGGTGGTTTTGTTTGGCGGGGGCGAAACGGAAACGGGTGGGGAGGCGAACGTGGCTGAGGAAGCTGGGAAGGGGAAATCGGCGCCGGGCGATGCGAATGGCGGCGCTCGGACTCCGGTTTCGGCGAAGATCCAGCCGGACGGGATAGCTGGCGCTGGTGATTTTCCTAACTTTCCTACCAAATTCGAATTCCCGCTTCCACACCCGCGGCGGCCCAAGATGGGCGGAAAGGTGGAGTTGATCGAAGTTCTCAATCTGCCTGAAAGCGCTCATCCAGGGCACGACGAAAAGGTCCGGAATTCAATTCCAGCAGAGATTCTCGGCTTGGATGACGTCGTGCAGGTGGCGACGAGTGACACCCAATGGACTGTGACTCCAGTTCCAGGACATGGGTTGGCTTTGCGGACCGATGGATCCGTTGTCTCTTGGGGAATTAATCTGGCGGGCGAGTGCGACATTCCCCCCGAGGCCCAGAAGGACATCGTGCAGGTAGCCGTAGCCAGACACCAATCGGCGGCATTGAGAGCAGACGGGCACGTTGTTGCTTGGGGCGCGCCAAAACAGAGCCCATACCGGAAGTGGAATGTAGATGATTCTCACGGCCCAGCCAACTTCGTCCAAATCTCCGCGTTCAATCAGTTGCTCGTCGCTTTGCGAAACGATGGCTCGGTGGCGGCGTGGGGGACAACCGACGAGGTTGATGTGTCAAAGATCCCCGCGGGCATGCCGCCATGCGTACTGGTTGATGCTGGCCATTGGCACTGCGCAGCGGTGACGGCAGGAAACGGCGGTGTTATCGCGTGGGGAAGTACTAAGAGAGGCGGTGTTGGGCGATTACTTGAGACGGAAGCCATCGGCATCGCCGACCTCCGGGACGACCGGGCAATCCATCGGGATCGGTCCCCAGCGCAGTATGCCTTTGCCCGGCGTGGCTTGCCCGAGCCCGGCTTCGGAGCCACCGCGCTGACAAACTCACTCCACCTGTTCTCCAACCAATTGAAGGATAACATCGGCTACACCGGCTATCGCGATACTGCAGCCAATTGGCAGTTCGTGTCCACCGGCTCGGAGTTGGACCGCAAAAACTCTGAAAAAGCCGCGCGTGGTTGCGTTACGCTAACTCCATGGGGAACCCACGTCATTGGTATCCGTCCGCCCGCCGAAAAACTGCGCGAAGCTATGCTGGAGCGGTTTTGGATTCGGTTTCATCAAAGGGAAGCATCCGTGCAATCACGCGTTGCAGCTTCGGTCATCGACTATGGTTGGGTCGATGTGCTCTCCACGTTGAATGTGAAAGAGGATTGCGTGCCGTTGGTTCCCCAAAAGGCCGAGCCAGTCGTCGAAACCATGAATGATTGGGTGCGGTTTGGATCAACGGGGATTTTCTTGCCGGTCGGCCCGAACGACAGCTTTGAAGTGCAGGGCAAGATCGCCAAGAACCCCTATGCCATCCACATCCTGTTCGAGGAAATGGCCAATTTCGCCGTCCCAAAAGATTCGGGGCGAATCGGATGGCTGAGCTTTGGTGGCTCAAAGGGAACCCAATTTGAGGTCTTCGATGGCAGGGATCACGAACAAAACGGGTCAACCCAGCAAGTGCCGGAATTGGCAATGACCGATGGACCGCATGACTTGGTCTATCGACATCAGTGGCTCGATGAAGGTGAACTGGAAGTGACGCTGATCGTTGATGGCAAAACGGCATATCAATGGCGCGGCGATGCGGCTCGAACCGCCCTTCCTACGAATGGGAACCGGCAACTGCTGATGGGGAGCCGTCAGCGAATGGACATTTGGTCGTTGAAATATCGGAAACTGACAGTTGCTGGTGCTGGCGCTGAAACCGGGCAATGGGTCGATTTGCTTCCCCAGATTGATCCCAAACTCGACGTTGACTGGACATCTTGGCAGGCCAAAGCAGACGGAAGCCTGGAGATGGCGACCGTCGGCAAGACCTTTCTAAAGCTGAAAACACCTCCACCCGATGACGGCTATGAGTTTGAAATTGCGATCGCGAAACTAGCTGGTGCAGCAGACGTCGGGTTGATCTTCCCAATCCCGGGCGGGAAAGTTGGTGGGGTTTATTTCGCCGGCAAAAGACTTAAGCTGATGGCCGAATCGGGAGCGGTGACGGATACCGAAGTCACTCCGTTTCTGCCAGGTCAGGCGCACACGATCGTCGTTCGCACGGATTTTCGAAACGCACACCAGGTCTCGATTGTGGTTTTGCTTGATGGTGACCAAAAAATCGTTTGGCAAGGGAATCCAAGTCAACTTGGGGTTGGCGCGATCCCACTTCCGGCCGATGGCGCCTCTGCTGGAATTGGTGCAGCCAAAGACGCTCAGTTGCAGCTGAAGCGTGCACGATTTCGGAAAATCGAGTTGGTCCAAAGCTCCCCTAACACTCTACCTGCTTCCCCTTCGAAACCCGAAGCCGATCCCCGCCTAACCGAACTCAAAAACCAATTCCGCGAGCGCTACCAAACCCAGGTTGCCGCCGCGCACCAGAAGCGGGTCGATGCGCTGAACCAGCAGTACCTCGGCGCGCTGGAAAAAGCGGAGAAAGCCGCCTCGGACGCGGGGAATCTGGACGATGTGCTCGCGTTTCAGGCTGAAAAGGAGCGGATCGGGAAAAATCAGCCGTTGCCGGCAACCGACGATCCGAAAACGCCGGCCCAACTCACTACGCTACGGCAGACCTATCGCACGGAACTCGCCAAGCACGAAACGGCGCTGGCGGCGGCGACCAAGCGCTTGGCCGGGGAATACGACAAAGCGCTCGACGTCCTTCAGCGCGAGCGCACCCGGGAAGCGAAGATCGACGAAGCGCTCGCGGTCAAAGCCGTCCGCGAGCGGCTGGCGAAGGGGGACGCGTGGTGGACTCGGGAGACTGCGGCTGAGCTGCCGGGCGGGACTTTAACCGAGATTCTCACCCGTCACGCCTGGGTTGGCGATGCCGGCTGGGGCAAGGTGAATACGGGGGCGGTCTACGTCTTCAACGAGGATGGGACGGGAAGCCAGGTTCGGCCGGACGCTTCGAACGGCAACGCGTTCACCTGGGAGGCAGAAGGCGAACGCGGCTTCAAGCTGACGTGGGGCACGGGAGTCGGCCACGTTTGGACTGTCGAAGAGCAGGCAAATGAAATTCGCTCGCCGAATGGGACGATTCTTCGTCCGCATGGGGTGGTGGAGGATGGGAAGTCGCCTAAGAATGCTGAGGATTTAGCTGCGTGGTTGGTGGCGAGCCGGTGGGTAAATTTAAAAGAGTTATCGACGGTGGAATTTCGGCGCGACGGATCCGGTTTTCGTCCAACGGAATCCGGCGTTGATCAAACATTCACGTGGGAGGCCAAGTCGGAAACCAAGGTGAAGATCACATGGGATAGTGGGACTAAGAAAGATCTCGATTTAACTGAGAATCATTGCGATATTCAATTGACGGTTAGGAAGGATGTTGTGTTTCGCCGGTTAGGTTCGGCGGATATCGGGCCTAGCCTCGACCAATCTGACCCGAAAGGCGTGAAGGCGGACACTTTTCAGCAAATCCTCCCCCTGCACCGCTGGCTTGCCGACGCCGGCCCTGGAAAAGCCAAAACCGGCAGGATCTACATTTTTGATGCGGATGGAACCGGTGTCGAAATCCATCAAAACGGCAACCCTCTGGAATTCGTTTGGACGCCGGTCAACGCCACCGAGTTTCGCACGGCGTGGGGCAGAGAGGGAAACTCAGGCGGTAGAAAGCTCTGGACGTGGGCCCCCTCCAACCCACTTGAGTTTCGCTCATCCGATCCGGCGGTTTTTCGCCCGGCAGTAAAACGGCCCGAGAAGCTGAATGAATGGAAATTCTGGTTGCGAGGCACGGTTTGGGAGAAAACAGGTGGAAGCGAAGTTGGCGCGCGAATCGCTCTGAACGAAGGCGGCGAAGGGACGTTCGCAGGGCCAGACGGCCAAACTGGGAACGTCGTCTGGAAAGTCGATCGGGACAATCAGATCTCGATCACCTACCCGGGGCGCACCGGAAAATTCGCCGGATTGCCCGACGGCTTGGAATTGCGCCACACCGTGGCGGCGTATGCCAAAAACGTCTGGAAATTCGTCTCGCGCGGCACGTCAGTCGCCCCGGATGAGGCAAAGGTTGATCCCGATCCAGGTCCGCTTCCAACCAACGCCAAGGAACTGGAAAAGTGGCTGGTGGGCACAGTATGGAAGGTGACCAACCGAAAATCCAACGACGGACGGAAACAACCAGACGCCACGGTTCTCTTTTCCGGCGACGGCATCATGGAGTGGGATTCTCAGTATCGAAATGTGACTAGAGTAGAATCCTTCACGCCCACCGGCCTGACCTACATTTGGGGACGCGACAAACAATGGAGGCTCACGTTCTCCGAAGAGTTCAGGAAAGGTGAAAGTTCACGATCCGACGGATTCGGGGGCTTCAACTGGGAGTTCGTGGGTCGAAGGTCATTAGGCGATTCAACGGCTCCGGCAACGAAAGAAGATCTGGAGATTTGGCTGGCAGGAACAGTCTGGGAGCAAGTCAGAGGAACCAAAGAGGGATCTCAGCTGATCATTGCGGCCGCAAACAAGGCCGCCGGCTCACGGCCGGATGAAGAGGCAATTGCGGTGGAGTTTGAAGTCCTCTCAAATCGCGAATTTCGTGTGAAGTGGCCGGATGGAAACAAATCATGGGCCTCTTTCACAATGCTGAGTTCACTTGATCGCTTTCTGCTCAACCCTGATGGCCGTGGGGAATACAAACTCATTTCGCGCGATGCCTCAGCAGACACAGGCGAACCGTTGCCCGCCCTCCGTGAAGCCCAAGCACGCTGGAACGCCGCCCGCAGGAACGGCGGACGGCTCCGCGCCTGGGCGCAGTTCGCCGATGACCCCAGCCGCACGATCAACCTTTCCCGGTGGAATCGGCTCACCGATTTCACCCAAATCCACGCCTCCTCCGTCAACTTCACTGCCGTCCGCAAAAACGGCGATTCGATCCAGCGGAGCTACGATTCGGACAAGGTTACCGAAGTACCAGACATCGTGTTTCTCGCGCGCAGTCAGAGCCCGATCGCCATCAACAAAGATGGGCGGATTCGCCTGCCTTTCGGAAGCGAGCTGGCTCGGCTCGACAAACGTTTCGTCACCGCCGCGCGCGGGTTCGGCATGACGATCGCTATCGACGAGGACGGCGTGCCGCACTCCGCGTTCGAGGGGAACATCGCCAAGAATCGCACCGCGCAGTTGCTGACGGCGGAGGACTTGAAGGGCATGACGATGCTCTCCGCGGGCAAAGCGAGTTTCAGGTTTTTGAAAAGCGACGGCTCGGTATGGAGTTGGAGAATTCGCGAAGGACTGGAAGAGAAGAACGAGATCGTCGATGGCGTGGTGGAAATCGCCTGCGGCGTGGGCCGAATCATCGGCCGCAAGGCAGACGGAACGGTGCTCTCGGGCGACGTCGATGACAAGACGCCAAAAGACCTCCGCCCCGCCATCGCGATTCGCGCCGGAGGCCAGGTTTACGCCGCGCAGATGACCGATGGCTCCTGGCGGGCCTGGGAAAATCGCGATCCCGAACTCGCCCGCAAAATCGAATCGCTCGGCCCGGTCAAAGACATTGCCTTTTACTCCAGCGGCACGGGCACGCGTGTGTTGCTGTGGATCGAGTGACCCGCTGCCGCCATCTCTAACAAACCTTCGGTCCTAACAAAGGAACGGAACTTGTTCCATGCCACTCATTCTCAACAAGCTATTCGAGCAACTTCGCCGCCAGCTTCTTGCGTTCCTTGGCCGGCAACTTGGCGAGGACTTCCTCGGCAGAGAGCCTCTTCGCGAGTTCCTCCGCGGAAATGCCCTCCAAACGCTCCTCTGCGGACAGCGTCTCCGCAATCTTTTCCGGGGAAAGCGTCTCCGCAATCTTTCTCGGGGAGATCCTCCGAAGCCATGCTTCGAGAAATTCTTCGCTAGGTTCGCTCGGCAATTGTTCGACGAGTTCTTCGAGTGTGAGTGCCATGGGAATGGAATCGAGTTGGAAATAGTTGATGAAGCTGATCAGGATACTCACGGACAGGGGATCATTCCAGTCAAAATGGCGGAATCCGTAGGCAAACTGATCCGGCCGGCCGCTGAGCAGTTTCCACATGGCATTGCGCTTGGTTTGCCGCGTTTCGCGCGGGACGATGAGGGTAACCTCCGGCCCCGGCCCGCGGATGCCGTAGACGCCCTTTTGCCGCTGCTTTACCCACGGCCGCAATTCGGCGCATTCCGGTTTGCGCATCGCCACTGCCACCAGGCGCAGGTCCGGCCCCAGCCTTTTCCACTTGGCGCGGCGTTTGTCCTTCAAATGCGTGACGCCGTAACCCAGCAGTTCGTAGTAGCTGAGGTAGTCGAACGGTTCGTGCACGGATTTCAGGCTGAAAACCATCTGCCGGCGCAGCTCTTCCAAGCCCGCCGGCAAATTCGGGTTGGTCCCGGGATCCGGCGCGGAATCCGGCAACGACGCGATCAAATCCACCACCTGCGATGGCGAGAGGTCCACCTCCGCCTGGACCTCAAAGTTCAGCGGCCGCATCACCGCGCCGACCGCGCCGGCGAACAGTTTGTGCCACGCTTGAAGGCGTTTTTCGCGCTGGGTCTGTTTGGCGGCCTTGGTTTTGGCTTTGGCGGATTTTTTGCGGCTCGGCATGCCCGCACCAAGCAACCCGCCGGAGACGATTCAAACCCCGAATTTCGTGATTTCGCCGTTTTTCGGCCCTAACACAACCCTCAAACCAAGTTTCCCATGAACAGCGTTACCCTCGCCCTAACACTTGCCTCAATCGCGTGCCTTCCAGCCCAAGAATCCCCGCCTCCGCCGGAAATCGCCGCCGCTCTCGTGCCAATCGCCGAGACCGAAGCCAAGGCCGCCGCGGCCAAAGAAAAACGCATCGAATCCTACGTTGCCGACCTCGCGAAGCTGGAAAAGTCCGTCGCCAAGGACACCGGCGATCTCCAGGCCGTGCTCTCGGTTCGAACCGAAAAGGAAACCTGGGCCAAGGGCGCGCCAACGCCGGCGATCGACCCGAAAGACGAATCGAAACCGCTGGCCCTGCGCAAGCTGCGATTCTACTTCGACCGCGACCTGGCCAACCTGGAAACGCAGGCCAAAGCCGCGATGGCCGAGGCGCGAAACCTGGCCAAATCGCGGCTGAAAGCTCTGGAGGTGCGCTTCACCAAGGAGCGCGAGATCGGCCTGGCGCTCGCCGCGCGTCAAGCGGGCGCAAACCCGGATCCGGCGCTCGATCCGACCCCCAAAACCGCCCCGAAGCCGGAAACGCAGACCAAACCCGGGATTCCCAGGTTGCCGCCAGGAATCCGGGTTCCGTTCGTGAATCGCGAAACCGGCTCCCTGCGAATGTGGGGCAAAAACCACGCAGGGGAGGACATGGCCAAGACGCTGCCGCGCACCGGCCAATTCGTCCAGGTTGCCGCCTCGGACGGCGCGTGGCTGGCTTTGGCGCGAAACGGCGACTGCCTGTGGAAACGCGATTTCACCGGCGCCATCGAAAAAACGCGGACCTATAAATTCGAGGACATCCGCCAAATCCAGCGTGGTTTTTTCCTGCGCGCGATCGACAAACGGGGCCGGTTTTGCAGCACCACCCGGCGCGAAGGCCGCTTCCGGCTCGTCGATGGCGGCCATGCCACGTCCTACCAATTTCACAAAAACGGCGAGGTCACCTTCGGCGGAGTGGCCTTCACCCGAAAGCAGAATCCCGCGCCGAAACCGCCCCTAACCAAACTACAAAACGTGACCGATGTCCGCAGCGGCGTCAGTTCAACCGTGTTCATTCGCGAAGACGACACCGGCTTCGGTTGGGCCGTGAGTTCAGGCGAATTCCCGGTCGATACCGGCGGGGAGCGGATCGTTTACCTGGATGGCGGCTACGCTTGCGTCGGCGGTCTGAGCGAAACTGGCCGCGTGTTTTTCTGGAGCGGCGTGGCGAAGGAAGCGGAGTTTTTGAGCGAACGGATCCCGCTCGAACGCGGCCCCTTCACCGCCTTGCGCGTAGCCAACAAGCTCGCCGCCGCGCGCACGATTCGGGGAAAATGGATCGCCTGGGGAGACAACGCCGCCGGCCTGGTGGACCGGATCCATTCGCTGGAAAACGTCAAGGACCTGGATTTCGCGACCAAGCCCGGCGCCAACGTCGGTTGGGTGATTTGGATCGAGTGAGGACGCCGCGTTTGCGCCGAACTTTTTTGCGCGACGAAGCAAAATTTCCGCAAGAATGTCAACCAATGGGCGAGAACTTCGACAAGACCGACTGGAGCCTGCTGTTCAAAATCAGGAACGGCACGGAAACCGAGGCCACGGAGGCGTTGGACGTGGTTTGCCGCACGTATTGGCTGCCGCTTTACGAGTGGCTTCGGAGAACGGGTCACTCGGTGGAGGATTCCGAGGATTTGATCCAGGGCTTCTTCGTCCACGCGCAGCGGCGCAAGATTTTCCAGAAAGCGGTGGAGGGCGAAGGGTTGCTGCGGACGTGGCTGCTGCGTTGCCTGCGCAACTTCCTGGCCGACGAACGCGAACGCGAATCCGCGCAGAAACGCGCCGGCCGCAAGAACGAGATTTCGCTGGATTTCATGGACACCCAACGCGCCGAAGCCGGGATTCAGCTTGAAGTGCAAAGTCCGGACGCCGACCCGTCCCAGCTCTACGAACGGCGTTGGGCACGGGCGATCCTGAACAGTGCACTGGCCCGCCTGCGCGAGCGCTACTGCAGCGACGGCAATGAGCTGACGTTCGAAGTTCTCAGCCCGCGGCTGTCCGACTCCGGCGAGCAAACAGAGGTTGGGCGCTACGCGGAGGCAGCAGCGAGGATGGAGGTTAGCGAGGGAGCGGCGCGACAGGCGTATTCGCGGATGAGGCATCGCTTCCGGCAAGCGTTCCGCGAAGAGGTGGCGCGCACCCTGCTGCCGGGTGATGATTTGGAGGAGGAGATGCGCTATTTGGCGCGGGTGCTGGGGTAGGTGCGTGGTGGAAATGTGGCGGTTTGAGTGAGAGTCTCCGCGATGCATCACTGGTTCAAAACGATCCTCCTCGCGGAGGTGGAAACCTGGGAAGTGCGTCTCTTCAACTTGGGCCTGACCAACGTCACCATCACCGACGATTGCCGGCTGGACGGGTATTTTAGGTCGGAGCAAGAGGCGCGGGAATTTGCCGAGGAGTTCGGCGGCGAAATCCAGGTTTTGGCGGACGAAAACTGGGTTGCCTTGGGTTTGCGCGCGAACTCCGGACGCTTTCTGGAAATCCTGGATCGCCTCGTCATCGCTCTGGATGACGACCCGGATTTCTGGATCAGCTCCGCGTTCGGTTTCCCGGCCGGGATTTGCTGCGATTTCCGCCAGGTTTAGCCTTTGGCACCGGCGATCACCAAACCACCTCCAGTTGCCTGGAACTGCTCATCCGCGCCGGGGCGGATTTGGATCCCGGATGGAGCCTGCTGG
Organism: Verrucomicrobiales bacterium; assembly: GCA_965224535.1. GTDB lineage: Bacteria > Verrucomicrobiota > Verrucomicrobiia > Verrucomicrobiales > DEV007 > JBCDHN01. The sequence continues at coordinate 39,450 of CBDCZR010000007.1, forward strand.
ACTTGGGGACGGGCACGGGCATCCTCGCCATCGCCGCCGCGCGTTTGGGCGCCGGGCGCATTTTGGCCGTCGATTTCGATCCCAAAGCCATCGAAGTGGCGCGATCCAGCCTGGCCCGGCACCAAATCGCGGAATCCCGGGTCGAGTTGCGCGAAGCCGATGTGCTCGCCTGGGAGCCCGGGGAGCAGTTCGGCGTCGTGACGGCGAATCTATTCGGTGCGGTGCTGATCCAAGCCATGCCGATGATTCGCGCCGCTCTCGAACCCGGCGGCCAAGCGATTTTCTCTGGCATATTGCGCGAACAAACCGCAGCGCGCGCGGTTTCTGCCACTTCAGCAAATTTGGCGGTCGAACGCAGCTTGGAGCGCGGCAAATGGGTCACCCTGGCCGCTTCGGTGGTTTGAAGATCGGCTTGGCCTTCCCTAGGAGCATCCGCACCGCGAACCAACCGGCGCCCGGATACGATAGATTACCTCATCACCGTTTGCGCCCGGGGCCAAGCACGCTACAGCTAGGGCCATGATTTTTCGTTTCATCCCCGCCATTTGGCTCGCCGGCGCGTTGTCCGTTTTTGCCGCGGATCGCCCTAACATCATCGTCATCATGGCCGATGACATGGGTTACGAATGCGTTTCCGCCAACGGCAGCAAGATGTATCAAACCCCGCACATCGATGCCCTGGCCGCCAGCGGCATGCGCTTCAATCACGCCCATTCCCAGCCCATTTGCACCCCATCGCGCGTGCAGATCATGACCGGCATTTACAACAACCGCAACTACGTGAAATTTGGCCTGCTGGACCCTGAAGCGGTCACGTTCGGCAATGTTTTGCGCGATGCGGGCTACAACACGTGCATCGCCGGCAAGTGGCAGTTGAGGGGCGGATATGAGGGGGTGAAAAAGTTCGGTTTCGACCGCCATTGCCTCTGGCAGTTGACCCGCCGGCCCAGCCGCTATCCCAATCCCGGCCTGGAAATCGACGGCGAGGAAAAAGACTTCAAAAACGGCGAATTCGGCCCCCACGTGGTCACCGACTACCTCTGCGAGTTCCTGACCGAGCAAAAAGACGCCGAAGCGCCATTTTTCATCTACTACCCGATGATCGCGCCGCACTGGCCGTTCGTCCCCACGCCCGGCAGCCCGGATTGGGACCCCACCATGTGGCGCGACGCCAAGGGCGAGCCCGGCGGCTACAAGGACCAGAAGTACTGGGACCTGATGGTGACGCTGACCGACGCCATGGTCGGCAAAGTGGTCGCCAAGCTCGACGATTTGGGTTTGCGCGAGAACACGCTGGTCATCTTTACCTGCGATAACGGCACCTACACCGGCGTGAAGTCGAAATTCGCCGGCGCGGACTATCCCGGCGGCAAGGGCTCGACCCGGGACAACGGAACCCACGTGCCGTTCGTGGTCAGTTGGCCGAAAACGGTGAAGCCCGGCCAGGTTCGCGAGGAATTGGTCGATTTCAGCGACGTGTTGCCGACCATCGTCGAGGCGGGAGGCGCAACGGTCCCGGAAAACGTGGACGGACACAGCCTGTTGCCGCTTTTTGAGGGAAAACCGGGCTACCAGCCGCGGGAGACCATTTACTGCTGGTACGAGCGAAACGGCGTCCGCAACAAGGCCCGCCAGTTGGTTCGCGACCAGCGCTACAAGCTCTACGCAAGCGGCGAATTCTTCGACACCAGCCAGGATTTGCTGGAAAAGAACGACCTGGCGGCAAACGGCGTGCCGGAGGAGCTAAGCGCCATTCACGCCAAGCTCCAAGCCGCCCTGCAGCCGCATCTTCAGGCGACCAAGACCGCTGACCCGCTCCAAAACGCCAAACGCTCCGCCGGCGAGAAAAAGGAGAAAGCGGAGAAAAAGAAGGCGAAGGAACCAGGCACAAAGAACAAAGCACAAAAAACCAAAAAACCATGACCCTTGGCATCATCCTCAACGGCGTCACCGGGCGCATGGGGACCAACCAGCACCTCATCCGCTCCATCCTGGCCATCCGCGAGCAAGGCGGGGTGACGCTGCCTTCCGGGGAGTCGGTCCAGGTCGATCCCATCCTCACCGGGCGCAACGCGGAAAAACTGCGAAAATTGGCCGAAACCCACGATGTGCCGCGTTTTTCCACCGATCTCGACGCCGCGCTGGCTGACGACGCCAACCAAATCTTCTTCGACGCCTCATCCACGCTCCATCGCGCCAAATTCGTGGAAATGGCGGCCAAAGCCGGCAAGGCGATTTACTGCGAAAAGCCCACCGCCGTCGAGCTGAAGGAAGCCGTGCGCCTGGCCCGAGTTTGCCGCGACGCCAGGGTCAAAAACGGCGTGGTGCAGGACAAACTCTGGCTGCCCGGCCTGCGCAAGGCCCAAACGCTCATCAACCAGGGCTTTTTCGGCCAAATCCTCTCGGTTCGCGGGGAATTCGGCTACTGGGTCTTCACCGGCCACGAGGAAAATCAGCCCGCCCAGCGGCCATCCTGGAATTACCGCGAAGAAGACGGCGGCGGCATCATCATCGACATGCTGTGCCACTGGCGCTACGTGCTGGACAACCTCTTCGGCCCCGTGGAGGCGGTCAGTTGCCTGGGCGCAACCCACATCCCCGAGCGCATCGCCGAAGACGGCCAAACCTACCCCGCCACCGCCGACGACGCCTGCTACGCCACGTTTCGAATCCAAGGCGGCATCGTGGCCCAATTCAACAGCAGTTGGACGGTGCGCGTGCGTCGCGACGACCTCTTCACCATGCAAATCGACGGCACGCTCGGCTCCGCGGTTGTCGGCCTGCGCAAGTGCTGGGTGCAGCCGCTCGGCGCAACGCCCAAGCCGATCTGGAACCCGGATATCGAGCAACCCATCGACTTTTTCGGCGGTTGGCAGGAAGTGCCCGACGCCACGGTTTACGACAACGCCTTCAAGATCCAGTGGGAAAAATTCATCCGCCACGTTGCCGCTGATGAGCCGTTTCCGTGGGATTTGATGGAGGGGGCCAAGGGCGTCCAGTTGGCCGAAGCCGGGCTGAAATCCTGGAAGGAGCAAAAATGGGCGCCGTTGGAGACTTTGGGCTGAAATCCGAGCTTTCCCGTTAAATTGGGTCAGACGTCCAACCGCACGCAAGACTCCACCTCGCTCGCCGGAAACTCCGCCTTGCCGATGCGCAAAATCAGCTGGAACGCCCGGGAACGCTTTTCTTCCTCCACCCACAGTTTCTCCTCAGCCAGGCGCAGCTTCCCGCGCAGCGTGGGCCCGGTGCTGAGGGTCAGTTCCACCTCATGCCCGAGCGGGAGCCCCAGGTTGGCAGCCATCTCATTGAGTTGGGCTTTGCGTTGCCGGCGCCAAGTGTCGAGCCCGTCTCCGGGAGCCGATGTGTCGCCATCGCCGGTTTTTTCGGGTGGCGGGGCGTCGAAGTCGAAGTCGAACTGGAGCTGGTCTCTCATGCCTTGGCGTTCTCTGTTTTGGTCGTCGTGATGAGGCTATCGCATTTCGTTGGCCGGGACAAAAAAATCTCCCGCCAAAATGCGCGCCATGCCGGCAGCGACGCGGAGCGTTTTTCGGGGTTGCCTTCGAGATTCCGTGTCCGAAACTCAGCCTTCACTCAGTCTCCTAGCATCATGAGAACAAGCAAATCCCTCGCCCGCATTCGCTCCGGCGGAATCATCCGCACCGCGGTGCTAGGGCACGTCATTCCGTCGTACATCTGCCACGCGGCGCGCGCCGGCTACGATTGCATTTGGCTGGATCTGGAACACCGCGGCATGGACCAACGCGAGGTTCAATCGCTCCTGGCGCTCTTCCACCTCTTCGACATCGACTGCCTGCTGCGCGCGCCAACCCTGGAAAAAACCGGGCTCTACCGCTACCTGGAGGACGGCGCCACCGGGCTCATGATTCCCCACGTCTCAACCCCGGAGTTAGCCCAGCAACTCGTCCAAGCCGTCAAATTTCCGCCGCTCGGAAACCGGGGCATGGACAACGCCGGGCTGGACAGCGGCTACCGCGTCAATCCCGACTACCACGTCTTTGCGGAGTGGGCCAATCGGGAGACGTTTCTGACCGTGCAGATCGAAACCCCGGAAGCGGTCGAAAATTGCGAAGAAATCATCGCCATCGACGGCGTGGACATGATTTTCGTGGGGCCTGGCGATCTGGGATTGCGGCTGCGCCTGGCCGGCGACACGGATGGCTCGCAACTGGAGGCGGCGTTCAAAAAAATCGCCGCCGCGTGTGCCAAGCAGGGCAAACCGTGGGGTTGCCCCGCGATGAGCCCGGAAGACATGCAACATCGCAAGGACCAGGGGGCCCAACTGCTGGCGAACTTTGGCGAGTACCTTCACCTGCAGCGCGGGCTGGAAAACGCCGTGCGGCAATTTGACGAGCTTTCATGAGCCCGGCGCGCCTCAGTTGCCTGCTTGCGATGCTGTGCTGGGGCGCGGGAGCCGTGAGCGCGGCTCCGTTGCGGGCAGGCGTCGCCAAGGTGGACATCACCCATCCCGAAGCCGACGCGGGTAGCAATCCGCTCTTCGCCAAGGCGCTGGTTTTGAGTGATGGAACCACCCACGCCGCGGTGGTGAGCATCGATGCGGTGGCGATCGCGGAAATCGGCTCGATTCGCGATCCGTATCTGGAAACGGTGCGCTCGCGGCTGGAGGCGGAGCTGAAAATCGCGCCCGGCAACGTGTTGATCAACGCCAGCCATTGCCACGGGGTGGTTTGCAAGGACGTTGCGGAGCGGACGATCCAGGCGGTGCGCGCGGCTTGGCAAAAACTGGATCCGGTCAAGGCGGGCGCCGGAGTTGGCCGCGAGGACCGGATCATGGTGAACCGGCGGCTCATTTTGAAGAGCGGCAAGCAGGCGGACGTGCGTCACGCTTACTCCATGCCGCCGGACGATGAAGTGGCCGCGGTAGGGCCAGTCGATCCGGAAATCGGCGTGTTGCGACTCGACCGGCTTGACGGACGGCCCCTGGCATTGGTCTACAATTTCGCCTGCCACCCCATCCAGGGAATCCCGAGCGGCGGCAACACCGCGGATTTGACCGGATTTGCCTCGACGGTGATCGAGGAAAACCTGGGTGAAGGCGCGATTGCGCTGTTCGTGCAAGGATGCGCCGGCGACATCAACCCCGCGCTCTATAAGGCGGTGGATCGGCCCCGCGACGCCGAGACGTTTGGGAATTTGTTAGGGCTCAGCGCGTTAAAAGCCGCCCGCGCCGTGGAATCCCGCGAAAACGCCGCGTTGGCCGTCGCCAACGAGCCGCTGATCTTGCCGCGAGCCGATCAAGGGCCGCGAATCGCCAGTTTGGAAGCGGAAATCGACACTCTGGTCGATTCGCTGAACGGAACGACGCTCAACCTCAAAACTTTCCTCCCGCTCTACGTGAAATACCGGACGTCGGGCGATTTTCCGTCGTACTACCCGGATGCCTACCTCCAGGACGAAAAGCTCGGCCGGGGCGATTGGAAAAAGCTGGACGAGACCAACCGCAAGAACATGGAGGCCTACATCCGCAACATCCGAATCATGGAGGAGCTGACGCGCAAGCAGATCAACCTGGCATTGCTGAAGCGCCACCAAACGCGCAACGCCGCGGCCGGTAAGACCATCGAGGTGGAGGTAGGCGGGCTGCGAGTTGGCGACTTTCGGCTGATCACCTTTCCCGGCGAGTTGACCGTGCAAATCGGGCTCAACATCAAGAGCGCCGCGCCGAATGAAACAACCTTCGTGGCCGGCTACACCAACGGCTACATCTACTACGCGCCCACCGAGCAACAGCTCCTCAACATCGGCGGCGCCCAAGAAGACAGCGACTGTCTCCTCGCGCCGGGTTGGCAGGCGCTGTTCGAGGAGCGGGCGGCGAAGATTTTGGAAGAAATGCGGTAGGGGGCAAGGGTGTGATCGAAGCTGAATGTCGCGGCAAAAGATTTTAGCTTCGGCCAGGTTTACGCCGGGTCATGTCCCGGAGGTGTAGACCGTTTCCGGCGATTCCAGCGACAAAAACGGATCGCCCGAGACGCGGCGCCCCTTCCCCCGCACGATGACCTTGTTGGGCTTGCCGCCGGCCATGTCCACGTCCATTTCCAGATCGAAAAATCGGGAGATTTCCTGCAAGATCTCCCGCCGGCTGATCGATGGGCGCACCAGGTAAAACAGCGACGTGTTTTCCGGCAGGTTCACCAGTTCGTAGACGATGTCGGAGATGGGTTGCTGATCGAAAACCAGCTTCAACGGCATGTTTTCGTAGCGCACCTTGAAGCGCTCATCCATCCACTTTTCCAGCGGTTGGTAGCCGGTGTAGAGGAAGGAATTGCGGGAAACGGTTGGTGATCCGGCAGCGGAAGACTGGCCATTGTTGGCCCCTGACCCCGGGGGCGGCGGCTGGGGCGGGTGGGCGCAGCCCGAAATCAGCAGAATCGCGAGGCCACAAGCGAGGAGGTGAGAGAGGGGCTTCATGTGAGGGAGTTGGGCTCTGTCAGTGTGGGAAGAGCACCGGTCAAAGTCAATCTCGATTTCCCGATAATTAACCGGATCGAATGAGTGCTTGCCAGGTTTTCGTTCCCACCCAATGGTCCCGGAACCATGCCCGCGACGACACCCGAGCCCGTTGGAAGTTACGTTTCAAGTTGGGGAGAAGGCCCCATGTGGTGGCAGGACCGTCTCCTTTATGTGGACATCGAAAGCCACAAAGTGATTCGATTTGACCCCAAATCCGGCGCTGAAGAGGTTTGGGACGTGGGCGAGCGGGTGGGGACGGTGGTTCCGCGGCAAAATGGCGGGCTGGCGATCGCCGGGGACAACGGGTTTGCCTTTCTGGATCCGGAAACCGGCGAAAAATCGCCGATTGCCGATCCGGAGCCTGACAAAAAGCCGCAAAACCGGTTCAACGACGGCAAATGCGATCCCGCGGGCCGGTTTTGGGCCGGAACCTACAGCACGGTGAAAAAGACCGGCGACGCGTGGCTTTATCGCCTGGATCCCGACCTCAGCGTGCACGAAACCGTTTACGGTCCGGTGACGACATCCAACGGAATTTGCTGGAACGCGGCGGCGGACACCCTGTTTTACATCGACACGCCGACCAAGGTCGTCCTGGCCTTCGATTTCGACAACGCCACGGGCGAAATTTCCAACCCGCGTCCGGTCATCGACACCCAAAAACTGGGAATTGCCGGTTCGCCTGACGGAATGGCCATCGACGCGAACGAAAACCTGTGGGTCGCCATTTGCCACGGCGGGTTGGTGCTCTGTTTCGACCCGCAAACCGGCTCGGCGCTGGAACGGGTGAAATTTCCGTGCATCGAGACAACAGCGCCGGCGTTTGGCGGGCCGGATTTGGCCACGATGTTCGTGACAACCGGGATCAAGCCGAATTCCGGTGAGGCGCTGGGTGGGCGGCTGTTTGCGGTTGACGTTGGGGTTTGCGGTCAGGCCGGATTCGCCTTCGCGGGCTGAGAATCGAGCTTGCCGCGCAGTTTCACCCACCCGGCCAAAGCCGAGCACGGCGGCCTCGATCAGCCAAAACGTCAGCAGCGTGTTCATGATGCCCTGCGAGAAGCCGTAGGTGTGCAAGCCCACGCCCAGCGCGTTGGTGCCGAACCAACTGAACGTGATGATGATGCCCAGGATGATGGCGCAGACGTTGATGCCCAAATCGCGGATGTAGCCGCCCATCCGCGCGTGCAAGATGAACCAGCGTCCACAGCACGATCATGAGCGCGCCGTTTTCCTTGGGATCCCAGCCCCAAAAGCGGCCCCAGCTGTAATTCGCCCAAATTCCGCCCAAAACCGTGCCCACCAGCGAGAAAAAGAGCGAAAAACAGGCGACGCCGTAGACGATGCGGGTCAGCGAGCGGTAGAGATCGCGGTTGCGGACGTCGATGTTGAAGGCCTGGCCGAAAATGTAGAAATGCGCCGCCAACGCCGCCAGCAATCCCGCGCAGTAGCCCACGTTGATGGTGGTGACGTGGATCCAGAGCCAGAAATTCGTGTCGAGCACGGCTTCCAGCGGCGACATCGTCTCGGAGGTGTTGATTTCGCGAAAGGGACCGAGCAAAAGCGCGCAAACCATGGCCAAAATGACCCCGGCGGAGATGGCGATGCGCTTGCGGGTCATCGCCTCGATGACCAGGCTGAGAAAAAAGCCCACCGCGCCGATGAACAGAAAGGTGTCGAACAAATTGGTGATGGGCGGGCGCATTTGGATGATCATCCGCAGCACGATCATCAGGATCATCAGCCCGGCGCCGATCGAGCCCAAAACCTGCGTCGTGCGCAGCGAAATCGTCCCAAATTGCGAGTAGGGCGAGATCCAGATGAGCCCCAGCACGGTGAAGGCCAAAACCAGGAAAACTTTGGCCATCATCTCGTAACCCGGCCTCGCGGTAGGCGATTTCCATCCCCACGGAGCGCATTTCGCCCCGCGCGTCGGCCTCTTTTTCGATAAAACCGCGAAATTTGCCAATTTCCGCCTCAAAACCGGCGGATTCGCCCTTGGACGCGGCAACCAGCGCTTCCAGCATTTTCAAGCGCTCGATCGCCCACGGCCGGATGTTCCTCGCTTTCGACCGCCAGGCGGACCAAATCGCCCGGAGACTTCCAAACGGAGACGTTGACGTCCTGGGTAACATCGAGCAAATCGTGGAATCGGCTAACCAGCGAGTTAAGCGCCGCACTGTCCTCGATTCCCACCTTGCGCAGGTATCGCGGCAGCTTTGCTTTCGGACGCCGCATCGCATCGGACAGGCTTTCGTCCAGCCGGCGGATGGTTTTGGCCAAATCGTGCCGGTGGATGAAGAGGTGGTTGATTTGATCGCCAATTTCCGCCTCCGCGTCGAGCGGCTCGATCGCCTGAAATTTGCCCGAACAGCTCGTAGTTTTCGCGAAAATCCGCCACGCTCTCGAAATATTCGCCCACCACCTCTTCCCCGGCGTAAGTAGGCGGAAAAAGGGCCATTCCACGCCCAAAAGAGCCGTAGAGAAACGCCAGCCGCATCAGGTTGCGCACCTTGGCGTCGTCCTCGCTCGTCGGCACGGAGGAGGGCATCGCCATTTGTTGCAGGTTGCTCCACGGCATCTCCGGGATGACCTCCAGCATCTCGCTGGTGGTGGTCAGCTTGGCCATCTCGATGGTTTCGGGGTCGAGCAAATCAGCGTTCAAAATTCCCTCCGGATTGGCCGGGAGCATGACGCTGGCCAAAAACTCGAACTTGTTGACCCGGTTGGCGAGGAGAACGACCTGGCTCTCCACGGTTTCCAGGGTTCCGGATTCGTTGGCGCGCAGCCGTTGCGCTTTTTCGTTCAACTCGCGGGCTAGCTCGAAGAGTTTGCGGCGATTTTGCTCGCGCGGGAACAAATCCTCGTAGCTGTAGTAATCGCGCTTCAATTTTTCCACCGCGCCGATGGTGGTGACGGCATCGGAGTCATCGACCACGAAATTCGGCAATTCCCGGGCCACTTTCGGGCGAAAGAGCACGTCCAGAATCCACTGGCTGTGGGGCACCTTGGTTTTTTCGCCATCGGCGTAAAATTTGACGTTGGTTTTCGAGCGCAACCCTAACAGCTCAAAGTAAGCCAGCGACGTCATCGGTTTGACCCGGCCTTCGTGCTGAACGGGGATTTTCAGGAACTCTTCCGCGGCTCCGTCGCTCCAGGCGGCGTAGGAATCCAGCTCGTTCATCGGCTTGCCGGGCATGAGCTTGCGGATGCCGGAGAGGGCCAGCAAAACGGCGAAAATCGCGGCAAAAATCAGCAACCGCTTGCGGTGAACGGGATCGAGATTGAGGTCGAAGGGCAGTTTCATGGCTGGTTGTCCGATTGGGCGAGTTTTTGGCGGAGTTCCTCCAGTTCCGCGGTGATTTTTGCGAGTTGCTCGTCCTTTTCCGCGAGCTGCTGGGCCGGCAATTTCAGCGCCCTCCCGGTCTTCCGGTCGTAGAGCGTGAACCTCGACCGCATTGACTTTGCCTTGATTTTCAGGCCGATTTCCGGCAGGTGCAAAAATCCCTTGGAATCGGCCTTCTGCAGCTTTCCGTCCGGCCCCCACGCCCTCACTTTGACCCATTTGCTGACGTTGCCTTTGGCATCCAACTGATCGATCACGAGGTGGCGCTTGACGCCGTATTGGATGAAAATGTCCTTGGTCGCGCCAACGTCTTCGTCCGGCTCTGACGGCACTTCCATGGTCACCACGGGCGCGGGACGCTGATCCAAATACCACGCCGTGGGCGGCGGCTCCTCGTGTTCCACCACCATTAAATCGGCGGCCTTGGCGTTGCGTTGCAACACGCCGTGTTTGTCGCGAAAAATCACGAAGACGTCGTGCATCGCCATTTTTCCGATGGAATTCAGCACCGGGCGAATGAGCCGGCGCGTTTTGTCGATGATTGAATCGTGGGGACCTCCTTGCGGCATCAGTTCCTCCTCGGTTTGGTAGGCGTAGGGATCGGTATCCCAGTTTTCAGTGATGCAATCCGGTATCCAACCCGGGCGGTCCAAGGCTTGCGAATTTGGCTGGACGAGGGGAGGCGCCATGCCCTTAGCATGCTTGCGTTTTGAGGTGTTGGCAACCGGTGCGGGCATGGCGTCAGGCGGTTTTCGAGCGCCGGGAGCGGTTGAGGTGATCGTTGAGCTTGATCACAAAATGCACGGCCAAACCCAGCCCGATGATCCACAGCGAATAGAGCGGCCAGTGGTCGGCCGGGTTGTTCCACACGGTAAATTGGGTGTAGTGCTGCCCCTGCCGGTTCGTGCCGAACGAAGACTGGAAGAACGTGTAGCCCTGGTAGCGCAGCGGGTGGTTCATCCAGATTTTCACCTTCTCCTCGATGGCGCTCCCGTCCGGCAGTGACTCGATTTTGGTCACGTCGCTCTGGTAGTTGGCCGCGCGGCCCGTGCCAGGGTGAAAATCGACGTGAAACTCGTCCACCCGGATGTCGAACGGCACCACGAACTGGCGCTGCTGGAACTGGACGTTGAACTTTTTGCCGCCAAACGTCAGCGTGAGCGGCCGGGGCGGGATAAACTCCATTTCCCGGTTCATCCCGGTATGACCGATGAGGATCGCTTCGAGCGGATCGCCGTCTTTGGGCGCGAATTTGGCGTAGAGGCCGGGGATGTTTTTCTCGTTGGTTTTGATGCGATCCATCGAGTAGAGCACGTGGCCGTCCACCTCTTTCAGCCCCTTGTCTTGGGTCACCGGCAGGTTTGCGGGCAGAGGATTTCCGTTGGGCTCATAGTGCTCCACCACCAGGTCGAACGGCAGCGTGTCGCTGGTGAATTTGCGAGGGCGCGTCTTTGCCCGGCGCACGTCGCGGAACTGCTCGTAGGGGATGACGAGCGCTTCGGTTGCCTTGCCTTCTTCGTCCAGCGGGATGACTTCGAGCTGCCAATCGTGATGCGCGCTGACGCGGTTCGATTTTTGGCCCGGATACATCGCCATGTAGCCTTCCCAGGCGAAATGCCGGGTCACGAACGAGGCCAGGATCATGTACAAAATGCCGATGTGCGCCAAAAAAAGGCCCACCGTCTTTTTATTTCGCCGGATTTTGAGGATGGTCCCGGCCAGGATGTTGAAAAACAGGATGGGCATCAGCAAATACCCGCCCGGCATGAAAACCGGCCACGCAAACGGGATTTTGAAGCGCTCCATCGTCTCTTTGGGAATCCAATCGCAAACCCAGAAGGAGTCGAAGTAGATGCGCTGAGAAAGGTAGAGCCCCTCGGATTCCTGGTTGAGCGTGCCGAAAAAGGTGAGCAACGTCAGCAGCAACAAAACCGCGGCCGCCAGCCCGTAGGAGGTGAGCAGGCCCAGGGCCAGTTTCGGCGCGTTTTCCCAGGTGAAGTCGAGTTTTTTGGCCATGGAGGTTAACGCTGAGCTTTCAACCCCAGCGAGGCGGTGAATTCGTGAAATTTTTCCTCATTTTCCTCCACCACGGCGCGCGGGCCGGTCATTTTGACAAAAAACGAGCGCCCGAATTCCGGCAACGACAAGATGATGCCGACCAAGCGGTAATTCGGCTTGGATTCGCTCTCTCCGAACCCTTTGAAATCGCCGTCGATCGTCACCAAATGCGCCGGGATGCCAAAAAGCGTGCCCATTTCCAGCTTGGCCAGATCGTCCTCGGAAAGCGGCTCGCGGCCCATTTGTTTGCGCCAGCGGTTGACGTTGTCAGCCAGCGAACCGCCGGCGCGAATCACGGAAACTTCGCCCGCGTCTCCCTCGCCAAAACGCAGGTCCACATCGCGCATCCCGCTGGCCTCCAGCTCCTTCCACCCCTCCGGCACGGTGTAATCGATGCCCGGCGCGCCCTGGGGCTTCGCCTGATCTTCCGCCGCGCGAATCATGGCGTCCGTCCCCAGCCGCTCCGCGGTCTCCAGGTCCACCTGAGGCTGGCGTTCTTCCCGGGACAATGCACGCCGGTCGGCGATTTCCACGACCGCCGGGGGACCGCACGAATTTAGCGCCGCCGCCAGGGCAAAAACGGCGAGAAGGATGGTGATTCGGCCCGAATTCATGCGTTTGTCGCCGCGGGACTGGCGTCGGCTTGCTCGCCCTCGGCTTCAGCCTCCGTTTTCGCCTTCAATTCGGCCAATATTCGCTCGATTTCCGCGTCCTTCTTCGTCTCGCCGACTTTCATCTCCTGCGTGCCGCCTTCGTTGATCCACCAGCCCAGCAGCGCGATTTCATCCGGCGTCATGTGCTCCCGGTCGCCGGGCGGCATGAAATCGTCGTCGTCCGGATCGATGGTGACGCGAAAATACAGCTCGCTGTCCTCCGCATCGCCGGGAACCCACTCCTGGTCGGTGATGTCGCCGCCCTTGGCCAGCCACGCAAAGCTGTCCATCCGCAGGTCGCCCTTAATTTTGTCCTCATTGTGGCACTCGGTGCATTTGTCGTCGAAAATCGGCTGGATGATGTCGTCGTAGATCGACCAATCTTCCATGCTGATGCCCTTGTCCGCGGCGCTCAGCTCTTCTTTCGGGTGGCCGAGAAACGGCTTCAACTGATCCGGAGCGTATTCGGACAAGTAGGTGTTGGTGTGGACCATGTTTCCGCCAAAGTGGCTGGAAATGCCGATCAACACCAGATTGCCCAGCAAGACTAGCAAGAGCAAAAACGACCAGTTGCACACCTTCAGGATGAGCGAGAGCACTCCCAGCGCCACCACGCCAAATCCCGTCCACATGTGCCAAAACATGTTCCGGCCCTCGGTTTGCTCGCCCACCATCAGCAAATAACCGGCAATCGTCGCCGCCGCCGCCCCCAGCGTCCCGAACCACAGCATTGGCAAGGTTTGGTGCTGCCAACCCGAGCAAATTCCCATCCGGCCGAGCATTTCCACGAAAAACGCGATGCAAAGCAAGCCGATGGGCACGTGGACGATGAGAATGTGGAAGCGGCCCAAAAAGATCGCCTCGGCCCATTCTCCCTCCCGCTCGCCGCCCAGCCCGATCCACAGGACCAGCAGGCATAGCAGCCAGCCGATCCCGATGAGCAGGGCGATCGCGATTCGGTTGTCTTTGGCGTTAGCGCTCATGAGCCGTTTCTTAGCAGGGGAACGGGCGCGGCTCAACCGGCAATTTTTCGGAGAGGCCTGGCTGGGAAGGTTTAACCAATTTGGCGCCGTTCGCGGCTTTTGGGGAAAAAGTTAGGAAAACGGCACAAATTCGGCCCCGTGCGCCGTCTAAGTTGTTGGTGAAGTTGTTAGCGGCCCTACCACGGGGAAAAATCTTGACAAATGCTGAATTTTTCCTCGATTAAGCTGTGAAGAAAATGTGGATGGGGTTGTCTAACGAATCGACATCAAATCCTCCCTAACACACACAAAAAGACAGCCATGATCTCATTACCCTCAGAGCTTGATTTAACGGCTCAGGAAGCTGCGCAGGAAGCCCAGCAAGCACGCGAGCGCGTCGACGAACGCGGTGAAATTCTCCTCGGTTACCTCAACCAGATTCGCGCCGCGAACGACCTGGGTGAAAACAGCCTGGTCACCACCTGCATGACGCATGAAATGTCCTGGCTGGCCTCAGAACTGCGCCAGCGCGGGTTTCAGGTGGAAACGGAGCTGCACATGATGCACGGCCAGCTTTCCATCCAATGGCCGGAAACTTTGGGCCAGGGCAGCGAAAATTCGCCCGTCAGCAACGTTGTGGCCGCCTAAAATTTAGTTGGATGCGACGGCTTCGTCGGATTCACCTTCCCCTTCGTTGGCGCGCTCCAGCAGCTTGACGACCTGTTTGGGCGTGATTACCGCGTCGAGCCACAAAATCGGCCCATCCGGCGGGATAACCATGTAGTAGGGGATGGAGGGATGCTCGAAGGCGATCAAAAATCCCTTCACCATCTCGTCCGGCCTGCTGAGGTCCGCCAGCATCGGCACGACATCCAGTTCTTCCAGCTTTTGGCGAACGCGCTCTGAATTCACGAAGACACCTGTCTCGTTGGTTTTGCACTGCAGTCACCAATCCGCAGTAAAGTCGATAAACACGGTGCGTTTCTTCTGGCGGTGACGCACAACCTCCACCGGGCTGAAGGGTTCCCAGACGATGCCAAATTTCTTCACCTTGCCGTCCACGATCTCGGATTTATGGGCCAAAAGCGATTCGGCCTCCTTGCTGTTGGCGTATCCAACGCGGGTGAGGTAGAGGAAGGCCGCCAGGAAGAGCAACGCCGCAATTCTGCCGATCCATTGCGTTTTGATGGGCTTGAACGGGACCGCGTAGCGCCCGTAAATCCAGACGCCCATGGCCAAAATGACCAGGGCGTGGAGGAAGTAGGTCAGGGCGTTGTTACCGGCCAGTCGAGCGTAGACGCTGGTCAGCCAAACGACGGTGGCAAACATGGGGAAGGCCATGAATTGCTTGAACGTCTCCATCCACGGGCCGGGTTTCGGCAGTTTTTGGATCAAGGCGGGGATGAAGCTGAGCAGGACGTAGGGAAACGCGAGGCCCAGGCCCAATAACGTGAAAATGAGCAGCGTTATGTAGGCCGGCGAGCTAAGCGCCAGGGTCAGAGGCCAGGCCATGAATGGGCCAGTACAAGGGGTGGCGATGACGACGGCGAGCACGCCGGAGAAAAACGAGCCGGCGTAGCCCTCTCTTTGCTGCAACTCCTGCCCCGCGCCGGTCAGCGCCATGCCGAATTCGAAAACTCCGGCCAAATTAAGCCCGAAAACGAAGAGAATGACGACCATGGCCACCACGAACACGGGATTTTGCAGTTGAAAGCCCCAAAGCACCTGATCGCCGGCCATTTTGATGCCGATAATCACGAACGCCAAAATCCAGAGCGAAACCAGCACGCCCAGACCAAACACCAACCCGTGGCGGCGCACGCTGGCGGTGTCTTCCCCAGCTTGCTGCACGAATCCCATGATTTTGATGCCAAGAACCGGGAACACACAGGGCATGAGGTTGAGGATGACGCCCCCGAAAAACGCGGAAATCAGCACCAACGGCAGTGGGAACGATTTTTTGCCCACCGTGCCCCAACTCAGCATGGTTTCCGTGGCCTGCTTTTGCGCTTCCAGGCCGGCTACGGGCTGGGTTTCGGGCTCCGGCTCGTTGGCTTGCGTTTTGGGCGCGGATTCACCGGATTCACCGGTCCCGGAGACAAAAATCGCCTGGCCGCCTCCCAATTTCACCAATGCTTCGAACCGCTCGGGCAGCGATTCCACGTCCTCGGCCAACGGGAGGCGAAAAATCGCCCGGCCGCCGGAAACTTCCACGTTTTGCGGCTCACCAGGGGTGACGATTCCGGATTCAGCCGGCAACAGTTCCAAATCCTTCGCCTCGAACGATTGACCGGGAAGCTCAAGCGTCGCCACCAACTCGCCGCCCTCGATCGCCGCGGCCAAATTCGCGTTTTCCGGCAAAAGCGGCATTTTTTTGCGCGCGGCGTCGATATCCGCCGCGTGAGGGGAAGGCGCGACGGTCACGCCAACCGGCAACTGGAGGTTCAGCTCCTGATTTTGCGGAAGCCCGCAGGTTCGTTCGTTGCAACTCAGCCAACCGACGGTCACCTTGACGCCCACCGCGTCATCCGCGCCAAGATCCCCCGGCGCGGTCACCGGAATGAGGAACCACGCCTCTTTTTCGTAGCCATAACCCAACTGGCCGGCGGTTTCGAATTGCTTGGGCGTTTGATAGAGCACCGGCCCAGCCTCGAACCCCTCCGGAAGCTCCACGTCCACCGAAGTTGGGAGTCCACTCGCCCCGGAGTTGAGCCAATAAATGTGCCAGCGGTTCTCGATGGTGAATTTGACCGCCACCGTAAACTTTCCCCCTGGTTGAACGGCCGAAACATCCACCAAGAGCTCCGGTTGCGAGGGATCCGGCCCCTGAACAGCGCCAAACTGCGCGAAAAGCGGCGCGGCAATGAGCCAAAGCCCGATGACGACTGACGGAGGGTTCATGGGGAGATTTTGCGGTGGAAATTAGGAACGACGACCCTGCGGCTCAAAAGCTGCTGGTTTCATCATCGTCGGTTCCCAGCTTGCCATCCTTACCAAGGCTAACCACCGAAATTTTTCCATCGGCGCCCTTGGTGAACTCCAGCGGATTCTTGTAGGAGTCGATGAACTGCCCGCTACGCGCTGCAAAATTGATCAACATCGCGTTGGAAATGCCCGCATCCTCGGCAGTCAAAGCCGCAGCCCAAGCTTCGTTGCTGGTTTCCACCTGCGCGTCGGGATGTTTTTGCTGGTATTCAGCAACGGCGGTCTCAATTTGTGCAACCATGGGGCTGTTGCCGACCTTTTGCTGAAAAATATAGCCAACAACGCCGCAAACGACGATGAGGACGGCGATGACGACTGCTGCGATGATGCAACCCTTCTTCATGCCCCGATGAAAAGGGACAACCTGCCCCTAACGCAAGCGAAATTTCGGGAAATAGGGTGATTCGGGTCTGAAACGGAAAGCCTCGCTTGCGCCTTGTTCGGATGCAGCCTTACCGATTGCAATGGCAATTTCAAACCGTGCGATTCTCGGATTCTTCGCGATAGCGGTAATCTGTTCGATCAATATCCGCGCCCACGCAAAAGCACCGCCAAACGTCCTTTTCATCGCCATCGACGATTTGAACGACTGGATTGGCTGTCTGGGTGGGCATCCGCAGACCATCACCCCGAATCTGGATCGCCTGGCCGCCAGCGGAATGCTTTTCACCAACGCGCATTGCCCCGGCGCGGCGTGCAATCCTTCGCGAACGGCGGTCATGACGGGGATTTCGCCGCATCGCTCCGGGCTCTACCGCAACGAGCAGAAAATGCGCGAAATTTTGCCGGATGCGACGCTGTTGCCGCAGTTTTTTCGCGATCACGGTTACCATGCCAGCGGTTCGGGCAAGCTGCTGCACTACTTCATCGATGCGCGCTCCTGGGACGCGTATTTTCCGGCCAAGGAGACGGAAAATCCGTTTCCGCGCACGTTGTATCCTGACAAGCGGCCGGTGAGTTTGCCGCGTGCGGGGCCGTGGCAGTATGTGGAGACGGATTGGGCGGCGCTGGAGGCTACGGACGAAGAGTACGGCGGCGATTTTCTGGTCGCCAAGTGGGTGGGCGAGCAATTGAGCCGAACCCACGAAAAGCCGTTTTTCCTGGCTTGCGGCATCTATCGGCCGCACGAGCCGTGGTTTGTGCCGGCGAAGTATTTCGAGCCGTTTCCGCTGGAGGAGATTCAGCTTCCGCCGGGCTATCGCGAGGACGATTTGGCGGATTTGCCGCCGGCGGGGAAAAAACGCGGCCCCAACCGGTATTTCGCCCACATCCGCAAGCACGGCCAGTGGAAGCAGGGAATTCAGGGTTACCTGGCGTCGATCCACTTCGCCGACGCCATGTTAGGCCGCGTGCTGGATGCGCTGGAAAACGGGCCGAACCGCGACGACACCATCGTGGCGCTGTGGAGCGACCACGGCTGGCATCTGGGCGAAAAGCAGCACTGGCAGAAATTCACCGCGTGGCGGGCTTGTTCGCGCGTGCCGCTGATGGTTCGCGTGCCTGCGGGAGGAGCCGCGCCGGGGCTGGCGGATGGAACGAAGCCGGGTAGCGTGTGCGATCGGCCGGTCAACTTGCTCAGCCTTTTCCCGACGTTGGCGGAGTTGGCCGGTTTGCCGCAAAAACCTGGCTGCGACGGCCCGAGCCTGGTCCCGCTGTTGCGCGATCGCCAACGCCGCTTGGGAGCACGTTTCGCTAACTCATCTGGCTCAGCCGGGCGGTTTTGGGCTCAGCGCGCAGGATTGGCGCTACATCCGCTACGCCAACGGCGACGAGGAGTTGTACGACATCGCCAACGATCCTCACGAATGGACAAATCTCGCGCAAAACCCGGAAAACGCGTCGAAATTGGCCGAGCTTCGTGGTTTGGCGCCAAAACCTGACGATTTCGCGCCAATCCCGCCCGCCAACGCGCGGAAACCGGTCAATTTGACGTGGGTGGCCGGCAAATCCGGAAAAACCTGCCCGCCATCGGTCGCTGGCGGCGCGAAATCTCCGCTAACCATTCGAAATAACCGCACCACGCCGGTAACCGTCCATTGGCTCGATTTTTCCGGCCAGCGAGCCCAGGAATACCGCGTCGACGGCGGCAGCGTGTTGCGCATCCAATCCTTTGCCGGCCATTCGTTCGCCGTTTCCGATTCCGCGGGAAAAGCGCTCGGCCACTTCATCGCCAAAGCCCGGCCGGGCATTGCCGACATTCCCGCGATTCGCGTCCCCGTTCCCCGCGCGGACTTGCCACCCGCGTTGCGGCCCATTACCGCTCCGCCGCCGGAACTGGGCCTGGATCCGTTCTACAAAAAGTGCCTCAACGTCGATGGCTACCTCATCCTCGCCTCCGACCAAGCCCGTCTGATTACGCCTTGCGCGAAGCCGCCTACCTCGTCAGCCTCATGACCGCGAAACGGCCGGATATTTTGCGCGCGTTGGCCGATTCCGGCGCCCGGCTGGTGGTAATGGCGCACGATGAGTTCACCACCGACGTGCCGGAGCACGCCGGCATCCACGCTGAAGGGCGACAAGTCCGCAGATTGGTGGGATCGGCGCGCCCGCGGCCTGGGCGGCTCTGAAACCGATCCGATCGCCAGCTGCGCGGAGGAGAATCTGCTCTGCTTTGAGGGCGATCCCTACGCCGCGGAAAACATCCTGATCCACGAATTTGCCCACGCCCTGCACCTGCGCGGGATGAACCGGCTGGACGGCTGAATTTGATGCCCGCCTCAAGGCCACGTGGCAGCGCGCGATGGACGCCGGGCTTTGGGCCGGCAAGTACCCCAGCGTCAATCACCACGAATATTTCGCCGAAGGCGTCCAGAGTTGGTTCGACAACAATCGCGAGGACGATCACGACCACAACCACGTCGATACTCGCGCCGAGTTAAAGGCCTACGATCCCGGTCTGGCTGCGATTTGCGAGGAGGTGTTCGGCGAAACGGAGCTGGTTTACGTGCGGCCGCCGGAGCGAGCCGACCAAGCGCACCTGGAAGGCTACAATTACGACGATGCGCCGGATTTTTCGTTGGCCGGATCACCTGAAAATCCTGGATACGCGCCGCAAACCCGACGCTGGCTCGAATTGAGCTACAATTCCCGCGCCGGGAGCCATTCCAGGGCGATCGGCGCGACTTCGAAGGCAATTTCGAGCTTGGCTTGGGCTTTAGCGTTTGTCAGGACCTCCCAGCGATCGGAACTGGCGGCGACCACGCGCGGTTTCCACGCCGATTCGTCGCGGCGCACGGTAACGACTTGAACTCGGCCGCGGCGATTCACCGAGAGGGCGTTCGGCGCGAATCGCAGGAAATCGCCGGCTTCCTGGACCGAATGAAAGGGGCTGCCGTGGGCGAGTTTGGCGTGGTGACCGTAGTGAATGGTCGCATGGCCGTTTGCGCCGGCCGCTTTCACCTCCAGGCGCGTCGCCAGGGGATTTTCGGCGATTTCGATGTCCCCGCCGCGGTGATGATGGACGCCAAACCCGCTCAGCAGGTTGCTTGCGCCGGTCAGGATGGGCGAATCGCCGTCACAACAGTCGCAACGTTGGAAATGGAGCCCCTCAACCGAGGCTCCGGCCTTGTTTTGATGGCGCACGTGGAGTCGATAAGCAGCGAAACGGGCGGTGATTCCCAGGTTTTTGGGCAAACCGCGCGGACGCAAGCCGGCGATCTCGAAAATGGCGACGTTCCAGAAGCCGAAACCGCCGAAACTGACAGGTTTGAGTTGCGGCGGCAACTGGCGCGCGACAAGATCGAGCGGGCTGCGATAAATCAGAGACCAGTAGCGGGTGAGTTCCCCGGTTAGGTGAATCGGACTGGAAACGGGCCGGGGCCAGGGAGTGAAAATTTGCGCCCGGTGGAGGGAATTGCGAGCGGGGGCGTTCATGGGGCGCTTTTGGGTTGTTTGGAAGTTTCGGGAAATTCTGAAAATAGGATACAAACAAAAATTTGGCCCTGCTAGCGTTTTTTTGCTCCTTTTTTCCACGCACGCCAAGATCAGGTTTGCGTCGATGCCCTTCCGCGATTCTGGTGGCTGCCGGCAATGGCTAAGCTTATCTCAACCGAAGTAATCTCCTCCCTGGTTCATCCCATCCGGCATCACAAGGTGATTTTGGACCGGGATTTGGCGGAACTCTATGGTGTCGAGACGCGAACGCTCAAACAGGCGGTTCGGCGAAACATCGAGCGGTTTCCGGAGGATTTCATGCTCGAGCTGACGCTGGAAGAGGCTGAAGAGATTGCGCGTTCAAGATCACAATCTGTGATCTTGAAGCGGGGCCAGAACGTAAAATACCCGCCCATGGCCTTCACCGAACAAGGCATCGCCATGCTTTCCAGCGTTCTTCGAAGCCCCCGTGCCGCTGAGGTCAATATCGCCATCATGCGCACGTTCGTGCAGTTGCGCCGATTGATGGACTCAAACCGGGAGTTAGCACGCAACATTGAGGCGCTTGAGAAGAAGTACGACGAGCAATTCACGATGGTCTTCAAGGCCATCAAGCAACTCGTTCAAGCCGACGCCGACCAAAAGAAAAAGCCCAAGCGGCAAATCGGTTTCCAACAAAAATAGGCCCTGCCCTCCTGCCAATGGAAACCTGGCAATACGTCCTCCTCGCCGCGCTTGGCCTCGTAGCCGGGATTCTCAACGTGTTGGCCGGCGGCGGCTCGTTGTTGACCTTGCCGGCCATGGTTTTGATGGGAATCGAAGGCCCGGTCGCCAACGGGACCAATCGCGTGGCGATTTTGGCGCAAAACATCGTCGCCGTGACCGGATTTCGCGCCAAAGGCTTCTCCGAGCCGCGTTTGAGCCTCACGTTGGCGTTGGCGACGCTACCGGGCGCGATTGCCGGCGCCATGTTAGGCACGGTGACGCGGGGACTCGTCTTCAACCGCGTTTTGGCCTTCGTGATGATCGGCGTGATGATCGTGATGGCGCTTCCAAAACGAAAAACGACGAGAGAACCAAGCACTAAGCACAACGAACAAAGCACCAAGCACAGAAAACGAATGCTGGGCCACCTCTGCATGGTTGGCGTCGGTTTTTACGGCGGATTCATCCAGGCCGGCGTCGGTTTTCTCTTCATGGCCGCGATGCACGGGGTCATGGGGCTGGACCTCGTGCGCGTGAACATGCACAAGGTCTTCGTCATCGGCGTTTTCACCCTCGCCGCGCTCATCGTCTTTGCCGTCAACGGCCAGGTTTTGTGGCTCATGGGCGCCATTTTGGCGATCGGCAACTCCATCGGCGGCTGGATCGGCTCCCACCTAACCGTCACCAAAGGCGAGGGATTCGTGAAAATCGTCCTCTACCTGGCGCTGAGCGCGATGGCGGTGAAATTGTTGTGGGGATAGCTGCGTTGGCAGCTAAATTATGTCGATTGGATAGCTGGTAACCCAGATGTCGATCTGCTGAAATTTCTCCTTCAACTTCTCCTTGTACTCCGCGAAAAATTGCTGATTTTGGTCGGTATCAGCCACGTCCGCGAAGATCCGAACCAGCTCGTCGCGATACTCTTCGCCTTCGTGTTCCCAGATTCCGCGAATCAGCTGAGTTTCGCTCGAAATTGCGTGGAACTGCTTGCGAAGCTCGAGCAGAACATCTCCGATCAGTTCATCGGGAACCTGCGTGCCGTCGTTAAACAGCGTGGGCAGCAAGATCTCGTATCGGCGTGACTTGCTCATAGGTGGCCTGGCCAATTACGGTGAAGGTGATGCCTCGGTTGGCAAGAAGCGGCAGGGCTCGGGAAGGGACCATCGTTTCTCCATCGTCCCGAGTTTTGAACGACGCACGGCCGGCAAGAAAACCAAGCGCCTTGCGCTCCGTGTCTTCGTCAGGAAAGCGGATGATCACCATGAAAAGATGCTATCGCACGAATGCCGTTGGCTCAAACGCTTTTGCAGCCTGTCCAGCCTGTCCAATTTTCCCGGCTCAACCGGGAAGAACCGGAAAGCCCCTGGACACGGCGGCTTTTCCACCTAACGTCGGGCCGATTTCGACCCATTTTAACCCACCTACCCGAAACCAAGCAAAATGACTGATTCTCAACCCTCCAACCACACCCCGAGGCGCCAGTTCATCAAATCCACGGCTGCCGTGGCCGCCACGACCGGCGTTTTGGCTCCGAACATCAATCTCCACGCTCAAGACGACAAAAAACTCAAAATCGGCCTCGTGGGAATGGGCGGCCGGGGAACCGGCGCAGCAGCCGACGCCATGCAGGCGGACGACAATTGCGAGCTTTGGGCCGTGGGCGACATTTACGCCGAAAAGATCGACCAGCAGCTCGCGGTCTTGCAGAAAAACACCGGCCAAGACGCGGCGAAAATCAACGTGGGCGACCGCAAATTCGTTGGGCTCGACGCCTACAAGCAGGTGATCGACAGCGGGGTGGACGTGGTGTTGCTGACGACGCCGCCGGGGTTCCGGCCGCTGCATTTTGAAGCGGCGATCGAGGCTGGAAAGCATGCTTTTGTCGAAAAACCCTGCGCCACGGACGTTGCCGGCGTAAAGCGGTTCATGGCAGCCGGCCAGAAAGCCAAGGAACAGGGCCTCAGCGTGCTTTGCGGGTTTTGCTACCGCTATTCCGACCACGGCCGCAAGCTGTTTCAGGAGCGAGTCCACAACGGCGACATTGGCGATATTTTGGCCATCCACGCCAGCTACTACACCGGCATGGTCAAGCCCATGCCCCCGGCTTCCGACCGGCCCGCCGGAATGAGCGACGTGGAGTGGCAGATCAAGAACTGGTACAACTTCACCTGGCTGGGCGGCGACGGAATTGTGGAGCAAGGCATCCACAGCGTGGACAAAATTTTCTGGATCATGCAGGACGCCAAACCCGTGGGTTGCTACTGCCAGGGCGGTCGTCAGCGTCCCAACCACGAAGGCAACACCTACGATCACTTCCACGCCTTTTTCGAATTCGAAAGCGGCATGCGCGCCCACGTGAACTGGAGCCAGTACGCCGGCACGGTTTACAAGGACAACAAAGACTACATCACCGGCTCCAAAGGCACGGCCACTTTTTCCATCAACAGCGCCGAAATTACCGGTGAGAAGGCCTGGAAGTGGCGCAAGCCGCGTTCCGGCGCCAAGAGCATGTACAAGCTGGAGCACGACGAGTTTTTTGGCAACATCCGCAAGGGCGAGCGTCACGGGGACGAAGAATGGGTGGCGCGATCCACCTTGCATGGCATCACCGCGCGAATGTCGGCTTACACCGGGAAATACCTGACCTACGACGACGTACTGGCCAGTGACGAAAAGCTTGTGCCGGACAACCTGGATTGGGACGCCGATTTGCCGATCCGCGAGATGGCGATTCCCGGCGTGACCCCGTATCCGCCCAACGCCGCCACCGCGTAGGTTCGGCATTCCACCGTGGCGCAAGCGTCCACTTGCGCATCAGAACGAGAAGGGAGATTTCGCGCATGAGCCTAACATGCGCCGAAAAAACCTGGTTTTTCGCATTTCATTAAGCTCAAGAGAGCTTAAGTTTAGCGCCAAGCCACGTTTTTCCCTCCTCATGCGAGTTCTTTCCGTCGATCCAGCCCTGCGCAACACCGGTTACGCCGTTCTGGAGAAAAAAGCCAACCCCGATGGCCGCCGCTTGCCCCAGCGCGAGCAATACCGCACCCTGACCTACGGTGTGGTCAGCAACCCACCTAAACTCACCCAATCCGAGTGCCTGGTGAAGACGCGCCGGGAACTGTGCGAGGTGATTTGCGAGCACCGGCCGGAGATTTGCGCCATCGAGTCGATCATCTACGTGCAAAGCTTCAAAACCGCCATCACCATGGGCGCGGCGCGGGGAGCGGCGTTGATTGCCGCCGCCGAGCACGGGCTCGCCATCCACGAGTATCCGCCCAAACGCGTCAAGCAGGCCGTCGTCGGCCGTGGCGCAGCGACAAAGGAGCAAGTCGCGTTCATGATGCGCGCGCTGCTGGGTTTAAAGGAAACTCCGCCCTGCGATGCCGCGGACGCGCTGGCGATCGGTTTGGCTCATTTTTACACCGAGGCGATGGGCAAGATGCTCGGAAACGCGCCAGCGGCGATTTAACAGTTAAATAGAATCAGCGTGGCGCGAAAATTGGAACCCGGCCCTCGCGAAAGGACCGGGTTCACTCTTCTATCGTCGGCTAGTAAAAATGCCCGGCAGCCACAGAGTTTCCGCCGGACAAGGTTGGTAGTCGGGCTGAAACGCGGAGGGGCGCGAAAATTGGCGGAAAAGGAAAGAAGATTGTTTTCACACCCACTTTCGTGTATGCGTTATGGCGCTATGAAGACGTTCTTGCTGGTCCCATCTCTCTTTCTCATCCTAACCGCCTTCCTCCACGCAGAATTGCGGGATTTTACCGGTTCCAACGGTAAAGTCATCAAGGCCTCCCTGGTTTCCCACAAAGCTGGAAAAGTGACCCTTCGGCGAGAGGACGGCAAGGAGTTTACCGTCGAACCCAACGTGTTTGGCCCCGACGACCAGGTTTACATCCAAAAATGGATGAAAAAAACGCCGCAAACGGTCGACTACAACTTCCGGATCGAGGCCAAAAAGGAAAAAGCCTCCGGCAACCGCTCCAACTTGGGCTACAAGACGGTCAAAAACGAAAAATGGGCTTATCGGGTGAAAATCAGCAACCTTTCGCGCGATACCGTCAGCGGGTTGACGGTGAAGTACAAGATTTTTTACAGCAACCGGGCCGATGGCGAATTTTCCGCCGGCAGCTATGATTTGAAGGATCTGGCGGTCGTTCGCGGGGAAGCCAAACTCAGCAGCGAACTGGCCTACAACCACACCATGGAATTCGCGACCAAGCAGGTGCAAATTGACGTGGTGGACTACGATGGCTACAAATCGCGCTACAAGGATGAGCTGAAGGGCTGCATGCTGCGAATTGTCGACCCCAAGGGCAATGTCGTTGCCGATTGGAAGCATTCCACCAGCCATTTGACCAGTTTGACCTGGGACAGCACCGAGCCCCAGGGAAAGAACCAATCCAGCACCGTCATCGTTCGCTGAATTTAGCTTCGGCTGGACCTTTCAGGATTTCAACGCTTGGCCGCCGCGTCCAAAGCCTGCAATGCCGCCGCGTGATTCCACTTGCCTTGAAAAATCTGCGATTGCTTTTTCGGCGTGCGGTTGCTCGTCCAAGCTAACTTGGTTCCATCTGGCGTAAAACAGGGCAAACCGTCGAATCCATCGGTCGTGGTGACGCGAACCGGCTCTTTTTCCCCGGCGGCATCAACCAGATACAGCTCGAAATTCGCGAAGCCCTGCAAATTGGTCGCGAAAATGAGGTAATCGCCGGTTGGATGGAACATCGGAGCCCAAGAGAGGGCTCCCAGCGAGGTCAGTTGCTTTTGCTCCGTGCCGTCGGCGTTCATGGTGAAAATCTCCGCCTTGTCGCCCTCGCGGCTGAAGCGTCGCCAACAGATTTTTGAGCCGTCGGCGCTGAAAAACGGGCCACCGTCGTAACCCGGCACGTCGGTGAGTTGGCGCGGGTTCGAGCCGTCGGCATCGGCGACAAAGATGTCGAGTCCGAAGGATGGTTTCAACCCAAACAAGACCCGGTCCTCCTTGGCGAAAGCGCCGGGATTTTCATACCAGCGCCGGTTGGAGGTATAGACGATGCGTTTGCCGTCCGGGGAGTAGCAACCCTCGGCGTCGTAGCCTTTGGCGTTGGTCAGATTCGTCCAGGTTTTGGCCTCCAGGTCGTATTCGTAGATCTCGAAATATTCGTCGTAATCCCAGGAATAGCGCCGCTGCTTGCCCTCGGCGCGAAACTGAAGTTCGGCCTCCTGCTCGGCCTTGGCGTCGGGATCGTCCTGGGTGCTGGCGAAGAGCACTTTTTTCCCGTTTGGATGCACCCAGGCGCAGGTGGTTTTGCCGTGACCAGGGCTAACGCGCTCAACATCGCCGGTTTCCAGGTCCATGAGGTAAATCTGGTAAAACGGGTTTCCCGGTTCGCGCTCGCTTTGGAAGATGAGCTTGGAGCCGTCGGCGCTGAAATAGCCTTCGCCGGCGCGTTTACCTTCAAAAGTGAGCCGAATCACGCCGCTGAGGAACCTGGATTCATCCGGCTCGGCTGGTGCGGCGTCCAGAGCGAGGAAAGATCCGCCGAAAACGGCCGAAATCAGGGCGATGAGGGGTCTGATGGGCATGGGGCAACGAAAGCCGAGGGCGCATGCGGCGTCAACCGCGGGAGTTGACGGGAGCATGGGGCTCAGGTACGAAGAGGCCCGTTTTCGGCCGATTTTTCGCACGATGAACATCCCGACCAACCTCGTAGCCATTTCGCTGGCCATTCCCATCGCCGCAACCGCCGGGCCGCTGCGCCAAGACGGCGACGGCTCGGTGAAAGTGAGCGGCGAGCTGAAAACCTGGCACAAGGTCACGCTGACCCTGGACGGTCCGCATGCGCATGAAGAAGACGGCAACGCGCACCCCAACCCGTTCACGGATTACCGGCTAACCGCGCGTTTCACCCATGAAAGTGGCGAACCAACCTATGAGGCGCCCGGCTACTTTGCGGCCATGGGTTGGGGTGCCGATCGCTACGCCAACAACGGAACGAAGTGGCGGGCGCATTTGAGCCCCGATAAACCCGGTACCTGGCGCTACAAGCTGGTGCTGGATCGCGGCAAGCACGTGGCAGTTGGCGGCGAGCCGGAAACCGTGGTTTGGGACAAAGAAGGCAGCTTTGAAGTGGCGCCAAGCGACAAAACGGGGCGCGATTTCCGCGCTCACGGCCGGCTGCAATACGTGGGCGAGCGTTACCTGCGTTTTGCCGGCAGCGGCCGCTATTTTTTGAAAGCCGGGGCCGACGCTCCGGAGACGCTGCTGGCCTACGCGGACTTTTCCGGCGCTGAGGCGCGAAATCCCGGAAAAGCCCCGCTCAAAACCTGGAAACCGCATGTTCGCGACTGGAATCCGGGCGATCCCACCTGGATGGGCGGCAAGGGCAAGGGACTGATCGGCGCGCTCAACTATTTGGCCGCCAAGGGCTGCAACGCCTTCAGCTTCATCCCTTACAACGCCGGCGGCGATGGCGACAATGTCTGGCCGTTCGTGCGTTACGGTCAAAAGCTCAACTACGCCTGCACGCGGCTGGAACAATGGGGCGCCGTCTTCGATCACGCCACTGCCAAGGGGCTCTTCCTCCATTTCAAGCTGCAGGAAACCGAAAACGACGACAATCGCAAAAAGGGCGCAAAATCCGTGCCCGCGGCGCTCGACGGAGGCGACCTCGGCCCAGAGCGCAAGCTTTACCTGCGCGAGATGATTGCCCGCTACAGCCACAACCTCGGCTTGAACTGGAATTTGGGCGAAGAAAACACGCAAAGCCCGGAGCAACAACGCGCCATGGCCGCCTACATCCGCGAAATTGATCCCTACGATCACCTCATCGTCGTCCACACTTATCCCAACCAGCAGGACCAGGTTTACGGCGCGCTGTTGGGCGACCAAAGCGTCCTGACCGGCGCATCCTTGCAAAACAGCAACGTGAAGGATTGCCACGCGCAAACGGTGAAATGGACGCGGCGCTCGCAAGCCGCCGGCAAGCCGTGGGTCGTCAGTTTCGACGAACCCGGAAGCGCCAAGTTCGGTACGCCGCCGGATCCGGGCTATCCCGGCACACCGCGGAATTTCGACGATCCAAGCGTGGCCACCGTCCGCAAGCAGGCGCTGTGGGGAACCCTCCTGGCCGGCGGCGCGGGCGTGGAGTATTACTTCGGCTACCAACTGCCGCAAAATGACCTGAATTGCGAAGATTGGCGTTCGCGCGGCCTAACCTGGGATTTCAGCCGCATCGCCCTGGATTTCTTCGAGCGGGAGCGGATTCCGTTCTGGCAGATGGAAAACGCGGATGAGTTTGTTGGGAACCCGAATCACGGCAACGCCCGTTACTGCTTTGCCAAACCGGATGCGGTGTACCTGGTCTACCTGCCGGAGGGTGGTTCGGCGAACCTGGATTTATCTGCGGCGAAGGGCGATTTTTCGCTGGGTTGGTTCGATCCCCGAAAGGGCGGCGATGTTGCGGACGCCCGCAACGTGTCCGGTGGTGGCGACGTCACGCTACAAGCGCCAAGTGCGGGAGAAGATTGGTTGGCCGTGCTGCGAAAGGCGGAGTAACCGGGTGCCGATCGGCAAATCGCAAGAAATCGCGCCCGGCCGGCGTGGATTTGGTGCTTTGCCCCTTTCTCATGCCTGACGCTGTTCGCATCCACAACCTGCGCAAGGATTACGACGTATGCGGCGAGCCGTTGCACGTGCTGAAGGGCATCGATCTGGTGGTGCCGGAGGGCGATTACGTGGCGATCATGGGCCCATCCGGCTCTGGCAAGAGCACCCTGCTCAACGTGCTGGGTTGCCTGGATCAGGCCACGAGCGGCGAGTTTTTGTTGGGCGGTGAGGAGGTCTCCGCCCTGGATGACGATCGATTGGCGGAAATTCGCGCGCAAAACATCGGTTTTGTCTTCCAGAGCTACAATCTCATCACCACGCTGACGGTTGCGGAGAACATACGCGCGCCGCTCTTTTACGCCGGCCAAATCACGGAGGAAGATAACCGGCGTGGCGCGCACCTGGCCGGCAAAGTCGGGCTTGGCGACCGGCTCGACCACCGTCCGGCCCAGCTTTCCGGCGGCCAGCAGCAACGCGCAGGAATCGCCCGCAGTCTCATCAATAACCCGCGTTTTGTCCTGGCCGATGAGGCTACCGGCAACCTCGATTCCGTCACCACGGAGGAAATCCTGGATTTGCTGGACGAGCTGAACGCCGAAGGGAAGACCATCATCATGGTTACCCACGAGCCGGACGTCGCCAAGCGCGCGCGCCGCATCATTCGGCTGAGAGACGGGGTCATTCAGAGCGACGAGCGCGTTAGCGAGATTGAATCCGCGCCGCAGCCAGGTCAAAGCGGCCTGCGATCCAATTTCGCGGTTGGCGACCGCCTCAACACGACCGCGAAGCGCTTCATCCGCCCCTGGTTGCTTGGCGTGAAGAGCCTCTACCTGCACCCCATGCGCTCGCTGCTAACGGTGCTGGGAATCTTCATCGGCGTGGCCTCCGTAATTTGGCTGCTGGCCATTGGCGAGGGCATTAGCGCCAAGGCGCAGGAGGAAATCGCCAAGCTGGGGGCGACCAACATCATCGTTAGCTCCGTGCAACCGCCGCGCGATCCCAAAAACCCCTTCAATCGGCTTTACGGCGTGACCAAACCGGAATTTGAGGGCTTGGCGGCAACGATTCCCACGATCGAGCGGGCTATCCCCTACCGCTACTACAGCCGCGCGCACTACCAGTTCATGGGCCGCACCGAATCCGCGCCAATCAAGGGCGTGACCAGCGAATATTTGCGCGTGCACCATCTGGAGGTCAAAACGGGCCACTTCATCGCCGCCACCGACTATTCGCAGGAAACCAAAGTCGTCGTCCTGGGCTCATTGCTGGCCAAAAAGCTCTTTCCTTACGAAGACCCGATCGGCAAGTCCGTGCAGGTCACTACCTACGACGTCAGCGATTTTTACCGAGTGGTTGGCGTGGTGAAGCCGCGGGGGGTTGAGGAAGCCGATTTGGAGGGCGAAATCGACGCCAAGGTCGCTTTCGTCCCTCTTTCCACCTACTGGCGCAACGTCTACGACTTCTATTCCCGCTCCGCGGACGGCCAGCCGGTAATCACATCGGTCACCTTTCAAATCAACGATCAGGACACCGTTCTGCAAACCGCCGACATCATTCGCCAACGCCTCGATACCTTACACGAAAAGGACGATTTTGACGTGCTGGTGCCGCTGGAATTGTTGGAACGCGCCAAAAGCACGCGCATCATGTTCATCGCCATGCTCGGGCTCGTCGCGGCTGTTTCGCTCGTGGTCGGCGGCATCGGCATCATGAACATCATGCTGGCCACGGTGACCGAACGCACCCGCGAAATCGGCATCCGCCGCGCTTTGGGAGCCAAGCAAATTGACATCACCCGGCAGTTTCTCGTCGAGACGATCGTTTTGTCCGTGGTTGGCGGCATCGTCGGCATCATCGCCGGATTTCTGGCCCGGCCCGCCATCGTAGGATTGCGCGCGTTTCTCGAATCCAGCGCGCCAAAGCTCATGGAAGCCGCGCCGGACTCGGTTCAGTCGATGGAGCCGATTGTCGTGCCCTGGTCGATTCCGCTGGCTTTTGGCATCTCCGTGGTCGTCGGCATCGTTTTCGGCCTTTATCCGGCCAAACGGGCCGCAGCGATGAACCCGATCGAGGCGCTGCGGCATGTGAATTGACGCACCGCGGGATGAAGGGCACGTTTGAGGTCATGGCTGAGGGAGATAATCACCTCCATCCCCAACTCGTCGAGCTGCTCGGCGAACGCCGCGTTTCCGTCGATCCTAACGTGCTCGAAACGCACGCCACCGACCGTTGGCACGCCAGCGCGCTGCCGGAAGTGGTCGTTTTTGCCGAAAGCACGGAGGATGTGTCGCGCGTGCTGCGTTTTGCCAACGAGCGCGGGATTCCGGTGACGCCGCGTGGCGCCGGCGTGGGTTACGTGGGCGGTTGCGTGCCGCTGGAAGGCGGAATCGCGCTTTCCGTGGCGCGGATGGACCGAATTTTGGAAATTTGCCCCGAAGACGGCGTCGTGGTGGCCGAGCCCGGCGTCATCACCGGCGATTTGCAGCGAAAGGTGCGCGAAATCGGCTGGTACTACCCACCCGACCCGGCGAGCCTGGATGAATGCAGCATCGGCGGAAACATCGCCACGAATGCGGGCGGACCGAAGTGCCTCAAATACGGCGTGACGCGAAATTACGTGCTGGGCCTGGAAGTTGTGCTGGCCGGCGGCGAGGTTTTGAACTGCGGCGGCCGCGTCCACAAGAACAAAACCGGCTTCGACCTGGTGGGGCTTTTTGTGGGTTCGGAAGGGCTGCTCGGGATCGCGACCAAGGCGATTTTGCGCATCATCCCGCATCCGCCGGCCCGGGCGACGTTTTCGGCGGGATTTCAGCGTTTTGAGCGCGCTGCGGAGGCGGTGCAGGCGATTTTGAGCGCGGGATTTTTGCCGTGCGCGTTGGAAATCACCGATGCCTTCACCTTGCAAGCGGCGCGCGACAATCCGGACGTAACCGCCGAGCCGCCGCCGGGCGAGGCCCACCTGTTGGTGGAAATCGACGGCCAACCCGGCGCCGTCGCGGCTGACAAAGTGGCGCTAACGCAGTTGCTGGGAGAACTCAGCCCAACCTCGCTCGAAGTTGCCGAAACCGAGGAAGCCTGCGAAGAAATCTGGGAAATCCGCCGCGCGTTTTCCTACAGCCTGCGCGCAACCGGCCTCACGAAGATGAACCAGGACGTCGTCGTCCCGAGAGGCCGGATTGTCGAGCTGGCCCGCTTTTCGCGCCAATTGCAGGCCGAAACCGGCTATCAAGTCGCCAGCTTCGGCCACGCCGGCGATGGGAACATCCACGTGAACCTGATGATCGACCCGAGTGAGGTCAAAAATCACCCCGAACGCGTGGATGCGGCCCTGGACCGGCTATTTCGCCAGGTTTTGGCCTGGAACGGCGCAATTACCGGCGAACACGGCCTGGGCATCGCGCGCAAACCCTGGGTCAGCGCCGCGTTGAGCCATGTTTCGCGACAAGTCCACGCCGACGTGAAACGAGCGCTTGACCCTAACGGAATCCTCAATCCCGGAAAATTCGTCGAGCCTCAATCCGCCAGGTAGATTTGAATTTGAAGCCAAAATCGGCGTAGGCGCGTTGGCCTGCTTTCACGGGCGTTCTTCACCTTTCGCGGCCAAGCGCTGGAGTTGCGGCACGTCAAATTTTTCCAGCAGCCCGAAGCAAAACAGCTCCGGCGCCTTTGTCACCGTCCAGTCCTGCTCGATGACGGATTTGAGGCTTGCCAGCCCCTGCCGAGCCTCGTGGTTTTTGATCGTGTCAGGCTCCAACGCGGCCGCCACCAAGCCGAACACGCTGCTTCGCGGTCCAATCGAGATGACGTCCGCCGGTTCGCCCGCCCACTTCGCCACCGCGACGATTTGGCTGGCTTGAATCCCGATGGATCTCTCGCCCACCGCGGCCACTAACAAAGCCCAAAGGTAAGCGCGCCGCTCGAACCCCGATTCGCCGAAATAGAACGGATCCGCCGCCAAAACCCGCCGTCCTTTCGCCAGCAACGCCCCGGTCTCAGCGGCCAGCGCAGCCCGTCCACCGTCAGCGACCAGGATCGTGGTTCCTTGCGTTTTGCCGGACGAAAATTCGACCACCGGGACGGACAACTCGCCGTTCATCGTCAGTTTCCAAAACACCGCGGTAACGTCGCCAGACTGTTCCTGGCCGATTTTAGTCGCTTCAACCGCAAAATCGCGCGCACGGACAACTTCGGCCAATTGCTCGCGATTCCCGCCCGGTTTTGGCAACGATTTCATCGTGGAAATCGCCAATTTGTGGAAATCCAGGTTGTTTTCGGGAAGCTCGACGAAAAGTCGCTCGGCAGGCTTAACTTCGTCGTCAGACACAATCTCTTCCGCATCGTAATCGTCGTCACCGGCAAAGAAAAAATCGCCCAAGGCACGATAAAACGCTTGCCGATTGTCCTGCTCGAAATTGTGGTCGCCCGGGTCGAGATTGATGTGGCTGCGCAAGTTTTCGTCCTTGCCGTAGAGCGCGTAAATCGGCTCGGCAGCCTCCAGCAACGGTGGCAGAGCGTGCCCGGCGGCAAAGCAGCAGTTGTCCTTCACGTTGTAGGTCAGCAAAGCCCGACGCGGGGCCAGCATCGCGGTCAGTTGAGCGTAATCCGCGGCAATCGCCAGATCGTTCGGCGTTTGTTCGGAATCGCCCAGATCCGAGTGATGATAAGCGCGTGTCCGAAAGCTGGAATAACCGGCCACCGGGTTGCAAAGCTTGACGCGCGTATCGAGCGAGCTGATGAAAATCGTCTGCCAACCGCCTCCTGACAAACCCGCCACCGCCAGGCGATTGGGGTCTGCGTTAGGCAGTTCCAGCAAGAGGTCGATGGC
This sequence comes from Verrucomicrobiales bacterium, assembly GCA_965224535.1. Classification (GTDB taxonomy): domain Bacteria; phylum Verrucomicrobiota; class Verrucomicrobiia; order Verrucomicrobiales; family DEV007; genus JBCDHN01. Next base: position 72,934 of record CBDCZR010000007.1, read on the forward strand.
CCGCGACATGGCCAAAAAATGCAGCGCGATGCCGCTGGTGCCGCAGAGGTCCAACTGATTCATCCGCGCATGTTGGAAACCGGGCGTGTTCAGTTGCCCCATTCCGATCCATTCCGCGTTGAGCGCAATCATCCCGCGTTTTGCCAGGTTGATGCAGCGCAACTGCTTGTAGCCGGCGGCCTTGCCCTTGCGATCGTGACCATTGACGTTGAGAACCACGGGAACGCGTTGATTTCCCAGGTTCTTGGGCAGGTAGAGCAACGCCGGCGCCCACAACCCCGGCAAGACCTCGTAACGCAGCTTGCGGATCTCGTATCCCGGTCCGCCCTCGACCGTCTCCAGCCAAACCACGTCGCTCGGCGAATTTCGCCACGCGGCAGCCTCACCGCGGTACACAACGTCGTCGAGCACGGCCTTTCGCATCCTCTTCGCCTCCGCCTCCCATTGTTCCAGATTGGCCGGTTTGGGCATGCGCGGCACGCGGCTTTCGGTGAATTTTTGCACTTCATCCAGTGCCGTGCCCGGTTTGAGAATCGCTCGCTCCAGGAGTTTTTGAATCGTCTCCTCCGATGCGCCCAAAGCGCAAGCCGGCAGCGCGAAAGCGATCGTCCACGCGACAAAGATGGGATGCCTGTTGTTCATCCTGAAACCAGGAACCGGAATTGCGCTCCGTCAATTACGTCGAGCATAATCCAGTTCTGCACCCACGTGAGCCACAACGTCGTCCGGGGCGGATTAGCCCAGCTTGAAGGTAATTCCGCACGTTAAACTCAATGAAATAACATGCGGACTTACATAATTAAAACATTATTCCGCATTTAAATTTAAAACATATTACATGCGGAATTATCGATTTTAAAATTAAACAGCACGTATAAAACCAGATTTGATGCTTGCAAATAGCCTCAAATTTAGCGTAATTCCGCATACAAACCCAAATTTTTCTGTATGCCGAATTACCCAATCGTCAGCTTCCACGGCAGAGATTACGAACGCAAACGGCTGCGAAAAGCCATCAATTCCAAGCGCGCCGAACTGGGATTCATCTACGGCCGGCGCCGCGTAGGCAAAAGCACGCTTCTCCACGAAATCGGGGCGGAATACGAAAACAGCCTGATGTTCGAAGCGCTCCAGGAAGCCACGAGAAAAGAGCAAATCGACCACTTCATGCGCCAGCTTTCGGAGCAGACCCAGACGCCGCTAGCCGTGGCGCGGGATTGGCAGGAAGCATTCTCGGTTCTGGGCTTTTACCTCAAAGAAGGGCAGAGATTCGTGGTTCTGGATGAGTTTCCCTGGATGGCAAATGGACGCAAGACGCTGGTCTCCCTGCTGAAATATTTCTGGGACAATCAATGGAAAAAAAACCGCGGCCTGACCGTAGTAATCTGTGGCTCAATTGCCCAATTCATGGTGAAGCACTTGGTTCACTCCGAAGCCTTGCACAACCGCAAAACCTTCGAGTTCCGGCTCGATCCTCTGCCCGCGCGCGAAGCAAAGCTCTTCTTCAAAGACTACCGCTCGGAAAAGGAAATCGCCCGCTTCCTGATGGCCTTTGGCGGGGTTCCGAAATACCTGGAACAGGTCGATCCCACCCGTTCCATCCAGGAAAACCTCGATGAGTTGGTGTTCCGCAAGGACGGGTTCTTCGTCGAGGAATTTGAAACCATTTTCAACGAGCAATTCCGCGTTACCAAGACCTACCAAAGCATCGTGGAAACGCTGGCGGGCCACAGCACTTCGCCAGAAAAGCTGGCCAAGCAGTTGAAAATGCCTTCTGGCGGCGGTTTTGGGGTTTACCTGGAAAATCTGGAGCTATCCGACTTCGTGCGCATTTTGCGCTCACCCTCCGTGAGTGGAACCGGCCGAAAAACCAGGCGCGTCTACCTTTGGGACAACTGGTTGCGTTTCTATTTCCACTACGTCAGGCCCAACAAGAAAGCCATCCTGGCGAACGACAAACCCGGCCTGTTCGAGCGCTTGGTTGCCCCCTCGTTTGAAACTTGGTGCGGCTTCGGATTCGAACACCTTTGCCTCCAAAACATCACCAACGTCTTCAAGGCGCTGAAGATCCCAACCAGCCAGATCATCGACTACGGCCCGTTTTTCCGCCAAGGCGCCCGGCGCGGCCGCAAAAACGAACACGCAGGCGCCCAAATCGACATCCTCGTCCGCCGGCGCGGCGATATCCTGACACTGATCGAATGCAAGTTCCGTTCCCAGTCCATCGGCGTCGGTGTCATCGAAGAAGTACGGCAAAAAGTAAAAATGCTCCACGCTCCGGGAAAGCATTCGGTGGAGCGCGTTTTGCTGACCTCGGGCGAAATCACCCCGGAATTGGAGCGGGAGGGTTACTTTCACCGGGTTTTGGGGCTGGAGTGCCTTTTTGGAGACTGAAGCTCGAACACCCACCTAATCATACCCTTTGTTCCCCGCGACACGCGCCCCGGCCTTGTTCTCCAGCTTGCCGGCTCCGCCTTCATGCCGGTTGCCGGTCACCTCGTTCTTCGCCGCCGGGGAGCCCTGGATGAGGATGCCGTTGCTGCGGGTGACGTTGTTGATGATCCTAACATTCCGGCAAGGCTGGGCGCCGCTGTTGCGGTCGGACACCACGTAGATGTCGGCAATCTTGCCCGGCGTGGAGATATCATTGCCCTCAATCAGCAAACCGTCGATTTCGCCGCATTTGTAGATAGATAGGTAGCTGTTGCCGCGGTTGTTGGTTAAGTGGCTGTCGCGAATCGTGCTGTTGCAATGGTCTTCGTGCATCAGTCCCTCGCCGTCGTTAATGTAATAGCCGCGGCCGGCTGCCCAGTTCTTGTGCACCTCGTAGTCGTTGCCATCGACCGTCCACCGCCAGCCACGCATCTGAATCGCGCGATTATCGTTGGTCGAAGAGCCCGTCGTCGCCTGCAAACCGGTCGCCGTCGGCCGCCAGACGTCCTTGGCGAAGCGGATCACGTTATTCGCGCAAATCGTGCCATCGCCGGTGAACGCGATCGCCGTGCGCCCGGTCGAGTAGATGTAGTTGTCGCGAATCACGATGCCTTGGCGAAAACCCCACGGATGGGTCTCGGGCGTGCCGTCATTGCCGCCGCCACCCGCGCCGCCGATGCAGTATTCGCTGATGTAAAATCCCGGCCGGTTGTCGTAGTCAAACACCACGTCGAAGCGGTCCGCGCTGCCGCGGGCGGGTTTGACGATGAATCCCGGCATGGTGAAATTTTCCTCGCCGCTTTTCGGAAGCCGGTTGTTGGCGATGAGGATGTTTTTCGCGCCCTTCACGCCGATGGCTGCGTGGTGGCGATTGGTGAAGCGCTGCCAGGCGTTTTGGCCAAGATCCAGGTTAGGCACGCGTGCGTCGGCCACCGCGGCGTTGCGCAGCACGCAGCCGAACACGATCCGGTTCGCGCCGCAGGTGTGATCCTCCGTTTCGGCGAAGTGGATGTGGCCCCGATTGATGGCGACGTTCACCACGCCGCAATTCGCGCCGTTTGCCGGATTTTCCAGGTGAATGCCCTTGAATGCGGAGTCGATCGGCGTGCCTTCGCCGCTAAGCACGGGATCGAAACGCGGAAACTCGAAACGCGTCGGCGGTTGGTAGGTTTTCTCGCGGGCGTTGGTGGTTTTGTCAGGATTTGCGCCGCGAATCACGATGCCGTCGCGCAAACGCAGGTGATCGCGAAAAGCGTAGGTTCCAGGCGGAAAGTAAACCACGCCGCCCCCGCGTTTTGCCAGATTTTCCTGCGCTTTCGCGAACCGTTCGTCCCAACTTTCGCCTGAGCCGGGAATCGTCCCGACATCCAGCACGGCATCCCACTTGAACTGCTTGGTCCAGTCCAGGTTGAGGTGAGCGGTAGGGTCGTTCGCCGGCAATTCTTCGGCGCGAACCCCGCCCGCGGCAAAAATCGAAGCCGCGCCAGCGATGAGGAGTTTTCTTCGGTTAGTCTTCATGTGAATGGTGGAATTTCCGTGGAAAGTTCCCTCTCGCAAGCACGGCTCGACGAAGCAAAATCGCCGCGAATTCTTGCGCCGATCGCCCAGATCATCCCCTAACCAACGTTAACACGCGGCTTGTCCGGAAACTGCGATGTGTTAACCTTGGCCCATGCCTTCTCCCGCAGATTTTCAGCAACTCACCGAACTTTTGGAGCGCCGCCTGGCCATCATTGGCGACCATGAATTGCGCGAGCGCGATGCCGGTGCGCAATTGGAGCAGTTGAAGGAGGTCTCCGAGGCTATCGCCGCCAAGCACCAACAATTGCGGCCGCAAATCGACGCACGCCTCAACCATTTCCTGGAAAATTGTAGCTACGACAAGGCACTGGACTGGATTCGCGGATTGCTCGCGAAATCCTAGGCGGAACCTTTCAGGTTTGGCCACTGCCCGACTCTGCCTCGGTAGCGCCCTGTTCGACAACCAGAATCGTCAACGAAACGCGCTTCCCACCGGCACGAGGCCGGTGAAGCAACACGGCTTTTTCTGTTGGCATCAGAACTGAGATTCGAGACTTCCACCCCTTTCTTTTCACTGGCCCGGCCACCCCGCCCGTCTAAGCTCACGTCCGTTCCCCCCCATGAGCCTTACCCCCATCACGAAGGAAGATTTCGTCCGCGAATTGGTCCGGCGGACGGCTGCCGAAGCGCCGGAAATTCCGCGAGAGATCGCCGAACATTTCGCGCAGCGTTTTTTTCAGTTCGCGCCGTATGCCGAGGTCGCCAGTCACCGCCAGGAGACGTTGGTGGCGTCGGCGCTGACGATGCTGCGGCAATTGACGGCGTATCTGGAGAGCCCGGCGCCGAAAATTTCCGTGCAAAACGCAAACGGCGGGGTTGACCGGCACGCGGTGGTGGCGGTTTTGCAGCCGAATTCGCCGTTTTTGGTCGATTCCATCCGCATGGGGCTGGCGCAGTTGGGATTGCCGGTCCGCTTCATTTTGAGCGTGGTCATCGGCGCACAACGCGATGCTGCGGGCGTCCTTCGCGGGCTAAGCCCGGATGGCGCCGAGCCGAGTCAAGGTGCTCGCGAAGCCGCCGTTTGCGTGGAGACCGATCCATTGCCAAACGAGAGCGAGGCGCCGGAAATTCAGAGGGCGATCGAGAGCATTTTGGCGGATGTTAGGCTGGCCGTGGACGATTTTCCCGCCATGCGCGATCGCGCCCGCGCCGAGGCCGAGAATTTGCAAAAAACCCGCCCGCCGCTGGATTCCAGCGAGATTGACGAGGCTCGCGATTTCCTGACTTGGCTGGCGGACGATCACTTCATCTTCCTGGGCTATGACGAGCACCAAATTCGCGAAGACGCCGGACGCCGCGTCCTGGAGCCGGTCGAAAACTCTGCGCTGGGCACGATGAAGCGCCACAGCCGGCGGCGCACCTGGGATTTGGAGGCGTTGCCGGAACAAGCGCGCCAATTTCTGGAAGGGCCAACGCTCTTGGCCTTCGTCAACGCCACGCACCGTTCGCGCGTGCACCGGCCGGTTTACCCGGACTACATCACCGTCAAGCGCTTCGACGCCTCGGGCGCGATGACAGGAGCCTGCCGGTTTCTCGGCCTGTTCACCTCGTCGGTTTACAACGAGCTGCCGCGGGACATCCCCATCGTTAGGCGAAAGGTCGGCCACGTGCTGAAAAATTCCGGGTTCGAGCACGGCGGCCACTACGCCAAGGCGCTGCACGGGGTGTTGAACGCCTACCCGCGCGACGAACTCTTCCAAGCCACGGAAACCGAGTTGTTTGAAACCGCGATGGGCATCGTCCAAGTGCAGGAGAGCCCGCGCGTTAGGCTGTTTTTACGCCGAAACCCCTACGGCCGCTTTTTCTACGTCCAGGTCTTCGTGCCCAAGGAGCTGTTCCACACCCAACTGCGCCGAAAGATCGAGCAATTGCTTCGGCAGAGGTTGCAAGCTGACGACGTGGAATTCAGCACGCACATGGCCGAGGGCGAGTTGGGCCGGCTGCGATTCACCGTCCGCGTGCCGGAGTCCGCCAACCCTCAAATTGACGTGCGCGAGCTGGAACGCGAGGTCGTCGAGGCGGCTCGAAATTGGGACGACGCGTTTGCCGAGCATTTGCGCCAGCAGTGGGGCGAGGACTCGGCAGGCTCGTTTTTGCCGCTGTATCGCGGCGCGTTTCCACCGGGTTATCGCGATCACTTTGGCGCGGCGACGGCGTTGGCGGATTTGCGCTCGATTTGGGAGCTGACCAGTCAAGCGGACGGCCCAAAGCTGGCATTGCGCCTAACGCGACATGCTGAGAACAACGGCCACCTCAGCTTGCGGCTCTTTCACCTGCGCGAACCGGTGCCGCTGTCTGACGTGTTGCCGATTTTGGAGAACATGGGCCTGCGGGCGGAGAGCGAGCATCCCTACCGCATCGCGCGCGCGGATGAGACGGTCGTGTGGATTCACGATTTTCACCTCACGCCGTCGTTTCCAGTCGAAGTGGAGGCGGAAGAGGTGGCGGAGCGATTTCGCGAGGCATTTCTCAGCACGTGGAGCGGCGCGGCGGAGAACGACGGCTTTAACGCGCTGATTTTGGGCGCATGCGTGACCTGGCGCGATGTCGTCGTGTTTCGCGCCTACGCCCGGCATAACCACCAAGCTCGCTTTAATCTGGGGCAAGTTTTTACCGCAGAGACCCTAACGCGCCACCTGGACATCGCCTGCCAGTTGGTGGCCTACTTTCGCGCCCGATTCGATCCGGAGCGGTCAAATCAGCCCGATCCATCGCGGATCGAGGCCGAAATCCTCGCCGCACTCGACCGCGTGCCCAGTCTCAACGAAGACCAGGTGCTGCGCCGCTTCTTGGAGCTGATGCAGGCCACCCTGCGCACGAATTTTTTCCAAACCGGCGAAAACGGCGACCCCAAGCCCTACCTTTCGCTGAAACTCGATCCCAAGGCCATTTCCGGCCTGCCGCGGCCCCGGCCGGCCTACGAAATTTTCGTCTATTCGCCGCGGATGGAGGGTGTGCATCTGCGTAGCGGAAAAATCGCACGAGGCGGCCTGCGTTGGTCCGACCGGCCGGAGGATTTTCGCACCGAGGTCCTGGGGTTGGTCAAAGCGCAGCAGGTCAAAAACGCCGTCATCGTCCCCATGGGCGCCAAGGGCGGATTCGTGGCCCACAACCTTCCGGTTGGCGACCGCGCGGCCATGTTGGAGGAAGGCAAGGCGTGTTATCGCACGTTTTTGCGCGGGTTGCTGGATTTAACCGATAATCTCGCCAACGGCGCGGTTGTCCCTCCTCCCAACGTTGTCCGCTACGATGACGACGACCCCTACCTGGTCGTCGCCGCGGACAAAGGCACGGCCAGTTTTTCCGATATCGGCAATTCCGTGGCTGAGGAATACGGATTCTGGTTAGGCGACGCCTTCGCCTCCGGCGGCAGCGAGGGCTACGACCACAAAAAAATGGGCATCACCGCGAAAGGCGCCTGGGTCTCGGTCCAGCGTCACTTTTGCGAGCTGGGTGTGAACGTGCAGGACGAGGACTTCACCGTGGTCGGCATCGGCGACATGGCCGGCGACGTCTTTGGCAACGGCATGCTGTGCTCCGAGCACATCCAACTAGTCGCCGCCTTCAACCACCGCCACATTTTCATCGACCCTAACCCCGATGCGAAGACCAGTTTCGCCGAGCGCGAGCGCCTCTTCGAGCACGCCGCGGGTTGGGATGAGTACGACACCGGGCGGCTCTCTGAAGGCGGCGCCGTTTTCGCGCGCGACCAGAAAACCATCGCGCTTTCGCCACAAGCGCGCCAACGCTTCGAAATCGCCGCCGAAAGCCTAACACCGTCCGAATTGATCTCCGCGTTGCTGCGCGCGCCAGTGGATTTGCTCTGGAACGGCGGGATCGGCACGTTCGTCAAAGCCGGCGCTGAAAGCCACGAAGCAGTCGGCGACCGGGCTAACGACGGTCTTAGGATCGACGCCAAGGAGCTGCGCTGCCGCGTCATTGGCGAAGGAGGCAACCTGGGGTTGACCCAACTCGCCCGCGTGGAATTCTGCCTCAACGGCGGCGCTTGCAACACCGACTTCATCGATAACTCCGCGGGCGTGGATTGCTCCGACCACGAGGTGAATTTGAAGGTCCTGCTCAACGCCATGATGGCCAAGGGCGAGCTAAGCCGCGAAGCGCGCAACGACCTGCTGACCAGCATGACCGGAGCCGTGTCCGACCTGGTGCTGCACGATAATTACCGCCAAACGCGCGCCATCAGCTTGGCTCAGGCGCAGTCGTTAACCCGCACCGTGGAATACATGCGCCTGCTGGACCACTGGGAGCGCAATGGCTGGATCGACCGCGAGCTGGAGGCCATTCCCGACAACGAGTCGCTGGCCGAGCGCGTCTCCCGCGGCCACGGATTGACCCGGCCGGAGCTAAGCGTGCTCATCGCCTACCGCAAGTCCATGCTCAAGCAAGAACTGGCCGGCAGCAATGTCCCGGACGACCCGCATTTGGCGCAGTTTGCCGAACGCGCCTTCCCACCGGCATTTGTGGAGCGATTTGGAGATCGGTTGGAGGAGCACCAACTGCGGCGCGAAATCGTCGCCACCCAACTGGCCAACAACCTGGTCAACCACATGGGCGCCAGCTACATCTACCGCTTGGGAGAGACCACCGGCGCATCGTCCGCCGAAGCCGTGCGAGCCTACGCCGCCGCGCGGGAAATTTTCTCCATGCCGCGGCTTTGGCGGCAAATCGAGGCGCTGGACTACCAGGTGGAGCCCGCCATCCAGCACCAGATGATGTACGAGCTAAGCCGGCTGGTTAGGCGCGGAAGCCGCTGGCTCGTTCGCAACTGCCGCAATGATTTGGCGGACGTCTCCACGCTGGTGACGCGTTTTCAACCCGGCGTCCAACAAATTGCCGGCAACCTGCATGATTTGCTGCACGAAGCCGCGCAAGCCTACTGGCAGACGAATTTTCGCCGTTTTACCGAAGCCGGCGGTCCCGAGGACCTCGCCGCCGCCATCGCAAGCTCCAGCGGCTTATTTTCCGCGTTAGGCGTCCTCTTCGTCGCCGAAAAAACCGGCGCTACGGTCGAAACCGCCTCCGCAACCTACTATTCCGCCAGCGACGCCCTGGACTTGCACTGGCTCTCCTACCGTATCCGCGACCTGAAGGTGGAGGATCACTGGCAGGCCCGCGCGCGGGAATCTTTTCGCGACGAACTGCACATCCAGCAGCGCCAACTGGCCATCAACATCCTGACCGAACAACCCGACGGCGACTCGCAGAAGCGAATCGGCGCATGGCTGGCCTCGCGGCAGCCGCAAACCACGCGCTGGCTGACCACGCTGGAGGACTTTCGCGCCGCGGGAATTCGCGACTACGCCATGTACTCCGTGCTCTTGCGAGAATTGGCCGCCGCCGTGGGGAAACCGCTCGTCACGTAGATTCGATTGGTAATCGAATCCCGCAGAGCCCTTGAATTCCGGCGAGGATTCGATTGCCAATCGAATCTACATGCCGAATGAATGCACATGTTCCAGGGATTTAATCCGAAGGCGGAACGGCACGTCTATTTCACGACGATGCCACATTGGCGGCAGGATGGATGCACGTACTTTGTCACCTACCGATTGGCGGATTCGATCCCGAAATCAGTGCTGGATCGTTGGGAGGAGAATAAGCGGATTTGGTTGAAGCAGCATGGCGCCTCGCTTCCGCCGGAGGAGCCGTGGCATGATGCATTTCTACGTTTGCCGCGAAAGCTACAGTTCGAATTCCAGCAATGCTTCAACCGGGAACTGAACGCGTATCTGGACGAGGGGCGTGGATCATGCGTTTTGCGCGAGCCGCGTTGTTCGCAAATCATCGTCGATGGTTGGGATCACTTTCATGGGCAGCGCTATGAGATTCGCTCCCTGGTCGTGATGCCGAACCACGTGCATCTCTTGGTTTGTCCATTGCCTGGATTCGAATTGGAGAAGATCTTGCAGAGCCGCAAACGGCAATCGGCACGAGAGATCAACAATCTGCTTGGCAAGGAAGGCAAGCTTTGGCAGAAGCACAGTTTCGATCACATTGTGCGGAATGAAGAAGCGTTGGCGAAGTTCACCAATTATATTGCGGAGAACCCGGCAATGGCTGGCTTGAAGAGCGGATTTCGTAGATTCGATTGGTAATCGAATCACCAGCGGATTCGATTGCCAATCGAATCTACATTGTGACGCTATGACGATGATTTCGTTTCGCCAACCAAAACGATGTTCCAATCGCGCGCCAGTTTCGCCAAAAACCGGTCGAATTTCTCCCTTTGCGCCGGATTCAGGACTTCGCGGATGCGCGGGCCGTGGTGGTTGACGATTTGGGCCAATTGATGCCTGGATTCGTCGCGAACGGGAACGACTTCGCCGATCATTTCCTCCATGATTCGTGAGATTTCTTCGTGTTGGGCATCGGTCAGCTTGAGCTTCCCGTCCAGGTGCTTCACCATCGTGGCGTGGGCGATTTTTGGGTCTTCCATGCGCTGTTTGAAGCCCTGGGCGACGATGACCGTGCCAAACACGCCAAACGCCGTTCCCGCGCTGAAAACCAGCAGGATGCCGAGGCTGAGTTTCCACCAAATTCGTTTCATCGCCAGGGTTGGGTTGCGGGCCAATCAGTTGGTTGGATGAGGGCGGAAAACGCCGAATCGCCGCCCACGCCGGCGGCGCTCCAATCCGCGCTGAAAAACGTCCAGATGCCCAAAGCAGCCACCAGCGCGACCGATGCGACCGCGGCTCGCAGAAAAGCGTCGGCCCACAAACCCACGGGCCCCAAAAACGGGCTCTCGGCGGGGGATTCTTCGCGAATCGCGGCCAAAACGCGGGTTTTCAGCCCCAGCGCGGCCGTTTTAGCGTCGTTTTTTCGCGCCGGTTCGGCAGCCTCGATCAGGCGGGTCAGGGAATCGCGTTCAGTGTTCATAACCGAGTTCCAGGAGGACGTCTTTGAGCCGGTTGCGGGCTCGCATTGCGCGAACTTTCACGTTGCTGATGCTCCAGCCGGTCAGCTCGGCAATTTCGCGAACGCTGCGGTCTTCCAGCTCTTTGAGGGTGAGGATGAGTTGGTCTTTGGGCTTTAGCCGGGCCATGGCGTGGTGCAAAACTTCCCGGGCTTCGCCAGCCTCCAATTCGGCGTTTTCTTCGGCCTCGCCCGGGAGCCGCTCGTGCTTGCCATCGACCAATTCGCGCGAAATCTCGTGCTCGCGGAATCGCCGGTTTTTGCGCAGAAAATCGTAGCACACCCGGATGGCCAGCCGCATGAGCCAATGCTCGAAGGGGGCCTTGCCCCGAAAAGTTGGCAGCCCTTTCCACGCTTTAAGGAAGATGTCCTGGCTGAGGTCCTCCAATTCCTGCCGATTGCGGGCAAAACGCGATGCCGTGCCCAAAATCCGCCCCTGATAGCGCTCCACCAACCGCGCAAATGCGTCCGGCTCGCCGTTTGCCGCTTGGCCTACCAAAATTTCGTCGATCGGTTCTTCGTTCATCGCAAGCCGGCGTTTTTTTGGGGATGAGCGAACGCTACGAAGCGACGCTTGTCCAAACAGGCGCCATTTACCCGGCAAATCATGGCTAAATGGAGGACTGATGACCATTTTTCGAAGAACTTTCTGTTCAACCAAGACTCAATCAGCACAAAATGGTTACATCTGGCATCGAAATGATTTAATCTGCAAAAAAACGACCGTTTGATGATTCAGGCTAGCAAATCCAAAATTTTTCCTTCAAGATTCCAACGATATGGAAGCTGAGTTGTGGCAACAACCCAAGGGTCTTCGGGCCAAATTGGAAGGGAACTGCGTCATCGGACGCAGCCCGGACGCCGACATCAAGGTGTACAGTTCGCGCGTTTCGCGGGAGCACGCCATGATTCGCCAGCAGGCCACCGGGTTCTGGCTCTACGATTTGGGAAGCGCCAACGGAACGCTGCTCAACGATCGGGAAATCGCCCAGCCCACCCAGCTCAAGCACGGAGACCTCATCAACCTGGCGGACATCACCTTTCTGTTTCACGTGCCGGACGAAGCAGCGGACGGGAGCGAAGAGGCGCTGGCGGAAACTCCGATGGCCACCGTGATTGGCGTGCGGAAAACGCCGATGATTCTTCTGGTTACCGACATCATGAATTTCAGCGGACTGTCCGAGCGATTGGGCGAAGAGCGCGTCGCGCAAATCCTCAACGTTTGGTACGACGACTGCCGCGCCATCATGGACGAGCACGAGGGAACGATCGACAAATTCATGGGTGACGGGATGTTTGGCTACTGGACGCGCACGACGCCCCAGGCCCGGCATCAAGCCTTGCAAGCCGCCAAACTGCTCTCGGGGGGTCCCAGATCGTTGCCTACCGAGCTTCGGCAATTTTTGGAATTCGAGAAAATTCCCGTGCGTTGCGGCGTGGGCCTCCACATTGGCGAGGCCTCCGTCGGCGCCGTGGCCAGGGGAACGCGAACCGCACTGGGCGACGCGGTGAACATCACTTTTCGCATCGAATCGTTGACGCGCGAGTTAGGAACCTCGGTGCTGGCGAGCAGCGCCTTCTTGACCGGCTGGAATCCCGGAACATCGGACTTCGAAAGCGTGGGTTTGCAGGCGCTGAAGGGTTACACCGACCAAATGGAGCTTTTCGGGTTCAACGATCCGTGACGTGGAGCAACTCGGTCGCAATTGCGGGAATTTGCCAACGAAATAGTGGTTTCAGCGTCACTACAGCGCGAGCCATAGGCGTAGACCGTCCTCAATCGCATTCATCTGAGTTTCGCTGAGGGCGCCCAAATTCGATCTGTGTCCGTGTATGGTATGCTCACAACTACGGCAGGGCGAACCTTGGCGGCAATTCCAAGATCAACCGACCAAACCTCACCGCGCTTTGGATCACTCGATGCCATTTTTCTCCTCTTCGGCATCCAAGCGGCCAAAAGTCTGCGCTGCTATTGCGCTGAAGTCACTTTCGGTCAGATCCTCAGCGCTCTCCGGCTTCGGCTCAGTGGCCATCGAAAAAAACTCCACCCGCTCTCGCGGGGACAGCTTCCTGAATTCATCGACGAGTCTGATCACTGCTTGGCTCATCCATCACCGTATACACGTTGGCTGATTTTTCAACCCGATCGGGCGCCTCCTACCTAACGTCACCACGCCGACACCTCAATCCAACCGCGTTGCAGGGCCGTCATGCCGAGGATGAGCGAAACGCACAAAACGCCGAGCGCGACGTAAAAACCGACGATGAGCTTGGCGACGGGAGGCAAGGGTGCGCTGGTCTCGGTTGGGGCGCTGCGAATGCGGGCGCGAGCAGGGATCCTGAGAGACTTCTCCTGGGGTGAGGTCATGGTTTTGGGGACAAGGTTAGAATTCGGCGAGCAACAATCAACAAAATTCGCCTTCTGTTAGGATTTGACGCCCGTCCGGACGCTTTCTTCAGCCAAAAATCTCCGCTCTTGCGTCTGGCTGCTTTCGCGTGGAAATTCGCGGTTTTTTTTTCGAAAAACGAATGGCTGAAGCGAAACCACTCCAAATCGGCCTGGCGGGCCTGGGAAACGTCGGTGCGGGCGTTTACAAGAATCTGGTCCGCAATCGCGACCTTTTGCGCCAACGGACGGGCCGCGAATTGGAGGTGCGCCGCGTGATCGTGAACGATGCGGGGAAAAAACGCGCGGTCGACGTGCCGGCAAAGCTCATTTCGACCCGGTTGGAGGATTTGATCGAGGATGACGAAATTTCGATCGTGGTGGAGTTGATCGGCGGAATCGATCGGGCGCGTTGGTTGTTGAGCGAGGCGCTGAAACGCGGAAAAACGGCGGTAACGGCGAATAAGGCGCTGTTGGCCGAGCACGGCAAGGAACTCTTTGCCTTGGCCGAGGAACACGGCAGCTCCATCTACTTTGAAGCGGCGGTTGCCGGCGGAATCCCCATCATCAAGACGGTTCAGGAGTCGTTCGTGGGCAACAGCATCGAATCGATGATCGGTATCATCAACGGCACCTCAAACTACATCCTCACGCGGATGGTTGAGGCCGGTTTGAGCTACGATGAGGCGCTGCAAGAGGCGCGCGACCTGGGTTACGCCGAGGCGGACCCAACCCTGGACGTCAACGGCGGCGATGCCGCTCACAAGGCGGTGATTCTGGCCAGCCTCAGCTACGGGCGCTGGGTCCCGTTCGAAAAGGTGCACATGCAGGGCATCCAGGATGTGCGCGGCGCCGACATTCAGTTTGCCAGCGACCTGGGTTACGCTGTCAAGCTCCTGGCCGTCATTCGGCTGTGCGACGCCGGCCGCATTGAGGTGCGCGTGCAGCCTTCGCTCGTGCCCCGCGGCCACATTTTGGCCAACGTAAACGGCGTCTTCAACGCCATCGCCGTCCGGGGAGATATTGTTGGCGAAACGCTTTTTTACGGCAGCGGCGCGGGCCAGGATCCCACCTCCAGCTCGGTCATCTCAGACTTGGCAGACGCCGCCCTGCATCGGCATCGCTCGGGATTCGTGCCCCACGGCCTCTACGGCGAGCCGTTGCCGATTGAGGAGAGCGTGAGCCAGTTTTACCTGCGGCTCATGGTGGACGACAAGCCCGGCGTCATGGCCAAAATCGCGACGATTCTCGGCAAGAGCAACGTCGGCATTTTGTCCATGATCCAGCGCGAAGCCGGGGAGAGCGAAAACGCGCCGGTCGTCCTGATGTTGCACGATGCGCGGTTTGGAGAGGTAAACGCGGCCGTGGCGAAAATCGCGGCGTTGGACTGCGTTCGCGAGGAGCCGGTTTTGATGCGGGTAGAGAACGTGGGCTAGGAGGCTACGAGGCTGGCGGATTCCACAATTTTGAGTAGACGGCGGGGAGCTATCACCCAAGCTTTGCGCATGAGCCGCCATGCCATCCCCGCCATCATTTTTTGCCTTTCGTTCGCGTTAGTAGCGCTCGCGCAGGCCGAGGTCGCCATTTTGCAACAGGGCGAAGCGAAGGCCCAAATCGTCGCCGACGTCCGCGAAACCACGCCCGCGGGTGCGGAAATTGTCAACGATGCGGCCAATTGGCTGGCGGACTCGCTCAAACAGGCCAGCGGAGCGGAATTTGCCGTTGTCCCGCTGCCTGGCGAGCAACCGTCGCTGATCGTCGCGCGGACTGACGCCTGGCCGGACGTCGCTCGCGGAGCCGGGCTCACGACCGACGGATACGAGGACTACGCGGTCGCGACGGACGCCGAAAACCGGCGAATTTACGTGCTGGGCAACTCCGCGGTCGCGGCTCGTCACGGCGTGGCCGATTTGCTCCGGCGCTGGGGCTTCCGCTGGTTCGCACCGTCGCCAAAATGGCGCGCCATCCCCCGTTTGAGCGAGCTTTCCGCCGATTTCAACTTCACGGGGTCGCCCAGCCTGATCGAGCGCCGAATTTGGTACGCCTACGGGATGAGCGGCGAGGATTTGAAGCCGCTAATGGCCGATTACGTGCGCTGGACGGCGGCCAATCGGCTGACTCTGCGCGGGCTGACCCGCACCGGCCACAGCTATGGCAACATCATCGGGCGCAACCCCGAGGTTTTCGCGAAAAACCCGGATTTGTCCGCGATGCGGGAGGACGGCACTCGCGATACGGTCAGTGTGCCCAACGCCCGCAAATTCTGCTTCAGCAACCCGGAATTGATCGATCTGGTGGTCGAGGATCGGCGAAAATTGCTGGAAACCAACCGAAAGGCAAACCCCGCGTCGTTCATGGTTTCGATCGATCCCTCGGACGGTCAGGGCACTTGTCACTGCGAGGCTTGCAAGGCGCTGGGCACGACGACCGACCGCGTGTTTCACCTGGCCAACGCGGTGGCGAAGCGTTTGCGTGCCAGCGACCCGCAGGCTTGGGTCGGGCTTTACGCTTATTCCAGCCACCGGCTCCCGCCCACCATCGACATCGAGCCAAACGTCTACGTCCAAGTCGCGCTCGGCTTCAATCGCACCCAATATTCGTTGCCGGAGTTGGTCGACCGTTGGTCGCAAAAAGTCAGCGCCATCGGTTTGCGCGAATACTACGGCGTGGAGGCGTGGGATTGGGGATTGCCGGGCCGGGCGCGCGGCGGTCGGGTAGAGTATCACCGCAAGTGGATACCGTATTACGCCGAGCGAAACTTGAACGGGATTAACGCGGAAACCAACGCAAACTGGGGCGCGCAAGGCCTGGGGCTCTACGTCGCCGCCCAGATGATGTGGAATCCGCAAGCGGACGTGGACGCGCTGACCGACGAATTTTTCGAGCGGCTGTTTGGCGACGTTGCCAAGCCGATGCGCGCGTTTTACCAAAAAATGGAGGCCGCGCCGCCGTTGCGTCCGTCCACCTTAATTTCGCTGTTCGACGATCTCCAAACCGCCTGGGAAAGCACGGAAGATCCCGCGATTCGGGCCCGATTGGCCGATTTACAGGCGTATTTGGTCTACGTGGCCCGGTTCCGCCGGTTCGATCAAATTCGCGGCCGCAGCCAAGATCGCGGAGACGCCTACTACGCCGAACTCAAGGGCCTCATGAACTACGCTTGGCGCATTCGGCATCGCGACACCATCCACTACTACGCCCTGGCGCGCCGCTTGTGCAACGCCCTCCCCCTGCGCGACGACCGGCCGGAATTTTCACTGGCGGTCAAGGAATCCACGCCCGTTTGGCAAACCGGTGACGCCCTCACCGACGCAGAAATCCTGACACGCTTCCAACAAGCCTACTCCGCGCTGAAAGCCGACGGCGATCCCACGGTCCATTTTTCGCGCTACTTCGATTCCGTCAGAGTTCCGGGCGAAGACGCCGGAGCCAGCTACCTTCACGCCACGGCTCAGGAAAAGGACGCGGTTTCCAGCTTTCGCCAGGGGTTGCTCGGTTACCTGGGCGCCTCAGGCCCGCAAACGGCGAAATTCGGCGTCGCACCCACGGCAAAGCCGATTTCGGTGACGGTTTTCATGCGCGACGAAGCGATTTTTCAGCAGGAATTCCGCAAGGCGGCCGACGATGCCGAGAAATTCCACGAAATCGCCGTCGATCTCCCGCGCGCCTTCGAATACCGCGTGGAAATCACCGGCGAATTCGAGATTCGCGTGCCGCCGGAAACGCCGCTCATCGTTGAGGCGTCGGTCAGCCGCCCGGCGTGGATTTCCTACAGCGGCCCGCACTACTTTTACGTGCCCAAAGGCACGCGCGAACTCATCGTCGACGCCAATCCGCGGCTCAGCCTCAACGTTCCCGGCCAAGGCCGGCGGGATCTCGGTCCCGCGGACCGGCAGGAAGGCAAATCCTACGTTCGCGTGAAAGTTCCCCCGGGCGCCGACGGCCGGCTTTGGCACACCACCACGCAGACGCGCGGCCAGGTGATGCTGCTCAACACCCCGCCGCTCCTCAGTTTCCACCGCCACACGGTCTTTGTGCCCCGGGAGTTGTCGGAATCGGAGGGCTTGAGCACGCAAGAATGAAACTCGAAACTCGAAATCCGAAACTCGAAATTAGAGATTCGAAACCCGAGATCCGAATTTCGAATTTCGAGATTTCGGAGTTTCGAGTTTCGAGTTTTCCACCCCGCTATTCGATCCAAAACTGGATGTCCTTTTCCACCCTTCCGTCAGCGTAGAGGATGTTCACTTCATCGCCGATGCCGCTGTGAAAATTTTCCTTGTCGGAGGCGATTGGGATGCCGATTTCGTCCTCGATGGTGAGAAATTTCAGGCTCAGCGCCGGTTGGCCGTTGAGCAGGCTGTTCCAAAAATAGCTCGTCCCCGTGCTCTCAAACAGGCCCTTGTCGTCGGCCGGACAACGAAACGCCAGCTCCTCGCCGACGTATTCGCGCAAAACCGTGTCGATGGTCGCCCGATCGTCCGTTTTTGCCGGAACGGCGGCTTGCATCACCGGCATTCGCATCCCGTTTTCGTTGAGATACAGGTTCAGCCCGACGCCGATCTGGCGCAGGTTCGCGGCGCAACTCCCGGCGTGGGAGCGGCGCGCCAATCCCTGAAACAGCGGGAAGGAAATTCCCGCCAGCGCGGCGATGATGGCCATCGTCGTGAGGATTTCGACGAGGGTGTAGCCGCGCGCGTTCATGGCGCCGGCTCCTTGGGCTTCGGCCGCCGCATCCGCGGACTGCGCAGGACGCGCTGCATTTCCTCCAGCACGGGCGCGAAGTCGATTTTCGTGTCCGCGGAGGCTTCCTGGTAAAAGGCGCGCAGCCCTTCCTTGGTGACGCGCTCAAACAGCTCCACGCCCCCTTCTTCGAGCTGTTCGGCCTCGCGTTCCGGCATGCGGCCGCCTTCTTTGAGCTGGCGGATGGTGCGTTGAGCGATCTGGCGGCGCGCCTCGGGCTCCATCGCGTTAAACGCGCGCATCATGTGGTCGAAGGTGGGGCCGATGGTCAATTCCACGAACAAGGCGCGCTCGTCCGGGCTCAAGTTTTCAAAAAAATCGCGCGCGTACGGGTTTTCGCGATCGCGGGCGGCCTGGCGTTGCTCGTAGTCCAGCTGATTGACCTGGTTGGCGACCTTGCGGATCAATTTTTCGCGTTCCGCCTCGTCCTGGACCTCGCTGAGCGGGTGTTTTTCCAGGTAAGCCGCGATTTTCTCCGGAGTCGCCTTGGCCCTGCCCGCGGCCCAAAAGGTAATCCCTACCGCCGCCCACAACAGGGCAATGGCAATGGCGGCTTTGATGGGAAGGGTCACGGTTAGCGAAATAAGCGTGGTTTCAGACGCAGGTAAAGCACGATTCGGTTACAGCGGAGCGCGGATTTCGGGCGCTAGCTGCAAAAATGGAAATCCGCCTCTATTTTGCGGGATTTAGCCTCTATTTTTCCCCTGCCAAATCTGCAGAAAATGAACCTTAAAAAATTAGACTCTCTTAACCCGCTAAAAATGAGCTTTTTACAGGAATTCCTCGAAAAGTTGGCACGCTTATCGCTCTAGTGTCGATCCGTCAGCCAAACCGGCCGGCAAATCACCAAAACCAACCAAAACAACCTAACTTCAACCAACCAAACAAAAAAATGAACGAACAACACCTTACCGAAAGCGAACTCGAAGCCGTTAACGGCGGCCTCGGAAACCTGGCCATCCTCGGCGACGCCGGCTTGGTCCTCGACACCAGCCTCAACAACGTGGGCAACGTGAACGTGGCCGTCGGAGTAGACGCCAGCACGACCATCGGCGGCAGCTTCAACACTTCCAGCACTGCTGCCCTGCTGAAAAGCCACGGTTACCCGCTGTAATCCTCAATCCATCCTAACCAAACCAAAAACCAAACCAACAAACCAACCAAACCTATGAAAAACCAACACCTGACTGAAAAAGAACTCGAAGCTGCCGCCGGCGGCATCCAGTCTCTCTTCATCGGCGGCGACGCCGGCCTGGTTGTTGACGCCAGCGTCAACGACTCCTTCAACACCAACACGCTGACTCAAGTCGACGCGAGCACGGACATCCGCGACAGCTTCAACATGTCTGACTACCGCGGTTACTTCCCGATGCATTAAGTTGCATCCCCCGGCGACGCAAGTTGCCCGAAATCGGCTCCGGAGCATCTCCGGGGCCGATTTTTCGTTTCCAGCGGGGCCTTTCCTCGCGCTTTCGGCCTTTCCGCAGCCGGAACCCCGCTTAGGGTGCGCCAGTTATGGCCTATCACCTGGATTCCATCGAGATTTTCGTGCGCCCGCTTCCGCCGGGGCGAATGAGCTTCGTCATCGGCAAAGCCGGCCGCCAGACGCACGCGGCCAAATCCAAGCCGGCCGCAAAACGCCGGCCAAACGAGTTTTTGGTCGTCAAAGCGGCTGTTTCCGACGAAACCGGGAAGACGGCCACCGGCGTTTCGGGCGACCGCCCCTCCTACGGTTGGCTGGACAAGCGGCCCGCCTTCAGCAGCGAGCAAAAATTGCGCCGATTGCTGGATTTGGTGCAAAAAGCGCGCCAAATCTACCTGGACGAGCCGAAGTTCGCCTCGCCGTTCGAAATTTGGCTGCGCAGCTATCGCGCCATCCAAAAAATGGGCCAGGCGGCCGAGCATGAGGCCCTAACCTCCAGCTTTGCCTCCGCCTTGTTCGAACGGGCGATTTTGGACGCCGTTTGCCGCTTGCAGGACGCGTCCATTTTTGAGGCGGTGCGCCAGGATTCGCTCGGCATCGATCTGGCCCAAATTTCGCCAACCCTGGCGAAGCTGCGTTTGCCGGATTTGCTCCCCCAGCGTCCCACCACGCGCATTTTCATCCGCCACACCATTGGCGGCGCCGATCCGCTGACCGCCGCGGACTGGCCGGAGCGCATCAATGACGGCGAGCCGGAGACGCTGGAGGAATACGTGGAGCGCGACGGGTTGCGCTACTTCAAGGTCAAAATTTTCGGCGATCCGGAGCGCGATTTGGCACGGTTGCAGCGAATTTGGGACGTGGCCTCGGCCGCTGAAGAACCCGTGCTGACGCTGGACGGCAACGAGAGCTACGAGGACCTGGAAACCTTCGCCGCGCTCGTCGATTCCATCGAAAATCAGGCGCCGGGGCTCTTCGATCACCTCGCTTTCATCGAGCAACCGCTCCCGCGCGCCCTAACGCACGATCCTAAGACCAAGCCCGTCATCCAGCGCATCGCCGCAAAAAAACCGCTCGTCATCGACGAAGCCGGCGGCAGTCTGGCGGCGTTCCCCAACGCGTTCGCCAACGGCTACGCGGGCGTTTCGCACAAAAACTGCAAGGGCTTCTTCACCTCGCTCATCAACCTGGCTTGGATCCATCATTTCGAGCAGGCGACGGGGCGCGAGGCATTCCTGAGCGGGGAAGATTTGTCCAACATGCCGCTTGTGCCGCTGCACCAGGATTTTGCCGCGTTAGCCGTCTTGGGGATCGATCACGCCGAGCGCAACGGCCATCATTACACGCGCGGGCTGAGTTTCCTGACCGAACACGAAAAAATCCTGACAAAGCAACATCATCCCGGGCTTTACGTCGAGCGTGGCGGGGAGTTGTTCCTCAACATTCGCGATGGCGCGGTGGATTGCCGTTCGTTGCAAACCACGGGTTTCGGCGTCGCATTTGAGCCGGATTGGGAGGCGCTGATTCCGCTGGCGCGTTGGGCAAGGGACCTAAGGGACAAAAGGGACTGAAAGGACGCGACTTTGCGACGGGAAGTCCCTTTGGTCCCTTGGGTCCTTTTGGTCCCCTTACCCAAATAACCCCACCAACGGACGTCCCTTGTCGCAAACCGTGAACGGCCGCTTGCTGGGCGAGTAGAGCACGTGGTCCAGAGGCAAACCCAGGGCGTAAGCGATCGTGGCGTTAAAATCGGGGATCGTTACCTCGTCCTCCGTAATTTCACGGCCTTCGGCGTCGGTGGCGCCGTGAATTTGGCCGCCCCGCACCCCGCCACCGGCCATCAAACAACTGAACGCCGCGGGATGATGGTCGCGACCCACGTTTTGGTTGATGTCCGGCGTGCGGCCGAATTCCGTGGCCAGAACCACCAGCGTGCTCTCCAGCAATCCACGCCGATCCAGGTCGCGAAGCAGCGCGGACAAAGCAGCGTCCAACGCGCGGCACAAACCGGGCGTGGAGACAAAATTGGCGGAGTGGCTGTCCCAATATCCGTGCGTCACCTCGACAAACCGCACACCGCGCTCCACCAGCCGGCGCGCGAGCAAACATCCCTGCCCAAAGGGATCGCGGCCGTATTCATCGCGCGTGGCGCCGTTTTCGCGGGTCAGATCGAAGGCCACCAGGTCCGCGTTGCGCATCATCTTCAGCGCGCCGTCGTACATCTGGCCGTGGGCGCGGACGCTGCGTTGTTTGGGGAACGTGGCGACGAAATCTGCGTCCAAGGCGTCGCGCAGCGCCATGCGTTTGCGAAAACGATCGCCGCTCAGCCCCTGAAAGCCGTCGATGTTCTCGATGCCGGTCTCCGGGTTGTTGACGAAGAGCGGGGTGTGTTCGGCCGGGAAAAATCCCGCGCCCGGATGCCGGCTTTCGCTGCCGATGAAGACGTGGTTGGGCAGATCGGCGTTGCCCAGGCCTGGTTGCAACACGTTAAGCCAGGCGCCCAGCGCGGGATGCCGGATGGTGCCGCGTAGCGCGTAGCTGGTGTGCATCATGTAGGTTCCCTGCTCATGCGCGCCTTGCTTGGACCCTAACGAACGCACCAAGGCGAGGCGGTGCATCTCCCCGGCCAACAGCGGCAGGTATTCGCTGATCCGCACGCCGTCGGCGCTGGTGGAAATGGGCCGTACGGGGCCCATCACCGGCGAACCGGCCTCCTTGGGGTCGAAGGTGTCGAGATGGCTCATCCCGCCGGCCATGTAGAGGTAGATCACGTTCTGCGCGGTGGCGATTTGCCGCTGCTTGGAGGCTGCCTCAAACGCGGCTTCCGCCCGGCCGGCCAAAAACCCGGGCAACAGGCCGACGCCGAGGAGTCGGGCGGCTCGGGCAGCCATTTGGCGGCGGGTAAGGTCTTCGTCACTGAATCGGATCATCGCGGTGAGGGTTGGCTTAGGTCATGGGTTAAACACAAAACGCCGGGTGTTGAGCAGCGCGTAAATCAGGTCGTCCATCGAGTCGAGCCCGTCCGCTTGCGCCCGGCGCCACATTTCCCGTTCGCGCTCCGTCGGCCTTCGAGACAGCAGCGCCAGGTAGGCGGCGTCGAGTTGCCGGCCAGGGTCTGATTCGCGCCGAATCGTCAGTTGCAGGTGCGAACCGCGATTTAGCACGCCCAGCAGCAGATCGCTGTTCATCATCGTCAGCGCTTGGGGAATCGAGGCATCCCGGCTGGCGTTTTCGATCAATTCCCGGTCGCTCTGGCCGAAAATTCGCAGGTAATGGCCGCGAAACTCCGGGCTGAGGCGGTCGGCCGCGCGCCGCCAGTAGAGCAGCTGACTGCGCCGGGCGGCAACGTAGGCCTGGTGCTGGGCCTGCGGAATGCCGAAATACTCCGCTTCGGCCAAAAACGCGGTTTCCTGGTCTCCGGCGGCGGTTTTTTGCTGCGCGGGCGTGAGCGGGCTTTTGTCGAACCCCTTCACTTTGAGCTGGTAGACCTGGCGCAACGGATCGACCGGCTTTTTGGTCAATTGCTCGCGACTCACCGGTTGCGGCGGGCTCTCCGTGTGCGGCCAGGCCGCTGGTTCGCGCCCTTCCTGAATCGCTTCCAGCCGCTCCACCGCGGGCAAGAAGACCAACCGGCCCAAGGCGGCGCGTCCGCTGACCTGGGCGTTCATAACCTGCCGGGTAAGCGCATCCGCCGCCGCGTCGTCGCCTTTTACCCGCAGCGCCTCGATCTCCCGGCGCGATTCGATCGCAAAATCCGCCGCCGCGCGATAAAACTCCGCCGCAGCCACCGCGCCCAGATACGCCTCGCGCGGTTCCAGCAGATCCAGCGCGGCGATCACCTTGCCGGCACGGGACACCACCGCGGTTAGGGTCGCGCGCGTGTGCTCGCTGGGCGCATCCGGCTCCGGAGAGATGAGCGCGATCACGCTGTCCCAAATTTGCTCCGCGCTCATTCGGCGCAAAACCGGCCCGGTAAAAAAATAGGGCACGCCCGGCAACACTTCCTCGCTGGTCGATACCGACTGATAAGCGTGGGTGCGATAGATGGCCGCAAGGCACGTTTTCATGTCGTAACCGCTATCCCGGACCAATCGCTCCAACCGCGCCAACAACGCCGGGTTCGACGCTTTGGACCGGCCGGTCAACTCATCCAGCGGCTCGATCAGCGCCAGGCCGAAAGCCATCTTCCACAGCCGATTGGCGATGACGGTGGTGAACCGCGGGTTATCCGGAGAAGTTAGCCAACGCGCGTAAGTTTCCGCCGCACTCTCTCCCTGCGCCGGAGTCGCTTCCGCGCCCAGCATCGTCTTGGGCGTCACCTCGCCAAACGGCTTCGCGTCGTCATATTGATAGTCGTGCGGCAGTTGCAAAACGCGCTTAGCTTCGTCGTAAACGCCCACCCCGCCCATCGCCAGGTAACCGATGTCCTTGACCGCTTGGTTGATGAATTTGACCCGGCGCCGCTCCCCCTCCCCTTCCGCTTTCGCCACCTGCTCGCCATTCGGCGGGAAACGGCGGTTGATTTCGCGATTCAGCTCGACCGAAATCTCCCGCGCGCCCAGCCAGGCCGGGCTTTGGTAAGCCTTCACCACCTTGCCGTAGGTGAACGCCGTCATCCGGTAAAAATCCATCTGCGTCCACCGGTCGAAGGGGTGATCGTGGCACTGCGCGCACTCCATGCGCGTGCCCAGAAAAATCCGCGACGTGTTGGCAAAGTTATCCAGCGGCATGCGGCTATCGCGCATGTAGTAGCCGATCGCGCCGTTCTGCCAGGGCAACCCCTTGGCCGCCACCAATTCGCGCACCATCACGTCGTAAGGCTTATTCGCGCGCAACGATTCCTTCAGCCAAAGCACGTATGCCGCGCCCGCCGCGGAACCGATTCGCCCAAACTGCTGGAGGCGCAAAACGTCGGCCCAATAGTTGAACGCGTGCAGCGCGTAGCCGTCGCCGGCCAACAGCGCATCGATGAGTTTTGTGCGTTTGTCAGGGTCGGTCGAATCGAGAAACGCCGCCGCCTCGCGCGCGGTGGGGATGCGACCGGCGATGTCGAGATGAATCCGCCGCACGAAGACCGCGTCGCTGGCGGTGGGGTTGCGATTCAGCCCTGCCTCGGCCCAACCTCGCTCCAGCAATGCATCCAACTCCCTTGCCGCCCGGTCGAGGTCCACCGCACCGGCCTGAAGCGTGGCAACGGACGCGCAAATCGCCAAAAACCGCGGCAATCGGGCCAAAAATCGCAGCAACGGCCGTTTCATCCTCAAAAAATCCGACATCGCGGACATCATCCCAATTCACGGACGGAGCGCGGCGTTTCATTCGCCCAGCGCCGAAATTCGGTCGCAAACCCGCCAAATCGCGCTAACACTGTCACCATGGGACGCATTCGCCTCATGCCCGACGCCCTCGCCAGCCAAGTTGCCGCCGGCGAAGTCGTCGAGCGCCCTGCCAGCGTCGTCAAGGAGCTGGTCGAGAACTCCATCGACGCCGAGGCGCGCAAAATCGACATCCGCGTCCAAGGCGGCGGCCGCTCGCAAATCCGCGTCGTCGATGACGGCATCGGCATGAACCGCGACGACGCGCTGATGTGCCTGGAACGCCACGCCACCAGCAAAATTCGCTCCACCGGCGACCTCGACGGCATCGCCACGCTCGGGTTTCGCGGCGAGGCCATCCCCAGCATCGCCAGCGTGAGCAAATTTCGCCTAACATCGCGCGAAAAAGACGCCCTCGCCGGCACGGAAATCTTCGTCAACGGCGGAAAGCTGGTCGATGTCAAAGACAGCGGCGAGGCGCCCGGAACGCAGGTCGACGTCCGCTCGCTGTTCTTCAACATCCCGGCGCGGCGCAAGTTTTTGCGCACGGAAAACACGGAATTCAGCCACCTGGAGCAAGTCGTCAAAGTGCAGGCCATCGCGCACCCGGAGGTCGGGTTTACGCTGGTTCGCAACGACCGGCCGCAGTTCCGGCTCCCGCCCGGCAGCCAGCTTTTGGAGCGCATCCAGGGCCTCGCCGGGACGGACGTCGCCGAGCGCCTGCTGGAGATCGAGCCCTTTGAATCGGACGACATCACCGTCACCGGCTACATCGGCGGATTCGGCATGGGACGGAGCAATCGGGGCCTTCAGCTCACGTTTTTGAACGGGCGCCCGGTAGAAGCGGCGATGCTGAATTACGCCCTGCGCGAAGGCTTCCACACCGCGCTGATGAAGGGCCAATACCCCATCACCTTCCTTTTTTTGGAGATGAGCCCGTTTGCCGTTGACGTCAACGTGCACCCGGCCAAAAAGGAGGTGCGTTTCCGCGATGGCAACGCCGTGCGCGACGCCATCATTGAAGCGGTGAGCCAAACCCTGACACGCGCACAAGCGACTGTCCCCGGCCAGCAGGTGCGCCAGATGGAGGAGCAACCGCCGGATACGTCCCCTTCGACCGACACGACCCATTCGACTCATGAGGAGGCCCCCGCACTGATCCCCGAACGCGAACAACACGCCCTGCGCCACGACTGGGCCGCCGAGCCGCCACCTGCGCCCCCCGCCTCCCTGCCGGAGACGCCAAAATCCGCGCCGGCCGCCACTTTACCGGAAAAACCTGGAAAACCCGCCCCAACCGAGCAAAACCCGGTTTCCGCCGCGGATTTCCGGATCATCGGCGTTTTGCGCAAGCTCTACGTCCTCATGGAAAGCGCCGAGGGCCTGGTTTTGATGGACCAACACGCCGCTCACGAGCGCGTCCTCTTCGAGCAAATGCGCCAGCGCATGGCCGAGCAAGGCGTGCCCGCGCAAAAGCTGCTCATGCCCCTAACCGTGGAGCTGTCCCCGAAGGATTTCGACCTCGTTCAGCAAAACCTGGACGCCATCCAGCGCCTCGGCATCGGCGCGGAACCGTTTGGCAAAAACACGCTGAAAATCGACAGCCTGCCCACGTTTTTCAAAACCGACGACCCGGCGACCTACATGAGCGAAGTGATCGACGAGCTGAAGAAAACCAGCCGCCGCATGAGTTCCATGCGCCTGGGCGAAGACATGGTCGCCACCACCGTCTGCCGCCACGCCGTCAAGGCCAACGACGACCTTCGCCCCGCCGAAGTCGAGAAACTGCTCGCCGACTTGCTAGCCTGCGAGTTGCCGTATTGCTGCCCCCACGGCCGCCCCACGCTCATCCAGATGTCGTTCGATGAATTGGAGAAAAAATTCGGCCGGACGGTGTGAACCTGGAAGCTAGGAATCCGGCCTACGGTCGAATTTGGCCCAAAACTCTTCCGGCGTTTGCTTGGAGTGCAGGTCCTTCCAACCCGTGCCGAGGATTTTGAGCGTTTTCATCTTGCGCACGGCTTGGAGTTCCGCCTTTGAGAGCAATTCCGGGGAGAAAAAGAGCGATTCCAGCGGCAAGCCTAACAGGGGCGCAAAATCCTCGACGCCGGTGCAGCCAAACACGCTGAGCAGCTTGAGCGGCATGCCTTCGATGACCGCGATGCTGGTGAGTTTGGGGCAATTGTCAAGCCGCAGGTCGGTTAGTTGCATGCCTTCAAGCGCGCTGATGTCTTCGACGATCGGGTTGAGGCCAATGTCGAGGTGGTGCAACGGCATCCCACGCAACGGCGAGAGGTCTTTGACCAGCGGGCAGGCGTACATCCGAAAATAAGCCAACGGCATGCCCTCAAGCGGCGAGAGATCGGAGATTTTGGCGCAGCGCTCAGTGTTGAGCGCGGTGAGCCGGGCGGTTTTCAGCGGGCTAAGGTCGGAGACGTTGACCGAGTTGTAGAGAATGACGTTTTGCACCGACTCAAGGGGGAAATTGCCCAGCGGCGAGAGGTCGTGCAGCCCCGGAGAGCGCATCAGGTTGAGGGTGTGGAGCTTGCCCTCCCGATAGACGAATTTGCCCTCGTTGGCGTAATCCGGGTTGGCGGCTTTGAGAGCTTGATGCAGCTTCTGGTCGAGCGCGTCATCGGCATGGGCCAGGCAGACAAAACTGAGGAACAGGATGGCTAGGGGTTTCATTTCAGCGCGATTTCCCAGTTTTGGAGTCAAAAGCCGCGATCGCCGTTCAATGCACGCGAGACGCCCGCGCAACTGCGGCGATTTCCGGCAAATTCGGTTCGAAAACGGGCGTAAACGGCGAAAAAATGCGGGTTTCGCCGCAAAAGTCGCGCATCCGGCTTTTCGAACCTGGGATTTCCGATTTCAGTTGTGAGGATGGGACTTCCAAGCGAGTCTAACGTTGCGTGGCAACCTCCTCCAGTTCGACACCACCTCCACAAACCGGCCGGCGCTTGGCTGGGTTCAAGTTGTTGCTGTCGCTGGCCTGCACGGTCATCATCATTGCGGGACTAAAGGCGGCGTCGTCGTTTCTCATCCCCATTCTTCTGGGGCTGTTCTTGGCGGTGCTTAGTTTGCCGATAACGGCG
This sequence comes from Verrucomicrobiales bacterium, assembly GCA_965224535.1. GTDB lineage: Bacteria > Verrucomicrobiota > Verrucomicrobiia > Verrucomicrobiales > DEV007 > JBCDHN01. The sequence continues at coordinate 100,843 of CBDCZR010000007.1, forward strand.
TGGTTTCAGGCTCACCGCGTGCCGGGGCCGCTGGCAGTGCTCATGGCGGTGGTCATTCACGTGCTAGTGCTCACGCTGCTGGTCTTTGCGACCGCCAACATCATGCCGGATTTCCAAAAAACGCTGCCGAAATTCGACAAGGAATTTCAAACGATGATGATGCAGAAGGCCGACAGCGTGCAAACCTGGATCGACGACCATTTGGCGCCCATGCAGGCGTGGTTTACCGAAATGGTGGGCCCGCAAGGCGAGGGCGAAGGCGAAGGAACGGAAGGCGAGCAACCGGCAGTGGAAGGCCCCCAACCGCCGCCGCAATCGGTTTTCGACGTTAGGACGGCGGTGGAGCAACTCGTGAGCGTCAATTCGCTGAAATCGCTGGTGAGCTGGATCAACGACATCAACATCATCCAGCATCTCACCTCCCTGGTTACGAAGACGTTTTTCGCGTTCATCCTCATGATCTTCATCCTGGGCGAGGCGGGACGTTTCGCGGACAAGATCGAGCAGGTTGTGGAGGCGCGAGGGCCGAATTTTCGCCAGTTTCGCAACGCCAGCCAACAGGTGCAGCGTTACCTGGCCATCAAGAGCATTGCCAGCATGGTGACCGGGCTGCTGGCGTGGGGCGTGTGCGCGTTATTTGGCATCGAATTTGCGGTTTTGTGGGGATTGGTCGCGTTTTTGTTCAACTACGTGCCCACCATTGGCTCGCTGGTGGCGGCCATTCCGCCGATTCTGGTGGCGCTCATCCAACCCACCGGCGGCGGATGGGAGAGTTTTGGGGTGGGCATCTGTTACCTGGCCATCAACGTGGGAATCGGCAATTTTCTGGAGCCGGCGTTCCTCGGCTACCGCTTTGGCATCTCAACCGTGGTGGTAGTGCTTTCCGTCCTGTTTTGGGGGTGGATTTGGGGCCCGGTCGGCATGTTCCTGGCCGTGCCCTTGACCATGATGATGAAAATGATGCTGGAAGAGAGCGACGATTTCAAGTGGATCTCCGTGATGATGAGCAAGAACAAGGAAGAGGAGTTGGAGGCGTTAATCGAGGAACAATCGGTCGAGTTGCCGCCGGAAGCCGAGCCGGAGGAGGCTTGAGACGAGCCGGAAAACTCCGGCGGCGCCGGGGAAGATGAGAATCGGACCCGCCAGCCTCAGTCGAACTCCAGAAAGAATCGATAGGAGTAGCACTCGATCGGTAAATCACCGTTTCCTGAGAATTTTTCCAATTCAACCAGTCTACTCTGTGGTCTCCCCGGCATATTTAGGCCCAACCACTCGATGGTTTCCCACGCCATATCTCGTTCTTCGCTGGGAGCGTTGGGCGATGCTTCTATTCTGCCCGTTTTGAAGTTGGAGATGAAATAGCGCTCGAAGGTGTAGTTTGGGCGATCCGGTTTCAGCATTTTTCGGCTGTAGCGTTCGCCTTTTACCTGCTGGCACACATCACAGGCCAAGAACAGGTTTTCCCAGAAGCAAACCAACAATGGCGCGGTGGTCTTGGGTTTGAAATGATCGATCGTCTGCCGGGAGGCAGTTCCCAGGGGATAGCAGTCGCAATAAGCGCAATGGTTGGAGCTGGCTTCGACCAAGATTGCCGCCAAGAGGTGATTGATCTTTTCTTTTTGCCTTTGGGGCCAGTTGAATTTCGCGTTGGCGTTCGCTTTGCGCCTGCGATACAGCCTCTTGCCCCAGTCGCGTTCTCCAGTTCGCAACCAGCCAGGTGCTTCAGGCCGTTTGAATGGCATCATGAAGCTTGTTTCATGCGATGTTCCACCTGTCGAAGCTCCCGGCCAACGACAGCTTGAAGTTCGACACTGTCTCCACCAAGTTCTCGGGCTTTGTGCCGCAGTTGGTCCACGTTTTTCTCCCCCCGCAAGACGGAATTTCGGAGTTGGTAAAACTCGTTGAGTTTCTGCTCGGTTTCCGTTCCAAAATACTCGTCGATGTCGAAATACTCCTGCAGGATCGTTACAAAGCTGATCGCATCGTTGGCCTTTTCCGGGGGTTTGGCAATTGCCATGCCTGCACGGTCAAACTCAAGTTGATGCACCCAGGCGTCGTCCACCGAGCCAATAACAAACGGGGAGTGGGTAGCGACAAATATCTGCGCGTTGGGAAAGAGCTTTTGCACCGCGGGCAAGATTCTGCGCTGCCATTTGGGGTGAAGATGGATCTCAATTTCATCAAGGAAAATCAGCAATGGCTGGTCAATTGGCGCGATGGATTTGTCCGTCCAATCCACCCGTTCGATGCGCATCAAAATGTCGGCGATCCAACTCAGCACCGACTTCACGCCATCCGGCGCCACACCCAAATCCAGGGAGCGCCCCCGGAGTTCGAGAGCCACTTTGAGCGGTTCATACTCAAAAGAAAACTGCACCGGTTCACCCAGGATTTTCGACACCGCCTCTTCGATCCGCGCGATCCGCTGGCGATAGTGAGATGACTTGTCGTGATCGTTCTGTTGCGTGGCGAAGGCGGATTTCGCAAAATTTAGCGCAACCCAGGAGGCGATGGTGTTGACATCCGTGTTCGAACCAAAATCAAGTGCGGTTTCCAGCGGACGATCCTCAGGCTCTTTCGGGGTTTCTAGTTTGGGCGACCGTAAATCGCGAGAACCCGAATATCCAAAAGCGGCGAAGTCAAGAGTTTGCGACAAGCCATGGATGCCGAGACCGCCGGTTTGGTATTTGGCTGGTTGGGATAGAAACCAATAGCGGTCCAAACCATCGGGCACACCTGTTGGGAATTCATGATTTGAAAACGTAAACACATCTTCGCCTTGGGATCGATCCGATGGCTCAGTGATCACCTCTTCCTTCAAGCCTCCGGCCCCCTTTTTCCGAATTCGCTTGGGGATGAAGTCCGTCCTTGCTTCAACCAATACGCCTTCAGGCCCCTTTTCCCAAAACCGTTTTCGGACGAAGTCTTTTTGCCCGAAGACACTCGCCAAGGCATAGAGGACCGTGCTTTTGCCACTCCCATTTTGCCCAGTCAAAATGTGAATCTCCGCGTTTTCCGGGAGATCCTCCGGGGGGAAGGAGAATTTCACATTTTGAAACGGACCAACTTCGGCCAGGTGGAGACTGGTGATTCTCACACCCCACTTTGCCGGATCCGGTGGCGCGAGTCAAATTGCCTTCGATTGGCAAACCACCCCCGGCGATGTATGTTAGCCACGATGAGCGGCGAACCCGAACCGAACGTTAGTTTTCGATCCACCCTCGTCGCGAGCCTCATTTTGACCGCGATCGTGGCAATCGCCACCGCACTGGCCAGCCGCCAGGTCCCGGTTGACGGGCTGATCCCCGTTCACTGGAACGCGCGGGGCGAGGCCGACGGTTTTGGCCCGCGATGGGCGCTCTGGGCCACGCCGGCGATGATGTTGGGCTTGACGGCGCTGTTCTGGGTGTTGCCGCGCATCGAACCGCGGCGCGATAACCTGCTGCGCTCCTCGGTCGCCTACAAGGCCACTTGGCTGGGCATGCTGCTTTTGCTGGCGGCCATCCAGGTGGGGATGATTCTCGCCGCGATCGGGCGGCAGGCACCCATGCTGGCGATCATCTGCGTGGGAATCGGCTTGTTTTTCCTAACCATCGGCTTGTTTCTGGGTGGCATCCACAGCAACCATGTTTTTGGGGTGCGGACGCCGTGGACGCTGGCCAGCGAGCTTTCCTGGCGCAAGACCCACCGGGTGAGCGGCCGCTTGTTCGTCGGATACGGCTTAGTGATGGCGGTTAGCCCGTTTTTGCCCTTTGGCCGGCATTTCATCCTTTGGGGAACGTTGGCTTTTGTCGTCGTTATTCTGGCTGTGGCCGGGATTTACTCCTACCTGGTCTGGAAGAGCGATCCCGACAGGCGCCCCTTGCGGTTGAAGCCGAGCAAGCCGTCCAACGGCGTGCCGTCATGAATTTTGCCGTCGCCCAAATTCGGCTCGAAGACCTGCTGGACCCGGAACGGTTGCAACGAATCTACCAGCATCCCCGCACGCATTATTGGACGGCGGATTGGTCGCCGGAAACCTACGTTGCCCTGGCACGCGCCGGATTTATCGCTACCTACACGGAGCACGCCGATTTGGGCGGAATTCTGCTCCCGGAAATGCAATCGGCCTACGCCGTGCTGGACTGGGAAAATTTGCGCGTCAACCGCACGATGCGGCGTTGGCGAAATTCCGCGGCTTGCCGGGAACACGGCTACGTTTTGGCGCCCGGCCATGACATTGGCGCCATCATCCGGGGGATCGAGCAAGCTCACGGTCCTTCCAACTGGTTGCGGGGAAACTACGCCGTCCAAATGCGCGAATTGTTCGATGGCAACGGCCATTTCCCGGATTTTCGCCTTCTGACGGCGGGTTTGGTGACCGGCGCCGGCGAATTGGTGGCGGGTGAGTTAGGGTATCAGGTTGGCCCGGTCTACACCAGCTTGACCGGCTTTTTCGATCGCGCCAACCGCGGGCACAACCACGCCGGAAAACTCCAGCTCCACCTCCTGGCCGAGCACTTGCAACAGTCGGGCTTCGCTTTTTGGAACCTGGGCCACCCTTACATGCAGTACAAGCTGGACCTGGGAGCGCGGATTCTGGAGCGGCAAGCGTTTTTGAAGCGCTGGCCGCGGTTTAAAATTTGAAGCTGCAAAAATTTGCGGCTTAGACCACGCTCTGCTCGCTCGGGCTCTCGGACAGCCCAAAGGCGTCGTGCACCACTTGGGCGGCTTGCTCGATTTCCGCTTCGTCGATGATGACCGCGGTTTTGATCTCGGAGGTGGTGATCATTTGGATGTTGATCCCCGCATCGGCCAGCGCGCTGAACATCTGCGACGCGACGCCGGAGTGCGATCGCATCCCGATGCCGACCACGCTAAGTTTTGCGATGCCGCCGGTCGCCTGAACCTCCACGTGGTCGCCCAATCCACTCAACAGCGGCTGCAACGCTTCCTCCGCTTTGGCCAATTCCGCGTTGTTTAGCGTGAAGGAGATGTCTGTTACGCCCGCATCCTGGGTGGTGGAGACGTTTTGCACGATCATGTCCACGATGATCTGCGCTTCGGCCAGCGGGGCGAAAATTTTCGAGGCTATGCCGGGGGTGTCGCGAACGTTGCCGATGGTGACCTTGGCTTGATCGCGTTCCAGGCTGACTCCGCGAATGACGACGGCTTCCATGCTCATGTCTTCTTCCTTGACGAGGGTTCCGGGGTTGTGGTTGAGGCTGCTTCTGACTTCAAAGACGACGCCGAATTTTTTGGCGAATTCCACCGAGCGCGACTGCATCACCTTCGTCCCGCTGCTGGCCATTTCCAGCAATTCGTCGTAGGCGATTTCATCGAGTTTGCGGGCATCCTGCACCACGCGGGGATCGCAGGTGAACACGCCGTCCACGTCGGTGAAAATTTGACACAAATCCGCGTTTGCCGCCTCCGCCATGGCAAGCGCGGTCAAATCCGAGCCTCCGCGGCCGAGGGTGGTGATGCGGCCGTCGCTGGTCGTGCCCTGAAAACCGGCCAAAATCACGATGTGCCCCTCATCCAGCAGTTGGTGGACGCGCACCGGGTCGATGTTGTCGATCCGCGCCTTGGTGTGCACGGCGTCGGTGGAAATTCCAGCCTGGGAACCGGTTACCGACGCCGCTTTGCCTCCCATCGAATTAATGGCCATGGCCATGAGCGCGATGCTGGCTTGCTCGCCGGTGGCCAGGAGCACGTCCACTTCGCGCCCGGTGGGTTTGCCGCAACTCACCTCATTCGCCAGCGCCACCAACCGGTTGGTCTCTCCGCTCATCGCTGAAACCACCGCAATGACCTGATTTCCGGAATTGTGGGTGTCCAGGATGCGTTGGGCCACGTTGCGGATTCGCTCGGCCGAGCCCACCGACGTGCCACCGTATTTTTGAACGATGAGAGCCATGAATGTCTTGCTGGGCCGGCACTATCGGCAGACGGACATCCGGCGCAAGCCACGATCCCGCACATCGCGCGGTCAAGACGCCTGCAGCGCCAATCCGCTCATTCGCCGTCCGCTTTGGTTCAAGCGGCTCACATTTCGGGCAAACCAGGCCCAGCCGATTTGCGCGCCGTCCTCAAAAACGGGCTGACGGTCCAAAAGAAACCAGCCCTCGCTTCCATCGGCTGCTTCCATCGAAATGAGCAATTCGCCGGTTTCTTCGCCGGATTCATCGTCGAAGGAGTGAAATTCCAGTTTGATGCGGTGGCCGGTCACCTCGGTTTTTGGCGAAAGCCCGAAATGCGCCGCCGCAGCGCGATTCAGCTCCATGAGACGCGCGCGCAGGTCTGTGACCCAAAACAACGTCGCCATTCGATCCAGCGCCCCGGAAATGCCTGGTTGGTGGGAAGAATCGTTGCCGAAATTGAAGCAGGGCGGCGGAACGCGTTCGTGCTGGTAACGCGGAACGACCGGCGGCAAGGGAAATGAGGAGGTATGCGGGTTCATGAGCGAGATTTCGCTAAATTATCAAAATTATGGAAATAATCCACGCTCGATTGCCCGGATCTCGCTCTTTTTGCGCTTGGTTTCGCTTGGTTCGGCGATTTTCCGCTACGTCACGGCGATGCTTTCCATCACCTCCGTGCCATGGGCCGTGGGCACGGCGTAGCATTTGCGGCGATCGTGCGCATCCGTCTGCCTCACGGCCAGATCCGCACTCTTCCAGCCGGTCCATCAGGCCCGTGGTGGCGGCTCGGGTGATGGACAAGGCGTCACTTAGTTCCGCCATGGTCTTGTTGCGCTCGCGCAGCAGGAGAAGCGCGCGCACGACATTGAGAGAGAGGTCCGCGGGAACGGACATGAGATCCACCACCATTCTTGACGCGATTTGGATCGTGAGCTTTGGGAATTTGATCGGCTCTAGGTTTCATTTTCAAGAAGAACAACTAACGCTGATATCATATTTAATAATCCAAAGAAATCAAGCTTCATGAAATACAAACCATACAAAATTTTTGGCCATCGCGCCACCTGGAATCGGAAATCCAGAAAAATAATTTTCACTGAAATTTCCACATCAACGGCACCAACAAAGTGGCGATCAGCCACAAGGTCAGATTCAGCGGAATCCCGATTTTGGGAAAATCGCTGAACCGGTAACCGCCGGCGCCGTAAACGTAGGTGTTGGTTTGGTAGCCGATTGGAGTGGCGAAGCTGGCACTGCACCCCAACATGAGCGCGACGATAAAGGGCCGGGCGTCAACGCCCAACTCGGCGGCGATTCCGACGATGATTGGCGTTAGCAGGGCGGCAACCGCGTTATTGCTGATCAACTCCGTCAGCACCGAGCTAAGCAGGTAGATGATCGACAAAACGATCACCGGTGAGGCCCCGCCAAAGACGTTGGTGACGCCGCCGGCCAAAAATGCCGCCGCGCCTGATGCCTCCATGGCCTTGCCCAGGGCCAGCATCCCGAAAATGAGGAACACAATGCTCCATTGCACCGACTGGTAGGCATCTTTGGCCGGGAGACACCGGGTCAAAACCATGCCCAGCGCCACCAACAGGGCGAAAGCCGGGATTCCGGGCGGATGAATTGCCGCGCCAAGCACGAAAAGCATGGTCAAAGTCACCCCGGCCCACAATCCCTTGGGCCGCAACGTTCGAGACACCGGCTCGTTTAGCGAGACGAAATTTCGGCTGCGTTGCAGTTGGTTGATGGCGTCGATCGGGCCTTCCAGCAGCACGGTGTCGCCGAAATCCAGCTTCACCGCCCCCAAATCCTGTTTTCGCGCCAAATCCCGGCCCATCCGGTGGATCGCGAGGATGTGAACGCCGTATTTTTGGCGAAATTTCACCTCTCGCAAGCTGCGGCCCGCCAATTCGCTTTGCGGCCCCACGATTCCCTCCATCAGCTTCATTTCCCGCGTTTCCATCTGCTTCAGGCTCAAATTGGAGTAGGCGAAGCGAATCCCCTCGGTTTCCTTCAAATCCTCGAAGCTCGTGCCGTGGAGGGTGATGAGCAACCGGTCGCCGGCCTTGACTTTCAGCTTGTCGAGCGGCGCTTGAAGCACGCGGCCGCGCCGCCGGACCTCCAACACCTCGGTTTCCGGAATTTCGCTCAACAACGTCTCCGGCAAGGTCTTGTCGACCAGCGGGGAATCCTCCTCGATGATGAATTGGGTGAGAAAAGGGCGTTTTTCCGGCGGTTCGAGGCTTTGCTCCAGGGTTTTGCGCTTGGGCAGCAATTTGCGCCCCACCGTGGACAGGTAAACCAGGCCCACCACCGCGTAAACGATCCCGATTTTCGTCAATTCGAACATCCCGAACGGCTTTTCGTCCGGCTGATACTGGGAATACAGGTCGGCGATGATCAAATTCGTCGATGTACCCGTCAACGTGCAGGTTCCGCCCAAAATTGAGGCAAAACTCAGCGGAATGAGCAGTCGCGACGCGTTCAAACCCAGGGATTTGGCGACACTGGTCACGATCGGCAAAAAGACGACCACCACCGGGGTGTTGTTGACAAACGCCGACAAAACCGCCGCGATGACCATCAGCGTCAGCATGACCCGAAGTTCCGTTTTTCCCGCGATTCGCTGAAAAAAGTCACCCATGATGTCGATGGCGCCGGTGCGCTCCAAAGCCGCGCTGAGCACGAACATGCAGGCAATCGTGATCGGGGCCCGATTGCTGAAAACGGCCAAAACCTGGTCCGTATCCAGCACGAACAAAAATGAAGCCGCGAGCGCGCACAAGGCGATGACGTCCGGAGGCGCCCATTCGCGGAAAAACGCCGCCGCCACCGCGATCACGACCGCGAAGATGAGCCAAATTTGCAAAGTCGCGCCCAAAAACGGAGTTTGGAGCAGCGATTGGAAGCCGGGGATGATTTCGGGCATTTGTCAGAGTTTGGGCCGGCCAAAGGCGATTGCAAGGATCGGAGGCGCCGCCATTCTCCGCGCGGCGTTGAGAAAGAGCGATGGCGTGGTTCTCATTTCTCTGAAAAAGGCGGCTCCCGTTTCGGAAATTCCCCGGCGGCGGCTGGTTTCGCAGTTTAGAAAACAATAATTTGCAGAATTTCCACAATTGAGATAAATTTGACTCGTTTAACCCGTTTCAACTCATGAACAAGCCAATCCTCTTCGCCATCGTCGCCGTTTTCAGCTACGTCGTGTTTCGACCCGGAACGGATTCCTCTCCGGCGCCTGAATTCACCCAAGCGACCTTCCAACAGGCCATCCAATCCGGCAAACCCGTGGTCGTGGATTTTCGAGCCAAGTGGTATGGCCCGAGCCGTTCGCTAGCTCCCGCCATCAACCAACTGGCCGAAGAGAGTGCCGGCATCTACCTGGTTGGTAAGTTGGATGTGGACCGCTACAAGAACATCACCCGGCGCTACAAGGTGCGCCGCTATCCCACGGTGCTCATTTTCAAAGACGGCAAGGTGGTGGACGAGCTGGATTCCTCCCAAACCGTCGAGGACATGCAGCAGCAGATTTTCCAGAATCTTTGAGATTCGGCAGGCCGGCGTCAGTTACCGGCGCAAGAGCACTTCACCACCGTAAACCACCTCACAAACGCTTCCTGCCAATTGCTGATCCAAAAACGGCGTGTTGGAGCTTTTTGACTGCATAAATTCCTTGGTGAAGTGCGTTTTTGCGCCGGGATCGAAGACGATCATCTCCGCGGGCTGACTTTCGGCGATTTTCACTGCGTTCTTGCCCATGAGGCGGCGAGGTTCGGCGGAATAGCGCCGGACCAGCAGATCCCAGCCGAATTTGCCCGGCTGAATGAAGTGCTGGAAGAGCGATGGGAGCACGGTTTCCAGGCCGGTGATGCCGAACGGCGCGCTTTCAAAATCCGTGTTTTTCTCGAATTCGGTGTGCGGGGCGTGATCGGTGGCAATGACGTCGAAAACACCGTCGATGAGGCCCTGGAGCAATCCGGCATTGTCTTCGGCGGTGCGCAAAGGCGGGTTCATTTTGTAGTGGGTGTCGTAGTCCTCGATGTCGTCCTCGTTGAAGATGAGATGGTGCGGGGAGACTTCGCAGGTGACGCGAAAATCCTCATTTCCCCCGCCCATTTGCTCCTTGAAGTAACGAATCGTCTCCATGCCCCGGGCGGTGGTGACGTGCTGGATGTGGATGTGGGTGCCCGTGTATTGCGCAAGGCGAATGTCGCGGTCCAGGTTGATTTCCTCGCTGATCGCGGGAATTCCGGGCAAACCCAGCCGGTAAGAGACGGCGCCCTCGTTCATGGCGCCACCGGCCGTTAGGGCCATGGTTTCGCAGTGGCTGGCGATGCAGAGGCCGAAGGTTTTTGCGTATTCCATGGCCCGGCGCAGCACCTGCGGATTTTCCACCGGCGAGCCGTCGTCGGTCAGGAGGGCCACCCCGGCGGTTTTCATGCCTGCGATGCCGGCCAACTCCTCCCCGGCGCGGTTTTTCGTGATGCAGCCGCTGGTTTCGACCTCGATGCGGGTGGCGGCGCCTTTGTCGAGCACGGCGCGGACCAAATCGCCGCTGTCGATGTTGGGCGAGGTGTTGGGCATGAGGACAATGCCGGTCACTCCGCCGTTGATGGCCGCCTCCGCGCAGGTGGCGATGGTCTCTTTGCCCTCTTGGCCGGGTTCGCGGGCGTGAACGTGCACGTCGTAAAGGCTGGGGAGGAGAATTTTGCCCGAACAGTCGATTTTTTCGGCGCCGTCGGGGATTTCCAGGTTTTCGCCCACGGCTTTGAATTTGCCGCCTTCGATGAGGACGTCGGCTTTTTGAAGCTTGGGATTGTCTTCGGAGGCAACTTGCCCGCCGGTGTAAATTCGCGGTTTGCTCATGAATTTTGCGCTTTGGCAGGCAACTGACGCGCTGAACCGGGAAAATCAAGTTTGGCTCGCGAACAAGGCTGGCTAGGGTGGCGGCATGAATCGCATCCTCATGGCTCTCACCCTTCTCCTCATCGCGTCTTGCAGCCAACCGGAGCCATCCGGCCCGGTCGCGAGTTGGCCGGCCACTCGCAAGTCCGACGGCGGCGGTTTTTCCGTGACGCTTCAGCCTAGCGTGAAGGCGATCGAGCGCAGCGGGCATTTTTCGCTGGACGTGGGGGTTAAGCCCTCAGGCGGGGAGGGCGAGATCAGCGTTTTGGTGAATGCGGACATGCCGGAGCATCAGCACGGGATGAACACGCAACCGGAAATCGCGCTGGTGAGCCCAAGGCGCTATCGCGTGGACGGGATGCTCTTTCACATGGCCGGCGATTGGGAAATTTACGTGGATGTCACCCGCAGCGGGTCGAGCGAACGGGCGGTGTTTCCGGTTCGGGTCGAGTGAGATGAGAGCGCTGGTTTTTTCCATCGTAGCGGCCGTTGGCTTGCTTTGCGGTTGCCGGGAGCAATTGCCGGATCAGCGGCCGGAATTCAGCGCTGAGGAGGTTCGCAAACTTTCGCCGCTGCCGAAGGTCCCGCCCAGCCCCACCAACGCCTACGCGGACGACCCGGGCGCGGCGCGCTTCGGTCAGGCGCTGTTTTTCGAAAAACGGCTCTCGGCGAATGGCGAAGTTTCCTGCGCCACCTGTCACGACCCGGCGCTCGGTTTCTCCGATGCCAAGCCGCTTTCCGACGGGCTCGGCACGACCACTCGGCACTCTCAAACGGTCTGGAACGTGGCCTACCAACGCTGGTTTTTCTGGGATGGACGCGCGGATTCGCTCTGGGCGCAGAGTTTGCAACCGCTGCACAGCGAGGTGGAGATGGGGGCGACTTCCGAGCATTTGCACGCGGTGGTGAGCGGCGATGCAAGCCTGCGCAGCGCCTACCGGGACGTATTTGGCGCTCTGCCGGAGGACGAAGCTTCCCTGGACCGGTTTGAGGCGAATTTGGGCAAGGCGCTGGAGGCCTACGAACGCAAAATCGTGAGCGCCGAGGCCCCGTTCGACCGTTTTGTGGCTGCGCTCGGCGAAAACGGCGAAATTAGCGAAAACGGAGGCTTGGAACCGGCCGCCATGCGGGGTTTGAAGCTCTTTGTCGGCCGTGGGCGCTGCATTCTCTGCCACGCCGGCCCGAATTTTTCCGACGGCGAGTTCCACAACATCGGTTTGCCGCGAAATCCAAAGCTTCCGCGCGATTTGGGCCGCTTCGTGGGGATTCGCAAGGTTTTGGCCGATCGTTTCAACGGTCTGGGCGACTTTAGCGACAACCGCAGCCCGGAAGCGAACATCAAGCTGCGTTACCTGGCGGTGAAGACCAACAACCTGGGCGAGTTCAAAACCCCGACGTTGCGTCACATCGCGCAAACCGCGCCCTACATGCACGACGGCCGGTTCGCGACCCTCCGCGAGGTGCTGGATTTTTACTCGGAATTGCCGGGCAAACCTCCCGTGGGTCATCGTGAAGAAACCCTGGTTCCGTTGCAGCTAACCGATCAGGAAAAGGACGATTTGGAAGCGTTTTTGCGCTCGTTGACCGGCGCCCCGCTTGAGGATTCGTTGCTCGCCGCGCCGTCGTCGTAATCCAGCTTAAACGCGCTTGGCTCCGCCTCGCAAAAGACGACGCACATGCCGCAGCCGGTGCATCGATCCACCTCCAAAACCGGCTTGCGAGCCACCATGCGGATCGCTTTGACGCCGGCCGGACATCGCCAGGAGCAGGTGTCGCACAAGATGCCTTGGGTGGTGAGGCATTTGTCAGGCTGAAGCAAAACTTTGGCGATCGGCGCAACTTCCTCGCCTTCATCCAATTTCAGCGCACCGCTAGGACAAGCGCGAACGCAGGGCATGTCCTCGCACCAACGGCAGGGAACCGAGGCCGGGTCCACGAACGGTGTTTTTTCCAGTTGGCCGGCAACCGGCCCAAAATGGTGGATGACGCCAAACGGACACGCTTCGGCGCAAGCCTGACAACGCTCGCAGGTTTCCAAAAAGGCGTCTTCGTCCTCCAACGCGCCGGGCGGGCGCAGAAACGGCTCCTCTTCGTCCTCCGCGCCGTTTTGCGCCGCGGATTTGCCCACCTCGCGGGTCACATCGCTGAGCCGGAGGCGAAAAAGCTGTCGGCGGCTGAATTTTGGCATGGATTTTTGGTTAGGGAGCGTTGCGTTCGCGCCGGTTTTGCGCCGCTTCCTTGCGATCGAGCCTCACCCGTGCCCGGCGCGCGCCAATCGCGGCGATGAGGATGAGAATTCCCAGCGCGATGCCAACCCACCGGCCCCAATGCACGACCTGGGAGGAGAGCCGGAAGGGAATCGTGCAAACCAGGTCGTTTTCAGCGTGCAACGTCATCCGAACCGCGTATTTGCCGGTGTTGGGCAACTCGCGATGCAGCGCGTAGAGGTTTTCCAGCTCGGCGGACCCGAATTTTTGGGTGTAAGCCGGTTTGCCGCGGTCGAGGATTTCCAAGGTGAGGGGACCGCCGTAGACGCGGTTGTCGCGCAGGTTAAAAATGACGAGAAACAGCCGCACGTTGTCGGGATCCTCCACTTTTTCGCGGTTGATGCCCTGAAAATCGTAAACCACCAGCGAGACCTCGTAGTCGCCGGCCTGGCCGATGAATTCTTCCTCCGGAACCTGGGGGTAATTTTCGTAGTAGTTGTAGTGGGGCAGGCCCTTGAAATGGTGGGCCCACAAAACGCCGGGAACGAGCGAAAACAGGGCGAGGAGGAGATGGGGCTTGCGCAAGCTCATGGGCTCAAAAAAAAAGACGCTCCCTAACCCAGCTTTTCCTCCAAAAGACCCCGCACCAGCTTGGGATCGGCATTTCCCTGGCTTTTCTTCATCACCTGGCCCAACAGCGCGTTGATCGCCTTGGGGTTGCCGTCCTTAATTTGCTGCACGGGCCCCGGATTCGCCGCGATAACCTCGTCCACGAAGCCCTCGATCTCTCCCGCGTCAACTGGCTCAAATCCCAGGTCCCAGGCGATGTCTTCGGGCGCCTTGTCCGGTTGCGCAAAGAGCTTGGCGAAGACTTCTTTGGCCTGGTTGTTGTTGATTTGGCCGTCCTCAATCAGCCCAACCAAATCGCGCAGCTTTTCCCCGGCCACCGGGCAATCGGCGATCTCCAAATCGGCCTCTTTCAGCGCGCTGAGCAGGTTGTTGATGACCCAATTGGCCACTTTTTTGCCGAATTTCGTCCCTTTTGCGGCGGATTCGAAGTAATCGGCCAAAGCGGGGTCGGCCGCCAACACGCCCCCGTCGTAGGCGGTCACGCCAAAGTCGGCCATGAAGCGTTGCTGCTTTTCATGCGGCAACTCTGGAACCCGGTTCTTGACCCGTGCGAGGATTTTCTCCGTCCGCACCGGCAAGAGATCGGGATCGGGAAAATAGCGGTAATCGTGGGCGTCTTCCTTGGTTCGCATGATCTCGGTTTGGCCGGAGTCGTCGTTCCATCGCCACGTGGCCTGGACGATGGCGTTGCCGTCCTCGATTTCGCCAATTTGACGGCCGATTTCAAAGTGCAGCGCGCGGCGCACGGCGCTGATGGAGTTCATGTTTTTCAGCTCGATCTTGGTGCCAAACTCCGCTTGTCCCTCGGGCCGGACGCTCACATTTACGTCGCAACGCATCTGGCCCTTCTCCATGTCCGCATCACTAACGCCGCCATAACCCAGAATTTGGCGCAAGGAGTTGAGGTAAGCCGCGGCTTCCTCCGGAGACTCAATTTCCGGCTCGGAGACGATCTCCATGAGCGGCGTTCCGGCTCGGTTGAAGTCGATCGTCGTCATTTTGGCGTGGTGGGTGCTTTTGGCGACGTCTTCTTCCAGGTGAATGCGCGTGAGCCCCACTTTTTTGCCCGGATTGGCGATCGATTTCTGCGCGTCCTTGGGATAGGCCAGCTCGTACAGCGGGACGCCGCCGCCTTCGCAAAGCGGCTGGTCAAACTGGCTGATCTGGTAATTTTTCGGCATGTCCGGGTAGTAGTAATTCTTCCGGTCCCACTTGGTGATGGGCGGCGTGGTGCAGCCCAGCATTTGACCGGTCAGGATGGTCATTTCAATGGCGCGCGCGTTCAAAACCGGCAACGCGCCCGGCAATCCCAGGCAAACCGGGCAAACCAGCGTGTTCGGCTCCGCGCCAAATTCGACCGGGCAGGCGCAAAACATTTTGCTGCGCGTTTTGAGCTGAACGTGCACCTCCAGGCCAATGGTGACGGCGTAATCCATGGCTGGTCAGTTAGCCGCGGATTCGGCGGCTGCCAACCGCCATTTTTGCCCGGAATTCAAGTTTTCGCGTCGCCGGCTTCCAAAAGCCGCTCCAAGGCTTTGCGAAACGGCGAGGCCATGGCGATTTCTCCCAGGTTTTTGCGCAAAACCCAGGTTCCGCGCGCCATCGCCGCTTTACCGCGAAAAACGCGCAAATTCACCCTGAAACGCGTGATCGCGTAGGTCGTGCGCAGCAATTCCTCGCAACCCGCCGTCTCGGATTCAGTGGCAACCGGCAGCTTCCAGAGGCCGTTGCGCCGACTTCCCCGTTCTTGCTGGAGCAAAATTCTCCCACCGCGCCGATCGTGGACGTACCAGGCGAATTCTTCGACGGTTTCGACGTTTTGAGCCGCTTTTTTGCGGGGGAGCGCCTCGGGCTCTGTCGCCTGACAAAAGCGCGAAACCGGACACCGGCCGCAGGTGGGTTTGCGCGGTTTGCAGTGCTTTTGGCCCAGTTCCATGAGCCCGGAGTTGAATTCGCGCGGGTTGCCGGGATCGACGAGCAACCGAGCGTGGGTTTGAAGCCAGCGCTTGCCGGCCGTGGAGTCGATCCGCTCGCGAAAATCGAGCAATCGCGTCAAAACGCGGGCGATGTTGGCGTCGACCATCGCGGTTGGCTGGCCAAACGCGAGACACGCCACCGCGCCGGCGGTGTAATCGCCGACTCCGGGCAATTCGCGGATGGAATCGTAGGTTTCCGGGAATTCGCCGCCAAAGTCGCGAACGACAGCTTTTGCGGCGTGTTGCAGATTGCGGGCCCGCCGGTAGTAACCCAGGCCCTCCCACGCTTTCAAGATTTCGTCCTCGCCGGCCGCCGCCAGCGTCTCCACGTCCGGAAACCGTTCCAGCCAGCGTTCCCAGTAACCCCGGCCCAAAACGGTGGCGACCTGGGTTTGCTGGAGCATGACCTCGGAAACCAGGATTTCGTACGGATCCCGCGTCCGGCGCCAGGGGTAATCCTCAGCCACCTCGCGATACCAGGCGATCACCACGCGCCGCAGCGCTTCGGCGGCATCCAGCGGATGTTGCGTGGCGGGTGGCTTGGATTCGGGATTTGCTCCGTGTTGGTCCACAAGTTAGGATGCGTGCGATGCCGAAGACTTCCTACACCAACGCCCTGACCGCAAGCCAAGCCGAAGAATTGCGCCCCATTTTGCGCGCCAATGGATTCGAGTTCGTCGAGAAGGAATGGACCATTTACGCGGCGCGAAAAGGCAAGCTGAACGTGGCCGTTTACGAAAAAGGGCCGAAAATCCTGGTTCAAGGCAAGGAAACCGAGGATTTCGTCCAATTCATCCTGGAACCGATGATTTTGGGCGTGGCAGAGCTGGGAAACGAGGAAATCGTCAACCCGGAGATGTTCGAGCCGCATTTTGGGATCGATGAAAGCGGCAAGGGCGACTTTTTTGGTCCGCTGGTCATCGCCGGGGCTTACGTGGACAGCGAAATCGCGCGGCATTGGATCGATGAAGGGGTGCAGGACAGCAAAGCCATCAAATCCGACGCGAAAATTCGCCGGCTGGCCGCGATCATTCGCAGAACCAAAGGCGCGGTTTGGGAAGTCGTCTCCATCGGCCCGGCAAAATACAACGAGCTCTACGAAAAATTTCAAAATTTGAACCGTTTGCTGGCTTGGGGCCACGTCAAGGCCATCGAGGAACTCTCCAAACGCCGGCCAGAGTGCCCACGGGCGTTGAGCGACCAGTTCGCCAACCCCAAGGAGCTGGAAACCGCTCTGGCGCGCAAAAAACTGGAGATTCAACTCCAGCAGCGCACCAAGGCGGAAAGCGACGTGGCGGTGGCCGCGGCGTCGATTTTGGCGCGGGAAAAATTGATCGATTGGCTGCGGGCTAAAAGCGAGGAATTGGAATTTGAGCTGCCGCGGGGGGCAGGTCTTAAAGTGCAAGAATTGACCGCGTCACTGCGCAAAGAACACGGGTTTGAGTTTTTGCGGCAAATCGGAAAAACGCATTTTCGATTTGCAAACCGCCTAACTTGATACCATAGGCTGGCCCACAATCTGAGAACCGGTTGGCCCGCTACGTTTTAGCGGGCCTTTCTGCGTTAGCTGGATTTGCAGGTTGGATTTCAAAGACTGGCGCGTTTGTCGTCAGGTTTTCCCCCTATCCAACATAATTGTATGACTCCCCTGAAGAAAAACATGGCCACTATCAAAAAACGCGACCTGGTGATCAAAATTTCACTAGACACCGGCCTCACCCAAACCCAGGTCATGACCGTGATCCAGAAATTCCTGGACACCTCCACCGACGAGTTGTCCAAAGGCAACCAGGTGGTGCTAAGAAATTTCGGCACCTTCCAAGTCGTCGAGCAGCGGCCCAAAAAAGGCCGAAATCCCGCCAATCCCAAGGTTGAGATGGACATTCCCGCCCGTGCGATCGTGAAATTTCGCCCCGGCAAGGAATTGAAGGCCAAAGTCGGCGAATTGATGCAGGACGGCGTGTTGACCATCGATCTGGACAACGACTCCGACGACGAAGGACTAGGGTAAGGCGTTGGACAACCCCACAAACGCGGGGTTAAGAATGGGTTGCCCATGACCGACCACCTCGCAGCCTACCAGCGCGATGGATTCGCGCATTTTCGCCAGTTCGTCGCCGGAGAGGATTTTGACGAGCTTGTCAGGCGCCTCGACCGCTTCATTTCCCAGGTGGTTCCCGGCATGGAGCGCGAGGAAGTTTTTTACGAGGACAAGGACGACGCCTCGACGCTGAAACAGGTGCAAAATCTGGGAGCGCACGATCCGTGGTTTCACAGCTTGTTCGTTTCCGGGCCGCTTCGCGACTTGGCCGAAACGCTCTTGCAAGGCCCCGCCGTGCCGAAAAACCTGCAATTTTTCAACAAACCACCAGGAATCGGCCAACCCACCCCGGCGCATCAGGACGGCTACTATTTCATGCTTGAGCCTTGCGAGGCGCTGACCATGTGGCTGGCGTTGGAGGCCGTGGATGAGGAAAACGGCTGCGTGCGCTACGTCAAAGGCTCGCACCGCGCGGGAATGCGTGAACACGGCCGCACCAAAACGCTAGGTTTCAGCCAGGGCATCGTCGATTTTCCCACCGAAGCCGATTTAGCCGCGGAAACGCCTCTGCCGGCCGGCCCTGGCGATTTGTTAGTGCACGATGCATTGACAGTGCACCGCGCCGACGGCAATCGATCGCCAAATCGCACCCGCCGGGCCCTGGGATTCGTGTATTTCAGCGAGCGGGCGCGGGAAAACCGTGGTGCTCAAGCGGCTTACCAGGAAAAGCTAACGGAAGAGCTGAAAACCTGCGGAAAAATCTAGTTTAGCGTGGTGGTGGGCGTTTTGACCTACCTGCTGGCTTCCGGATGGTTCACTGCGCGTTTGGCGGTGGCGCCATTGGCGGTCGCTGTGTTCGCGCTTTGCGTTCTGGACGGGGGCGGTGAAGCACGAAATTGGGGTGATGGGTCAACCATATGGTTGATCGCCTTGTCCGGCGGGACAGTGATGGGTTGCTCGCTAGCATTTTCGCGCGTTTCGGCCAGCTTTTTTGGTATGGACCGTAGCAGCAGGATGCGCCATCACCATTGTAGCGGCTTCGCAATGAAACTCAGCGGATGGCTTGTTTCAGAGTCTTCCTTTTCGCCCTGGACCTCCCTCCTGGCAGGTGCGTCCCTTGCCGCCTCGCTTTCGCTCTTTTTCATGCTCCCACGCGAAAAACGCCAACCCGCCCGGTTCTGGCTGGGCATCCTTCCCGGATTCGTCGCCGGCGCGGCGTTGATTTTCTTTCACATTTCTTAGTCCAACAGGGCATCCTGTTATCCGGGCTGATTCATGGAGTGACGACAGCAGCTCAACCAAAACTCCAGTCACGTTGAGGGGTTGAGGCAAAAAAATTGGATGGACCGCCCTTTGGCTTCGGCTCTGATTCTGGCTCCAGCAACGCCGGTTCGCGCAAAGAACATTTTTTCGGTAGGCCAGACCTTAACCCGCTGCCTGAATCGCCTTTTGCAGCGCGGAGCCCATTTCCGCCGGCGTTTCCGCCACCTCGATCCCCGCTTCGCGCAGCGCCGCTTTTTTCGCCGCCGCCGTGCCTTTGCCGCCGGAGATAATCGCCCCTGCGTGCCCCATGCGACGCCCGGGAGGCGCGGTGGCTCCGGCGATGAACGCGGCGACCGGCTTGCGGCAATTTTCCTTGATCCAGGCGGCTGCTTCCTCCTCGCGCGTGCCGCCAATTTCGCCGATCATGACGATCGCCTCGGTCTCCGGGTCGTCGTTGAAGAGCTTCACCACGTCCAGATGCGAAGTGCCGTTGATGGGATCGCCGCCGATGCCGACGCAGGTGCTCTGACCCATCCCCAGGCTGGAAACTTGCCAAACCGCCTCGTAGGTGAGCGTGCCGGAACGCGAGACGATGCCCACATTGCCACGCCGATGAATGTAGCCGGGCGCAATGCCAATGCGACAGCCGCCGTTGGAGTATTCACCACGGCCGGGCGTGACCACCCCGGGACAATTCGGCCCGATCAGCCGCGTTTTCGCGTGCGGCATCGCCGCTTTCACCCGCATCATGTCCATGACCGGGATGCCTTCGGTAATGGCGACGGCCAGGTCCAAACCGGCATCCACGCTTTCCAAAATCGCGTCCCCGGCAAAGGGCGGCGGCACGAAAATCGCGGACACGGTGGCCCCGGTTTCGCGAACCGCTTCAGCCACGGTGTCGAAAATCGGGACGCGGCCGGCAAAGCTCTGCCCACCCTTGCCGGGAGTGACTCCGGCGACGACTTGCGTGCCGTAATCCAGGCTGAGTTGGGCGTGTTTTCCCCCAAACGAGCCAGTGATGCCCTGGATGAGGATTTTCGTGTTTTCGTCAACGAGAATGGCCATTGTATGCTAAGCGGTGAAGTCGGGATGATTGGATTTGCGCTGGTGCAGGACGATGCCGTTGCCATCGGGATCCGGAATGACCGAGAGCCGGCAAAGCGGATAGTCGCCGATCGGCATGACCGGCTCCACGCCATGGGATTTCAAGTGCTCCAACGCGCGTTCGAGACTTTTGACCTCCAACGCGACTCCCGCACCGTCCGGCGACGGTTTCCACTCCTCGCTGGATTTTGCGATGGCGAGGGTTTGGCCCTGCACGTCAAATTCCACCCACGCCACCTCGCCCCCGTGCTCGACGGCTCCGGTTTCGCGCAAACCCAGGATCTCGCCGTAAAACTGGCGCGATTTCGCCACGTCAGTGACGGGATAGCCGTGGAAGGCGATTTCTTTGATTCCGATTCCCATGGTGGTTGAATGCTGGGCAGGGTGGCCGGGAACGCAACCGGGAGTTTTCAGTTTTCAGCGTTGGGTAAGTCGGGACACCGGCCCGATTTCCACGGTTTTTCAACCCTTGACCGAGGACCCAGGCCGTTTTTTGCGTGATGCGCCGATTTCGACGATCGGGTTGGCGGGTTGAACCAGCTCTAGCTCGTCCAAAAATCGCTCGCGCAGGGCGTTGAACGATTCCCAGATCTTGTCGCGCGTCAGGGCGCGGCGATCGGCGGAAACGGGGCCTTTTCGGGGGTCGATCGCCTCCATGGCCTTGCGCATGTCGTGCAGCGGCTCGTAGGGATAGAGACCGATGAGCTTGCGGGTTTCGCCGACGTTGCGGTAGACCATGCGCATGTTGTCGATGGCGCGGCTGATGTGGCTGTAGGCTTCCAGGTAGTCGTCCAGGACGGGATCTTCACGCTGGCAGTAAAGGGAGAGCGCCACCTTGGTGTCGACGATTTCGCGCCATTCTTCGCGCAGGGAATCGATGAACACCTGGCGCTTGCGAAAGGCGTTGGCGAGGAGGGCCGAGGCGATTGTCAGGATGAGGATCGACATGTCCGTGACGTAGCCGTAAAGTTCTTCGGGAACGGGGATTTTGGGGCATTTGGCCATCGCTGCGAGCAAAAGCACGACCAGAACGGCGACGATGATTTGGGCGACGTAGCGGCGGAGGCGTTTTCGGGTCATGGAGGAGTTGGGGTTGAGATTTTGGGGCTTGCCAGAGCTTCGCGGTAAAAAGTTTCGAGTTTGGCGATTTGCGCGCCGGCGGCGAAATTTTTGCGGACGTCGCCGGCCGCGGCGCGGGACATTTGGGCCCAGCGATCGGGATTTTTCGCCAAATCGTGGAGAAAATCGCGCAGCGGCTCCCATTGGTTTTCGGGTCCCAGCAGGCCGGTTAGGCCGTCGGCAACCGCTTCGGGAATTCCGCCGTGATGGGTCGAAATCACCGGCAAACCGGTCGCCATGGCCTCGATCATCGAGTTAGGGATGCCCTCCTGGTTCTGGTCCGCGGTGAGGCGGCTGGGATGGATGAAAATGTGGGAGGAGTGGTAGAGCGCGGCCAACTCATCAACGGCTAAAAACCCGCAAAATCGCACGGAATCGCCCAGATCCAGGTTTTTGGCCTGCGTTTGCAGTTCGGCTTGCAGGGGGCCCTCACCGGCGATGGTTAGGCGCGCGTTGGCGAATTCGCGGCGAAATTCGGCAAACGCGCGGAGGGTCAAATCCAGCCCTTTTTTCTCGATCAATCGGCAGGCTTGCACGAGATGCCAGGCGCCGTCCTCGGGCTCGGACCGGTCCGGAAACGGGAAGCTTTCCATGGGGATGCCGGTGCGGTTGATGCGGATTTTGCCAGGATCGCAGCCTAAATCCGCCAACCGCGCCCCAAGTGACTCGCTTCGCGCCAAAACCAGGGGAAGCTCGGCCAAAAGTTGCCGCAATTTGTCGATGTAACCGGGTTGATCCTCGCGAGTTTGCACGTCCATCCCGTGAAAGGAGACGATCGCCGGTTTGGGCCAGCGCTGGATGAAGGGCAGCAGGTGAACGCCGGTGTGCCCGAAGTAAACGTGCATCAAATCCGCCTCCCGGCGTTCCAGGATGTTGGCGATCGTCTGATATTCGCCGCGGTAGACGATCGGGGGCTCGTTTTTCACGTATTTCTGCCAAAATCGCCGGATGAAGTTGCTGCGAACGCGGGGTTGAAGCTCCACGTTGGCAAACGGGAAGCGCTCCTCGCTGCGCCGCTCCTTGCAAATGACGAAGGTGCCGAATTCCTGCAAACCTGTCACCTGCCGGTAGATGTGAAGCATCTCCGGTTTGAGAAAGGTGGTGCAGTAGCTGGCGACGGTTGGCATGTAAATTTCAAGTTAGGGACGGAGCGGAACTTGAAGCCTAAAACTTGCGACTTGAAACTCCGAGGAGCCAAAAATCTTCCCTTTGCAAATACCCTCCCAAGCCCTAAGATGGTGGTTCACCAAAAAAAACTGGCAAGAAACGGCGCTTGAAAGCCGTTTGAACGTCGAACAGAGCACGAAAGCAGCCGCAAACCGGCCCGTGTTTGCAACTAACTAACCTCCAACTATTTCAAGCTTATGATGCCTGGTCCAATGCAAATCGCGATCATCGTGTTCGTGATCATTCTGCTCTTCGGAGCCAAAAAACTTCCGCAACTGGCGCGGGGAATGGGCGAAAGCCTCAACGAATTCCAAAAAGCGCGCAAAGAGATGGAAAACGCCGAAAAGGAAGTCGCCACCAAGGAAGGTGAGGACGACAACTCCTCCGCGGCGTAGAGAATTCCGGCCGTTCACCGAATTTTAATCCTAACCAATTTGCTGTCATGATGGGATTACCTGGCGGAGGGGAGATGATCATCATCTTCATCGCCGTGCTGCTGTTGTTTGGCGCAAAGAAGCTCCCCGATTTGGCCAAAGGCATGGGCAAGGCCATGGGCGAGTTCAAAAAGGCTCGCAACGAGTTCGAATACGAAATTCGACGCGCTCAGTACGAGGTGCAGGAAGAAACGCGGAAGCTGGAGATGCGCCAGCCGGAGCCGGAGGTGAGCGTAGAACCCGAATCTGCCGAGGAGCATCATCCGGAGACCGAAACCAAGCACGATTGATGCAGCGCCCAAATTTGCGAATACGAACAGGGCGGGCAGCGATGTCCGTCCTGTTTTTTTGCGCATTCGGCCTGTTTTGCGGGGCTCAGGCTCAGGACGACGAGGCGCCGCCGCAAATTCGATTTGTCGCCTACAACGTGAAGAACTACCTGCGCCAAGATCGCACCGTGAATGGCGAAGTCGTGGAGGATGTCCCCAAACCGGAGGAGGAAAAGCGCGCTGTGGCCGGGTCGTTCGCGCGATTGCGGCCGGAATTGATCGGCCTGTGCGAAATGGGCACGATGGAGGACGTGGACGACCTTCGTTCGCGGCTCCAGCGCGTGGGCCTGGAATATCCGCACGTGGAGTGGGTTGAAGCCGCCGACCAAACACGGCATTTGGTGCTTTTGAGCCAGTTTCCGATCGTGGCGCGGGATTCGCAGATCGATCTCAACTATCGGCTCGGGGAGCTGGAATTGGCCTTGAGCCGCGGGATTCTCGATGCTACCGTGCAAGTCACGCCGGACTATAAACTGCGCCTCATCGGGGCTCATTTGAAGAGCAAACGCGAAATTCCGGAGGCGGATCAGGCACTGATGCGGCGCAACGAAGCTCACCTTCTACGTCAACACATCGAGGCAGATTTTGGCTGCCGATCCGAGCACGAATTTGCTGGTTTACGGCGATTTCAACGACACCCGCAACGAAGTGCCGATCAAGGCGATCCAGGGCAAATTTGGTACCGAGCGTTACCTGAGCGCGCTGCGTCTTGAGGACCGTTTCGGGATGAGTTGGACCCATCACTGGGACTACGCCGGCATTTACTCGCGCATCGATTTCATCTTCGTCAGCCAGGGGCTTTACCGCGAGATCGACCGGGAAAAATCGTTCGTCTACCACTACATGACCCAGGAAGACCCGGAAGCCTGGGTCAAGGCGAGCGATCATCGGCCGCTGGTTGCGGGAATTCGGGCAGTGGACGTGGAATTGCAGCCGTAAGCCGCCGCGGAGGCTGAAAACCCGGCGCCAAAGCGGCTAGGAGCACGAACCGAAGCGATTGGTGGTTTTTGCCGGATGACGGGAATTTTGCTAGCGCGCCGTCCGGGACGCCGTATGAGTCCCCGCCATGCGAGTTCAAGCTTTTCAGGGACTGGTTCCCAAACCCGAAAATGCCGCTCAAGTCGCCTCCGTTCCCTACGATGTGGTGGATGGCGCCGAAGCAGCCAAACTGGCGGAAGGCAACCCGCTCAGCTTCCTCCACGTCATTCGGCCGGAAATCGATCTTCCGCCGGGCACGGATCTCTACAGCGACGCAGTTTATGCCAAGGCCGCGGAGAATTTCGCGCAATTTCAGGCTGACGGCGTTTTGGAGCGTGAATCGGCGCCGTGCGTCTACGTTTACCGCCAAACGATGGGCGATCACACCCAAACCGGCCTCGCCCTGACCTGCCACATCGACGACTACGAAAACGGCGTCATCCGCAAACACGAAAAAACGCGGCCGGACAAGGAAAACGACCGCACCCGCATGGTAAGCGAGCTGAACGCTAATCCGGGCCCGGTATTCCTGACCTATCGCGAAAACGCGGAGATCGACGCCGCGGTGCAAGCCGTGACCGAGAGCGAACCGCCGGTTTACGATTTTGTCGCTCCAGATTGCGTGGGGCACACCGTTTGGCGGGTGGAAGGCGGTGAACCATTCGTGCGTTTATTCGGGCAGGTCCCGCTCGCCTACGTAGCGGACGGGCATCACCGCAGCGCCAGCGCCTATCGCGTGGGAGCCGAGCGCCGCGCCGCAAATCCACAGCACAATGGCTCAGAGAGCTACAACTGGTTCCTGACGGTGCTGTTTCCGGCCAATCAGCTGAATATCCTGGCCTACAACCGCGCGGTAGCCAGCTTGAACGGGCTAAGCGAGGACGAATTTTTGCGAAAAGTCGGCGAACGCTTCGAAATCGCGGAAACCGGCCAAAAAGTGCCCGAAACGCCCGGCCGGGTTTGCATGTTGTTAGGCAACCGCTGGTTCACCCTGAGCTTGGTCGCCGGATTCTGACGCGGATCCCGTCAGTTCGCTGGACGTCAGTGTGTTGCAGGAGCGATTGCTCGGCCCGATCCTGGGAATCGACGATCCGCGCACGGCCAAAGGCATCGAATTTATCGGCGGAATTCGCGGCGCGGAATCGCTGGAAACAAAAGTCGCCTCCGGAAGCGCGGCGGTGGCATTTTCGTTATTTCCGGTCACCTGCGGCTCAGCTCTTGGCCATCGCCGACGCCGATCAAATCATGCCGCCCAAAAGCACGTGGTTCGAACCAAAGCTGCGATCGGGGCTCTTCGTGCATACGTTGGACCCGGTTTTTAAAGATTCGCCAAGCTAAGCCGTCAATTCCGGAATCGGCCTACCCACCGGCAGAATCGGAACAGGCCGGCCGGTGTGGTCCTCGATCGCGATTTTTCCGGCGTCGATTCCCAGATGATGGTAGATCGTCGCGAGAAAATCGCCCGGACCGCAAATGCGCTCGGCAGCATCTTCACCGCGCCGGTCGCTGGCGCCAATTACGCCGCCGGTGTCGAATCCGCCTCCAGCCCACAAATTCGTGAACGCACGCGGCCAGTGATCGCGCCCGGGCTGGACGGTTCCCGCAGATCCGCTGGCCACTCCGCCGCCGCTGCTGGCCACGCGCGAAATCTTGGGCGTTCGGCCGAATTCGCCGCTCACAACCACCAGCACTCGCTTGTCGAGCCCGCGCGCGTAAATGTCCTCGATCAACGCGGAAACAGCCTGGTCGAAGTGCGGCGCACGGAACTTGAGCGCGTCGAAAATGTGATGATTCACCGCGTGGTCGTCCCAGTTGTTCACCCGCCCGCATTGGGGGCCGTCTAACACGCTGGTTATGATCTCAACGCCGGATTCCACCAAACGGCGCGCCATCAGCAGTTGCTGGCCCCAACGATGCATTCCGTAGCGTTCGCGGGTCCGGCGATCCTCCTGATTGAGGTCGAAGGCATTGCGCGCCTGCGGGTTGGTCAACAGCGTCATGGCTTGGGCCTCAAACTCGTCCAGCGCGCCCATTTCGCCCACCGCATCCACGTTGCGCTCCAGGCGGTCGAGATTTCGGCGCAGCGTAACGCGCTCGCTAAGCCGCCCCACTTTCGATTCGTCCAAACCCACGTTTGGCACGGCAAATTCCGGCCGGCTGGGGTCGCCGCTCACGCCAAACGGGGCGTAACCCGGCCCAAGGTAAGCCGGTCCCGCGATGGTGAAGCTATCGTAGCGCACGATGGGGTTGACGCCGATGTAATTCGGCAGCGCGCGCTTCTCACCATGCTGGGAACGCAGGTAATGCGCCACAGTCATCCAATCCGGGTATTTTGGGAAGCGTTTGTCCTTGGAATCCGGGTCGCCGGAGAGCATCTGGAGCGAGCCCGCCGGATGCCCGGGCCCGGTCTGCTTCATCCCGCGGAGCAGGTTGAATTTGTCCGCGATTTTGGCCTGCAGCGGCAACAACTCGGTAAGCTGAGTGCCCGGCACGTTGGTGGAAATGGTCTCAAACGGGCTGCGGTATTCCCGCTCGATCTCCGGCTTAGGATCGTAGGTATCCAGGTGCGAGCAGCCACCGCGCAGCCACACCAAAATAACCGCCGTGTTGGACTTTTTCACCGCTGGAGCCTCCGCGCGCAAACTCATCAGCGCCGGCCATCCCAGACTGCCAAACCCCGTCAGGCCGATTTGCATAAACCCCCGGCGCGGAAGGGGGCCGGGGCAATTTGGGTGATTTTGCGCAGGCATGGTGGGAAGCGTTTGTTGGCGTGGTTCTCTGTCCACGGTTTCCGTGCCCAGCTTCTAGCCTACAATTTATCTCTGGCGCCCGGGCGACTTGATGCCAAGGTCAGACCATGAGCGCGATGCAAAACCAGACAGCTCTCGTAACCGGCGGCGGACGCGGAATCGGCTTGGGATGTGCGTTAGCCTTGGCGCAGCGCGGTGCGCGGATCGTCCTCAACGACCGGCCCGGCAGCCCCGATCTCGCCGACGCCGCGGAGCAGGTTCGCGCCGCGGACGCCGAGTGCATCCCGCTGGAAGCCGACGTTTTCGAGCGAGCCGGTTGCGAGGATCTGGTGAGCCGCGCAATTGAAACCGCGGGAGAGCTCAACATCCTGGTTAGCAACCCGGCCTTCAGCAAGCGCGAGACCTTCGTCGACTACGACCCGGACCATTTCGACAAAACTCTGCGCGGCACCCTCGCGAGCGGATTTCACGTTGGTCAGCTCTTCGCCCGCCACCGCATCGATCGCGGCGGCGGAGGCAAAATGGTCCTCATTTCCAGCGTTCACGGCCAAATTCCGCTGGCGCGCGCCGTGGCCTACAACGCGGCAAAGCAGGCGTGGAGCATCTGGCGCGAACGATGGCGGTGGAGCTGATTCCGCACAAAATCAACGTCAACGTCATCGCGCCGGGCTGGATCGATACGCCGGGCGAGCGGGACACGTTTTCCGCGGAGGTCATCGCCGAACAAGGCGGCCGTCTGCCGTGGGGACGCATGGGATTGCCCGAGGATATTGGCGCCGCGGCGGCGTTTTTGTGCTCGGAGGAGGCCGACTACGTCACTGGCGTGGTTTTGCCGGTGGATGGCGGGTTTCGCTTCCGAGATTGCGGAGTTTCCGCCCTACCCAAGGAGCTGTGATGCCGCTTGCCCTGACATCCTGCGAAATCTCCGGCAATCGCGGCGACGGGCCCAGGTTGTTGGTTACCGGCGGCGTTCATGGCGATGAATTCGAGCCCATGGCCGCCATTCGCCGCTTGATCCGCAAATTCCAGGCCAATCCCGACTTTGCGGGGACTTTGCAGCTCGTCCCCGTGGTTAACGAAGCCGCATTTTGGCGCGGTCACCGCACGGCCGAAGACGATCTGGACCTGGCGCGAACCTGTCCGGGCGATCCCTCCGGATCCATCACCGAACAAGCCGCCCACGCGGTTTCCCAGCTCATTCGTCAGGCCGATTTTTTCATCGATCTCCACACCGGCGGCACGGAATTGGCCGTTTGGCCGCTGACCGGCTATCACCTGGCTGAAGACCCGGAAGTCCTCGAAACCCAGCGACGCATGGCCCGCGCCTTCAACCTGCCGTTCGTGTGGGGCACCTACCCGAAAACCGACGGCCGAACCCTGTCGGTGGCCCGCGACGCCGGAGTTCCCGCGATTTATGCCGAGTATTTTGGTTCGGCCACGATGCGGCGCGATGGCGTGGATGCCTACGTGGAGGGCTGCCTCAACGTCATGGGCGAATTCGGCATGATCGAGCGCGAAACGCCGGTTAGCCGCGTGGAGCACGCCGTTGAAGACCCGCGGCCAGGTTCCGGGCACATGCAAATCTGCAACCCCTCGCCAATCGCCGGTTTTTTCGAGCCAAACGTCGAGTTGGGCGAATTGGTGGAGAAAGGTCAGCCGCTAGGCACGGTTTGCGATTTGTTAGGCCAGGACGTGCGCGAGATTCCCGCGCAAACCGATGGACTGGTGGTGGTGCTGCGGACGTTTCCGCGCGTCCGCAAAGGTGAGACGTTAGGCGTCGTCGTCGAACTCAATCCGCCCGCGCAGGCATGAACATCGACCTTGGCCAAGGCTCCACGCCGCTGATTCGCTCGCGCAAAATCGGCCCCGGCGCGGGATTGCCGAATTTGTTCTTCAAGCTGGAAACCTGCAACCCCACCGGCTCCTACAAAGATCGCTTTGCCGCCGCCGCCGTCTCTAACATGCTCGTCAACGGCCTAACCACCTGCGTGGCCACTTCCAGCGGAAACACCGGCGCAGCCTTGGCCGCTTACTGCGCCGCAGCAGGTTTGCGTTGCCGCATCGCGATCGTAGAAACCGCACCGGAGGCGAAATTGCGCCAAATGCTGGCCTACGGCGCGGAAATCGATCGCGTGCGCGGATTTGGGCTTAGTTCTGAGGTTACCTCGCGTGTTCTCGAGACTCTCGAGAAACTGGGTTCGCGGCCTGGAAACGCCCTCCAGGTCAGCGCCTACGCCTACAGCCCGGAAGGCATGCGCGGGGTCGAATCGATTTCCCGCGAATTGGCGGAGCAACTCCCCGAGGCGCGCCACGTCTTCGCGCCGGCCGGAGGCGGAGGTCTCGCGTTAGCCACCGTTCGCGGTTTTGGCGATTGCGTCCCCGCGATTCACGTCGTTCAACCGCAAGGCAACGACACCATCGCCGGGCCCTTGCGCGATGGGCTGGATGAAGCGCGCGCCGTCGAATGCACCAGCCAAATCAGCGGTTTGCAAGTCGCCAGCGTCATCGACGGGCACGACCTAATCCGCGAATGCCGCCCTACCGGCGGAACCGGTCACCTGGTCAGCGACGAGCGCATTTGGGAGGTCCAGCGCCGCTTGGCCCGCGAGGAAGGCGTCTTTTGCGAGCCCGCCGGCGCCGTGGCCCTGGCTGGAGCCCTGCAAGCCGCCGCCAACGGCGAAATCGACCCCGTGGAGCCGATCGTTTGTCTCGTGACCGGCTCCGGATTCAAGGATGCAGCGTCACTGGAGCGGATGACGGCGGATTCGCCATGCCCAGTCATCGATCTCGCGGATTTGGAACGCCAACTATGAGGTGACCCTTGGAGTGCGTGCAGCCTGCTGCCGCTTTTGGTGGTGGGCGCAGCCTGCTGCGGGAGGGGCGGAGCCCGCGTCGGCCTTGGGCCAATCCGATGCTCCCCTCCCCCGCTCAGCCTGCTGCCGCTTTGGTGGTGGGGCGCAGCCTGCTGCGGGAGGGGCGGAGCCCGCGTCGGCATTGGGCCAATCCGATGCCCCCTCCCCCGCGCAGCAGGCTGCGCCCTCCACCAAAAGCGGCAGCAGGCTGCCGCACTCCATACTAACTCACAATCGCCAATTGCGCTTCCAGCCGACCCACGCGTAGGGCTTCTGCGCCGCGTTGGCGGGCGCGCACTTCCAGGTGATAGTCGCCCAATTGCAGGACCGCCAGCGCATCGGTCTCGCTAACCGTGGAGCCGCGTTTTGCCATTTTGCGGGCGACATCTTGCAGGTTAACGCTGTCGGTAATTTCGATTCGGGGGTAAAAATCGTTGTTATTGGGGCTAACGTGATTTTCGACCAGAGAGTAGCGAATTGGCATGGCGGAAAGTGGTGGCTTTGTTAGAGTCAACGTCAGATTTTATTCAGTAAGCCAAAATTTCAAGTAAAAAGTGGGCACCCTTTTCCCTGCAGGTTGTGCGGGGTTTCTACGAAACCAGGGTAGACGGCCTGTGCTGGTTATGCAGACTATCTACACTGGTTATGTAAAAACCTGACATTTTTACCTATTGCTGAAACCATTGCCCGTGAGTGCGGTTTTCTTAGGATTGAGGCTCCGTTTTGCGAGCACCTCGATCATTGCCCCGCGGATTTTCGCCGGTTCGTCCACCAGGCGGCGATGAGAATCCCAAGGGTACCCAGGACGGACCATCCGATGAGGGCTGGCACAGTCTCGGCTCGGCCCGGCCCAACCGCCGAATGCGGGAAGCGATGGCAATTCCAATAATGGCGGCCAGAATTGTGCAGACGACGAAGACGCCGCCGCCTCGATCTCCAATCGCACGAAATCGCGGGAATCCTCGGCGTTTTCCTGGAGGGCGCGGAGCCACCGGGGCCCAATGATGGCCAACACCGCATCGGCCTCCTCGATCCGGTTGGTGATGTGGTCGCGGAAGTCGATGCCCAGCGGCATATTGCTATCCACATCCATGAAGACGTTTTCGTGCCCGAAATGCGCCGCCAATTGGTCGTAAAGCCG
Source organism: Verrucomicrobiales bacterium (assembly GCA_965224535.1). GTDB lineage: Bacteria > Verrucomicrobiota > Verrucomicrobiia > Verrucomicrobiales > DEV007 > JBCDHN01. The sequence goes on from CBDCZR010000007.1 coordinate 131,645, forward strand.
GCCCGTGCCGTGCGGGTCATCGGATCTCCTGTAGCTGATGAAGACTTTCATCGTTAATTAGATCGTGAGTGTAGGGAACCGGGGATGATTTGTCATTCGGTATTTTGGAGTGCGTGCAGCCTGCTGCCGCTTTCCGTGGTGGGCGCAGCCTGCCGCGCGGGGGTGGGGACCGCGGGGAACACTTTCCCTCGGGTATTAAACTGAATGGCGTGGCCCCGGCAGCAGGCTGCCTCCAAAAAAAGCGGCAGCAGGCTGCCGCACTCCAAACAAACAACTTGCGCCGAAACGCCCGCCCCGTAGCCTGCTGAATGGATACAAGCGAACCGATCCTGCCTTCGGCTGAGGATTGCTCCAAGGGTTCGCGGGATTGGCCACACGCTCCTCCCCACCGATTGGCTGAAGCCGGCGTCTATTTTCTCACCGCCCGAACCCGCAATCAGCAGCATTTGCTGGCTTCCGATGCGATGAAGGATTGGTTTCAAGATAAGCTTCTGGAGTTGGCGGCGGAGTTTGGGTGGCAATTGGAGGCGTGGGCGGTGTTGTCGAACCACTATCACCTGGTCGCGCAATGTCCGCCTGAAGCGGAGGATGCTGCTTCGCTGCGCAAGATGGTGCAAAAGCTGCACAGCCAAACCACCCAAGAGTTGAATCGGCGCGAAAATCAACCGGGAAGGACGCGGTTGTGGCATAACTATCGCGAGACGCAACTGACCTATCAGCGCAGTTACCTGGCCCGGCTTCACTACGTCCATCAAAACGCGGTTCATCATGCCTTGGTGCGGGCCGGTTCGCAGTGGAAGTGGTGTAGCGCGGCACAGTTCGTCGAAGCAGCGTCGCCGGCGTGGGTGAAGACGATCCAGAGTTTCCGATACGACGAGATTGCCCGCAAAGACGGGGAGTAATTTGGAGTGCGTGCAGCCTGCTGCCGCTTTTTTTTGGAGGCAGCCTGCTGCCGGGGCCAGGGGATTTCGTTTTGGTGCTGGAGGACGGTGTGCCCTGAGGTTCCCCGCCCCCACCCACGCCCCGCGCAGCAGGCTGCGCCCACCACCAAAAGCGGCAGCAGGCTGCCGCACTCCAAAATTCCGAGCTTTTAGGCTTGCCTTTCGGGGCCATTTCTCCCCCAATGCGCTAACTTCGCCCCAACGGCGAAATCATTCCCCACCTCATGGTAGCAATTACCCTCACCAACGTCACCAAACGCTTTGGAGACGTCATTGCGCTCGATAATCTGGACCTGCGGATCGAGAAGGGGGAGTTGTTCTTTTTGCTGGGACCGAGCGGTTGCGGGAAGACGACGCTGTTGCGCTCGATCGCGGGTTTTTACACGCCGGATGAGGGCTCGCTGCATTTTGACGATCAAGATGTGACCCATCGCCCGCCGCATAAGCGCAAGACGGCGATGGTGTTCCAGAGTTACGCGCTGTGGCCGCACATGTCCGTGGGGCAAAACGTGGCTTACGGGTTGCAGCAGAAGAAGCTGCCGCGCGGAATCGTGGAGGAGCGGGTGAAAAAGGCGCTGCGGACGGTGAAGATGGAGGATTTTGCGGTGCGGCGGATCAATCAGCTTTCCGGCGGCCAGCAGCAACGCGTGGCTTTGGCGCGGGCGCTGATTGTGGAGCCGGATTGCCTGCTTTTGGACGAGCCGTTGTCGAATTTGGACGCGAAGTTGCGCGTGGAGATGCGCACGGAGATTCGGCGCATTTGCAAGGAGGCCGGGTTGACGTCGGTTTATGTGACTCACGACCAAAAGGAGGCGCTGAGCATCGCCGACCGCATGGCGATCCTGGAAAACGGTGATTTTGCCCAAATCGGCACCCCGCAGGAGGTTTACCGCGATCCGGTTTCGCGCGCGGTGGCCAGTTTCATCGGCGAGGCGAATTTCATCCCCGGCCAGCTGATCGAAAAGCTGAATCGGCGCGGATTTTGGACGGTTGAGACGAAGATTGGCAACTTTGAGGGGCGCATTTCCCACAAACGGTGGAATCCGAAGTACAACGACCGGGTGACGATTTCGATTCGCCCGGAGAGTCTTCGGCTGACCAAGCAACAGCCGAGCCGAAATTTCGTGAAGGGCAAGATCGTGGGCCGCACCTACCTGGGTGAGGTGGTGCAGTATCAGTTGGGGGCGGAAAACCTGCCGAACGCGATTCAGGTGAGCCAATTGAACCCCCACGTGTTGGAAGGCCCGTCTGAAAAAGCGTTTTACGCTGAAGTGCAACCCGAAGATGTCGTCCTCCTCCAACGTTGAACTCGGCTTGCCCGGTCAATCGGGCAGTCCCGGCGGTCCCGGCCAGTGGGCGGCGAAGTTGATGGCTCGCGCCGGCTGGTTGCGCACCATGGTGGTGGGCGCGGCGATGGCGATCGTGCTGGGGGTGCCGTTTTGGCTGCGACCGGACGCCTCGGAGGAATTGCGGCAGAGCGACGAGGTTTTGGTGATCGTTAGCCCGCACAACGACACGATTCGCGGGGAATTTGCCGCGGCGTTTTCCGAGCACATGAAGGCCAAGAACGGGGAGGGAGCGCGCATTGAGTGGCGCGATTTGGGCGGCACCTCGGACGTCTCCAAATTCATCGACGGCTCGTTTCGCGCGGCGTTTGAGCTGCATTGGCGTAAAAACGTGAAAAACGGCAAGTGGAAGGGCAAAGGCGGCCCGGGAGACGCCGCGGTGAGCAAAATCACTCCCGACGGGACGCCAGGCGACGATTCGGACCTGGAAAAGGCGCGGCGCGAGTTTTTGCAGTCGGACGTGGGAATCGGGATCGACCTGTTTTTCGGTGGCGGGCCGTATTATTTCAACCGGCACGCTTCCCGCGGTCATTTGGTGGATAGCGGCATTTTTGAGGCGGAACCGGGCTGGTTTGAGGAGGAGGTGATTCCACAAAAAGCCAGCGGGGAGCTGCTCTACGATCCCGATCGGCGCTGGGTGGGAAATTGCCTGTCCAGCTTCGGGATTCTTTACAACACCGACTGGTTGGAGCGGCTGGAGTTGGAGCCGCCAACGCAGTGGAGCGATCTCGGCGATCCCGGTTACCTGCGCACCATCGCCCTGGCCGATCCCACCAAGAGCGGCTCGGCCAACACGGCGTTCGAGATGTTGATCCAGCAGCATTTGGCCACGGCGGTGGGCGCGATCGACCCGGAAAAGGTCGTGGATCGCGGCCAAGCCACGGAGGACGCGCTCAACCTCGGCTGGACCAAGGGATTGAATCTGATCCAGCGCATCGCGGCCAACGCGCGTTACTGGACGGACCAGAGCACGAAAATTCCCTACGACGTCAGCCAGGGCAACGCCGCTGCCGGGATGACGATCGATTTCTACGGCCGGACGCTGAACGAGCGGCTGCGCAAGGAGGACGGCAGCTCGCGGGCGCAATTTGTCGCTCCAACCGGCGGGACGTCCATCGGCGCGGACCCGATCGCGATGTTTCGGGGGGCACCGAGGCCGAAATTGGCGCTGGAGTTCATTCGCTTCGTCCTTTCGCCGGAAGGGCAGCGCTTGTGGCATTATCGCACCGACGCACCGGGCGGACCCAAGCTTCACGCGTTGCGCCGGTTGCCGATTCGCAAGGACGCCTACACGCCGGATGAGCTGAAGCATTCCAGCGACCCGGAGGTCATGCCCTACGAGCGGGCGGAGCAGTTTTACTACCACGCGGAGTGGACTTCGCCGCATTTCGACATGATCAAGTTCATCATCCAGGTGATGTGCCTGGAAAATCACGAGGAACTGCAGGAAGCCTGGATGGCGCTGGCTGAAGCGGAGTTTCCCCCGCGCGCCACCCGGATTTTTCACGATGTCAGCCAAGTGGGCTACACCAACATCACCGGTGATCTGAAGGACAAGCTAAAAGCGTCCGACGTGCTGGCGATCGAGAAGCTGCGGCGCGATTTACGCGAGGGATTCCGCAAAAACTACGAAGACGCGGCCATTTTGGCCAAACGAGGGCTATGAATCTGGATTCCATGAGAGACAGCCTGCGCATCTTCCGGCAAGCGAACATCTCGCTGGTCGCTTTCGTGGGGATGCTGACCTTTTTCGCCCTGTTTTTCGTGTATCCCATCGCCACGACGCTGAAGGAGGCCTTCATCGTGGATGGCAATTTCACCCTGGCCTACGTGTTCAACGTTTTGGAGGACCGCTACTACCTGGAGGGGATGAAAAACGCCTTCTTGGTGGCGATTTTCAGCACCACGGGAGCCATTTTCATCGCGCTGCCGTTGGCGGTAATCGCCGACCGCTACGATTTTCCGCTGAAGACGCTGTTGGTGCCCTTGTTGCTGGTTCCGCTGGTGTTGCCGCCGTTCGTCGGGGCCATCGGCGTGAAGCAGATTCTCGGTCAAAGCGGCTCGCTGAACATTTTCCTGAGCTGGCTCGGCCTGGTGGACATGGACAACCCCGTGGATTGGCTCGGCCAGCACCGCTTTGTCGGCATGGTGGTGATGAATGCGCTGCACCTCTACCCAATCGTCTACCTCAACGTCAGCTCCGCGTTGTCGAACCTGGATCCGGCGCTGGAAGAAGCCAGCGAAAACCTGGGGAGTTCGCCCTACCAGCGCTTCATGCAAATCACCCTGCCGCTGACGTTGCCGGGCTTGTTTGCCGGCGGGACCATCGCCTTCATTTGGGCGTTCACGGAGCTTGGCGTCCCGCTCATTTTCGACTTCACGCGCATCACCTCGGTCCAGATTTTCGATGGGATCAAGGACCTGGGCTCCAGCCAGTTTCCCTACGCCCTGGTGGCCGTGGTGTTGTTCGTCACCGTGGTCATTTTCCTGACCGGCAAGAAATTGATGGGCGGGCAGGATCTCAGTTCCTCGGGCCGCGCTTCGATGGGTCGGCAGAGCGTCGAACTGCCGGATTGGCGGCGTTGGCTGGTTTGCGCGCTGTTTTTGGGCACGGTGCTCATCGCCACCGTCCCGCACTTCGGCGTGCTCTTCGTTTCCAGCTCCACAGACTGGTACGCCACGTTTTTGCCGCAAAATTTCACCCTGGCGCATTACGAGGAAGCGCTCGGCCACGTGCTCACGGTCCCCTCCATCGCCAACAGCCTGAAATACGCGGGCTTGGCTACCGCGCTCAACCTCGTCCTCGGCGTAGCCATCGCCTACGTGGTGGTGCGCACCAACATTCGCGGCCGGCAATTGCTCGACGCCATGGCCATGTTGCCGCTGGCCGTACCGGGGCTGGTCCTGGCCTTTGGCTACCTGGCAATGACCCGCGAAGGCAAATTCTTCCACTTCTTGCTCAACGTGTTCGAGCCGGGCAACCCCTTCGTGTTGCTGGTGATCGCCTACGCCGTGCGGCGCTTACCCTACATCGTGCGCTCGGCCGTCGCCGGCTACCAGCAAACCAGCCGCAGCCTGGAAGAAGCCAGCGCCAACCTCGGCGCGGGTCCGTTCACCACCCTGCGGCGCATCACCGTGCCGCTCATCGCCGCCAATCTCATCGCCGGCGCCATCCTCGCCTTTTCGTTTTCCATGCTGGAGGTGAGCGACTCGCTGATTTTGGCGCAAAAACAGGCCCATTTCCCCATCACCACCGCGATTTACAGCTTATTCAGCTCGTTAGGCAACGGCCCCTTCATCGCCTCCGCGCTTGGCGTCTGGGCCATGGCGTTTTTGACCGTCGCCATCCTCGGCGCCGGATTTTTGCTCGGCAAGAAGATGGGGGCGCTGTTTCGCGCGTAGCGAAGCCGATTTTGCCCGCTTGCGGCTGCTGTTCGGCGGTGGGTTTGGAGATTTCGCCCTACTCAACCGCGTAGGACTCTGATTCCGGGTAAAAAACCTCCCATGCCCGGCGAAATGAGACGATGGCGGGAATTTCGCTGAGGCGCTTGCCTTGCAGGGCGCCGGCGGTGCATGCGCCGCTTTCAAGGTCCCACGTCGAGCCGGTTTCCGCATCGCGCATTTCATCACCAGCCGCCTGAAACGTCAGCGTTTTGCCTTCAACGCGCCGGTCGAAGGCGCGTCCCCCGGCGCTGTCGGGGCGAAAGACGACGACGACTGGCTTTTCGGCGAAAACGTCGTTCACCACCGGTTTTTGCCGCAGAATGTCGAACGAGTAGGATCGCGCCTCGGTCAGGGTCCGCAGTCCAAGCACAAAGCGGTTCGGCGCCTCGTGGAATTCCTTGACGAAGTCGCGATGGGTTCGGCTCAGCGCCAGCACGGTGGTGTCCGGGTGATCGGTTTTCCAGGTTTTCCAGTCCACCATCGTGGAGGGCAGCGTTTCCAGCTCCGTGCCCTTCAGTTCGCCCTCCATGGCGCGGCCCAGCAGGTGGCTCCACAGCGAATTTGTCTCCTGGTCGAGCATCACCAGGCTGCGGTTCCACAGCTTGCCGGAGACGGTGAAGGTCAGCTTTTCGTGGTCGGGATGGTCGGGATGTTCGCGGACATACACGATGCCGTTGTGGCAGAGATGTCACCACGTGGCGGCGATGGAGCGGCCACCCAGCACGTCGTTGATGATCTCCCGCCGCGGACCGGTCAGCGCGTTGATGGGATAGGCGCGGGCCTTGCCGTTGACGACCACGCCCAGCACCAACTCCTCCTCGCGCACCCAGTCGGGTTCGGCTTCCGCGGCGCTGACGGTTTGCGGCTCGACGATGGGCGGAAACGAGCGCGCAATGACCGTGCGAGGGCGAAATTCCGGCTCTTCCTGGCCGATCGCGGCGAAAAACGGCGCAATGGAGAGGATGATCGAGGGGGTTAGGCTTGGAGTTTTCGGCATCCTGCCAGTCTGCGCCGGATCGGGCCGCTGCGCGAGCGATTTTCTCAGGTTGGCGCCTCATCTTCGCTGCCACCGTCTCCAAAACGCTCGTAATCCGCCGCATAAGCCTGCCTCACCGCCCGTACGGCAGCGGAATCGCGAAAATATTCGGCAACCGGTCCATGCCCGCTGGAATTCGGCCTGTCCGCTCCGGGGTTGAACTCCACCTTGTGCCGTGCCGCGAATTCTTTCAGCTCCGCATCCAAATCCTCGAACCGGATGATTTCCAACTCGAAATCGCCCTGCAACCGGTCGAAATGCCGGGTTTGGGAAACAAAATGGATCATTCGCTCATCGCGCGAGAATTCCGGCAACCGCTGGCAAAATTTCCTGAAATCGTCGCCGCATTGCGACCGGATAATCTCTCGCTGCACGGCATCCACCTGGTTGACGGGACCGTCCTTGACGATCCACGCCCACGCGCTGACCACCCGGCTCATGGGATCGCGCACGCAGGTCATTACCCGGCCCCGGATTTCCAGCGGCGCAAGGCTGGCGTGCCCGATGCCCTTGATACGATCGCAATGCGATACAATGTAGGAACAGGCAGTCTTCGGGATGTGGAGAAACCAGGCAACCATCGGCTTTTGCCCGATTCCCTGCCCCATATTCGCATCCTGAAAATCCGCTTCCCCATACTGCAGCCCCAATTCCCGGGCCAGCGCCGCATAATCGCTAGGCCCGGCCGAATCGTGCCAAATGTGGCTGGGTTGCGGCGTGCAGCGATCCGTCCCCAACTCCGGCCAAAGGGCATAGGCGTCTTTGCCATCGCCGAGCGCCTGCCGCGCGTCAACGGCCTCGGTTTCCGGGCAGCGGGCGCGTTCATAGAGCGCGCGGGCCTGGTTGTGGAGATAGCCCTCCACAAAAACCCCCTGCTCGGCTTCAATGCGCAACGCTAACTCCCGCACGAACTCCGGCTGATCCCACACCCTGGCGGAAAGCGCGATGCACTCGGTCCGGAAGCCGAAATCGAACGACGTGGTATAACTGGAAAAGGTGGGATACTGGGTCTCAAGCGCCAGTTTACGCAGGGAGGGAAAAATGTTCTCCTTAAACGCAAAACGGCGGCTAAGCTTGACCAGGAGATCCAACCCCATTTCCCGCGCCCACTCCAGTCCTGCATAATAGCTGGTCAAATCTCCAATACAGTGCCGCTGCCGCCGGGGATTGCGGGAAAACTGCACGCCCGGGTATCGGTCGCACAGGGCTCCAATCTCCTGTGAGAACGGCGATCCGTCATCGTGAATGAGAAAGGGGATATTCGGATAACGCCGTTTGCGAAGCTCCAGGTGCAGGTGCACGTAAGGTATGGCCGCAAACGTCCCCACCACAACGCCAATGCGTGGCGGCCGGGGATATAACCGGGGCGAAATTCGCACCGCCAACCCTCGCGGGGAGGAAACGCCCGGTCCTTGACCGCCCAACAACGCGTCAAACTCCTCCGGCTTCTTCAAATTGAGCCACGTTTTTCGATTCTTTACCAATCCCTCCCAATTTAGCAACGTTTCGTCCACGTGGATCGTCTCTTGGCTTCCTCTCCGCAAAATTCCACACCCCTGGTCGCAATCCAACACCGTCATCTCAAGGTCCGCCCGCGCCCGCAGCTTCACCCACGTCTTCCACACGTCCCCGTTCCAAAAGGCGGATTTTCGGGGTCGCGACTGATGGATCTCCTGCACCGGATTCATGTCGTGACACACGATCGTCCCGCCTTCGTTTAGAACCTCCAGTGCATGGAGAATATCGCGCTCCACCTGCTCGCACTCGTGAAGCCCATCAATGAAAACAAGGTCGAAGCGCCGCTCGTTCTGTGCGAAGAACTCATCCGAAGACATCGCAAAATCCGGCCGATGATTTGGATTGGTATCGACGCTCACCTTTTTCGCCCGCTCCACCTCAATGGCCGCGAAATTACGCCCGTTGCCGAGGCCGATTTCCAGATAGGAAGTATAAGCGTAGCGGGAGACGAGGGTGTTGAGGATGGAGGTGCGGGTGAGCGGCATGGATCTTACTCCCCGGGTATTTTCAGAAAAAAGGTTCTCTCGCGATAATTCCCTGATGAATCCTCGTCATCCAAGATGATTCGAATCATTCTTTTATCCGGGTTGACGCCGGTGATAAACAATTCCGGATGCGTCCTGATGTCTAATTCTTTCAAATTCACACGCCTCATCGTTTTTGAGTTGATATCGAATACGAATAAGCCGGTCTGAGCAGTATTGTAGCCGTCTTCTGTGTCGATTCTTCCTGGAGAAATCGCCGTAGAATCATCAAGCCATACCCACCAAACAATATCAAACCAAGGGGGATTGCCATAATTGGTTCCAGGTATTGGATTGCGGTTATCCCAATCCGCCGTGACCCTTTTTTCACCTATCTTCGTTGATACATAAAACGATCCGGTCGTACGGGTGATGATCAGGCGATTACGAGCCGGATTCAAGGAAGCTCGGAGAGCATCCCGTTCGCCTTCAGGCGCGGATTCAACGCGAACCCCGTCAACTTCCAGTCTTCCAAGTGGCGCGAGGAAGAGCTTGGCGCCGCCGTACGTATCCCGAAATTCCAGCTTGGAAGCGGTGAGCGGCGGAATTATTTTCGGGGTCAATTCAGTCCCGGTTTTCAGCCAATCCGGTTTTTTCGTCGGTTCAAGATGTTCTTGGTCCGGGCCAGAATGAACATGAGTTAGGAATAACGCAGCGCAGGTCAAATTAACAATTTTGCGAAGGCTTGGCGCTGTTCGGCCAAGATAATCTAGGATCGAATTGATCATCATTTTTGTGGGTGCTTAAGGTTGGTCTAGTCTCTCCGGTTCTCGAATATTTCCAATTAGGGTGGCTCCCATTTGGGCGGCAAATGCGCCAGCAAGCACGGCAATGTTTTCGTTAACAATCCGTAAGACCCGTGGGTTGGACATAAACTCCATTTCAAGGAGCACGGACCTGCATGGAGCGTAGTCAGCTACATTACCATTGTACGATGCCCCATCACGTACAACTACAAAGCGGCATCCTCTGATTGGACTCCCGTGAGCCCGTGCCGTCCGATCAATCGCTTTCATGGATCTCAATGCGGCCCCCTGGACAAGATTGGCCAATCGTTTATCGTCATTGAGATTGACTTGTGTAGGGCCGTCTTTTTGGTTGTAAAAGGTTATTGTACCGCGAACGGTAACATCCTCGACCTTATTAAAATGAATAGACAAAAAGATATCGGCTCCCTTCTCTTTGGCAAGCTGGGGCCTTTCTATATTCGCCTTTCCATCATCTAGCTTTTCATGCGTGGTGAATGCGCGCAGGAGATGCTTGCTCGTAAGTTCGTGCCCATTAAGCGCTGCCTTCAGGCTCAAGCCCAATTGGAGCGCCAGAAAATGCTCTTGTACCTTAACCGTTTCTCCGGAGTCATCCACATAGGTTCCTTCTGCGCCAGTATCGAGCCAACCGCTCTGCTTAATTTGGCCGTGACCAGGATCGATCACGATCACCGCCGGAACCTCCATGTCCACTATCGAGATTGCTCCAGAATCATGTCCCTCTACCTCAACTCGAATTCTTGCCTGGTTGAAGCCAATGGGCGCAAGATTTGCCCTGACCGCCGTGAAACCATTTGCATCAATGACGGTTTCAACGGTTGTTTCCGAAAAACCGAAATTACTCCCGAACTCCGTGGATTCTTCAAATTCGTTCGAATGATCCGAACTCTGGGACAAGTCACCTCGAAATACCGGGTCCTGAGCGCCGCTTGGAACGAACAGCGGCTCCATCGACCATTTGACCTTCTTCCCGTTGAATTGGCCAGGATTCCCAATTTTGATTTTAATATCCCGATAGGCGACGCGATCATCGCCGGCACCTCTGATCATGGGATTGGTGTCTCCATCCCCAAGTTTGGGGACTTCAGTTTCCGCAATATCGTTTTCTTCTTCGTCCTTCAAAAGTGGACGCAACTCAACAACTTCAATGAACGCGAAGTTAGCTCTTGCCAGATATAGGACCTCTTTTTTCGTGGCCACCTCGCTCTCATCGAGTTCCCCATCCTGCACTTTGGAGTCGATGCCTACTTTAATCGTAAATTCCGTGTCTTCATTACCTTTCGAAGGTTTAAGTGTGACTTCGGGCGGAGCCTCTTCGTCAAAATCACCGCTCCCAACCAAGGGCTCAGTGATATCTCCTGATTCAATCACTTTCCACAAACAGTACCCGGCGGCTTCGTCCGTATCGGGAACTTGGTCGATCTCCAGTTTAATCTTTCCTTCAAGAATCGACTTTCCTTGTTCATCGACGCCTTGAACTTTTGGGACTAGAATGGTGAGAGTTTTGTCATCCTTATCCGCGGGCGTCAGCACGACATTATTCTGGCTGGCCGAACTCGTTGAGACATCAGTAATTGTCAATTTATCAATATCTACCACGAACAGGGCAATCAAACCGCACGGTTCCCGGTCTTCTTCCTTACCCGACGCTGCGGGCAACATAAACCTCAAATTTGTCTTTCCTACGCCGGTTCCAGCTGCAGAGGCATCAACTCCTTTTATGGTTAATTCGACATCGCCTTCAGCCAGGTAATTAGGGTTATTCTCGTCATAGAGGACTTCAGCTACGGTTGGATGCTCGGTTTCGAAGCGGACGCCATTTTCTTTGTCCTGAACTTCAGGCTCATCGGGAAGAACGCTGACGACGACAATTCGTTCGTCATCTTGAGCGATGAGCAAAGGATCATCCAGCCAAGAAAAACCAACCTTCACCGAAAAAAGATAGAAAGATTCAGCGCAGTCGGATTGATTGGCGAGTTGGGCAGTAACGTTATACTTCTGCGGTACAGTTATATCAAGGAAACTGGTACCCTGAACAACATTGTCAACCAGCCACTCAAGATAAGCGGCATCTTTTTTCGCTTCTTCTGTCAAATACTCCGTGGCATCCCAAAGGGCAAGATCCGTGCATTTGAAGACGGATTTCCATCCGCCTAAACCATCTGGATGTTTGAATTCAATTTTGACAACTCTGACTGATACCGATTCCGTGTGCTGTTCTCCATCCTTATCATATGTTGCAGTCAGCGTATATACGCCACGACCACTCCCGAAATCCAATTTCCCGGTATCCTCGTCAAAGTTCGCAGGATTGGCCCCGTCAACTTTGGTGTAAGACCATGTCACGTCGTCAGGATCCACCTGATCGCTCAGGACGCCGTCATCTGCTTCCGGCTCAAAACTTCCGTTTTCTTCCCAGCACAGAACGACTTCGTCATCATTCAGGAGGCTAAACGCCTCAATTTCCAAGTAATCAAAACACGTATTTGCATCGTCTTCGGTCTTCGGCACGAATTTTGATGTTCCCAATCTCTTCGATGGTAAATTGTCCATTATCTTTGAAGTTTTGGTCCTCGGTAACGTCATCGCCAACGCTACTGTATTCGACGACGACGTCATTGGGCTCAACGATGAGCTTTTCGCTTGCGTCGTAGGAAAGCGAAGTTCCGCCAGGAAGATACACCGAATCGACGTCGGGACTGAACTCCAATCGAATAATCGTGACGTTTAACGAACCACTCAATGAAGATCCACTGTCGGTTTGGGCTGAGAAAGTGACAGTATAGTGTCCAGGATTCGAATAGGTGTAAGTTGGATTTTCTTCGCTACTACCCGAACTGCCGTCGCCGAAATCCCATTGGATGGTCGAGACATCGACCGTGACGCCTGCGTCAACGGAATACAAAAATAAGCTCAGGGCACCCAAGCAAACCGGTGTATCGGTGATAATTGTAACCGGAATCGAGCTGCTGGTGGATGACGACGAACTGCTGGATGACGACGAACTGCTGGATGACGAGGAACTGCTGGATGAGGACGAACTGCTGGATGACGAGGAACTGCTGGATGAAGACGAACTACTGGACGGCGAGCTACTGGATGGCGACGAACTGCTGCTTGACGACGAACTGCTGGAGGATGACGAACTGCTGGACGGCGAGCTACTGGATGGCGAAGAACTGCTGCTTGACGACGAACTGCTGGAGGATGAAGATGAACTCATGGGAAGGGATCTCGTCAGGTTTTTAAGTTCGCACCTATCTTTGCAAAAATCCAAACGAATAGCAACAAAACATTCGGTTTAGGAAATCGTTGAATGAATGGTGCGATTGTGTCGGAGCTGGAGAAGAGCTGGTATTCGCAAATTGAGGAGATTACCGGGGAGCCGACGCCGTTTTGGATCGTGATGGCGGGCGGGAAGCCGGATTACACGATCAAATGGTGGTCTACGCAGCGCTACCAGGCGGTGGTGGACAATTTTGAGGGGAAGATTCTCTTCGTGCAATGCGGGGAGGCGGACCATCACCACCCGGCGTTGCGCGGGGCGATCGATCTGCGGGGCAAGACGGATTTGCGGCAGTTCGTGCGGTTGTTGTATCACGCGCAGGGGGTGCTATGCCCGGTGACGCTGGCGATGCACCTGGCTGCGGCGGTGGAGACGCGGCCGGGAATGCCGAAGAAGCGTCCGTGCGTGGTGGTGGCCCGGGGGCCGTGAGCCGCCGCATTGGGAGGCGTATCCGCACCATCAGTTTCTGCATACGGTGGGTATGCTGAAGTGCTGCGAGGATGGGGGATGCTGGCGGGCGCGGACCAAGCCCCTGGGTGATGGAGACGCGAAGGATGAGGAGGGGCAGTTCTGCGTGGATGTGGCGGGGGATTTGCCGCGGTGCATGGATCTGATTCGCGCGGAGGACGTAATTCGGGCGATTGAGGGGTATTTTGCGGGTGGCGCGCTGGATTGGCTGACGGCGGAGCAATTGCGCGGGCGACTTCGCGATTTCCAGCCACGTCACGGGTGACTTGAGAATCTCGTTGCATCGGGAGCGAAGACCGATTCGATGAGCGATCTTGAAACCGATGGCCATCCGATGCTTGGTGAGTTTTCTGTTCGCGGCAGCGAGTTTTGCGGCGGAATACGAATACCTGGCCCTGGATGCTCGCGGCGTCGAAGTCCGCAGGACGATTGAGTCGCCCAGCGAGGCGGCTGCCATCAACGAACTCCGCCGCAAGGGACTTTACCCGACACAAATCGCGCCGGTTGCGGCTGGCGGAATCGGGACCCGGGCCACGACTACCCCGTATCGCCCTCCTCCGGTTCGTCCGGCTCCGGTGAACCGCCTCTTTTCCACTCGCGAGCATCAGTTGGGCTTCTGGGAGGACGTTTCGATGCTGCTGGATGCCGGGAAACCGGTTTTGACCACGTTAGAGTTGATTGCTGACAGCGGGCGCCACGCCACTTACGCTGAGGCGGCGCTGGCCATGGCGAGGGATTTGCAAAACGGCCACACGCTGTCTGAAGCGATGGGTCGCCATCCCCGCGTGTTCGATGAGTTTGCGGTCAACCTGGTGAAAGCCGGGGAGTTGGGCGGAACGCTGGAGGTTGCGATCGGGCGTCTCATCGATCGCCTTCGGGTCGAGCTGCGGCTGCGAAATCGGCCTTGGTTTTGGATGTTTTCCTCAGCCGTCGCGTTTTCGGCGCTGGTTCTCGCAACGCTGAATCTCGTTGGGATGCGGACCGGCTGGAAACTGCCGGCGAGCATCGGGCTCATTTTGGCGGTGGTGGCGACGTCCAATTTTTTCTTCGAAACGCACCCAATACGGCACCGGGAAATGGCGCTGGCGCTTGGGACGGTGGGAACGTGCATCGAGACCGGCGTTCCCATCCTCCAAAGTCTCTCGCTCACGAAAAACCGGTGTGGTTCGCGCGAATTTCAGCGATTTCTGGAAGCTGCGCATCAGACGGTGAGGAACGGCGATGAAATCCTGGTTCCTTGCGAAAAATCGGGGCTGTTTTCGGCTGCTGAGTTGGCGATGGTGGAAACCGGCGAACAGACCGGGCTTTTGCCGGAAATATTCCTCCGACTCGCCGGGCAGCATGCCCAAATCTGGGAACATTCGCGCGCAAACGTCGTGAAAGTGCACCAAATCACGATCGCGCTCTCCGCGGCGATGTTGCTGTCGATCAGCCTCCTGCCGGCAGGGGCGCGAGAGGGCGCGAATCATGCGAGGGACGTGGAAGCGTCGAACCGACGAGAAGCCGGTTGAGCTTCATCCGCACATCATCCACTGTTGGTGCCAAGGCCCGGACCCTAACAAACACTTCCAGCCAATGAACGCAGACAAGACCCCCCATCACATTGCCGGCGCTTGGGAGCAAGGCTCGGGCGAGGAATTTGCCTCGCTCAATCCCGGAAACGGCGAGGTGATTTGGGAAGGCGTCGCGGCTGATGAAACGACGGTTGGCAAGGCCGTTGACGCCGCTCGCCAAGCCCTGCCGGACTGGCTGGATGCGGATCGAGCCTCCGCCGTCCAGGCTTTCGCGGAAAAGCTCGAAACGCGGCGGGAAACCTTCGCGCGCGCCTTGTCGGACGAGGTGGGCAAGCCGCTTTGGGAATCGCAAACCGAGGTTAGCGCCATGCTGGGCAAGATCAAATTCAGCGTGCAGGCTCACCACGAGCGTCAGGCTCCGCAAATCACCGAAACCAGCGCCACGCGCTACAAACCGCATGGCGTAGCGGCCGTGTTAGGGCCGTTCAATCTACCCGGCCACCTGCCTAACGCGCATATTGTCCCGGCATTGCTGGCCGGCAACACCATCGTCTTCAAGCCCAGCGAGCTAACCCCGCTAACCGGCCGCTTGCTCACGGAAATCTGGCTGGACGCGGGTCTGCCGCCCGGCGTCTTCAACCTGGTGCAGGGCCAGTTGGAGACCGGCAAGGCCCTCGCCGGCCATCCTGACATCGACGCCATTTTTTTCACCGGCGGCTTTGAAGGCGGCCGCGCCATCGCCAAGGCCAGGATCGACAACCCCGGCGTCGTCGTCGCACTGGAGATGGGCGGGAACAATCCCCTGGTCGTCTGGGAGCCTTGCGACCGCGATGCAGCCGTCTACGCCATCGTGATGAGCGCGTTCGTCACTTCCGGCCAACGTTGCGTTTGCGCCCGGCGCCTGATTTTGCCCGAGGGGAAGTTTGGCGACGAAATTTTGGATCGCTCGATCGAAGTAACGCAAAACCTGCGAATTGGGCCGCATTGGACCGAACCGGAGCCGTTTTTTGGGCCGCTCATCTCCACGCAGGCGGCCCGGCAAGTGCTCGCCGCCCAGGACGAGTTGCTAAACCACGGCGGTTCGCAACTTTTGACCGCAAACCTGGAAAATCCGGACGGCGCGCTGCTTTCGCCGGGAATCCTGGATTCCACCGGCATCGCAGAGCGGCCCGACCGGGAAATCTTCGGCCCGCTGCTGCAAGTGATCCGCGTGCCGGATTTTGCGGCCGCCATTGCCGAAGCCAACCAAACCGCCTACGGGCTCAGCTCCGGCCTGTTGTGCGAGGACCGCAACCAGTGGGATCGCTATTTTCGCCACGCGCGCGCCGGCATTGTCAACTGGAATTGCCCCATCACCGGCGCAAGCGGCGCTCAGCCCTTTGGCGGCGTGGGAAAAAGCGGCAATCACCGTCCCAGCGGCTACTTCGCCATCGACTACTGCGCCTACCCGGTTGCCTCGACCATGGGCGACACGTTGAGCC
This sequence comes from Verrucomicrobiales bacterium, assembly GCA_965224535.1. Lineage (GTDB taxonomy): Bacteria > Verrucomicrobiota > Verrucomicrobiia > Verrucomicrobiales > DEV007 > JBCDHN01. The sequence goes on from CBDCZR010000007.1 coordinate 147,970, forward strand.
TGCCGGAAAAGCTCGCGCCAGGCGTCACGCTTTGAATCTGCTGGCCTGTGGCTACAAATGGGCGGGGACTTTGTAATTGAACGAGGGGCGGCCATTTTCTACACAGGCACAGTTTGAAATTTGGACGTTTATTTCGCTGCGCCCGCGAATCCGGGCTGCGCGCGGCCGCGTTGGCGGCAGCCGCGTGTGCGGTGGCCGTGCCGGGTTGGGCTCAGGACGCCCAGCGCGCCGAATCTCTGCGCCAGGCGTTGCTGGATCGGGTGAATTTGCCCGAGGCGCAGGAGGACGATGCCGATTCCGGCGATGCGGCGGGCGAAGAAGGCGGCAGCGAGGTCATCTTGCCCAAATTGCGGGGTTTGGTTCTCGTTTCCAGCCAAAAAGCGGTGAAGTTGACGCCCGCTCCGGCCGCGGCAGGTGTTCGAAATGAGGTGGACGACGCGCCGCCGGCGTTGACCGGCGCGGTGGAGGGTTTTTTGGGTCAGCCGCTCACGCTCGACCTGCTAGCGGACGTCAATCGCGCCATCAACCGGGTTTACCGCGAAAACGACCGGCCGGTGGTCGATGCCTACCTGCCGGAGCAGGACATCAGCAACGGCGTGGTCCAAATCGTCGTCATCGAGGGACGGTTGGGCGAAATTCGCGTGGAGGGCGCAACGCAATCCAAGCCCGATTATCTGGCCCGCCAAATGCGCACCCAACCCGGCGACCGTTTGCGCGAGAGCGATTTGGCCTGGAATCTGGATTGGCTCAGCGATCATCCCTTTCGCGAGGTGACCCTGGTTTTTGAGCCGGGAACCGAAGACGGCGCCACGGACATCGTGCTCCGAACGCGTGACGCCAAGCCGATTCGCCTCCACGCGGGCATCGACAACACCGGGCTGGATTCCACCGGCGAAAATCAGTGGAATTTCGGCGCGACCTGGGGCCGGGTGTTCGGCACGGAGCACACCGCCGCCTATCAGTACACCACCGACCTGGAATTCGAGACTCTGGAGGCGCACTCGTTGTTTTACCGCGTGCCGCTGCCCTGGCGTCACCGCATCGACCTGCTGGCGGCTCACGTCCGCAGCGATCTCGATTTCCTGGTGGATGGCGAAGACATCGGCGTGGGCGGCGAAAGCACGTTGGCCGCGGCGGAATACGTCCTCCCGCTCCGGCCGCGATTTTTCCAGCTTTCGCGGTCGCAATGGTCGCTGGGCGCGGAGTACAAATCGACGAACAGCGACGTGGAATTCGGCGGCGAGAGCGTTTTTGACGAAACCGCGGCCGTGCTGCAATTCAACCTGGGCTGGGAGGGCGCGCGGCCCGACCGTTTCGGCGCAACCGGCCTCGGCCTGGGCCTAACCTGGAGCCCGGGCGACGCCCTTGGCAACAACGACGACCAAAGCTTCGGCGCCCAGCGCGGCGGGGCCACCGCCGACTATTTTTACACCGAGCTGGCCGTCGAGCGGCTCTTCAAATTGCCGCGGGAATGGAGCCTCACGCTGACCGGAGCAGGCCAGTGGAGCAATTCCCGCCTCATTTCCACCGAGCAACTGTTGGCCGGCGGTTACCGCACCGTGCGAGGTTTCGACGAAAATCTGCTGCGGGGTGACGAAGGCGTTTTGGGCTCGGTGGAGTTGATTTCGCCCCCGGTTTCGCTGGCGGGAATGTTTGGCCGCGTGGCTGACGACGACCTGCATTTCGTTCTGTTCGGCGACGCAGCCTGGCTTTCCGCGGTGGATGCGGCGGAAGGCGAGGCGGATGAGGAAATCTCCAGCCTGGGGATGGAACTCAACTACCGCGTGGGGGCCAACTTTTCGGTGTTCGCCGGCTATGGCTGGCATTTGAGCGTGGATAGCGTCCAGGACGTGGACAGCGACGGTCGGCTGCATTTTGGGGCGACGGTGCGATTTTGAAAAAATCCGAAACTCGAAATCCGATCCGAAACTCAAAATTCGCGACTCCCGCTCCAATTTGCCTTCTTGACCAAAGCGCCACGGCGAACTCGACAATCCCGACGCCCACCGCACCGACGACCTCCAGTATTACCTTGGGAGACCTTATGGCTGCCCGATCTGGTCGCGCAAGCCGTTCCTGATTTGAAAGTGAAGAGGCATGATGCGCCGGTTGGTCCAACCATATCGCGGGTTGCCCGTCCGCACGGACGCACAGAGCCGCATTTTCAGAACCTCCTCACAGTGAGGAGGCCACAGTGAAAACGAACACAAACCAAAACGCATCATGCCAAAAATAAAAAACACCCTCTACATTGGACTCGACGCCCACAAAGAGTCAATCACAATCGCCCTGGCCGAAGCCGGCAAACGTGGCGAGGTCCGCCTCTATGGATCCATCACCAACAGCCAGCACGCCATCGAAAGGTTCCTCACCAAGATGCGCAAAGCCCATCCGAACACCCTCTTGAGCTTCGTCTACGAAGCCGGCCCCACCGGCTTCGTCCTCTACCGCCACCTCACCCGCAAAGGCTATGAGTGCATCGTCACCGCCCCATCGCTCATCCCCACCAAGAGTGGCGACAAGCTTAAGACCGACAAACGTGACGCCAAAAAACTGGCCCGCCTGCACCGCGCCGGCGAACTTACCGCCATCCACGTGCCCGAGGCCAAGGACGAAGCCATTCGCGACCTCTGCCGGGCCCGAACCGATGCGGTGCGCGACCAACGCAGCGCCCGCCAGCAACTCGGCGCCTTCCTTCTTCGCAATGGGTATAACTACAAAGGTAAGACCAAGTGGACCGAAGCTCACATGCGCTACTTGCGCGAACTAACCCTGCCGCACCCGGCCCAGAAAGTGATCTTAGAAGAATACCTTATGGCAATAAGCGCGGCCGGCGAACGCATCACCCGCATCGAAATGCAGATGGAAAAGCTCTACCGCGATTGGAGCTTCAAACCGGTGGTCGATGCTCTCATGGCCTTCCGCGGATTCCAGCTGGTAGGGGCAATGATCGTGGTTAGCGAGTTAGGCCACGTGGGCCGCTTCACCCACCCGCGCCAGCTCATGGCCTATCTGGGCCTGGTGCCCAGCGAGAACTCCACCGGCACGCGCCGCCGCCAGGGAGCCATCACCAAATGCGGCAACAGCCACGCCCGCTGGATACTAATTGAAGCCGCCCAACATTACCGGCTCGAACCCAAGGTCAGCGCGCCCTTGAGCAAACGCCAACAAGGCCAGAGCAGCGAAGTGAAGAACCTGAGCTGGAAAACCCAGAACCGGCTGCACGAACGCTACTGGCTACTGGCCGCGCGCGGCCTGCATCGAAACATCGTCATCGTATCGGTGGCGCGCGAACTGTGCGGCTTTATATGGGCGCTATACCAACAAGTGGCCAAGGAAGGCGCGCCCTGCCAGGCTCAATCCACCCCGTAAGCGTTCGGACTTCCCCATTTCCCATTTCCACCCACAATGGCTTCCTTCTTCAACCATCAAGAACATGCCGCCGAAGTGCTGGCGCGGGCAAGTGCTGTCCTCGCAAAAGCCCCCATCTACCCCGGCTTTTGGCTGCGGGATCACTTGCCCGCGCCAGCACTTCGCAGACCGGTGGGCGGTGGTTGGATTTGGAAGAAAAGAAACCCCTTCCCCTTCTCCGTATCTAGAAAAACCTTCAACCCGACAACTCATGACCGCCTAGAAGCGAGCAAGCAATGTATCTACAATATGTATAAAGTTGACCTTGGTGGGGCCAACCCGCGATAGACGTTCGAGGTCGTGCCGTCTTGTGTAATTACTTACACATCGTGAGCACCCAACAAACGCCTGATCCGAGAGTGCGGATAGGGCCTTGGTGAACTCAGAAAATGTCGCTAACCAACGCACGCATGTCAGCAAACCAACCACCGAGAACACACGTTCACACCACGTCCGTCAACTTGCATTGCTTGCTCCCTTCTGCGCGGACTCCAAACCGAGCCAATCTGTTATCGTGACGTTAATGGAAGAATATCGCTTTTTCTGCTTGCGAGGGGGGCAGCCATATCAGCGAAAATGGTCACCCGCCAGCGAACCTCCTGGATATATTGCTCGCTAAAGGCAATTTTCATTAGTCACAGGAACTTACAAAAATGGTTCCAAAAGTTCGCAATTGGCCCAAGATGGCGGACCGAGCGTGAGTGGTTTGCGAACTCATTTTGACCAGAGTTTCTCAATTGGAGTGCCATTTGATCGCTGGGACACAAAGCCGTTTGTGCTTGAACCCTTTGGATTTGGAGTCCCTGCACCGAGCAACTCCCAGGGCACCAACAGGGCCGAAAATCGCCGTCATCCAATTCACAAGGCCTTCGCCTGGCAGAAGGCACTAGAGGAGCAACCATGGCTCACAAGGGAGCAAATCGGCGAAAATGAGGGCATCTCTAGAGGAAGGGTCAGGCAAATCCTGCAATTGCTGCTTCTACCAGACGACGCCGTTCAGTTGCTAAAATCCCTCGAAAATCGCCGCGACGCGATGTTTTTCAACGAGCGGAAGCTGCGGTCGATTGTTGCGGCTCAGCCAGAGCAGAGAGCCAAGCGCTTTGAGGACTTGAAACAATCCTGGAGGCAGGCCAGGCGGTGAGGCGGAGTCAAAAAAACGCGCGATTTGGCTCATTTGAGTCACAAATGAACCACCCTTCTAAAGTTTCAACAACCACCAAATTTACAAAATTTTTTGTAGCCTCCGACACTGCTTTCCAACAATCGCCATCACTGGCTTGCGCTCAATCTGATAACCCTGCAAATTCCAAGTCACCTAATAAACCGATTTTGGTGATGACTCTTAAATTCTTTCGCATTGTTGAAGTCATCAAGCAACGCTTGATCAAAGCGTGGCGCGCAATTCGAGGCAAGGATGATAATCCTCTCAGCGGTCTTCCAACAATTGCCAATTCAGCGAAAAGAATTGAGAAGCGTTTGAAACCAGAACGCCATGCACGGAGAGTACTCCGATCTGGCGGAAATGATGCTGACGACAAAGCTTATAGGGCCAAAGTAGAGCACGAACTACAAAAAATGCTTTCAGAGTGCTATACTGAACGCCAAAAAGAGGCGGCAGTAAATGCAAGACAACTATCAATCCTAGATCAAATAATCCCTTCAAGGGAAGTTGCACGAAGTCGGTTTACTGAAATTTTACATGAAACAGATGCCCGACTTGATGAATCCTTACGACAAAATGTTGAAAGACTCGCAATTTCACAACACCTCAAAACCACATCAAAAATCGATTGGCTAATTTTCCGAGAGAAGCACCACCTCAACCGAAAAGCCGAAGCTCCGTTTTGGCACATCCCAAAACGAGGAACATTAATTCAAAGATGGGTACCCTTTTTAGTCAGACTCTTAGCCATTGTTGCAGTTGTGTTAATGGAGGTAGTAGCCAATGCGTTTTTTTTCAAGGATTACTCTTCTAAAGGGCTTCTTGGTGGCATAATAACGGCAATTGCCACTTCTACGCCTGTTATAGTTGGAGGCCTAGTAACTGGAGCCTTTTTTTGGAAATGGTGCACTCATCGCAATTGGCTATTTAAGCTTACTCTGGGATTTATCGGCACTCTCGCTTCAATAGGCGTAGTTTTTTATTGGATCGCCGTGGTGGCGGCAGCTAGGTACAAATTGGCAGCGGGCCAAGTAGAAGAGGAGTTTTTCAAAGGAGTTTGGGAGAACCCCCTTACCTGGATTCGTGACATCGACTCTTTCGGTTTGGTGGGACTCAGTGTTGCTATGTTTATATTGGCAGCATTTGAGGGCTGGAAATTCTTCGGAGATACATACCCTGGCTACTGGAGACGCCAAAGGCCAGTAAATATAAGCGAAGAAAACCACGACGAATTACTAGAATATTGGCATGAAGAACTTTCCACTATAGTCAGCGATGGACGGGACGAAATTGACGAGCTGGCAACTACGTCCGATCTAAACGCGCAAAGATTCGCCGAATGCTCTATGTATTTGGAAGAGTTACTCGACTTAGATAAGAGAGATGAACTAGCTGCCCGAGCAAAGTACTACAATGCTGTCGAAAGGTTTCAGACATACCTTTTTGAGATGCGCCACGCGGCAAGGAGAAAAGTGAATGAAGCAGGCCGCCATCCTAACCCTCAATCAGCAGATATTGACGATAAATCAGGCGGCGGCAGGGAATTCGATCCATTGAAGCTTGTCCGAGAAGAGCAAGGAAAGACAGTCGTGACAAGTGAAGACTCGAAGAAACGCACTGAGAACATTACTATACGTGTAGAGTCAATTCGCAAAGAGGCCGACGAAGCCAGGCAGAAGCTCCACGAACTCGGCGAGGCCACGTTTTTAGAAATTGAGAATGCTGTTGATATATATAATGGCGCTGATCCTAAAACTAAAGGATTCTTTGAAGGGAACCTCTCTGGTCTTTACAACATTTGGAAAAAGCGGCATCAAGACCCAAATCAAAACCATTAGTTGAACATCAAAATTTTGAACAAGAAATCGAATGATGCAAAATAGGAAACCTCCCAATTCCTCTTCTGGATGTGGGCTAGTTGCAATTGCGGCACTTCTTTTCGTTATTCTTGGCCTTATCATATTATTTGTAAGAGTAGTAGCGTATAGAGTTCCAACACAGCCAGAAACTGATGATCGGCGAGTCAGCTATATATTGGTAGAGCGGCGTGGAAATGGGCTTGCAGAAATCAACCTAGAATTAAAGGCTGAACTTCAACACACTTTGAGACGTTGGGAAAAGGTAATCATTCTGATGGTTGGAGATGATACCAGGAACTCGGTTTATGTTGAGGAGGTCCCGCTATCAAAGCACGAAGTTCCAGCTCGGGAACCTGATGATAGTCTGCATCAGGGCCATGAGTTTGTTCGCCGCAACTACGAAGGCTTCTTTGATGAAATACTCGACGCAGTCAAAAAGTCTTCTGAGCAAAAAGAGGAGAACATCGACCGTTTGCCGATTACCAATGCCCTTTGGGCTATTTCACAGAGACACGATTTCAGAGACTCCGATAAGCGGAGAATTGTTATACTATCTACCATGAATGAGGCCGTGCACGGCGGAATATTAGATCGAGCAAAGCCCTGGCCTTCGTTCGAGGAATTTAAGAGCTATCGTCCCGCATCGATTGAGCTAGCGGAAACAGAGGTGCTGGTATGGCAATTAGAAACAGAAGAACGCCGCCCCGAAGTGCTAAGAGAATTCTGGTCAGCATTTTTTGAGGAGTCTGGAGCCCATCTCAAACGGTGGTCAATGGCTTCCCTAAAAGAAGGCAAGGAAGATCGACATACTGCAATACTAGTAGATAGTTCGAATGCTATACCAAAGACCACGTTGACTGTGGTTTATCAAGATCTGTTGAAGAACCTTCGCGAAGGTGAACGGCTTAGTTTATATAATCTGGGAGACGGAACACCTGTGTATCCCAGACCAATAGCAGAACTAGCATGGAATTATGATAAAAATTCCATGCTAGCGACCCTATTTGATGATTTCGCGGTTCCCAAAGATACAAAACAGTCTCCCATTCTCGAATATATAGCTAAAATGGCGAATTCGCGAAGCTTTAGCATAGATAAAGCTCGCAAGTCTTTACCTGGCCGAGAAGATCTAATTTTTCGGCGAATAATTGTCATTTCGGACCTAGAGCAGAATGTTCGAGACAGCCCGCTCGAAGCAGGTAAGGCATGGCCGACCGCCCAAGAATTAGTGTCCACTCAATGGTGGGCAAGAAATAAACCTAGCCTCGATGGAGTTGAAGTCTGGATTTGGCTTGTCCCAAGAAGCAATGACGGACAAGATTTGGACTTCTTGGAGGAATTTTGGACCTCAGTTTGAAAGAAGCTGGCGCGACTCGCGTTGAATGGGAAAAACCTGTAAATTTGGATTGAAATGTACAACATATCTCTAGCTCAACGCAGTAAAGACACGACTTTCGGGTCAGCAACTCTGTTGGACTCTCAGGAAGCGAAATTTCATGGTCTCGACGAAAAAGGTGCAGGTAAGGCGCTTTGCCCTTTCTTGGGTGAGATTCTGTCAAATACTGGTAAACACTTTATCAAGACCTACGCTAGGCCTGCGCGTGCTAAATCCTTTTTAGGAAAAGAAGCCCGAATTGGGGATAGTCAAGGATTCTTGTTGACTGTTGCTCCAACAAGATCAGGAAAGGAACATGCCAGATAATTCCTAACCTGCTAGAGTGGAGTGGATCAAGCGTTGTTCTTGACATTAAGGGCGAGAATTACGAACTCACTGGCGGCTATAGGATGATGCCTGAGCCACATGGTCTTGGGCAAAATGTTTCAGATTTGCACCCTTTGAAAGGGAAAGCGCGGTCTGGAACCCATTATTATATATCGGGACGGAGTCGGAAAGATTTTGGGAAAATCAGGCAAAAGATTTAGCCGAATTTGTTGTTGTGCCAAGTGGTTCGAGTAGTGATCGAACATGGGAAGAATGGGCCAAGGAGTTTTTGGCAGGGCTTTTGTTGTACGTTCGCACTTCGGATCTGAAACCGCTCGATCCTACAGATCAAAGGACGTGGCATCGAGTATCAGAGCGGAGCATGTACGAAGTAAACCGATTGCTTAATGCGGGCACAGGGTTTGAATTTCTACTAAAGCAAATGCAAAAGTCAAAATTTGGCCTTACGCAAAGGTCTGGAGCGTTT
>CBDCZR010000008.1:0-338856 GCA_965224535.1 Verrucomicrobiales bacterium
GCTTCGCCGAAATCGCCCTCACCCGCATGGAAGGCAAGCCGATTTTCGCCATCCTCGATCCCAACCTGAGCGAAAACGCCAGCCTACCCTCCATCCTCACCGAAAAACAGTTCATCGACCTGCGCAAAGGCGAGGACCAAGCCTGGCTTCGGCTCAAAAACGGGCTCAAGGAGCTGGACATCCTCGGCGTCTCCGGCGAGTGGGATCCGCACGACGCGCCCTATCTCGGCCTGAGCTATTACGACGAAAAACACGCTCCCGTGTTCTTCGGCCGTGAGGATGAAACGCGCGCCGGGCTGGAGCTGATCAACCGCGGCGCACCGAATTTGATCATGGTTCTCGGCGCGTCGGGAAGCGGGAAATCGTCGCTCGCCAGGGCCGGGATGCTGCCGCGTTTGCGCCAGGATGAGGACCAATACCTGGTGGTGGACCCATTTCGCCCCCGGCAGGATCCGTTCCGCGAGCTGGCCGATCAACTTGCCCGTGCCTTCGTCCGATTCGCCCCGGATCACGCCAAACGCATCGGCGACGAAGCCGCAATTTACGAGCAACTGCGCCGTTGGCATGCCAAGCCCGAATTGTCGGACCAGTCTGACACGTCCGACCTGTCAGACGTGTCAGATACCCCCGCCGACGAGCGCCTGCATCGCCTGCTGACTCAGCTGGAGGAACTCCGTGAAAACCCACCGGAAACCAGCCAACCTCCACTTCTCAATTTCCTCGATTGGTCCCTCGACGACCTCCGCCGCATCACCGTAGGCGCATCCCCGGAAGCTGGAAGCATCCGCTACACAAACACACCCCTCCTCGACCTCGCCGACCAACTCCAACGCGCCTCCGAACGCCGCAACGCCCGCGTCATCCTCGTCATCGACCAATTCGAGGAACTCCTCGGCTACGAAGCCGAAGGCCCCGATCACCCCGCCAACCGCTTCCTCGAACTCCTCCGCGCCACCGTTGATTCGGACGCCTGCCCGCTCCTCGTTCTCGGCACGATGCGCTCGGATTTCCTCGGCACGTTTCAGCGAAATCCCACCCTGCGCGGCATCGACTTCGAAAGCCTCTCCCTCGGCCCGATGAAGCTCGAAGGCATGCGCAAAGTCATCGAAGAACCGGCCAAACTCGGCGCAATCGAGCTGGAAAAGGGCCTCGCCGACCGTTTGCTCGACGACACCGAGACGCCGGACGCCTTGCCGCTGCTTTCCTTCACGCTCTGGGTGCTCTGGCGCGATTACCGCGAGGACGGCAACTTGGCGGTCGCGGAATACGATGAGTTGGGCGGCCTCGAAGGCGCAATCGCACGCGAAGCCGATGCCCTGCTCCGTTCCGCCGAAACCGAGGGCAAAGCAGAGGCCCTGCGCCGCGCCTTTGTTCGCATGGCGCGGTTGTCGGATCAAGGCGCCTACGCGCGGCAACCGGTAAATTGGGACACGGAGGAGCTGAAGCCGGTGCACGATATTTTGGATCGGTTTGTCGATCGGCGCTTGCTGGTCAAGCTGGTCGATGGCGAGGAAACGGTAGTCGAAGTGGCGCATGAGGCGTTGTTTCGCTCTTGGTGGCCTCTCAAAGCGTGGCTGGACGACAACCGTGCCGCCCTACAGTTAAAGGCGGATTTGAAACGGGATGCCACCGCTTGGAGGGAAACGGGCGAGGAGACTGAACTACTTTGGAGAGGTGGCAGGCTTCAACAAGCCCATGACCTGACGAAGAATGAAGCTTTTCCGGATCTGGAGCGGAGTTTTGTGCGCAAAGGGATGGTTCGGCGCGATGCTTCCCGTTGGTCACTCGCAGGAATAACCGTCTCTGTCATAGCGACGCTTGTGGCGTTTCTATGGTTCGCCAGGCAACAGAAAGAAAATGCTCTCCAAAGTGCCGCTGAGGCTCGACATCAGCTTGCTCTAAGCTCATATCAAAGCGGCCTGCACTTCTGCAACTCGGGGAATATCCGTACTGGACTAAATCATCTTCTCCTAAGTTACCACCGTGCGGAACCGGAAGATTGGCTCCGCGAAGGCGCACAGCGCCAGATCGCGGCCTGGAGTTATGTCCTCAAGACTCCCTTCGTTCATGATGGAGGCGTGAAATTGGTAGATATCACCGAGGATGGAACGAAAGCGATGACTCTGGCAAATGGAGTAGTGAGATTGTGGGATCTTGAGCAAAAGGTTCCGTTCCTTCCACCAATCGACGCAACAACCTGCGCTGCCCTGAGTAGAAACGGCAAGTTTATGATCGTTGGGAAAGCCACAGGGAATGCTGAAATGTTAGATCTCGACAATGAGCTCACTGTTGTAGCCACGCTTCAACATGATGATACGGATTCCAAACTCACCACCGCAGACATCAGCGAAGACGGAAGTCGAGCTCTTACAGTCGCAAGCAATTCCGTTACCTTCTGGCAAGTCCAACAAGAAAAACCACCACAATCCGTGATAGCGTTTGCTTGGGACACCGGGTTCTCCCCCATTTTTCAGGGCCTCGAAGAAAGCGGTGACGTTAGCGGTGTTCTTGGCAACCGGATTCGGAACGCGGCACTATCGAGCGACGGAGCGAAGGGCATTACCCTGGACTACATCAATCGTATTCGCCTTTGGGACCTTGCTACCGGAAAGTCCATTGGCATGAAGAAACTTGACTGGCACATGGGCAGCGTGGTTGGCAGTGGGATTGCGTTATGTGGCAACGGTACTCAAGCTGTTGCCTACTTGGCCTCACCTAGCATCAGCAAGGTCACCTTCATCAACTGGGAATCCGGCGAGGATAACCTGAAAGAAATGAATCTAACTGGCCAGATTGGTGTGGTTTCCATAAGCGACGATGGGGAAACTGTTCTCATTGCCAATGATAATTCGGCTCAGCTATGGCACTCAACTGGCATGCCCCTTTCAGATCCATTCCTACACGAACGCCCCGTAACAAGAGCAGTCTTGAACGCAAACGGGAAAGTGCTGGTGACGGGAAGTCTTGATGGGAAAGCTAGAGTGTGGAGAATGAATCAGCAATTTGCTGGCGTACCATATTGGGATACGAGTTCAGCGCAAGTTCTACAGTTTGAGTCCGGCATAACTGCTGTGGCAGTAAGTGGCGATGGGAGCCTTGCAATTGCAGGAAGCGACGATGCGATGACTCAAGTCTGTGTAGCTAGTGACGCCCTTCCTCGCCAGAGAATTCTAGTGAAGAACACTCGTAGAGGACTTGACGAAGCAATGGATTTTCGAATCAGATCGGGTGACTACGGCATGCACCTTGCCGCTGAAGCAGCGAAAGGCTTGAAAGGGCGACTGGATGAAATTAAAAAGGGCCCCGACGCGAAAACAGCCATTGATGAGATGGAGTCTCTGATGACATCTACATCCAAAAGAATGTATCAGGCGGTAGAACTATTTGGGATGGCATCGCTTCCCGAGTCGACTAATATGGATTCCACCTTGGATGACTCCGTTATTCAAGGTGCGGTGGTAAGTGAGGACTCTTCGCGGATCTTAACCGTCGAGGAGATTGAGTTTGGAAGGGAGTATACATTGAACCTCATGGACGGTGATGAATTCAATGTTGTTCCGGGAGCATTTGAACGGACTCAGAACATGGAGACTAGGCCCATCATTGCAATAAGTGGAAATGGTTCGATGTGTATTTCAGGTCTTGGATCGGTTGTCAGAATTATAGATCTTGATTCATTGGAGGTAGTTGCAGAGGTTTCTTATGATCGGGACGTGGAAAATGTAGCGGTAAATAGAACTGGAACGCGATTTGTCGTTCATAGTTCAGGGGAGGTTTTCTTATTGAATGATAAGGGACTAGCGTTGCGGAGGTTTACCGTTTTGGGTGCCGTAGACATCAGTGACAGTGGGAAGTCGTTGGCGATCGCCGATTCTTCTGCAATCAATGTCTCGGATCTTGAGAAGGAAAGCGAGCTGAATTGGTGGGACAACGCATTGACGGAATTCGAAAACGGTGAGTTTCCATATTCGATCGAGATAGATGAAGCTCGATCCATACTGAAGACTGAATACGAATTCGGATGCCGGTTGTGGAATATGGAATCGGGGCAACCGATCGGCGAGGTGGTACCGCTTCGAGATTCCCACAACCGGCCAACTCCCAAATTAACTAGTGGAATTGCTGATTTGATTATCGGTTCGACTGAAGAAGATACTACGGTTTGCTTGTGGGACGTGCGAAGCGGCAAAGTCGTCGGACCGTCCTTTGAGTTTGATCGAGAATTGAAGAGCGTCAGCATAAGTAGCGAAGGAACACAGGCGTTGGTTGCATTGGCGGATGAAGTTTACGTGGTGAAGTTGCCGAGATTGATCTCTGAAGAAAATTTGCAGTTGACGGTAGAAGTTGCCACCGGCTACCGTATTGATCACTCGAAGGGACTGATCCAAGAGCTATCCCACGACGAATGGATGAGCCGGAAACAACAACTGGATTCTGTTCGGTGATGCCAGCTTGGGGTGGTAGATTAATGCCTTACGTAGTTGCTTGGGGGCATACCCTGCCGTTCTTACTATCGCGAGGAAGAATGCGCATTCAATGCCTCGAGATCCTTCGGACGACGAAGAAGCCGATGTCCAATCCCGCCTGAACTGAGGAGGAGCCGGGGAATGGAGGAGGTGGGGAGCAGACCACCGCCCGCATTGAACCCGAAGAAGCTTCGCCCGCCAATCCCAATCCCCTTCCACAAGCTCCAGGCAACCAGTGACTTGGTGGAGGCAAACGAATTATGGCAGAGGAATCGAGACCAAGGGGCAAATCGCGATTAGGTGCCGTGTGGTTCTTGTCCTTGGCAGCAGAAAACTCCCTGAATTCTATAAATCTCTTGCTGTTTTTGCCAAAATTGACCTTTTTTATGGAAATTAGTTGTCGTCGGAAAGAAACCATCTCCCTTCCAATGGAAGTCCGCTTCGTTTTTTGGAGAACTCGCTACGCAAAAAATGCAACCGATTCCCAAATTCCGGGGCCCGGCTTCCAAAAAAGAGCAACTGACTCCCGAAAAAGACCAACCGGTTCCCTTCAGAATCCAACTTGGCGGGCCAACGGTTCCGCGCTTTTTTCCCCGGGGTATGAGGTGCGGGGCCACAATTGGTATACCCGGGTATGCACTTTTCTCCAGTGATTCCAATTTTGGCACTCCTCCGAGCTTGTCTCGGTGGTAGCAAGATCAGCAACAGAAGCCATTTCACTCAACTCGTCGCCCCAACCGGGTTTATCCCGGTTGAGCGGTGATGCCGCACCGGACGCTTTCAAACGGGTCATCGCCCCATCGGGACAAGCCCGAAGGTGGCGTTCAAAACCAAGCCAAGATCTGTTTTTGATCTTTGGTTCCACGGAGACAAGCTCCCGTGGAGACCGATTTTGCAAAGTCAATCGGTTGAGATTCAGCGAAGCGGAGCCCCACACCAATTGAACAGATGACACGGATGTTTTGACCTCGGAGCTACTGCCGAAATTCGTCCCACGGTTGCGGACGGCGCGGGGGGAAGGCCAGGCCGCATTCCTCGCTTTCCAGCGTTAAATTCGGGTTGTAGGCCGGGTCGTTGCGGATCAAATCGCCCCATTTTCGGTTCAGCGCGCGAATTTCCGCTTTCACAGCTTCCTTGCGCTCGGGGGTCTGCTCCGCCTCGCCGCGGCTGGCGCTTTCGTGGTGAAAAAGGCGCGCAAACGGGGTGTAGAGCGTGCGGTAGCCGGCTTTGGCCAGTTTCAGGCAAAGATCCACGTCGTTGTAGGCCACGGCAAAGTCGCCTTCGTCCAGCCCGCCGACTTCCAGGAATTTTTGGCGCTCCACCACCAGGCAGGCTCCGGTGACCGCGGAGAGGTTTTGAACCATGTTGGCACGATTTGCGTGGCCGTAGAAGCTCCAGGGCAATCCGCGGAAAAAGTGGCCGGCGGCGTCCAGGTAACCCAGAAAAATGCCGGCGTGTTGGAGGAGCCCTTCGCGAAAATGCAGCTTGGCGCCCACGGCTCCAATGTCCGACCGCAGCGCCTGCACCACCATGTTGTGCAGCCACTCGGGATGGTTCGCCTCGATGTCGTTGTTGATGAGGGCAATCAGCGGAGTGTCGCACCGTTCCACGGCCTGGTTGTTGAGGCGCGAGAAGTTGAACGGGCCGGCAACGCGCAAGACTTCGGCGTTTTCGCGAGCATCCAGCTCCGCCAGAAATTCCAGCGTCTCGGGGTCGTCGGACTCGTTGTCGATCACCAGGAAGCGGTAATTCGGGTAGTCGGTGAGCTTGACGATGCTCTCCACGCACGGGCGCAGCAATTCCACGCGGTTGCGCGTCGGGATGATGAGCGTGACCGCCGGCGCGGATGGAGAAACCCTCGCCAGCGGCTCTTCCGACAACACGGTGAAACTGTGGGATGTGGCCAGCGGGGAGCTGAAGCAGACCCTCGAGGGGCACGCGGGCGGGGTGTTGAGCGTGGCGTGGAGCCCGGATGGAGAAACCCTCGCCAGCGGCTCGGAGGACAACACGGTGAAACTGTGGGAGGTGGCCAGCGGGGAGCTGAAGCAGACCCTCGAGGGGCACGCGAGGTGGGTGTTGAGCGTGGCGTGGAGCCCGGATGGAGAAACCCTCGCCAGCGGCTCCTACGACAACACGGTGAAACTGTGGGAAACGACGATCGTCCGCACCAATCTCCATCTCTACCTCGAAGAGCGCTGGTGTGAGTTCGATCCGGAAACGCAGGAATTGACCTGGAACGAGCCCAAGCGTCATCTACCGCGCGGTTGAGACCGATTTCCGCAATGTCCCGCGGCATTCCTCACTCGGAGTGCTCTTGCGGCCCTCGGCGGAGCTTTCGCCCGAAGAGCGGTTGCGCCTCCCCACCGAGCCAATTTCGGAGGAGGAACGAAACTGGCTTCGCTACCTCAAGGCGTTGGAAGCGGAGAACTGGGCGGCCGCAGCGATTTTACACGAGCGTTTGGCTGACGCGAAATCCGAGCGGCTGGAATGGGTCAACTCGACCGTGGCGGCACTGCGGACGTTGGCGGGGCAAATTGTGGAAGCGGCGAAGGCGGATCATGCCTGGTTGGCGGAAACGAAGACGAAACAGGCGGTGCGGTTTTTGCCCCGTGGCGACGGGGAACGCAGCCAGGATGG
The DNA here is from genome assembly GCA_965224535.1 of Verrucomicrobiales bacterium. Lineage (GTDB taxonomy): Bacteria > Verrucomicrobiota > Verrucomicrobiia > Verrucomicrobiales > DEV007 > JBCDHN01. Next base: position 7,104 of record CBDCZR010000008.1, read on the forward strand.
CCGCGCCACGTTTTTCACACGGCTCGGCGAACGTTTCGCTACGGAAGGCGTGACGCGGGCGCAGGCCGGGCCGGTTCTGGCCGCTCTGCCAGATGATGCGGCACGGGAAACGGTGGTTGGGGCGGTTATCGCGGCGATTCTGGCCAGGCTGGAGAATGCGGAAAATGTTGCCGGAATTGTGGCGATTCTGGAAGAGGCAAAGTCTTGGGGCATGGAAACGGAAACCGCGGTCTTTGCGCGAGCTACAACCCGATCGCTCAGATTAGTCTACCGGGAAGCCATCGAGTCCAACCACTCCGCAGCCACCCAACTCACCCAAACCATCAGCGCCGAACTCCTCCATCGCGTGCAATCCGCCGAAACCGGAATCGACAAAGATCGCGATTCATTGGCCGCCGCACTTAACACAGTCGCGTGGCACATGGCCAGTTGCTCGAACCCCAAACAGCGCAACGGCTCAGAAGCCGTGAAATTTGCCACCGCCGCCATCGAATTGACGCCCGAAGACCACGAAACGCGCCACAAATATCTCAATACCCTCGCCGCCGCCCACGCCGAAGCCGGTCAGTTCCCCCAAGCCATCCAGCGCCAAACCGAAGCTCTCAACCTCGCCCCGGACGACCAAAAAGCCGATTTCCAATCCCGCCTGGACCTCTACCGCAATAACGAGGCGTATTGGGAGGGCGGTAAGCCGGTTGAGGCGGAGGAGACGGGGAATGGAGGGCGTGAGGAGATGTCCGGTGACAGCAAATAGAACCGGGAATGCCGGTGGAAGCTTCCGGCAGCCAGTCTACGAGGTCGCGATCGGCCGAATCCGGCAACGCGACCAGTTTCCAGGTTAGGTAAATTTGCCGGGGGACCTCCACGATCAACGAATCCAGGTAAGCCGCGATCAGGTCCAAATTTTCCTGACTTTGGCGCACGACCAACTGAGAAGTGGAGCGATTGAAAATGGCGGTTGCCCCTTGCGGGAAAGAGATGCCGGCGCTTTCCAACACGGCGCGGGCCGTTGGCGGCTTAGCAGGTTGGGAATTCGACGCCAAATCGGCAAACGGGTCAGTGGCGTCAGCAGCCGCGGCCCTTGTCCGCAAAAGAAAATCCGCCGGCGCCCGAAACACCTGGGACAGCAACGTCGAACTCAGCTCGATGGGCGGCACAATTTCCACCCCGCCGGGCGTAACTTGAAAGCGAAGCCGCGCCAATTCCGCCGTGTAACGTATCGCGTCGATTGACGGTGCATCGATCAGTTTCAGCGTAATCGGCGTCGTTTCGATGTTTCGATGGGCGGTCCGTTCGCCGTGGAATCGTCGAAACCCAGATCGTTCGCAGGATTGCCGGTTTCGCCTGGATTCGGCAACCGCAAGGTGATTTTCACCCCGCTTTCGCGCTCCAACTGGCGCAACGCCTCATTGAGCGGCAGGTCCAGAAATTCGACGAGCGGGATGTCCACGCTTTTGAGTTTGGTCAGGATCGCTTCCCTCGCCGCGGCATCGCTTGTGTCGTCCGCGCCGGCAAATTGGGCCAGGAGTAGGAGCAGCAGCAGAGTTTGGACGCGCCGAAGCATGACAGCCAAGTTGTCTCAATTTTTCGCGATTTCGTCAAGGCGTTGATTCTCGGATTTCTCCCCAAATTTCCGTTGGATCGCCGGTGATGGCGGGCATTTGTTGCGCTCATGACTCACCTTGCAACTCTCGCTGCGATTCTCTGCCTCGCCGCTACCGCCGCTGCTAAGCCGAACGTGGTTTTCATCCTGGCCGACGACCTGGGATGGCGCGATTTGAGCGTCGAAGGCAGCACCTTCTACGAAAGCCCTAACATCGATAAAATTGCCCAATCCGGCGTGCGTTTTACCCGCGGTTACGCCGCTTGCCAGGTTTGCAGCCCGTCGCGGGCGGCCATCATGACCGGCAAGACTCCGGCGCGGCTCGATATCACCGATTGGATCGGCGCGGCCGAGGGCGAGGGCTGGAAACGCAACACCAAGTTGCTGCCGGCCCGCTACCAGCGCAACTTGCCCCACGGCGATGTCTCCATGGCCGAGGCTTTTCGCGAGGCCGGCTATTGCACGTTTTTTGCCGGAAAATGGCACCTGGGCGGCGAGGGTTCGTTTCCCGAGGATCACGGGTTTGAGGTCAATATCGGCGGCCATCACCGCGGGAGCCCTCCCGGCGGCTTTTTCTCGCCCTACAAGAATCCAAAAATGGAAGACGGCCCTCCCGGCGAATACCTGCCCGTCCGCTTGGGCCGCGAAACCGCAAAATTCATCGACGAACACGCTTCCGAGCCGTTTTTCGCCTACCTCGCGTTTTACAACGTCCACGCCCCCATCCAGACGACCCGCGAACTCTGGCAAAAGTACCAAAAAAAGGCCGCGGAGACGATTCCTGAGCCCGAGCACCGCTTCATCATCGATCGCACCAGCCCCGTTCGGCAAATTCAGGATCACCCGGTTTACGCCGGCATGGTCGAAGGCATGGACCAAGGTGTGGGACACGTACTAGAGGCGCTGGAACGCAACGGGCTGTCGCAAAACACGATCGTCTGCTTTACCTCTGACAACGGCGGCGTGTCCGCGGGCGACGGCAAGGCGACGTCTAATTTGCCCCTGCGCGGCGGCAAGGGCCGGCAGTGGGAGGGCGGCATTCGCGAGCCGTTTTACATCTCCTGGCCCGGCAAAATTCAACCCGCAACCACCGATACGCCGGCCATCGGCATGGATTTTTACCCCACCCTGCTGGAGCTGGCCGGCCTGCCGTTGCGCCCGAATCAGCACGTGGACGGCGTGAGCCTGGCACCGGTGTTAGGCGGCAAAACCATCGCCGAGCGTCCGCTTTTTTGGCACTACCCGCACTACGGCAACCAGGGCGGCGAGCCCAGCGCGATCGTCCGGGACGGGGATTGGAAATTGATCCATTACTACGAGGACGACCGCGACGAGCTCTACCACCTGAGCGAAGACATCGGCGAGCAAACCGATCTCGCCGCGGCCCAGCCCGAGCGCGCCCAAGCCCTTCGCGCCAAGCTCGATGCCTGGCTGAATAGCGTCGATGCCAAGATGCCGTGGGAAAATCCGAAGTTTAATCCCGATGCCTACGCCAAGCAAAAGCAACGCACTCGGGAGGCCACTCTGCCCAGCCTGGAGCGCCAAGCCGCCAACTTCCTGAAGCCGGATTATGACCCGAAAAACGGCTGGTGGGGCTCGGAGCCGAAAAAATGATGGTTGCGGCACCGCTGCAATCGGCCTGCCTAGGAGGCTCTCGGACTTAGCCCGCCCGGCGTCGAAAATCGAGGATTCGGCCCAAATTTCCCTTCGTTTTCGTCCCTTACGTCCTCATAAGTCCTCAAATTTATGAAAATTTTGGCTCGAACCTCGAATTTCGGCGCCAGACGTTCTAAGGCCGAAAGCCTCCTCGAACCAAAGAAGACAGCCCCACGAGCCGAAGCTCAGTGAGGCTGTTATTCCCCCCCCAAAAGAATTGGGAGACTGATGGTTTTCCAGTTTTGGGAGATGTGCAAGAAAAAAAGGCAAATTTGCGCGAAAATTTTGTCAGGATCGGGCAAATCGTGGAATTCAGGCGGTTTTTTCCGTTTTCGGGCCTAGATTTCCGCCGCCGTGCAAAGGCCGCTTGGGAACTCGGGGCGGCAAAGGGTTGACCGCTGCCCTCCCTTAGCCTAGCGAAGCAACATGCCAGTATTTTGGCTCGGTCCCCTGGGTTCGTTGACCGTCGCGATTCGCCTCATCGCGGTGCACATGATGTTTGGCGTGTTGAAGGTGGTGATGCTGGGATTGTCGACGATCCGCCTGAATCAGTTCGAAATGTGGGATTGGTCCGATTTGCGGTGGCACACGCCGACTTTGTTCACGCCTCTGGTGGGGTTTGGGCTCTTTGTTTGCGCGCCGCTGTTCGCGCGGCTTTGCATTCCCGAGGAAATGGCGGAAAAGCGGCTAAATCCTGAGATTCAGCGGCGATTGGAGTGCTTTGGCATCGCCGCATTTGGCATCGGCTTGGCGATTGTGAAGATTGGCGAGATTATTGTCCGGCTGAATCCCAAACCAGCGACTTTCCTCTACGCCGACTACCCGGAAACCGGTGTCCTCGAGGGCCTGGCGATGGTGATCGCCTGCCGCTGGATTCATGCCCTGCTTAGCCGCGAACGTCAGTCCGAAATCGCTCACAACCGCAGCTGATGATATGATCGCCCGCCACTTCACCGTCATGATTCTACGCCTCGGCGGCTTGCTGCTGGGCATGACTTTGATCTTGCAAAGCTCAGGCACGGTTGCGTTCGCTATGGCTACACCGTCGTTGATGGGATCGGGCTTTTCCTTCACCGATTTCATCGTCCCGTTAATCATGACGGGGATTTGGTTCGCGATCCCGCTTCTCCTCTTCGTGCTCGCCAAGCCATTGTCGCGCATTCTGTGCCCAATTCGCGAAGACGAAGGTTTGCCGAATCAACTCCGGCCGGGTGAAATCGAGACGTTGGCAATCGTTTTCATCGGCGTTTTTACGCTCATTTCCGGAGCTGGATCCGCAGCCGAGGTTGTGTTTCACGAGCTTGCCAGCCGGGACACATCTTTTTCCACCGAGGGAATGCAAACCCATTCCACCATCGGCGCAATGGCCCGCAGCGGCTTCGAATTGATCGCCGGCGCGCTTTTGATCTTCCGCGCCCGCTCCATCGCCGCCTGGATTCGCCGCCGCTACATCGCTGAAACGTAGCCGGGTTCGCGCGTGCAAGCCGCACGCCGGCTTAAGCCCGAATTCGATCGGCGGATTGCGATTCGCGGTTGGCGGGGCCGAGTTTTTGCTTTGCCCCCATCGCCGCGAGCACGGTGTTGTAGACGTCCAGCCCCTCGGCATTCACGTCGAGGATTTGACCGGTTTTGAGGCGGCCGTTGGCGCCCGTGGATGCGTGAAATACGCCGGAAAGCTCGCGTTTTACGTCGGCATGGCGCCCATCGCCACTTTCGGTGGAGATGGTGATGAGCGCGTTTTCCAGGATCGACTTTCCGTTGGCCTCGCGGGCGTCGTTTCCGTCCAACAAGCTGAGAAAATAGGCCACTTCGCGCATTTTCAGGTGCACGTGGGAGCGCAATTCGCGGTTTTCGCGGTCTTCGCGGAATTTGTGCCAAAACTCGTGGCTGCAGCCCTTGGAACCGGACGCGTTGAGGTGCTTGCGGTCGTTAAACTCCCAAATTTTCCTCCCGGCATACTCATACGTCCCGGTCAGCCGAATTCGCTCGCCCGCGGCCAAGAAGGTGATGGCGCCGAACCTGGCCCGGTCCATTTGAATGGCCAGCGCGTAGAGATCGGCCATCAGCCGCCATTCCTCGGTCAAATCCGCCAGCGTGACGTCGATTCCTTCGCCGCCCGGGTCGGCCTGACCGCCGTGCAACAGCTTGGAACGCGGTGGGACGCGGGGGCCGAACGATTTGCGCTCCTTCATCCCGAACGCGCGTTGCTCGTATTCGCGAATCCGGTCGAGGTGATCGGAAATTCGGCTCTTGGAGGCGGAACCGAGCGGCGAATTGGCCCCGGTGTAGAAGCGGTACTGATCCACCACGCTATCCAGGACGCTGCGCTTGAGCCGCTCCTCGCGCAGGTTGGGATCGTCGGTGATTTGCAGGCTGCCGAAGACGCGGTCGAACAAATCGCGCGGCTTTTCCTGCATCACGCCCGCCACCGTGCCATCGGCCTGGTAGCTGTGGACGTAGCGGCAAACCCGGCTGCGGCGAAAAAACGTTCCCCCAATGAGCGTCGGCGCCATTCCGGCGGGCAAACCGTTCGGGTAATGCGCCTGACGAATCACCTGATCGATCGACGCGCCGCCGGCTTTGGCCTCGCCCTCGGGAGGCTCAGCGGTAAACGCGCCTGACGAGCCGTCAAAGTGCGCGTTCATCCCCCGTTTGTCGCAACGCACCTGATCCACCCCGCGCATGATCAGCAACTTATCGCGCAAGGGCTTGAGTGGCTCCAAAACGCCGTCGTAACCCTCAGTTTGCAGCGGCGTGGGAATTCCCAGGCCGAAAAACACGTTGAACGCGCGGACCGGAACCTTGGCGTCGGCAGCCAAGGCCATTTCTTCCAAAAACGGCAATCCAACGGCCGTGGAACCAAGCCCCCGCAGGAGGGTGCGGCGAGTGATGCGAGACTTTTTCATAGCGGCGGAACCATTCGGCTCGCCATTTGTTATGCCGCTCGAACCGGATTGTTACAAGCCGCTTTTTTGCCGCGCTCATTGGTTTGACCGCCGCCCAATCGCGGTGAAAGTGGCCGAATTATGGCTCTCGAACAAGTTACCCAGTTTTTCTCGCGTCTCGATGCCGATAGCAGTCTCCGCGGCGAGGTTGACGCAACCGAATCCATCGATGACGTCATCTCCATCGGCCAAAAAGCCGGTTTCACCTTCAATGCGGCGGAGTTGTTCGAAGCGGCGCTGAAATCCAGCGGCTTCGGCGGTGGCGAGCAATTGAGCGAAGCGCAGTTGGCGGCCGTAGCCGGCGGAACGGGCGCAACCATCGCCCCCGGCAGCGAAAATCCCATCGCCTGGTTGTCGCGCAAAAAGGGGTTCAAACTCGGCGGGTAATCCGTTTTCCCGCATCCGCGGCGTTTGCCGGTTGGCGAGCAATTCCGGCTAATTTCAGGCTAATTTCAGGCTAAAGCCACTTGGAGCGAAAGTCGCCTTCCGCGCGGTCCACGGCTTCTTTCAGCGCCTCGGCGGACATGGCCTCCGCGCCGGCAGCGATGACGGAATCTTGCTCCGAAACGTCGTTGGTGGCTACGATTAGCGCAAAATCACCGGCGTACTTGTGCACCAGGCGCTCGATGACGTCGTCGGCCGTTCGGCGGTCGTTGGAATAAAAAACCTGGATCTCCTTCGGCGCGTGTTCGGTCTCGATTTTTTCGCCGCGGCCGTCGAAAACGACGACAACCCGCGCAAAGTCCGAGATGTCCTGGTAGGAAGTGAGCCGGCGACAAAGTTCGGCCCGAGCCGCGCGGCCGCCGGTTTTTTGGCGCAGATCGGCCAATTCCGGCCAGGCGTGGATGATGTTGTTGCCATCCACGAGCAAAACTCTCTGCCGTCCTGGTTTGCTCATTTTCGCGCTTTCACGCCGGGAAATCTGAGAAATTGGCGCTCACCGGGCATTTTTTTCCGCTGGTGCCCTAACCTGCCGGATTTTCGGACATGACAGGCTGACGGTCACGGGGTTAGCCCTCTTGCTTCGCGGGTTCCTCCTTTTCGGCAGGCGCTTTTTTCTTGGCGGCGGCCTTTTTGGCGGTTTTTTTCTTGGTTGCCGCCTTCTTCACCACTTTTTTCGCGGCGGGCTTCGGCTTGTCCTCGGGCGGGGGCTCCGCGGGAGGCGAATCGGCCGGTTTTTCGGCTACAGGCGCCTCCGGCTTCTTTTCCGGCTTGGGTTTGGAAGGTTTTTTCGCCAACCCCTGACGGCTGTTTTTCTGCCGCTCTCTCACCCGTTTCAGGTAGGCGGAACGGCGGCGGCGCTTGATCTCTTTGTTGTACTGTTTTCCCATTTTCGTTCGTTCGAAATGAAGCTCTTACGGGGACGCATGCACCCGTGAAACGCATGCTAATGGGGTGGGAAACGGCCGGAATCAAGGCGAAATCAACGTTTTCGCCTCCGCAATTTTTGAATGCGCGAACCCCCCGGCCCGACAAATTGGTGGCATCGCGACTTTTTTGCGCTAGATTCCAGAAATCATCACAAAAAGGCTTGCACGTTTGCTGAGAGCCGTTCTTAATGGGCGCAAGGATACGTTCCTGCGCAACCCCGCCGAAAGTCTCCGGCCGCACCAACCAGCATTTTGTGTGGACACGGCCCAACTACCCTATCGGCGGGAAAAAATCCCAAAACCACCTGGTGACGGAAAAGATTTTGGTTAGGCCTCATCGCCCCGGCACAGATTTTTTGGGAAGCTTCAGATAAAGGAAGACTAACACCTCCACAACCAACGCCTGTTTCAGGACAGTTTACCGATATTATGGCGGGTCACAACAAGTGGTCAAAGGTCAAGCACATTAAAGCTCGCGAAGATGCCAAGAAGGGCAAAGTCTTCAGCAAGCTTTCCAAGGAAATCTCGATCGCAGCCCGCGACGGCGGCGGCGATCCCGGGATGAATCCTCGACTCCGCGGCGCCATCGAAGCAGCAAAAAGCGTCTCCATGCCCAAGGACAACATCGAGCGGGCCATCAAAAAAGGGACGGGCGAGCTCGGTGGCGAAGCGCTTGAGGAGATTACCTACGAAGGTTTTGGCCCTTCCGGGGTTGCGATGATCGTGGAAGTGAGTACGGATAATAAAAATCGCTCGGTTGCCGAAATTCGGTCCATTTTTAACAAGGCTAATGGAAGTATGGGCACGAGCGGAAGTGTTTCGCACCAGTTTACCAGACTCGGCGAATTACGTTTGCCGCTTGATGCAGCCAGCGAAGATCAAGTCTTTGAAATCGCCTCTGAAGCCGGCGCCGAGGACATTTCCAGCGACGAAGAAGATCACGTCGTCCATACCCAACCGGAAGACCTTGGCGCAATTGCAACAACCCTGACAAACCACGGATTTTCTTTGAAATCTCAAAACCTCGTCTATCTTCCCATCGTATCCGTGGCAATTGACGACCCCTCACAGGCCGGCAAAGTTTTAAAGCTTTACGAAGCGCTAGACGAATACGACGACACCCTGAACGTTTTCGCGAATTTCGATATTCCGGATGCGATTCTTGAAGAAGCCCTAGCAAACTAACGACTAACTTGCGCTCAGCGCGCTGTATCCCACCCATGCTCTGTCGTGAGATATAGTTCACCACCCCACTATCAATGAAGGATGCCACTACCGCAGAACTCCCCTTAACTTACGATAAGACCGAGAATGCTCCCGCGAGCCAAGACGCATCGGCCCGAGCGGTACGCGAATCGCCGAAATCTGAAGCATTAGGACAAAACGGCCGGCAAAAGGAGGCCAGATCCCAAAATCGCAACCGAAAGCCCTCCACCCGCCGCAAGACACCTGGCAAAGAAGGTGCGGCCGAATCTGAAGCAAAAAGCAACGATTCCGCTCAATCACAAAATCAAAGGCCGCCCAAAGGAAAATCCAGATCGGCAACCGCCAGGCGCAGAGAACGGCGCAAGAGAAAGAAGAAGGAAAAAAGAAAGGATATACCGTTAGGACCGCCCGAGGAAGGAGAAGGACTGTTGGAGATTTCGCCGAAAGGATTCGGGTTTTTGCGTCAGGCGGATACAGGATACCAACAAGCCCCTGACGATGTTTTTGTAACGCCGGAGGTTGTTAGATCGCATGGTTTGCGCGATGGAATGTGGTTAAAATGCATGGCCAGGAAGGGCAATCGCGGCTTGCAGGTTTGTGAGGTTTTGGAAATTAGCGGCAAACCGCCAGTCAGTAGCGCCGATCTACCGTTTTTTGAAGAATTAACGGCTATCAATCCTAACAAACGCATTATTTTAGAGACCAAGCAGGATAACTATACCACCAGGGTTGTCGATTTAGTGACCCCGGTAGGATTCGGGCAGCGAGGATTGATTGTCGCACCGCCAAGGACCGGTAAAACCACTCTGCTGCAACACATGGCCGAGGCGGTTCATCACAATCATGACTACGTCAAGATTTTCGTGCTGCTTATCGACGAGCGCCCGGAAGAAGTCACTGAATTGCGCCGCTCCCTGCCCTTTGCGGAGGTGATGGCCAGCAGCAACGATCAAGACGTCAAGAGCCATACCCGCATCGCGCAACTAGCTATCGAACGCGCCAAACGCCTGGTGGAATCTGGCGAACATGTCTTCCTTGTTGCTCGATTCCATCACCCGCCTGGCGCGAGCCTTCAACAACGCGCAGAAGAACACCAAGGGCAAAGGAATCTCGCGCGGCGGTCTGGGCATTGGCGCGCTGGAAATTCCACGCAGACTCTTCGCCGCGGCTCGCAACACGCGAGAGGCCGGTTCGCTCACCATCATTGGCACGGCGTTGATTCAGACCAACAGCGCCATGGATGAAGCCATCTTCCAAGAGTTTAAGGGCACGGGAAATATGGAACTGGTGCTGGACCGCAGAATTGCCGAGCAATATATCTGGCCGGCCGTTAATATCCACGCTTCAGGCACGCGCCGGGAAGAACTCTTGATTCCCAAGCACCAGTTGGAAAAATCTTATGTTATCCGCAGAGGGTTGGCAGGGCACAAACCTACCGAAGCAATCGAACGCCTCCTGAATTTGATGGAACGATTTCCTAACAACGCACAAATGTTGCTGGAAATTAAGTCAAATGCGGCGTGATTGCTCGGCAAACGTCCAGCAACTCCCCCCCCATGTCGACAACCAACCTTCCCGCCCACGTAGATAACGGCCAACTCTCCCAACAACCAGCAGACGACGCAGATTCTTGCCAAACTCAAGAGGGCCAAGACGGTCAGGAGCGTAAAGCCTCCAAGACCTCCTGTTTTATCGCTTGGATCATGGATGAGGCCATCTCAATCCCTGGAACCAAGATCAAATTCGGCCTCGACCCGCTTTTTGGCCTGTTGCCGGGAGGCGGAGATTTTGCATCCTCCACCGCCGGCGTATTTGCCTTGATTGAGGCGGTAAAACGCGGCCTGCCGGTTGGCGCGATGTGGAAAATCGTGGGAAATATTCTCCTCAACGCGGGGGTTGGAACCATCCCCATCATTGGCGACATTTTTTCCGTCATTTTCCGCAGCAATTCGCGAAACCGCGACGTCATCAACGAAAACCTGCGCCTGGCTATCGACGAAGGCCGCGAACCCAGTTGGTGGCGGGTTGTGCCAATTGTTGGAGCGATTTTCGTCATCGTATTATGCGCGATTTCGCTCAATCTCTACCTTTGGTACCTCCTGACAAAACACCCCCTCAACTGGCTGCAATCAGTAACGGGGATGGGCGCCGGGCTCATCTGACTCTCCTTCGCGGGTTACGGATTTTTGACCGCTACGGTGACTTCATCCAACAGCGCGGTTTCGCCGACGCAGCGGAAGACGATTCCGGGTTTGGCGACGTGAAAAGTGGGATCGCTGGCTTCAAGCTGAAGCACCGTGCTCGTTGCTTTGCCGCTACTCGCGGTCGAACTGCGCAGCGTCGCCAAAACCTGGTCGCCTTTGGCCTCCAGGCGCACATCAATCCAGGCATCCGCCGCCAAAGCGCCCTTACCTTGGGCTAAAACTTCGTTTTTCGAAGCTGGATCCGCTTTATCGACGTGCTTCAGGATGCGTGCGCCGCCGGCCGAGATGATGAGCGAGTAGAGGTGACCCTTCTTCTTCAGCGCGCCTTTTTCCGGGTCGAAACCGATGTGAAACGCCGTTGCGCCGCCAAGTTTCAGCCGAGCCTCGATCGCGCCGTCTTGAATCGGGATTTTCCAACGGCTGGCCGCGGCATGGTTGTCGGCAGCAAGTTGGCGGCAATGCAGGGCGCCGTCTTTCGCGGCCCATTCGCCGAAATTCACGCCCCAATTTGCGGGACGCTCGGCATCAAACGTTTCGGTGATGGTCTGCGGTTCGGCAAAGGCGCACCCAAGGGCGGCAAGCAGGCAAGTGGCGGTCTGAACGAGTTTCATGACCTCGACGATCCACGGAAATTCCCGCCGGACAAATCGGAATTTCGCTCTACCCGCAATTGACGCTGCGAGCGCGGCCCTGACTGTTGATGAATATCGCGGCGTAGCGGATCAATTCGCCTTTGCTGTCCAAGTTCAGCTTGTTTTGCGAGTCACGGCAGTGCGATTCGACCGTTTTCACGCTAATGCTCAGGCTTTTGGCGATATCGTGGTTGTTTTTGCCCCGGCCGAGGAGTTCGAGCACTTGGAGCTGGCGATTGGACAAGCGGCTGAAGCAGTTTTCGCCGTTGGCCGCATCACCGTATCTTGAGGCCAGCAGTTGGTCCATGGCGTCGCTGCTGAGGTGGATTTTCCCGGCAAGGATGCGCCGGATAGCGCCGATGACCTGATCGGGGGCCTCGTCTTTGGTGACGTAGCCACGGGCGCCGGCCTCAAGGACGCGTTGGGCGTAGAGGCTCTCATCAAACATGGAGAGGACCAGAATGACGCCCGAATAAACGAGGGATTGCAGATCCTCGATCACGCGCAAACCGGGATAACCGTCCTTGAGCGAGAGATCCAAAAGGGCGACATCCGCGTTCGAGGCCACAATTTGGGCGGCGGCGTCCCTGCCTTCGGCCAGTTCGCCACAAACTTCGAGATCGGGCTCCAATTCGATGAGTTGGCGTAGACCGATGCGAACGAGATGGTGGTCGTCTACGATGAAAATGCGTTGTCGCTTCATGATTTGGCTTCAGGCTGGTGGTGTTTGGATTCCGGGTAGGCGGCAAATAATCTGCACGCCGGGTTGTTTCGGGCCGCCGATTCCGGTTTCGATGCGCAAGCTCCCGCCCAACGACCGGGCGCGGTAGTCCATCGAGCGCAAACCGAAGCCCTCGCTTTTTTGGTCGGCCAGGCTACGGGCGTCGCCGATGCCGTTGTCCAGGATGGTGAGGAACACGTCGCTTCCCGCGGTCCAGGCGTGGATATCGACCCGATCGGCCTCGCCATGGGTGAGGGCGTTGGACACGGCCTCCAGCGCGATGATGTAGAGCTGGGTCGCCATTTGCGTGCCTAGCTCCCGGGTTGGCTCGGCTAAATCCAGATTCAACTGCACGTTCGGGTGCCGCTGCTTCAGATCGCCCAAAAAGATGCTCAGGGCCTCGCGCAGGTTCTGCGCTTCCACGGAAATGGGGGCCATGCCGCGGGCCAGCAAGCGAGTGAACTTGGTGGCGGCCTTAATCCGCTGCAAAATGGCGTTGGATTGGCCGGCCAACTCCTCCAAACCAGCCCTGCGCAGCTTTTCCGTCAACGTCTGCGCATCGAAGCCAATTCCGGTCAGGCGCTGGCAGAGATCGCTGTGCAACTCCATGCCGATGCGCACTTTTTCCTGCTCCTGGGCGTTGAGAACCTCCTGCCGCAGATGATACTCCTCAGAGATGTCGTTGGCCTGGATGAAGATGCCCGTCACCACGTCGCTGGCATCGTGCTGTGGCATGTAGCACACCTTCATGAAGCGGCTGCCCAGTTCCGGTGTGTGCAGTTGAAACTCAAAATTCTGCTCTTCGCCGGCCAAGGCTGCTTCCATCCGGGATTGAACGCGGTCCCAATGCTCCTGGCCCATAATCTCCCGGACGGACCGGCCCATTATTTCCTCGCACGAACGGCCAAAAGCTCGACCGAAGTTGCGGTTGACGAAGGTGAAGCGAAATCGCTCGTCGAGCACGACGAAAAACCCCGGCACGCTTTCAGCAATCAGCCGAAAGTGGCGGGCGCCTTCTTCCACCCGGCGTTCCAGTTGCTGCTCGCGAGATTTTCGCCTGGTGATGTCAAAGCTTAGCCCCACCATGCTGATGGGTTGCCCGGTTGAATCCAGGCTCATGGCCGCTTTGCCTTCAATCCAGCGGTGCGAGTTATCTTGAGCGACGATCCGGAAATCATGGCAAAAATCGCGCCTGTCCTCCAGGGCGCGGGCAGCCTCCTCCAGCATGCCGGACCGATCATCTGGGTGAATTTTCGCCACAAAATCCTCGTTGGACGCCACGTTGGAGCCTGGCGGCATTTCGAACAGGTCGCGAATCCGCTCGTCGTAGTGCGTCATTCCGGTGGCGAACGAGTGCTCCCAAATGCCCATCTTTCCCCCTTCCAGCGCCAACCTCAGCCGGTGATTGGTCCTCCGTTCTTCGGTGGAATCGGTGAAAAAGATGGTGACGCCTCCGTTCGGCAAGGGATGGAAGCGACAGTTGTACCAAGACTCGTGCGGAGCATAATATTCGTTGAGTTCCTCGTATTTGCCGCCTTGGGCCACGCGTTGAATGACGGCGTAAAAGGAGCTTTCGACGATTTCCGGAAACACCTCGTCAATCCGCCGGCCCAGCATCTCGTCCGAGCTGGTGCCCAGCAATTTGGTGGCGTTGGAGTTGGCGTAGACGTAGCGCAGCTTGTCGTTGAGGGAGACGATTGCGTCTGAGACCGTCTCAAGGATCTCGTGGGGCGGTAGTTCGATCGGCTTCATAGTGCGTGCTGACGTTAGCTCGCTAGTTGCGGGTATTCCTGAAGAATCGTCAGGAAAATCCTGACGCCAACCTCAGGAGAACAGCGTCTGTCTAGAATGGAGGTTTCCATGTTAGAGAAAAAGGAGCGTGGCCAAATTACCGCATTTTTCGTGGTGGTTCTGCCAGGCGAGTAGCGTTCCGCCGGTGGAGTGAAATCGCCACCAAGCGAGAAGGTTGACGGCAGGGCAGATTTCTTCTCGCTGCGGGGCGCTGCTTTTTTGTGAAATTCAGTTTTCCCCACCGCCTCAGCCAGCGCGCGAAACCCCTGCAGTCGTCGTTCCATAACGCTCACGATCCTGAACACTTCTGGGCGAATGTAAAGCCCAAACTGGCCAACAGGCTGGAACGCCTGCAACTGCAGGGCGAGGCGCGCGCCAAGCCCGACAAATCCTCCATTTTCAAGATCGACATTCGGTGTAAGCCGGAAAACAAAGAGCATCCGGCAGAGCTGAGGGATTGGTTTTTCTCCGGTCTCAAGGGGCCAGATTTGTGCTACACTGACCGCCATGAAACATGAACCCGGAAAGGTCTACACCGTCAGTGACGGCGAACTCGTCCTCAATCTGGAAGTCCTCAGCGATGACGACGGTGGCGGCTTTGGTGTGACATCTCCCATGGAGCCAGCGCTCATCACCGAAGCTAGTTCTCTCGAAGAGGCATTTTTCATGGCTAAGGACGCTGTGGAATCTCTGCGGGCGGCTCGGATGGATCGGATTCGCAACGCCGCCGGGGCTACCCCATGAAGCGTGCGAAGCTGGAAAAGCACCTTCGCCAAAATGGATGTGCTTTCGAGCGCCATGGTGGAAACCATGATGTCTGGATCAACCTCAGCACAGGGGATGACGCAGCCGTTCCGAGACACAAGGAAGTCAAAAAGTGGACGGCGAGAGCCATCTGCAAGCAATTGAAGGTTCCTCCTCCATCCGGCAATTAAAGCGGGGACACGCCTGTTTCCCAAATTACTTCTTCCCATCTTAACGCAGTTCCCTTAACCCTAACACTCCCAACTCACATCGCGATCACTCAGATGCTCGCCAAGCTCCAAACCGGGATGCATCCGGACACCCATGCCGATTTTTGGGCTGGATACACGGAAACCGGCCCACTGCGGCCGCCATTGCGGTGGAACGCGGCCATCAGGCATTTGTTGCTGCTCGTTCCCGTTGGTCTCGTGGCTGTGTGCGTCATCGTCATCACGCTGCGTTTTCTGCGCCGTTACCGGATGCGCGTGCTGAACGAAGCGGGTTTGTGAGGCGGGCGCTGCCCTGCCCTAACAAACCTACCACGCCGATCGTTGACTTTCCGCCCCGCTGTGCGACTAATTTGCTCCGTCACGCACCTTCCCACCCTATCATGACACTCACGCGCCCGTTCGCCGCGATTTTGGCGATCTTTCTTCCGCTATCCGCGGCGGCGGAAGCCGCTGGCGCGGCCCTGGCGGATTCCAGCTCGTTAGGCGATTACGTGGCCCTTGGCATCGCCAAAAATCCCGGGTTGCAGGCCGAATACCAGCGTTACCAGGCGGCGCTGGAAAAAATCCCCCAAGCCCGGAGTTTGCCGGATCCCAAGCTCACGGCGACGCATTTCATCGAGGACATCCAGACGCGAACCGGGCCGCAGGAAAATCAGGTGTTTCTCGCCCAAATGCTGCCGTGGTTTGGAAAATTGCGCCTACGCGGCGAGGTTGCATCCAAGGGCGCCGAAGCCATTCACCACGCCTACCAGGCCAGCCTGCTGACTCTGGCGCGCGACATCGGGTTGGCCTACTACGACTACGCCTACCTGGGCGAGGCGACGCGCATCAACCGGGAAATCCTCGCCTTGCTGGAGCGGCTGGAGGACAGCGTGGAGTCTAAAGTGCGCGGCGGCGCGGATTTGGCGCCGTTGCTGCGTTTGGAGGTGGAAACGGCGAAAAACCGCGATGCCTTGCAGGCGCTGGAAAAACAGCGCATCAGCCAAAGCGCGGCGTTGAATGCTTTGTTAGGGCGGCGCTCGGCCGATCCTCTGCCCTGGCCCAAGTTGCCCGCAAATTCGGCCGGAAAACAGGCGCGGCCCCGGCTGGTTGCGAGCCTTTTGGCCGAAAATCCGGAGTTAAAGGCGCTGCAGAGCCGAATCGACGAAGCTGCCGAAGGCGTGAAGCTCAGCAAACTCAGCCCGATCCCGGATCCTACGCTCGGCGTCGGCGTTTTCGATACCGGCGACGCGTTAAACCCGGCAACCGTCGGTAGTGGCGACGATCCGTGGGCCGTGCAGATCAGTTTTTCCATCCCGCTGTGGTCGGGCAAGTACAAGGCGCAAAAACGCGAGGCCCGCGCTAAATATCGGGCTGCGAAGCAAAACCTGACCGATCGCGAAAACGAACTCGCCGCCGAGTTGGAGGCTGCGCTGCAGGAGTTAGCCGAAAATCAGGATCGCGTGGAACTCTACGGCTCGACTCTGCTGCCAAAGGCGCGCCAGGCCTTTGACGTGACCCAAACCAGCTACAAGGCCGACCGTGCTTCTATCCTGGATTTTATCGATAGCGAGCGTACGTTGCTGGAGATCGAGCGTAACTATTGGCGCGCGATCGCCGACCAATACAAGAGCCTGGTCCGCCTGCGAACCTTAACCGGCCAACGTCCCAACGCACCCTAACCTGGCATGAAACTGCCCATCTCCAGAGACCTCCTCATCACCGGTGCGGCGATGCTGGCGCTTGGCTGGATTTTGGGGGCCATGTTAGGCGGCGGTCACAACCATGGCGCTGCTGTTGGCGCGGAAGACGCAAGTGTGTGGACGTGCTCGATGCATCCCCATGTCCGCCAGCCCAAAGCCGGCAAATGCCCGATTTGCGCGATGGACCTGATTCCGCAGTCTGAGGCAGCCGGCAAGCACGGAGGCCCTCCAAAACTGGTCATGACCCACGCTGCGCGCGAGTTGGCGAAGATTGCCACCGCTCCGGTCGAACGAAGGTTCGTCGAGGCCGAAATTCGGCTCGTGGGCAAGGTCGCCCTCGACGAAACCAGCACCAAAACGGTGGCGGCCTACTTTCCGGCGAGGATCGACCGGCTCTACGTGGATTACCAGGGCATCCAGGTGCGCGAAGGCGATCACCTGGCCCGCGTCTACAGCCCCGAACTGCTCTCCGCGCAAACCGAGCTGCTTACCGCATTGCGTTATGGCTCCAACGTGGATGTGGCTCGCGACAAACTGCGGCTTTGGGGCTTGTCTGACGAGCGCATTCGCGCCATCGAAGAGAGCAAAAAAACCAGCGACAAGTCGGATATCGATACGCCGCTGGGCGGCATCGTCATCCGCAAAGCGGTCAATGAGGGCGACTACGTCAAGACCGGCCAACCGCTCTTTACCATCGCCGATCTCAGCACGGTTTGGGTGCAACTGGACGCCTACGAATCGGACCTCCCGTGGCTGCGTTTCGGCCAGCCGGTCGAGTTCGAAGCCGAGGCGCTTCCGGGCCAAAAACTCAAGGGCACGGTCGCCTTTGTCTCGCCCATGCTCGATCCCAAAACACGGACGGTCGCGGTGCGGGTAAATGCGGAAAACCCGGGCCAAATTCTCAAGCCGGACATGTTCGTGCACGCCACCGTCCGCGCCACCTTGACGGGCCGGGGCAAGGTCGTCGCGCCGAACCTTGCAGGTAAGTGGATTAGCCCCATGCACCCGGAAGTGGTGCGCGATGAGCCGGGAAATTGCCCGGTGTGCGGGATGGCGCTGGTCAAGGCTGAGGATCTGGGTTACACCGTGCTAAATCCCGCGCAAGAGCCGCCATTGGTCGTGCCTTCCTCGGCCGTTCTCCGCACGGGCCGGCGCTCCGTGGTCTACGTGGAGACGCCCCAGGCGGATCGGCCAACTTACGAGGGCAGGGAGGTGCTCGTCGGCCCGCGCGCCGGAAATTTTTACCTGGTGGAAGAGGGGTTGGAGGAAGGCGAACGCGTGGTGGTGAACGGCGCCTTCAAGATCGACAGCGCGCTGCAAATCGTGGCCAAACCCAGCATGATGAGCACCGACGGCAACCACAGCCCGCCGGCCGAGCCCGATTTCCTAACCCACGAGGTAAGCCCGGAATTTCGCCAACAACTCGGCGCTGCCGTCCGCGCCTACGATGCCCTGAAATCGGCCCTGGCAGCCGATGACTTCGCCACCGCAAAATCGGCCGCCGCGACGTTTCGCGAAATGTTAGGCAAAATCGACGCCGGCCTGCTGGAAGGCGAGGCGAACCTGGCTTGGGCGAAAAATCTGGGGCCGCTCCAATCCTCCAACGCAAAAATCGCCGAGGCCATTGGCATCAAAGCCGCGCGGGCTGAATTTCAGCCGCTCAGCGACGTTTTGACCCGTAGCGTGCGCCAATTCGGCGTATCCGGCGTCGATGCGCTTCACATCGCACACTGCTGGATGGCGTTCGACTACAAAGGCGCTTCCTGGCTCCAAACCAGCCCTGAAATCCGCAACCCCTACTTTGGGGCCGAGATGCTCCAGTGCGGCAGCGTCGAGGAAACCCTGATCCCCGCGCCAAAGGATTCGCACGACCATGCCAAGCCTTGAACGCGACTCCAAATCCCCCGTCGATGCCCTGATCCGGTTTTGCCTGGAAAACAGGCTCATCGTGTTTTTAGCGCTCGTCATGCTGGTTGTGGGGGGCCTGTTAGTGGCGCCGTTCGACTGGAAATTGGGCGGATTGGAGCGTTTTCCGGTCGCGGTCGACGCCATTCCCGACATTGGCGAAAACCAGCAAATCGTCTTCACGGAATGGATGGGACGCTCGCCGGAAGACGTGGAAAATCAGATCACTTACCCGCTGACGGTGGCTTTGTTAGGCATACCTGAGGTCAAAACCGTGCGCAGCTACTCGTTCTTCGGTTTTTCCTCCGTCTACATCATTTTCAACGAAAAAGCGGAGTTTTACTGGAGCCGCAGCCGCGTTTTGGAGAAGCTCAACAGCCTTCCCGCGGGAACGCTGCCCCAAGGCGTAACGCCCATGCTCGGCCCAGACGCCACGGCCCTGGGCCAGGTCTACTGGTACACGCTGGAAGGCCGGGATGAAGACGGCAACCCGGCAGCGGGCTGGGATCCGCAGGAATTGCGCAGCATCCAGGATTTTTACGTGCGTTACGCCCTGCAAAGCGTCGAAGGCGTGGCTGAGGTGGGCTCGGTAGGCGGCTTCGTCAAGGAATACCAGATTGACGTGGATCCCAACGCCATGCGCGCTCACGGCGTGACCTTGGGCATGGTCTTTAACGCGGTAAAAATGTCCAACCTGGACGTCGGCGCCCGCACCATCGAGATCAATCGCGCGGAGTACGTGGTGCGGGGCCTCGGCTTCGTGGAGAACCTGGACGACCTGCGCCAAATCGTGGTCAAAGCCACCGGCAACGTGCCCATCACCCTAAGCCAGATTGCCGAAATTCAGCTAGGTCCCGCGCTCCGCCGTGGCGCCCTGGACAAGGAGGGCGCCGAAGCTGCCGGCGGCGTGGTGGTGGTGCGTTACGGCGCTAATCCGCTGGAGGTCATCAAGCGGGTGAAGGCCAAAATCGTGGAAATTTCCCCGGGTTTGCCGCGCAAGGAGCTGGACGACGGCCGGGTCAGTCAAGTGACGGTTGTGCCGTTCTACGACCGCACGGGATTGATCCACGAGACGCTGGACACGCTGAAAACAGCCCTGGAGCTGGAAGTGCTGGTCACCTGCATCGTGGTCATCCTCATCGTCATGCACCTGCGCAGCTCGCTGCTCATCGCGCTGATGTTGCCGCTGGCCATCCTAACCACCTTCATCGGCATGAAGCTCTTCGGCGTGGATGCCAACATCGTGGCGCTCTCCGGCATCGCCATCGCCATCGGCACCATCGTGGACATGGGCATCGTCATCTGCGAAAACGTCCTCAAACACCTGGAAAACGCCGCTCCGGGGGAAAACCGCCTCACGATCGTCTACCGCGCATGCTCGGAAGTCGGCGGCGCGGTCCTAACCGCCGTGCTCACCACGGTCGTCAGTTTTTTGCCGGTTTTCGCGATGATCGGCGCGGAAGGCAAGCTGTTTCGCCCGCTGGCCTACACCAAAACGTTCGCGCTCATCGCATCGGTCGTCATCGCCCTAACCGTGTTGCCGCCGCTGGCCCACCTCATGTTCCAGCGTCGGAAAACGAGCACCGCCGAAGACCCCCGCCGCGTCCGCATCGCCTGTTTCGCCGCCGCGCTGGCCGTGGCCATCATCCTGGCGAACCGCTGGATGCCGCTGGGACCGGAAAAAGGGCTGCTCAACCTGATTTTCGTCGTCGCGATCCTCGGCGGGCTGATTTTTCTGGCCGGCCTCTTCATCCGCGCCTACCCAACCATGCTAAGATGGTGCCTGGACCACAAGCCGGCCCTCCTGGGCGCCGTTGGCGGCGTCACGTTGCTGGGCTTTCTCAGTTGGCTGACCTTGGGCGAGGAATTCATGCCGCCGCTCGACGAGGGCTCCTTTCTCTTCATGCCCACGACCATGCCGCACGCCTCCATCGGCGAAGCCTCCGAGGTCCTGGCGCTGCAAGATCGGGCCATCCGCGCCATTCCCGAAGTGGAGAGCGTGGTGGGCAAGTTAGGGCGCGTTGAGAGTCCTCTGGACCCGGCGCCCATCTCCATGTTCGAGACCATCGTCCTCTACAAGACGGAGTATCGCTCCGACGAGAGCGGCCGCCGACTTCGCTTCAAATTCGACCGAAAAACGCGCCAATTCGCACGAGACGAACGCGGCGAGTTGATCCCCCATCGCCGCGGACGGCCCTACCGGCAATGGCGCTCGCACATTCGCTCGCCGGACGACATTTGGCACGAAATCGTGCACGCCGCCGAGGTTCCCGGGACCACGTCCGCGCCAAAATTGCAACCCATCGCGGCCAGGCTCGTGATGCTGCAAAGCGGGATGCCCGCGCCCATGGGCCTGAAGGTCTACGGGCCGGATTTGGAGACGATCGAGCGCGTGGGGCTGGAAATCGAGCACCTACTCAAAGAAGTGCCCGGAATCGAACCGGCAACGGTTTTTGCCGACCGCATCGTGGGCAAGCCCTACCTGGAAATCCACATCGACCGGCCCGCCATCGCCCGCTACGGCCTGCACATCAAAAACGTCCAGGACGTCATCGAGGTCGCCATCGGCGGGCGCCGCGTTACCACCACCGTGGAAGGCCGCGAGCGTTATCCGGTGCGCATCCGCTACCAGCGCGAGTTGCGCGACACCATCGAGAGCCTGGGCGGCATCCTCATCCCCGCGCCGGATGGTACGCAAATTCCGCTGCGTCAGCTAGCGAAAATCGACTACGCGCGCGGCCCCCAGGTCATCAAGAGCGAAGGCACGTTTCCGGTCGGCTACGTCATCTTCGACAAAAAGCCCGGATTTGCGGAGGTGGACGTGGTGGAGGAGGCGAGGCGCTACCTGCGCTCCAAACAGGCCGGCGGCGATTTTTCCGTGCCGGCCGGCGTTAGCTATCGCTTCACCGGTTCCTACGAAAATCAGGTCCGCGCCAATAAGAAGCTCATGCTCATCATCCCGGCGGCGCTGCTCGTCATTTTCATCATCGTCTACCTGCAATTCAGGAACGCCGTCACCACGTTGGTGGTTTTTTCCGGGATTTTTGTGGCTTGGTCAGGGGGATTTATCCTGCTGTGGCTCTACGGCCAGGATTGGTTCCTCAACGTCTCCATTTTGGGGATCAACCTGCGCGAATTGTTCCAGGTGCACCCCATCAACCTCAGCGTGGCCGTGTGGGTCGGCTTCCTGGCCCTGTTTGGCATCGCCACCGATGACGGCGTGCTGATGGGGACCTACCTGACCCAGCGCTTTGCCCAAGACCAGCCCAAAACCCGCGAGCAAATCCGCGAAACCACCGTCCAAGCCGCCACCCGCCGAAATCGGCCCGCGGTCATGACCACGCTATCCACGTTGCTCGCCCTTTTGCCAGTGCTGACTTCCACCGGACGCGGGTCGGACGTCATGGCGCCGCTGGCCGTTCCAACGATTGGCGGGATGAGCGTCGCCATCCTCACCGTGTTCGTGGCGCCGACCCTGTTTTGCTGGGTTGCCGAATGGAAAGCCGAGCGTTCATGATTGACGACGATGCTAACCAAGAGCCTTGCTGCGGCTGCGACGATTCCAGCTCCGAACCCGCCGAACCGACCGTGGGGCGCTACATTTGCCCGTGTTGCCCCGGCGTTGCCAGCGACGAACCGGCCGACTGCCCCAGGTGCGGCATGCCCTTGGAGCCACGAATCGCCGAAGCGGAGAATTTCGTCGACGAAGCCGAGATTTCCGCGCTAAAACGGCGATTTTTCGTAGCTTTGGCGCTGACCGTTCCCGTTTTTCTCCTCGCCATGGGCGGGATGATTCCGGGCCTGGGCCTGGACCGGCTGATCCCGCGGCAGACGTCCAAATGGCTGGAATTTTTGCTGGCGACGCCGGTGGTCGTTTGGGCTGGTGGCGTCTTTTTCGTCAAAGCCTGGCGCTCGGTCGTGAATCGCAGCCCTAACATGTTCACCCTCATCGCCCTGGGTGTCGGCGCGGCTTACGCCTACAGCGTGGTGGCCGTTTTTGCGCCCGGGTTGTTTCCGGATTCCTTCCGGCGCGATGGCGAGGTGGCACTCTATTTTGAGGCAGCCGCGGTCATCACGGTTTTGGTTCTGTTAGGCCAATGGCTCGAGACCCGCGCCCGCGCGAAAACCGGCCAGGCCATCCAGGCATTGCTGGGTTTGGCCGCGAAAACCGCGCACCTCGTCCGCGATGGCGAGGAAATCGACGTGCCGGCCGATTCCATCCAGGTTGGCGACCTGCTTCGCGTTCGGCCCGGCGAAAAACTGCCGGTGGACGGCGTGGTGGAGGATGGACAGAGCGCCGTGGACGAATCCACGATCACCGGCGAGCCCATTCCCGTGCAAAAAACCGCGGGGGGCGCCGTCATCGGCGCGACCATCAACCAAACCGGCTCATTGCTGATTTGCGCGCAAAGAGTCGGCTCGGAGACGATGCTCGCGCAAATCGTCGCCATGGTCGCCGAAGCGCAGCGCAGCCGTGCGCCGATCCAAAAATTGGCCGATTCCGTCGCCGCGTGGTTCGTGCCCGCCGTCGTGCTGTGCGCGCTCATCGCCTTCGGCCTTTGGGCAGTGTTAGGGCCGGAACCGCGCCTGGCTCACGCCTTGGCCGCGGCCGTTTCCGTGCTCATCATCGCCTGTCCCTGCGCACTGGGATTGGCCACGCCCATGTCGGTGGTCGTGGGAATTGGCCGCGCCGCGCAGAGCGGCATCCTGATCAAAAACGCCGAAGCCATCGAACGCGCCGAAAAAATCGACACGCTGGTCACCGACAAGACCGGGACTCTGACCGCCGGCTGGCCTAACGTGACCGAAATTCTGCCGAACGGCGATTTTGATCCTGACAAGCTCCTCACCCTGGCCGCTGCCGCGGAACAACGCAGCGAACACCCGCTGGCGCGCGCAATCGTGGACGCGGCGCGCGAACGCGGGCTCAAGATCCCGGACGCGGCTGAGTTTGAATCGGTAACCGGCGCCGGCATCCGAGCGAAAATCGGGAAAACGCGGGTTGTGGCGGGAAACCGCGATTTTCTCGAATCCTGCGGCGTTTCCATCCCCCCTAACCTGGCCACCAACGCGGAGGAATTCCAAGCAAAAACGCACACCGTCGTTTGGGTGAGCCTAAACGGCCAAACCGCCGGAATCCTGGGAATTTCCGATCCTATCAAGCCCTCGACGCCCAAAGCGATCGCCGCACTGCGCGAGATGAGCATCCACGTCATCGTCTGCACGGGAGACAATCCGCGCACCGCCGCCGCCGTAGCCAAGGAACTGGGAATCGGCGACGTGCGAGCCGGCCTAACCCCATCGGATAAGCACAAAATCGTCCGCGAACTCCACCAGGCCGGCAAAATCGTGGCCATGGCCGGCGATGGGGTCAACGACGCCCCGGCATTGGCCGAAGCCGACGCCGGCATCGCCATGGGCACGGGCACGGACGTCGCCATGGAGAGCGCCTCCATCACGCTGGTCAAGGGTGATTTGTCAGGCATTGCCCGCGCCATTCGCCTGAGCCGCGCCACCATGCGCAACATCCGGCAAAACCTCGTTTTCGCCTTCGCCTACAACGCGCTCGGCATCCCCATTGCCGCGGGAGTCCTCTATCCGGCGTTCGGGCTCTTGCTCAGCCCCATGATCGCCGGCGCGGCCATGAGTTTCAGCTCGCTCTCGGTCATCGCCAACGCACTCCGGCTCAGACGGAGGGATTTTTGACCTGCCTCGCTCGCGCCACGGTTGGATAAGGACACATGTTAGGGTGCCACCAGGCCGTCTGCGACCATGCGGGCCTTGGAGTGACGCGGACGCACTCTCGCGGGCGTGGGTTTGCCGGTAATTCGGTCGAATTCGTCGGCGGTGCGCAGGGTTGGCACGTAGTCGCCGGTTTGTTTGGCCCAGGCGTCAAGTTCCTGGCTTAGCTTGGCCAATTCCGCGGAAAATCGAGGATTTTCGGCCAGGTTGGTCAGTTCGTTAGGGTCTGCCGCCGTGTCGTAAAGCTCCAGCCGCGGGCGCGGCGCGGTGAGGCACGATTTTTGGGCTTCGGTTAGGTTCCCGGTCGCGGCGCGTTGCAAAATCGCCTGAAACGTGGGACTACGCGCGGAATCCGCGGATGGCGTCTGCGGCAGGTCGCGGTAAGCGTTGTGGATCAGCTTGAAACGGCGGCCGCGGACCATGCGGGCGTGATCCTCAAAGTCGTGCCAGTTCTTTTCCGCGAACGCGTAGGCGCGCACCGGCTTAGCCGGATTAGTCAGCAGCGGCGAAAAGTCGACGCCCTGAAACGTCGGCCCGATTTTGGCGCCGGCCAGCTTCAAAAACGTCGGCGCAATGTCCAGCGCGCTCACCACCTGATCGCAACGCGTCGCGGGTTTTGCCTTGCCCGGCCAGCGCACGATCCACGGCGTTTTGATGCCGCTGTCGTAGAGGGTGGTCTTGTCGCGGGGGAAGGGTTTGCCGTTGTCGCTGATGAAGAGGACCAACGTGTCGTCCGCCACGCCTTGCGCTTTCAACTCGGCCATCACCAGGCCCACATATTTGTCCAGCCGGGTAATTTCGTCGTAGTAGAGCGCGTAGTCGGCGCGCGTGTCGGCATCATCCACGTGGTAGGGCGAAACGCGGACGTCCTGCGGCTTATGCGGGTTGGGAATGCAATTTTCCCGGTAATCGCGGTGCGGGTCCAGCGCCGCCAGCCAAAGGAAAAACGGCTTGGCGCGGTCGCGAGCTCGCAACAGCGGCACCCAATCCGCGCAACCGCTCTGGGCCTCCCCTTCCAGCGTTTCGACGAATTTTCCGGCCTCGCCGGCCTTTCCCGCCGGCAGTTGAAAACCCGAGGTGTCCACCTCCAAAATTTTGTCGAACCGTCCGCGCGCGTCGTCGCCCAGGTGCCATTTACCCGCGGCGCCGCACCAGTAGCCGGCCTGGCGCAATTTTTCCGGAAACGTCACCTGACCGGCCGGCAGCGGCCAGTGCAGCTCCTCGGCATCCGTGTTGTGCGGGTAACGGCCGGTGACGATGGAGCAGCGGCTGGGCGAGCAGGAACTGATGGTCAGAAACGCGTTGTCGAACGTCATCCCTTCGCGGGCCAACCGGTCGATGTTGGGCGTGCGAATGGTGGGATGACCGTAGGCGCCGCAGTCGTCCCAGCTCATGTCATCGGCGATGATGAGCACGAGATTTGGCCGCGCCGCCGCGGAAGTGAGGAGCACCAGCGAAAGAACGAAGATTTTTCCGAGCATAGTGGGCACCTAACCAATGAAGCGGCCGACGGCAAACCGCAATCCGCAAAACACTGGGTTGCATGAAGCTCCCGATTCGGCGATGGACCCGGGATGAGCCTTCAGAACATTTTGATCGCCGGGGAGTGGCGCCCCGCCAGCGCCGCCAGCACCTTTCAAGCCGAAAATCCGTCCGCCAAGTCGCCGCTGCCGGATGAGTATCCCGTGAGCGCGTGGGCGGATTGCGAAGCCGCGCTGGAGTCCGCGTCGCAGGCATTTCGCGAACTGTTAGGCACGCCGCCGGTGAAAATCGCCGATGTTCTGGACGCCTTTGCCGCGAACATCGAGGCGCGCAAGGATGACTTGGTGGAGATGGCAAATTTGGAGACCGCGCTGCCGGCTTCCCCGCGCTTGGCGGACGTGGAACTGCCGCGCACGGTCAACCAACTGCGCCAAGCGGCGGATGCGGCTCGAGAGGGTTCGTGGGCCATGCCGACCATCGACAGTCAGGCGGGAATTCGCTCGGTTTACGGCGGAATTGGGCCGGTTTGCGTGTTTGGACCCAACAACTTCCCGTTTGCCTTCAACAGCGCCGCGGGTGGCGACTTTGCGGCAGCCATCGCGGCGGGAAACCCCGTCATCGCCAAGGCCAACTCCTCGCATCCCGGCGTCACGCGGATTTTTGCCGAAGAAGCTCAGAAAGCGGCGCAAACCTGCGGAATGCCGGCCGGGATGGTCCAACTGATCTACCGCACGAGCCACGCCGACGGGGAAAAACTGGTGAGCGATCCGCGAATTGGCGCGACCGGCTATACCGGCAGCCGCAGCGCCGGTTTGAAGCTGAAAGCCGCCGCCGACGCTGCCGGCAAGCCCATTTACCTGGAGCTTTCCAGCGTCAATCCGGTGATTCTGCTGCCCGGCGCGCTGGACGAGCGAGTCGATGCTTTGGCGGAGGAATTCACCACCAGTTGCTTGATGGGCACGGGTCAGTTTTGCACGAACCCCGGCCTGATCGTCACCATTGCCGGCGGCAAGACGGATGAGTTCGTGAAAGACGTCACCCAGCAGTTTAGCGAGGCCGCCTGCGGCACGTTGCTCTCCCGCGGCGTGGAGACGTCCCTAACCGAAAACATCGGCAAACTCATCGCCGCCGGGGCCGAAGTTTTGGCCGGCAATCAGCCGGGCGACTCCGCCCGATACTCCGTGGCCAACACCTTGCTGCGCGTGAGCGGCGAACGGTTTCTGGCCGATCCCGAAGCCATGCAGACCGAGGCTTTCGGCAACGCCTCGCTCATCGTCACCGCGCAAAACGTGGATCAGGTGGCTCAAATCATCGACGCGCTGGAAGGCAACCTGACCGGCTCCATCTACAGCGATACCGGTGACTCCGACGATGCCGCTTACGACCAAATTGCGCCCCGTTTGCGCCAAAAAGTCGGCCGCCTGCTCAACGACAAAATGCCGACCGGCGTCGCCGTTTCCGCCGCCATGAACCATGGTGGCCCGTTTCCCGCGACCGGCCATCCCGGCTTCACCGCCGTGGGAATTCCCGGCGCGCTCCTGCGTTTTGCCACGTTGCAGTGCTACGACGCGGTTCGTCCTCATCGATTGCCCGCCAGTTTGCGCGACGAGCGGCCTAACGAAGCCATGTGGCGGCGAATCGACGGACGTTGGGTTCAAGCTTGAACCGGCCAAGCCGGAGTTTTAAGGGTTAGGTTTCAAGTTTTAAGTCCTGACAGATGCGCCAAATCCTACGAAAACGTGTCAATACTTCAGGATTGAGGCACTAAGCCTGAGCCTGCGCCCGCAACGTCTCCAACAACGCGTCCAAATCCCTCCTCGCCCGTCAGCGGATTCATCACCACGGCTCGCAACGCGCCGATACCGTCGATTTGCGTCGAGACGATGTAAAACGCGCCGGATTCAACGACCCGGCGGCGCAATTTTAGCTGATGATCGCCGATTTCTTCGTCGCTGGCCCCGCGTAGCGACTCCGGCACATGGCGAAAGGCGACGATGTTGCACTCCGGTTGGTGAAGCGGCTCAAAATCCGCGGCGGCGGCGAGTTTTTCGTAAAAACCGCGGGCAGTGGCGAAGGTGACATCGACCAAGTCTGCGAACAGTTGCGGGCCGAAGAGCGACCACACGCCCCCAAAGCCCAAAACCGGCCGCGCGCTTGGTGCATTCTACCGTGCGCATGCCCATGTCGTAGTCGGCCAAGCCGGGAGCGGTGGGATCGAAGAGATACGGCGCATCCTGCCGGAAAGCCTCGAAACGATGAGCCGGGTTGCGGTAAAGAACGAAGGCGCAGAGCCCCGGCACGAACATCATCTTGTGCGCGTCGATCGCCACGCTGTCGGCCAGCTCCAAACCATCGAGGAGGTTGCGATGGGTTGGGCTGAAAAGCGCTCCCCCACCGTGGGCGGCATCCACGTGCAGCCAAGTTTCGTGCTTGCGGCAGACCTCGGCGATTTGGCGCAGCGGATCGAACGCGCCAATGGGTGTGGAGCAAGCGCAGGCGGAAACGGCGACGACCGGCACGTTGCGGTTTCGCAAGCCGGTTAGGATGGCGTCCAGCGCTTCAGGCGTCATGCGGCGGCGTTCGTCCAACGGCACGCGGACGATGTTTTGGGTGCCCAGCCCGAGAATCCCGGCCGAACGCGTGACGCAATAGTGAGCATCCGCGTTAGCCACCAGAACCGGCGAATTTTCTGACGCAGCCATCCCTTTTTCCCAGCTATCGCCCAGCGCCACGTTTCTCGCGGTTAGCAAGGCGGTCAGGTTCGCCAGCGAGCCTCCGTGAGTGATCGCGCCGGCGAAATTATCGGGTTCCCAGCCGATTTGAGCGCCCATTTCCGCGATGAGCGCATGTTCCACCGCCGTGGCCCAGGGCCCCATCTCGTAGATGGCCATCACCTGGTTAGTCACCGCGCCAATCGCATCGAAAAGCCCAGCGATCGGCACCGGCGCGGGAACCTGGTGACCGATGTAGCGCGGGTGGTGCAGGTTGTGGCCGCGATTCAGCGCCTGGCGGAGCAAATCCCCAAAACGATCGGAAATTTCGCCGGCGCCGAGATCGGAAAGCGTCTCGCGCGCCTCGTTGGCGAGATCCGAGGGCTCGCGCCAAGGCAGCACGGGACCCTCCCCGCGCAAAACGCCGGAAAGATGGCCGCTGAGCGTCTCGGCAAAGGTTTCAGACGCGCCCGCGAAGATTTCCGGATCGTAGGCGGAGGCAAGGCGTTGTCGGGCATCGGCAGAGGCGTTCAACTGTCGGATTTAAGGATCAATACTCCCGGTCCGTCGTTTTCCCGGGCACGGGAATTGGGTAGCGTCCGTCGTCGTCCGGCATGATCGGCGAATCGGAATCGAGCGTCAATTTGTCGGAATTCGGGCTAAATTCGTGCTCGCAGTTCAAGATCTGGTCGTAGGTGATGACTTGGCCGGTGTGAGCCGCCATGCGCCCCATGGAGGTGACGAGGCTGGCCTTGAGGCCGCGATCCACTTCGTTGTGCTCGGTATCGGATTGGATGGCTTTGATCAGCGCCTCCCATTCCAGATCGTAGGGATTCGGTTCGCGCGGTTCCTGCGGATAGGCCCACAGCAGGTCCGGATGTTGCGGAGCGCTGCCGCGCCGAGGCGAGCGGTGGATGACCTGGCCCTTGTACATCCGGGCGCGAGAAGGGGCGTGGCCTTTTTCCGAAATTACCGCGCAGCCCTTGGTGCCGTGGGCAAAACTGGCGAATTCCTGCTGGCAACCGGCGACGTTGCGGCCGTTGAGGTAGAGTTTGGTCCCGTCGCCAAAGGTGTATTCCACCGAGTAGCTGTCGAAATTCTGGTCGATGTGATCGGGATCGCGAAAATGGCGTCCGCCGGTGGCGCGAGCCTCGACCGGCCAGTCGTTTTTGATCCAGCAGCACTCGTCGATGTTGTGGATGAAAAAATCGCTGAACGAGCCGCCGCTGAGCCAGAGGAAGCTGTGGAAGCGCTTGATTTGATACATCAGGTCGCTCATGTCGCCGGGATTCGGCTTGGAAAAACACGAGCCGATCGGGCCTTGCATGCGATAGGCGCGCATCAACTGAATTTCGCCGATTTCGCCGTTTTGCACGCGATCCGCCAATTCGCCCCGGGCGACGCAATGGCGGCACATGAGGCCGATTCCCACCTTCAAGTTTTTGGCTTTGGCTTTCTCGTTGAGCTCGAACATTTTCTTGGTGGCGGGGCCGTCCGGGGTCACCGGTTTTTCCATGAAAACGTTGACTCCTTTTTCGATGGCGTAGGCAAAATGCACCCAACGGAAGGCACACGGTGTGGTGAAAATGGCCACATCGCCGGGGCGCAAGGTGTCGATGGCGTTGCGAAAACCGTCGAAACCGATGAAACGGCGCTCCGGCGGCACGTCGATGTTCCGCGCGCGCTCTTCGCGGGCGGTCAGGGCTTTGTATTTGCCCTCCAGGTTGCCCTCGAACACGTCGGCCATGGCGTGGAGCTTTACCGGCCCTTGCTCTGTGGAGGTGTTGAGCGCGTTTTGAACGGCGCCGGCTCCGCGGCCTCCGCAACCGACCAAGGCCAGGCGAATGGTGGGGTCGTCATTGGCGGCGTGAACGTAGGGGATGGTCACGCCGGCGAGGGCGGAAGTGGTGGCGATGGCGCTGCCGGTCTTCAATGCGTCGCGGCGGGAAAGATTGGGGGTTTCTTGGGTCGAACTCATCTTCCAAACTTTGGCGGCATTGGCGTGCAGGCAAGTGGCGAATTGGCGAAGAAAAAAATCGGTGAGGCGCGAATTTTTTGCTGACAAAGGGCGAAAAGCGCGCAAATACTTAACCAAACGGTTAAATGTCAGCCGTCCATCACGAAAACAATCCATCCAAAAAACCAACAAGACCTCTTCATCATGAGTGAATCCGCTACCCAAGAATCTGCGAAAACCAAGCCGGGCATCTTTTCCTGGAACGAACTGGCCACCAGCGACATGGCTGGGAGCGAGGCGTTTTACACCCAACTTTTCGGCTGGAAAACGGAATCCTGCCCCGGCATGGAGCACTACAAAATGCTCAAACTGGGCGACCAAAACATTGGCGGCTTGCTCGATAAATCCGAGCAATGCGACGGCCCGCCGGTTTGGCTGGCCTACGTAAACGTGGAAGATGTGGCCGCGTCCTTGGCTAAGGCCGTCAAGTTAGGCGCCGAGGCGTTCAAAGAAGTCACGGAGATCCCCGGCATGGGCTCCTTCGCCATCATCAAAGACCCGCAAGGCGGTATGATCGCGCTTTGGCAACCCGCCCAGCAGTAACCCAACGCTTTGCCTTCCCCGGGGCCGGCCCGGGGAGGGCCTAACCACCATGTTGGCGGCCGATTCAGCCCTGCTCACCGCGACTTTCGCCGCTTTGGCGGACCCCACCCGGCGCGTCATTCTGGAACGCCTCAGTCAGGGGGAAGCCACGGTCGGCGAACTGGCTGCGCCGTTGGGGATGAGCCTGCCGGCGGTGTCCAAACACCTCAAAATCCTCGAAAAAGCCGGTTTGCTGGATCGGCGCCGCGACGGACGCCACCACGTCATGAATCTGGATGCCAAACCCATTTCAACCGCTGCCGAATGGTTGCAGCACTACCGTAAGTTTTGGGAGGGAAGCTTCGACCGATTGGCTGAATATCTGGAAAACGACGACGCATGAACGAATCAACCAACATCCTGGAGAGCCCGGAGCTGAAGCTGGAAATCGTCCGCCGTTTCAAGGCGCCCGGGACCGGGTTTTCGACGCGTTTGCCACGCTGGAGGCGATGAAACAGTGGTTTGGGCCAGGGCCATGCTCGGTTTTGGGCGGGGAGATGGATTTTCGCGTCGGCGGCCGCTACCTGCTGCTCATGCGCACCGAAACGATGGGAGACGTCGCTGTGGGCGGCGTTTACCGGGAAATTTCGCGCCCGGCGCGGATCGCCTTTTCCTGGCAATGGGAGCCGAACCCGGAGCTATGCACCGAGGAGATGGAAATCGTCATCGACCTGGCTGATTTCGGCGGCGAAACCGAGTTGAGCCTGACGCAAACCGGATTCCCGAACCGCGATATGGCCGAACACCACGGCATCGGCTGGAACGGCACGCTGGACTGCTTGGGGCCGTTTTTGAAGGCGTAGCTCGCTTGCGTTGTTTCAGCAAGCGGACGCCTCCTGCTACTTATAGCTTGCCAACGCAATCGGAGCGTGGTTAGAAGGCTAACATGAGCCCTGTGAACCTCGATTGGGAAGCCTGGGGCGGCGCCGTTGTCATTCTCGGCGCGTTTTTGGCCCTGCTTCTCTTCATCGTCCGCAGCCTGACTTCCATGGCCGCCATGCGGCGTGAGTTGGACCTGATGGACATGGAAAACCGCGCTCTGGTCCGCGAACACAAAAACCTGGCGCGGCGAACCGAAGGCTTGTTGGGCGAATTGAAGGCATCGCGCAAAAAGGCCGGCGATTTGCAGCAACGCGTTTGGGATTTCCAAGAGCAGCAGACCGTTCCTGAAGAACTCGTGGAAGGGGTGAAACGCAGCCTGGTGGAAATCCGCAATTTCGAGCGAAAACTGCACGAAGCGCGCCAGCAAGGGGTTTGGAACGTGGATCGCGGCAAGGTTGCGCCCGTCACCAGCCCCGGCGCCCGGATCATTGCAGTGGCCAACCTCAAGGGCGGCGTGGGCAAGAGCACCATCACCGCCAACCTCGGCGCAACCCTGGCCGATTTGGGCCGAAAGGTGCTCGTGATTGACTTGGACTGGCAACAGTCGCTCACCAGGCTCTGCCTCACCCGCGACCAACGCGAGCGCTTTTTTGAGGGTGGCTACGCGCCGGTCTGTTCCGCGCTAAAACGCTACGCGATGGGTGAAAGTTGGGACGAAAGCGACCTCGCCCCGCTGCAAATCGTCCGCCAAGCCGGCGCAACGTTCGATCTCGCGCCGACGCAGTTTCACCACATGGACCGCGAGGACGCCGCGCTGCTAACCTCCTTTGCCGAGCCGGACAGGGCCGACGCCCGCTTTTTGGTCGGCGATCTTATCCGGCGCTGGTCGCAAGACTACGAGTTTGTGCTGATGGATTGCCCGCCACGGCTGACCGTCAGTTTCACCGGCGCGGTGGCCGCGGCTGACCTGGTTCTCATGCCGCTGATCCCGGATCAAGTGTCCATCGATGGCGCGGGCCTACTTTTCAGCGACCAGCTCCTGGATTTGCGCGAAATTCTTTGGCCGGAGCGTTACCCGAACTTTGCCTTGGTGACAAATCGGGTGCGGGGAACCATGGTGCGCCAAGCTCGCGCCACGGCCAACAGGGCCCAGGCACAATTGCAGCGCCAAATGCCGGAATTGCTCGTGCTGGACTCTCACCTGGTGGAATACGTGGCCTACGGAAACGCCGCGCAGAGCGACAACGTGGAGATGCGCGAATTTGGCATCGATCTCAACCCCCGCGCCAAAACTCAGGTCGAAAAACTGGCCCAAGAGGTCAACGCCGTCCTCCACTCCCGATTGCCGACCCACGCTCACGGCCAACGCGAGGTTCGGCCCAGCGCACCCGCCGCTGCCGCTGCTGTTTCCGAGGGAGATCGGGCCGAGATTCCGGCGCCGGCCGGCAATTAACTCGGCCATGCCGGAGTTTTAAGCGTTAAGTTTCAAGTTTTAAGTCCTGACAGATGCACCAAATTCTGCGTAAACCTGTCGAAACTTCAGGATTGAGGCACTAAATCCGGCAGTTGAACGCGTCGGTAGCGGTGACTTTTGTCGCCGCGCAAGGGTTTTGCAGTTCGCGGCGACTAAACTAAAAGTCACCGCTACCGATTTTTCTCCCATCAGGTGAAGAGCCAAATGCTGCCAAGCTACCCAAATCCAGGCGCCAAACGTCGGCGAGACGTTCAACTGCCGGATTTAGGTTAACCGAGCCAGAGCGGGAGGAAGCGCAGGCAACCAAACCGGCGCATGGAGCGATTTTTTATGGAGAATGGCCTCCATTTTGTTGATTTGCGCCTCTATTTTTGGGTTTTCCCGTGGCGCTGAAGAAATCGAAAGTTTTTCGAGTTTATTCAACCAGCTCATTTCCAGTGGATTGCGACTTTTCGAGAAAAACTTGGCACGAAGCTAGCTCTAATGCCAACCCGTCAGCAACAAACCGCTGGCGCCAAAATCAAACCAACCTCAAAAAAACAAACCAAACCTAACCATCCTACCAAAATGAAAAACCAACACCTGACTGAAAAAGAACTCGAAGCTGCCGCTGGCGGCATCCAAGGCCTCTTCATCGGCGGCGACGCCGGCCTGGTCCTCGATAGCAGCATCAACGACTCTTTCAACACAACCACGGTAACCCAGGTTGACGCTTCCACCGACATCCAAGGCAGCTTCAACTACGAGTCTTACATGAGCTACTTCGGCCTGTAAGCCACACCAACACCTCAATCCAACCAAACCCAAAAATCCTAACCTCCAACCCTAACATACTATGAAAAAAGAAGCCAAAATGAACGACGCCCAACTCGAAGCCGTTTCCGGCGGCATCCAGAGCGCGGTAATCTGCGGAGACGCCGGCCTGGTCCTCGACGGCAGCGTGAACAACAGCGGAAACACCAACACGTTGACGCAAGTGGACGCGAGCACGCACATCCAGGACAGCTTCAACATGTCTCAGTTCCACGGCCCTGTCTGGCCCATGTAAGCGACAGCTTTCAGAACTCTGCTTAGCCAAAAAGTTAAGCGCTAAAATCGGCTCCGGAGTCCTCCTCCGGGGCCGTTTTCGCTTTTTCACGACAAGCGGCCGCGCCACCTCTCGTCAATCCTTGCTCCCCAGCATCTCCCGAGCCAGGGCACGCGCGGTTTCGCCGCTGCCGCCCAGCATTCGCTCGATTTCTCCGACCCGCGCCTTCCCCTTCACCGCGCGTAGCGTGGATCGCGTTTTTCCGCCGCGCACCTCTTTGCTCACGCTGTAGTGGTGGTGGGCCAGGGAGGCAACCTGCGGCATGTGGGTGATGGCGACGACCTGGTGCTGTTTTCCCAACGCCGCCATTTTTTTGCCGACGGAGCGGGCAATCTCACCACCAACGTTGGCGTCGATTTCATCGAAAACCATGAGCGGAATGCGGTCCTGATCGGCCAGCGCATTCTTCACCGCAAGCATGACCCGCGACATTTCCCCGCTGGAGGCAATGACGCGCAGGGGTTTGAACGGTTCGCCGGGGTTTGGCGCGAATTGAAAGTCCACCTGCTCCAAGCCGTTTGGGCCGGGTTCGTCCAAAGGGAGCAGGGCGATTTCAAACTTGCTTTGCTTGAAACCGAGATCCCCGAGGTGCCGCGAAACCTCGGCGGCGAGCTTGGGAACGGCCTTGGCGCGCTTGGCGGTGAGGGCTTTGCCGGTTTGCTCGATTTTTTGTCGAGCTTCGAGCATGAGCTGCTCCCGGCGATGCAATTCTTCGCCGCGCCCTTCGATGGCGCTGAGCCGGCGTTCGGCATTTTCGCCAAAAGCCAGGACTTCCGCGATATTGGCCCCGTATTTTCGCTTCAACCCCTGGATGAGGTCCAGACGCTCCTCCAGTTGCTTCACGGCTTGCGGGTTGACCTCCAAACCGGCGACGTAATCGTGCAGGCCGTTGCAAATTTCGTTCAATTCCACGCAGGCGGAGTCAAAACCGCCCAAAATTTCGCTCGTGGCGTCGTCAATTCGCTCCAACTCACGCACGCCCTTTTGCAAATCGGCCAATTGGCTGAGAACGGCCATGGGGCCTTCGCTTAGCCGGTTGGCAAGGTCGTTTGCCGTCTCAATGAGGCGCTGACTGTTGGAGGCAACGCCGTACTGTTGCTCCAGTTCCGCTTCTTCGTTCGGCTTGAGCCCGGCGTTGCGAATTTCATCCACCTGAAAGCGCAGCAGCTCCGTTTCCTGCTCGGTTGCGCGCTCGGCGTCGCGCAGGGCCTCGAAATTTCGCGTCGCCTCCAACCAGGCGCGGTGAGCATCCACGTAAGACTGCACCGCCTTGCGCGTGGCGGCGCCCGCATAGGCATCGAGCATCTGCAACTGCCGCTCGCGGGAGAGCAGCGACTGGTGCTCGTGCGGCCCGTGCAGGTCCACTAACACGTCACCCACATTTTTGAGCGCCGCCAGGGTGGCCGGCCCGCAGTTGACGAATTGCTTGTTGGAGCCGGCGACGCTGAAAACGCGCTTGAGCACCAACTGGTTGTCCTCGCAGGGCTCCAAACCCGCGCTCTCCAAAATCGCGTTGACCTCGCTGCGATTCGCGATTTCGAAGACGGCTTCCACCGTGCAGTGCTTCTCGCCAGTGCGCAGCAGGTTGCGGTCGGCGCGCTCGCCCAGGATGAGTTTTAGCGCGCCAACGATGATCGACTTTCCCGCGCCGGTTTCGCCGGTCACGGCAACCAACCCATCGCCCACCTCCCAGGTCAAGTCGTCGACCAGGGCCAGATTTTTGATTTTGAGCACGCTGAGCATGGTTGGATGGCGGAGAGAGCGATGAGGCGAATTATTTCCGAATTCGGCCTTTGTCAATCGGTCAGGCTTGCGCCTAATTCGGCAAAATTTCGAAAAACCCGACCCCACCATGCCCCAACGCCGCCCAATTGTCGCCGCCAACTGGAAAATGAACAAAACGCCCGCGCAAACGCAGGAGTTTTTGCAGGGGTTTTTGCCCAAATTTGGATCGGCCTGCGGGAGCGATGCGGTCATCATTCCGCCGTTCACCTCCATCCCCGCCGGGGCGCAACTTTTGGCCGGAAACTCGCTTGTCGGGCTCGGCGCCCAAAACATGCACCCGGAATCCAGCGGCGCATTTACCGGTGAGGTCAGCGCGGAGTTTCTGCGGCAGTTAGACGTGGGATACGTGGTTTTGGGGCACAGCGAGCGCCGGCAGCTTTTTGGCGAAACGGACGCGTTCATCAACCAAAAGGTTCTGGCCGCATTCAACGCTGGCCTAACGCCGATCCTGTGCATCGGTGAGACGCTCCAGGAGCGCGACGCCGGGCAATTGGAAAGTGTTTGCCGCACCCAGTTGGAGGGCGGCTTGGCCAACGTGCCCGCGGATCGAATTTCCGGTGTCGTGATCGCCTACGAGCCGGTGTGGGCGATTGGAACCGGCCGCACGGCAACGCCGGAGCAAGCCCAGGATGCGCACGCTTTCGTCCGTAGCGTGCTGGCCAACCTTTACGGCGCCGATCGAGCCGCTGAGGTGCGCATTCAGTACGGCGGCAGCATGAAACCGGGAAATGCCGCCGAGCTAATGGCGCAGCCGGACGTTGATGGCGGTTTGGTGGGCGGCGCGAGCCTGGAAGCCGGCAGTTTCTTCGAAATCGTCGCCGCCGCGGCGGCTTCGGTTGCCAGCTAACCCTAACCCTAACCCTAGCGCTAACGCGCGATCAGCGCGCCCAATTCGCGGTTGAGTTCGGCCAGAGTTCCCGCGTGGCCGGCTTCACCGATGCGGTTGTGGAGTTCGAAGGGATCGGCCTGCAAATCGTAAAGCTCGTCCATGCCGTCCAGCTCCAGGTAGCGGATCAGCTTCCAGCGTTGGGTGCGGATCGCGCGATAGCCCATTTTGTGGACGCGGGGGAAAACGGTGTCGGTGTTGTACTCGATGAGGAAGGATTGACGCCAATTTTCAGCCACGCCGCCCCCTAACAAAGGCCTCAAACTCCTCCCGTCCATGGCTGGAAGGTCTTCTCCGGCCACTCCGGCGAGATCGAGCACAGTTGGGGCGAGATCGGTGGTTAGCGCCATTTCATCCCGAACCATTCCTCTGCCAACTCCCGCCCCAGGACCGCGCACCAGCAGGGGGATTCGCAGGCCTTCCTCGTAAGCTAACCGGCGCTCCACGCTCAAGCCGTGCTCGCCGTACCAATAGCCGTGATCGCTCAGGAAGACGATGACGGTGTCGTCGAGTTGGCCGTTTTTCTCCAAAACCGCGAACAGCATCCCAACGCCTTCATCCACCGCTGCAAGCATGCGTTGGCGATCCTTAATCGTGCCCTCTTTTGTGGCCGTGGCAGGGCCGAGGGGCGGCAATCCCGAGATGGGCCGCTGCAATGCGGGTTTGCCCTCCAGCCGGCCGCGGACATTGAGCCGCCACGGAATGGCATCGTTTTCATAGAGCTTGGCATGCCGGTTTGCGGGAAGGAATTTGGCCGCTGTAGGATCGGTGATGCTGCCGTCGTCGCGTTGGACCAACTCGGGATGCAGGGCCTTGTGCGCCAGGTAGAGGCAGAACGTTTTTTCCCGCGATCCAAGTTCAAAAACTCGACCGCCTTTCGGTTGAGCACATCGGTGGTGTGATGGCCGATGTGTTGGACTTCGCGACCGTTTTCGGTGAGCTTAGGATTGAAGGAAGTGCCCTGACCTTTCATGCTCACCCAAAAATCGAACCCCGGCCGAGCGCTGTCGTCGTTGCCCATGTGCCACTTGCCAACATAACCGGTGTGATAACCCGCTTTTTCGCGCAAAACGCGGGGAAACGTCATGAGTTGGTGACTTTGCTCGCTGCGATTGACGTTATCCAGGATGCCGTGGTTGTGTGTTTCCAGCCCAGTCAGCAAATTCGCGCGCGAAGGCGAACAGAGCGGCGTGGTGCAAAACGCGTTGCGAAAGCGGACGCCTTCGTGGGCGATGCGGTCGATGTGCGGGGTGCGGGCAAAAGAATGCCCGGTGCAGGCTAGCTCGTCCCAGCGAAGATCGTCGACTAACACGACCAGAAAATTCGGCTTTTCGGCAGCAGCCGATCTTGACGCAAGGTTTCCCGCCAACGTGAGGGCAACTAGCGCCGCGATGGGGATGAATGTGCCTCGGATGCGTGTCATGTGGGGGCGTTAGGGTTGGTTTTTGAGGGATTGTTGCTCGAAACGAAGCGCTTCATCCCTTCGGCATCGGCACCCGCGCGAGGTAGATATTCGTCGATCCTTCGTGCGAGGAGTAGTAGCTGACGAGCAACTCGTCCCCCTCGCGGACCACGCCGGGGTAAGAACAGTCTCCGCCGCTCGGCAGCCGGCAATACGGTGTGAGGTCGGCTTCGTCATCGAAGGTGTAGATCATCGTGTGCGCGCCTTCGCGGCCTTTTTCAAACGCGCGGGAGACCAGGACATGCACGCCATCGAACGTGTAGGCGTCGTGGCCAGAGAAATGCATCTGGGTCAGGGGACGTTGCTCCCATTCTTCGAACGGCGCATCCGCGAAGAGGAGCGAGGCCTGGGGCGAGCCGTATTTTTGGCGCAGAAACGCGACGATGCGTGTGTCGCTCAGGAAATGGATCGTGGTCTCACTTTCCCAGTTGCCGCCGCGCATCTTCGAGACCTGCGTCCATTCCAGCCCGTCGTCGGAAACGATCAGGTGGACATCGCGGGCCTTGCCGTCGCGCGACTTCACGTGCGCCGTTGCCCAGAATTTCCCGGCGCGCGTCTCCGGTTTCCAGAAAATGTAGGTTGGCTTGTAAACCGGCTGCGGATTGCTCCAGGTTGTTCCGTCGCCGGTGAAAACGACGTAGCTGGTAAGCTGGCCGCCTTTCAGCGCGGGGTCGTAGAGAAAGAGGCGGTCCTCGGTCGCGAGAAACTGCGGGTCGCGATCGTCCGGCAGGATGTCGAGTCGCAGGGTCTCGGTCCACGTTTTCGTGTCCGTGCTGCGCAGGACGATCAGGTCGCCATCGCCGGAGTTGTGCGATTCAGCTTTGCGGAAGCAGAGCCAGTAGGCGCCTTTCCAGCGGACGAACGCGGTGAAGGCGTTGTGCTTGCCGTCGGCGACGACCGCGCGAACTTCGGTCGGTTCGACAAGTTCACCTGCTCTGCAAAACCCGGCGGTAAGGATCGCGAATGCGACCAAGGAAAAGGTGGCTTTCATGAAACCAATCCAGATCGCCAACCACCCTGAGTCAAATCGGAATTGGGCCGGCGAACGGAGCCGGAAAACATCTGGTTTTGCCGCTGCGTTCGTCCAGGTTTGCCTGCCATGCCACGTTTTTGCTTCTTCATCGTCACGTTCGTTTCGTTCGCCTTCCCAGTTGCCGCGGAGCCCTTTCTCAGCGTGCGGGATTTCGGCGCGATGGGGGATGGAATGGCGGATGACACCGCGGCCATCCAGAAAGCCATCGACCAAGCCGGCGAAACGGGAGGAACGCTCCATTTTCCGCCGGGAACCTACGTCGTCACATCGGTAGGGCTGCGTCCCGGCGTGCGTTACCTGGGTTACGGCGCGACGATTCTGCGGCCGCCGAACCAAGGGAAATGGGTCCGAACCTTCAACGCCGCGAAGGTGGGCTACCTCTACCACGGCGAGGAGGATTCGCCGGTCCTCACGATCGAAGGGCTTAGCTTTGATGGGAACCGCGCGGCGCAGGGCGAGTATCGAAAATACCAACTCGAGCAGGCGCACCTCATCTTTCTTTCGGCCGGCCGCGAAAGCCCCGGAAGGCTGCGGGCCCGCGTATTGAACTGCCATTTCCAGGAAAACGTGGCCGACGCCCTCTCGCTTTACACCAACGTGGATGTCCAGGTTTCCAATTGCTCGGCACGCGATTGTTTTCGCGGCGGGATCACCATCACCGGGGGAAATTCCCGCATTCAGATCGCCAATTTCACCGCCCAAGGCAAGGTCCATCCCACGGGAATCGACGTGGAGGTGGACGGGGCCGGTTTTAGCGGAACCAAGCGGATTGAGCTTAGCATCAACGGCATGAATCTGCCCGACGGAGACTTCGACATCGGCGTTTCGGACGGCTCGGTTGTTCTCGGTTCGAACATCCAGGCGCGCGCACCGTTCTACCTTTACGCCGCCGATTCCTCCGTCCGCATCAGCAATTCTCGCTTTGGCGTGGGCGAGTTTTCCGGTTACGGCAATCGCATCGTGCGCCCCGGGAATGTCGTCTTTCAGAACTGCCAGTTCGAGGTCGACGGAACCTCCGGCGACGAACCGGGACGCTGGGCGGCCATCCACGTTTACTGGAACGTCAGCGGTTCCCAACATGCCGGTCAGTCGCTCAAGCTGCTCGATTGCGACTTCACCGTGGCCGGCACGATCGCCGAAGCCGACACGACTTACGCGGTTTACTGCGAGGGCGACCAGTCCGAGTCGAACAACCGCCTGATCGTCGATGGCGGCCAAATTTCAGCCCGCTACGATCACGGTGTCACGATGTTTCAGGGCGGGACCCTGCGTCTTCGAGACGTGGAAATCGCCGCGGCCAATCCGATGCGCCTGGGATCGGCGGTAGGATGGACGATCGACGCTGAGATCGGCGGAATCACCCTTGCCCAAAACGTGGCGCGCTACGCCGAGATTCCTACCCACGGTCCTGAGAACCGGATCGTCCATCGCAACGTCGTCATCGACGAGGCCGCCAACCAGATCTCAACGCGCTACGGCCTTGCGCGGAACCGGTACATCGGCCGGCGAGTCGTCCTCGGTTCCAAACCGCCGACGCCGGCGACGCATGGATTGCTCGGCGACGTTTTCCGGCTGAAAACCCCGGCGGCAGGGCAAGACTTCGAGTGGATCTGCGTCAAAACGGGGGCCGGTACCGGGGCGCTGTGGCGGGTCCTCAGTCGCGTTGAGCCCTGACTACCACTAACCCGAATGGGTCTAGGTTGACGACCTCACTCGGCAAAAACTAAGCCGAAGGCTTTCAAGCAGGTAGCCCCGGATTGAGCGAAGCGACATCCGGGGATTGGGTCAGGAGGAAGGCCATCCCGAAGGTGATGGCAGCGCCGGCTACGATCCCTGTCGGGATCGGTTACCTCTGCCGTTCCATACTCCTGGTGTTCGCTTCGCTCGACCAGGAGCTAAGAGCTCTAAAGCCTTCGGCTTGGTCCAATTGCTTAACCTTGCGCGTTTCCCGTTAACGTTGCGAGTTTCCCCTAAC
The DNA here is from genome assembly GCA_965224535.1 of Verrucomicrobiales bacterium. Classification (GTDB taxonomy): domain Bacteria; phylum Verrucomicrobiota; class Verrucomicrobiia; order Verrucomicrobiales; family DEV007; genus JBCDHN01. The sequence continues at coordinate 48,851 of CBDCZR010000008.1, forward strand.
CGCGGCGCGAACCGCATCGAGCGTCGCTTTCAGGTGCTGGTTGTAGCCGGCGCCGCGCTCGTTTCGCACCATGGCGAAAACCAGCTCCTGTTCCGGGTTCACCAGCAATTGCGTCCCGCAGCCGCCGCCATGGCCGAAGCTGCCCGGGCCGAATCGCGATCCCTGGCTCTGGAGGCCGATCCCGTAGGACCGCTTCACCTTGGGAAAATACGCCTCCAACTGTGTGGGAATGATGCGTTGGTAGGTTTCCTCGGTAAACAATTCCCATTCGCCATAACTGCCGCGGTTCGTCATCAAAACCCCGATCCGCGCCAGGTTTTCCGCGGAAAAACCCGTCCCGCCGGGCAGAATGTTGCGAATTCCCAGCGGCTCGAACACTTCGTGCTCCATCGCATCCCAGTAGTTCCGCCCGCTCATCAACTCCAGCGAGCGAACCGCCAGGATGATGCCGACAATGCCGTAGCGATAGTTCTCTCCCGGCCCCCATTCCCGCCGGCGGTGCGCGATCATGCTGTCCTGCCAGGTGCGAAAATAGAACAGCCGCGAAAACGCCAGCGGCCAGGGAAAGTGAATCCCGGAAACGTGCACGTGCCCGGCCCGAAACGTCAGATTCCGGTCCGCGGGCGAGGCAAAATCCGGCAAATGCTTCCCGATCGGCTCATCCAGCTCGACGATTCCGCGATCGACGTACATCGCCAACTGAACCCCCATCAGCGGCTTCATCGCGGAATGCAGCAGCATCGGCGTGTCGATCGTCACGGCTTGCCCAGCCAGCTCGCCGTACGATTTCGCGAGCGCGATGACTCCGTTTCGCGAAACCACGATGGCGCACGGTTGCCCGGCCTCCGCAAACCACGCGTCCAGGTTTTCCTCGATCGCTTTCACCCCGGCCTCCGTCATCCCGGCATCGGCCAATGAACCCGCGCGCAACGTGGGGGCTTTGTCAGGGCGCGGTTTGGCCCGCACCTTTGCGACCGGATTCGCCTCCAGCCCCATCAGTTTGCGCTTCAACCGCACGTGCCGCGTCGCGTTCTCCATCATCCACTGGCCGATTCGCGGTTCGCCTGCTCCGGAATCGTCCTCCAGCAAAGCCGCCAATTGCACGGCGCCTTCCTCAGAAATCCGCCATTCTTCCGGCGTCGTTTCCGAGCCGCCGGGAGGCGCCCATTTGGGAAAATTTGCCGGATCAAACCCCTCCGGCACGCAAACACAGGTCAGCGCCCGCCGCAGCGTGGTTTGGGTCGGCCCATCGGCCTCACCGTAGGCGAAATAGCGTCCCGGCGCGGTGGTTTGGGTCACTTCCTGCAACGTTTCGTCAAACCATCGGGTGCGAATCGGCAGGTCGGACGCTGCGTCCGAGCCGTTCCAAATTAGAGGCGGCAACTTCTGTCCGGGATGCAGCAAAAAGCCGCCCTCGGGCGCAAATTGCTGGAGCCCGAATTTTTCCCGCTGTTCCTCCGGTCCTTGCGCCATCAACGCTGGCGCGGACAGGAGGGCGACCACGATTTGAATCAGATGTCGAGCCATTGCGTTCAAGGGTTTGTCGGTATTTTTGGCCGTGTTTGGCGGTTTTCGGCGGCTGGATGCAGAAAGCGCTCGTCCAGCAGCCGCCACTCAGCGTCGTCCATCTCCCACTCGCAGTAAATCGCGATTCCCGCGTAGTTTGGCGGCAATTTCGCAAAACGCGCCAACCCCGCGTGGATGCCGCGAAGCGCGTTGTCGAGATTTTCGACCCGCGGATCGTGGTAACCGGCGCCGGCGTCGTCGTAGGCCGGTACGCCCAACCAAATGCGAGAGTCCGGCGCCCAATTCAGCACTTCCCCGGTCCAATCCGCCATGAGCCGGCGGTAAGGTTTTTTCAACTTCAGCGCGGTATCGTACATCATCACGGCCAAGTGGTCTGCAATGCCTGAAATCTCACGAACGTAGGTTTGGTCCCAATGAACCTCGGGAAAGCGATGCCACATCGTTGGGGGCGGATAGGCGGCCACGCCCAACTCTTTTCCTTCCGGCAGCGCGTCCTTCAATTCGCGAAGCAAAGTCACAAAATCGGGGTCGCCGCTCGGCATCGGTTCGATGTTGACGTGGACGCCGGCCAACCGCGGATGAGCCTCCAACAGCGCAACGGACGATGTCACGAAGCGCGCCCGCCATACTGGATCGCCCGGCCGGCAATGCACGTCTCGAACCCCGCCGATCCACGGGATCACGCGGATGTTCGGCTCCATTTCGTCCAAAAATCGCTCGGTTTGCGCGAAATCGGCGCCTGCGAGCTTACCATCCAGGTTACACGGACACAGATGCGGGAACACATGGGAAATGGCGTTGCGGCGCAGCGTTTCGGCAAGTTCCCGGATTCTGTCGGGATGGCGAAATTTCGCACGGCCGCGGTTGTTGAGCCGGAACCAGGTTTCGTCGCCCAGCCATCCGTGTTGCAGCCACATGGCGTTGGTTCCGAGATTGTGCCGTCCATCTCGAAAGTCCGCGCCGGGACTCCAAAGGCCGTAGGTCAACGCCACAGCGCCGGCAATCGCCAGCAGCCATTTTGCGCGGCGGGGGTTGGGGAGAAGTTTCACGTCAAATCGTTCGCTTTTTCGCTTCTCCCGCCAAAGCCAGACAATCCCCGCGATCAACCCTAACGCACCACCCAAATAGCTGCCGTTGTGGATGCAGCCGACTTTGGCGAAGGCGGGGAGGTCTTGCACGCCGTGGTGAATTCGCCACCACTCCCAAGCTTGCTCGATGGCGTCCGCCGATTGCGCCGCGGCGTAGGCGTAGCCGGCTAGCGCGCAGAGAAGGGAGCCGCCTAACATGATGCCAAAGGCGAGGAGAACCTGACGCGTCGGTAAACGCGTTCCGTCTCGCCGGACGGCGGTGCGGGCCAGAATGTAGCCGCCGATCAGCCCGACCCACCACGTGGCGAGGACGCCGATGATTGCGACGAAGGCGCGGTCGCCCAGTCCGGGGTTCACATCCGCGAATTGTTGGAATTTGAAGCGGGTAAAGTATTCCGGCGACAGGGTGAAGGTGACCTGATCGTGGACGATGCCGTAAAACCCGGCCACGATCGCGCCAAGCGGGGCGCATCCCAGGTAGAACGGTAGGTTTTTCACGCGACAGCCCCTATTTTCCCGCAAAACAGCGCACTTTGCCGTCCTCCCCGCAGACGAAGAGCTTGCCTTGGGCCACGGCCATTCCGTCCCAGACCGGCGGCGACTCCAAATCCAATTCCTGGCCGCGTTCGCCGGTTTTTGTGGAGACAAGGTGCATGGTCGCGCCGTCTTCTCCGGCTAACGCGCGATCCTGAGCCGCGAGCTGTTCTTGGATCGATTCGTCGCCTTCGGTCAGGCGCTCGAAGGTGTATTCTTCGTCGATGATGTCCGGCGGACCGGCGATGACGAGGGTGTCGCCGGCCAAGGCCATGGCGCGGGTGTAAATCGGCACGCGATTGGCCCAGTTGTGGCTCACGAAGGTGTTGTTGGCGGGCAATTTGGTCTTGTTGGGCGATTTGTTAGGGCCGTCGCGGTAGGCTTTGCCGCGCTGGATCCACAGGGCCGAGCCGGAGATGCCTTTGCCGAAATCCACGCCACTCAGGACGCCGTGGTTCTTGCCGCCGCTGTCGTCGTTGGCGTCCGCGCCGTTGAAATTGCAGGCGATCGCCGCGTTGTTGGGCAAGGCGCCGGGCGTCTCAAATCGGCTGGCGATTTCCTCCGGGCTTAGTTCGCGGTGGTAGATGGCCACCTCGTCGATGAGGCCGGGTGTGCGCTTGTTAGGCGCGTATTCGCCCACGCTTGCGCCGCCATCACCGGCGAGTTCGAACGTTTGGGCCGGGGGCGCCGCGATGAGCCCGCCTCCGCTCTTGGCGCTGGCGGCCTCTTTCCCATCGACGTAGAGCTTCATGCCCCCGTCTTGCCCTAACACGCCCACCAAATGATGCCAACCGGAGCTAAGCTGCTTCGCTCCCTGTGCCACGCTCAGTTCGGCGTCGGCGCGCACCTGAAATTGCGGCTTCCCCTCGGCTAACGTGAGTGCGAAGCCGTTTTGCGGGCCGCCGTGGGCCAAAACGACGCCGGACTTCGCGTCAGCCATCACCCAGGCCTCCGCAGTGAGCGCTTTGTTGCTCGGGTCGATGCGATCGGTGATGCGGAAGGCCACCGGCATGTTGCTGTTCGGCGCTTTGCCGCGTCTTTTGCCGGAAGCCGCGGCCGCCTTGCTGTTGTCGTCAACTTCGCGGCTGGCGCTGAAAAGTTGATGCTCCAGCGTGGTGGTCCACTTCAGATATTTCGGCTCCCGGCCGTAGCCGTAGACGTTCTCCTTGTCGAAGACCAGGATGCGGCCGGCGGGAGCGTATTTCCCAGCTTGGTGGTAACCGTTGTGACCGCCGGCAAAATTGCGGCCGTAGACCCAGTAGCTGCGGTGAAACCAAGTGTCGTCGAGGAAACCCATCGGCGCGAAAACGTGAGCGCCTTCGCCGGCCTGGGTGCCGCCTAGCAGGGCCGCGTTGCCGGAAATGGGGCCAATTTCAACGCGCGTGCCGTCGTCCGCGATTTTTTGCGAACGCAGGTAGGTGAAGTTGCCGTCGCTGGAAAGGATGTCGTTGAGCGCGACGGGCATTTGCAGCGTCTGGATGCGGTCCTGCAAGTCGCCGCCGGTCTCGGGATCGCGGTCGTCGATGATCTTGTGGGCCACGACCTCCCCGGTGTCAGCCTTGAGCCGGTAAAAATGCATGCCGCCGTCCAAAAACGCGCTGCGGCCGGCCACAAAGCTGGCGACGCCCTCTTCCACCAGGACGCTGCCGGGCACCGGCCAGAGCGATTCGAGTTGCTCGAACACCATCGTCCGGCGGTTCGCAGGCGCGGCGCGAAATCGCCAGGCTAACTCGCCGGAGTCAGCCGCGACGCAGTAGACGTTGCCGTCCGCGCAGCCAAAAATCGCGCGTCCATTCCAAATTGTGGGAGGCGAGTCGACGCGCCCGCCAACGGTCATGCTCCACGCGGTTTCGCCCGTTTTTGCGTCCAGCGCGTGGACGGTGTGGGCGTCGATTTGGCTAACGTAGAGCCGGCCGCCGGAAATCGTGGGCGCGCTCAGTTTTCCGCTCAAAGTCGCCTCCCACGCCTTATTCAGCCCTCCGTCGAACTTCTGGTCCGTGTAACCGCTGCGCTCCTTGTCGTGGCGATAGGTCGGCCAGTCTAACTCGTCCACCTCAGCTGAAATTTCGCGTCCGAACGCCGGTCCTTTCTCCAATCGCGCCGCCTCGTTCAGCGGCTCAGGTTTGGAGCCATACGCCGCCAGAGCATTGAAGCCGAACAGTTTCGCCTCCGGGTAACAAGCGCAATTGTGCGGCGGGGCGTAGGTCAATCCGTTAGCCGGCATCACGCCGTAAAGGCAGCCGCCGCGCACCCAGTGGTTGATGTCCCAGTGCTCCTTTTCGTGGTCGATGAACTCGATGCCCGTGCGCGAAGGCATGAGGAATTTTTCCGTGGCCTTGGCGATGTAACAACGGTGGTGGAACCAGTAGGTTTCCACCGTGGGCGGGAATTCTTTCCTAACCTCGCCGCTAAGCGGGTCGAGCCCCGTGAACACGCCGGAATCGCCGCCAGACGTGAGCGGAGCCGTCCAAACCAGGCCGCTGGCGACCATCAAATCCTGCGGCGATTTGTAGCCGGAACGCGGATCGCCGGCTGTCCACAGCGTCTTGCCAGTTTTCGCGTCCAGGCCCATTTTTTTGCCGTCGCCGCCGGCGTAGAGCACCACGTTTTCATGCAAAACCAGGCGCGGGCCGTAGTTGAACTCGAACAAACTGCGGCGACTGGCCTCGGTGTTTCGCCAGGATTCCTCGCCGGTCGCGGGATTGAGCCTAACAACCGCCTCACCGTCGTGAAACGCCACCTGAGTTGCGTCGGCGACTAACGAGAGAGGTGAGACTTTTGTCTCCTTGCTCCAGAGCGTCTCGCCGTTGGCCGTGTCGATGGCCACCAACTGGCGCGGCGCCTTGTTCCAGCCAAATTCCTTGGAAACGCGGCCCTGATCGCCGGTGTTTAGCTTCACGCGAAAATCCTTCAGCGCCCACTGCGCGGGGTTGGCCAGCACGAACAGTTTGCCATCGACCAGCACCATTTCCTCCATGCCCTTGGTCGCCTCGTACGTGGCAATTTCCTCGCCCGTCGCCGCATTGAAGCAGGTGACCGGAGCGCCTAACGCCAATGGTGCGAAAACGCGGTCGCCGTCGGTGATTAGCCGCTTGGCAAGCTGGGTAGGCCCGCTCTTCAACGGCCAAAGCTGGTCGTGCCAGTTGGCGATCGGTTTTTTCCACAAAATCGTCGAATTGAACCCGTCGCGCGCCACCAGCATCCATTTGCTCGGCAGTTGGATGGAGATGCGCGAACCCTCGTCCATGATGTAAAAAAGACGTCCCTTGCCGCTAACCAACGCGCTCATGCTCGCCATGCGGTCGTGGTGGCGCGACCAACGCGGGCTGCCGATCCACTGGAGGCGGTTTGGCGGGCCCACCCGTTCATCCTGAGCCACGGCGTTGCCGTTCGGACCGTGAAAATAATGCGTCCAATCGTCAATTTCGCTCGGCCAAGGTTTCGTCGTCTTCGTCCACGAATCGCCCTCGCGGATCATCGCCACACCGTAGGGGCACAGCACGCGAGTTAGCTCGGATTCGCTGACTTTGGCGGGATTTTCGACGACGATAAGGTTCACGAAATCATCGACGAACGGCAATTGAGCGCCCTCGAGCAAATCGACGGACACCGGACCGTAAACTCCGCGTTTTCGCAGGTTTTGGCGCGCGTTGGCCACATTTTCCGGTGTTTCGGCCAGGCCAAACACGGTGAAGCGATCGTCGGTTCGCAGTTCGGCGGTTAGGGCGCCGTCACCGCAGCCAAGGTGGACAATCAACCCGCCCTGGACGCCGGATTGGTCTAAAATTTGGCGGGCGTCGTCGGTTGGCGCGGCCATGGCGAAACTGGCTGCCGCGAGGAAAAGGAGAGCATGCGAGAGGCTTTTCATGCGGGCCAACCTAGCGAAAGCGGGAGGGCTGGCAAATCCGGAGAAGCCGGGATTTTCGTCGGCAGTGTTGGCTATCGCCTATGCCAGGAATTCCACGTGTCTGCATCCGTCTTTCAGCACTTCCGAAGACGTCCCCTCCAGCCATTTATCGGCCACCGTCGCGTAAAGTTGACGAAAATCGATCGAGTCCTCACAGCCCCTAACGCGCCTGGAGCAAATCATTGATCGCATGCCGCGCCACCAGCCGGTCGTCGAAGTCGATCCGCCCCTCCGCGCCTTCCTGATAGGTCTCGTGCCCCTTGCCCGCGATGAGCACGATGTCGCGCTCGCCGGCGTCGAAAATCGCCTCGCGAATCGCCGTTTCCCGATCCTCAATCACCGCGCAATCCGCCGATCCCGCGATTCCCGCCTTTGCGTCGGCCAAAATTTGCGCGGGGTCCTCGGTGCGCGGATTATCGCTCGTCAGCACGACTGCATCGCTCAAACTCGACGCCGCGCGCGCCATGAGCGGGCGTTTGGCGCGATCTCGGTCGCCGCCGCAGCCAAACACCGTGATCAAGCGGTCCGGCTTCAGCTCGCGCAGCGTCGCGCAGGCTTTTTCCAGCGCATCGGGCGTGTGCGCGTAATCGACAAACACGCGAAACGGCATTTTTTCGCCCACCGACTCCATGCGTCCGGGAACCTGGGGCGCGTCGGCCAGGTGAGCGATGGCTTCGCGCAAATTCAGACCCATCGCGGTCGCCGCAGCCAGGGCGGAGAGCGCGTTGTAGACGTTGAACCCGCCAATCAGCGGGCTGCGCACCAAAAATTGACGCTTTTTCGCGGCTAACGTGAAGGTTGTGCCCTCAAACTGGCCCTTCACGTCCGTGGCCCGAAAATCACGGCCCGCGCCCATGCCGAAGCTGATTTTTTCGAGGTTTGGCAGGTTTTCGCGCAAATAACGCTGACCCCAATCGTCGTCGCCGTTCGCGACAATGGCGCGTTTTTTCTCACCTGGCTGGTTAGCGAGGTTTTCGAACAAAATTCGCTTCGCCGCGTAGTAATCCTCCATGTTGCCGTGATAATCGAGGTGATCCTGGCTTAGGTTGGTGAACACCCCGACATCGAACTCCACGCCAGCCACGCGATGCTGCTCCAGACCGTGCGAACTGACCTCCATCACCGCCGCGCGGCAGCCGTTGTCGCGCATTTCGGCCAACAGTTCGTGCACGTCGCTGCTTTCCGGCGTGGTTCGCGCTGCCTCGACCGAGCGCGCGCCCGTATCGTAGCGCACCGTCCCAATCAACCCGCAAGGCCGCTGCGCCGCCTCGCAAAGGTGCTGGATGAGGAAGGCGGTGGTCGTCTTGCCGTTCGTACCGGTGATGCCGGCGATTTTCAGCTCTCGCGAGGGTTCGCCAAAAATTTTCGCCGCGAGCGGCCCTAACATGGCGCGAGAGTTCTCCACGCGAACCCACCCGATTTCCAGGTTTGCCGACTTTGGCGCTTCTTCCGCGACGATGCCAACCGCGCCTTGCGCGATCGCTTTTTCAATGAACCGGTGCCCGTCGGCGATTTCGCCTCGCATGGCCGCAAAAACGTCGCCCGGGCCGGCTTTGCGCGAATCGTAGCGAACCCCGTTGACCGCTGCGTCCAGCTTGCCGTGAGTTTCGAGGATCGGGAGGCCGGAGATGAGTTGGTTGAGGTCCATGGCGCGGGAATTGAGGTGGGTTGGCCGATTTTTTGCAAGCTCGGATTGCGCGCGCAAGTCACGACGCTTCCCCAAGAACGCGGTCGAGCACGGTATCGAGGTAAGCCTTCATTTTCGGCTCCAATTTCTCGAATCCAGCCGCCGAACGCGCTTGCCCCAAGGCATGGCGCATGGCGTTGTGCATCAAATAGCGGCCGGTGACGACGTTCATGTGAACCTTGTCGCGATACAAGTCTTGGACCTCTTGAATCGGCGCTTGGCCGGCTTTGAGGTCGGCTTCGACTTGTTGCAGCATATCCATCGCTTGCGTCCGGCGAATCGTGCGGCCGGGACTTGCATCGCGGAGCAGTTTCAACAGCCCGTCAAAGTAGGCCAGGTGATGCTTCATCGGCGCCGATGCGCTGCCGTTGGTCATGGCCCACTCGGCCTCGCGCTCCGCCCAACGGGCCCAACCGGTGTGAATGACGACCGTTGCGTTTGGTTGTTTGGCAATGAGTTCGGAAATCACCGCCGCATCCTCCGATAACGTCGAGCCGTAGTGAACTTGCAGCGAAATGACGTCGTATTGTTTCTCTGTCAGGGCGGCCGGCCAAAGCGTCGATGATTTCACGCAAGGTTTCTCCGGATTTTCGAAAATGTAGGGCAGCGGCTTGCCGCAATCCACGTGCCATTGCGTGTCGCCATCCAGAAGGCTCGGCACCGTGTCCCAGGTCAGCGAGTTGCCGATGAGATAGAACTTGGCGTCGTTCGCGGGTTGCGACCACGCGCTGCCGAGAGCGCCCAAAGTGATGAGGAAGGCGAGAAGTCTTTTCATGACGGACCACGGTAGATCAAATCCGTTCCGGGTCACGCAGGTTCTCGATTTCCCGCTTCAGGAGGCGGCTAACCCTTGCCCGCCGGCGTGGATTCGGCTTGCTTTTTGCGGCTAGGATCATACCACCTGAGAAATGCCGTTTTCCCAGCAGTTTCACGATTTGCCGCTGGCGCAGCTTCTGGACGCCTCCCACGCCACCGCGGAGGGTGAGGCTGCGAAGTGCTTGCGTGGCGGGCAGCCGACGATTCTGGATTTTGCCCGGCTCATTTCGCCCGCCGCATCACGGCTGCTCGAGCCCATGGCGGCCCGCTCCCAAGCTTTGACCCGCCAACGTTTTGGCAAGGTCATCCGCTTCTACGCGCCGCTCTACCTCTCCAATGAATGCGTCAACAACTGCAAATATTGCGGTTTTTCCCGCGATAACCCGATTCTTCGCGTCACGCTGGGGATTGATGAAGTTGTGACCGAGGCCCGCGAACTGGCCGCGCAGGGTTTTCGCAACATCCTGCTCGTTTCCGGCGAGCATCCCAAATTCGCCTCCAACCACTACATCGCCGATTGTGTGGCGGCGTTGCGCGCGGAAATCCCGGGAATCGCGGTTGAAGTGGGCCCGATGGAGACCGGAGACTACCGAAAACTGGTCCGAGCCGGCGCCGAAACCCTCGTCGTTTACCAGGAAACCTACGATACCGGCGTTTACTCCCGGGTTCACACCGCGGGGCCCAAAAAAGACTTCGATTGGCGGCTGGATACCCCGGAACGCGCCTACGCAGCTGGATTTCGCCGCTTGGGCATCGGCGCGCTCTACGGGCTGGCGGATTGGCGCTTCGATGCCCTGGCCGTGGCCGCGCACGCCGTGCATTTGCAGCGTCATTGCTGGAAATCGCAGCTCACCATCTCCTTGCCGCGATTGCGCCCCCACGCCGGCGAATTCGAGCCCCTCACCCACATCAACGACCGGGATTTGACCCAGCTCATCTGCGCTTTTCGCCTCTTACTCCCGGACGCCGGAATCGTCCTTTCCACCCGCGAACCGGCGAAACTGCGCGACGGCCTGTTTCCCCTCGGAATCACCCACCTCAGCGCCGGCAGCCACACCGAACCCGGCGGCTACACGGGCGCCGGGGCGGAAAATCTTCACCTCACTACGAGGGGGCGGATTGAGAAACTCGAAACTCGAAATTCGAAATCCGAAACGCGATCCTGTGCGACCGGACAGTTCGACATCGCCGACGAGCGCTCGCCCGCCGAGGTGGCCCGAGCGGTGCGAAAACTGGGCTACGAGCCGGTTTGGAAGGATTGGGACGCGGAATTTGGGTGATGTGGCCCGGACGCCCGGACGGTCGATGTTTGACCTGCCGGTTTGCCGTTGTAGGTTGAGGTTCAAATTGACCCATGACCGCCGCTACCGAGCAAATCTTCTCCGACGTGATCCTTCCATTGCCCTTCAGCGAGCAATTCGAGCTTCTCCACAAGCTAGCCGACGCCCTGACAAGTGCCGCAAGCGAACCAGAGCTTACGAACTGGGCAAAACTCAACCAACGACGTGGCGAGCTCATTCATCGAAGCGTCTACGGGCAGCTTGGCGAGGCCGAGTTGCGAGAATTGGAAATGCTTCGAGCACGCCAAAGACTTCTTGGTTGATTTGCGGTTCACTGAAAACCCATTGCAGAGCGGCCAAAACCGGGGGCAATTCGTCGCGGCTTTTGGTTGGGATGGCGACCTGTTCGATTGGGGTCTGGCCCAGGGAGGTTTGAACGTCGAATCTTTTGCGCATGTTAGGGGCGCAGACGAATCTTCTGGCGTTCTTGGCGAGGAATTACGGGATTTTTGCCATCAAAGAGAGTTTGATGGTAAGGAAATCCAGAGTATTCGCAGAATGAATTGGGTCCCATCTCGCATTCAGAATGCACTCCGCGTCGATTTTTCTCAGGCACTAGCTAACAAAGCAGTCGCTAGGCGACGCATCCGATTTCCTCCGAGTATCCGTGGTTGAAACCCACGGATACCATACATTGTCGCTACCCGAGGAAATGAAGGGAAAAATTAATGTCACCCAGAATAGCGTCGGTTGCCGGGTCTTTTTTGAAGCGAAAGCCCTACTTTACTCCGGCGGGTCGGTTGTGGCTTGTTCACCGTCTTCAGCTTCCTCTTCCCCCTCAGCTTCCGGCTCGGCGACGACCCGCGCGATGTCCTGAATCGTCTCCCCAACCGCCAGGCTCATGAGCTTCACACCCTGGGCGTTGCGCCCGGTCTGGCGAATTTCATTCGCGGGGATGCGCACGCTCTGCCCCGTGCTGGTCATGAGCATCACTTCGTCAGTTTCATGAACCGCCAGACCACTGACGACGAGGCCGGTTTTGTCGGTCACTTTCATCGTGATGATGCCCTTGCCGCCGCGATTTTGCAGCCGGTAATCCTCAAACGTCGTGCGTTTGCCGATCCCGTTCTCCGAGGCGACCAAGAGCGTCGCTTCCGGGTCCACAATCGCGATTCCCACGACAAAATCGCCCTCCTTGCCCGGACGAATTCCCGTCACACCGCGCGTGGCCCGGCCCTGATCGCGAAAATCCTTCTCGCTGCAGCGCAGGCTCATCCCCTGGTTGGTCACGAGCACGATTTCGTCCTCGCCGCTGGTTAACCGGCAACCGATCAACTCGTTGCCTTCGTCGATGTTGACCGCGATGATGCCGTCTTTGCGGATGTTGCGAAAATCGCTCAAATTCGTCTTTTTCACGATACCGGTCTTGGTAGCGAAAATGACGTGGTAGCCGGGGCTGAACGTCTTGTCCTTGTCGCCGTCCGGATCGCCCTCGATTCGCAGCACGGAGGCGATTTTCTCCTCCGGGCGAAAATTGAGCAGGTTTTTGACGCTACGGCCCTTGGCGACTCGCGAGCCCTCGGGAATGGAAAACACGCGCTCCAGGAAAACGCGCCGGTGTTGGTGAAAAACATCAGGTAGTCGTGCGTTGTGGCCGTGAAGAGCATCTCCACAAAGTCGTCCTCCTCCTCTTCGGTGATGGCGTCGCGCGTTTCCATGCCTTTCAGGCCCTTGCCGCCGCGGGCCTGAACCCGGTATTCCTCGGCGGGCGTCCGCTTGATGTAGCCCTTGTGACTCACGGTCACGATTGCGCCTTCGTTCGCGATGAGATCCTCCAGATTCATGTCGCCCTCGTCCGCGGCAAACCCGGTGCGGCGCGGGGTGGCGTGCTTGTCTTTGATCTCGGTCAGCTCCTCTTTGATGATGGTCAAAACGCGCTCTTCGCGGTCCAAAATGTCCATCAAATCCTTAATTTCGGCCAGCACCTCGTCGTAGGACTGCTTGATCTTGTCCTGCTCCAGGGCGGTGAGTTGGTAGAGGCGCAAATCGAGGATCGCGTTCACCTGGCGGTCGGTGAAAACGTAGCGGCCCTCCTTCACTTGCAGGCTCGGCTGGTCGCGAATCAACACGCCCAGCGCCTCAACGGCTTCCGGCGCGAAATCGTAGGCCTTGATCCGCTCGCGAGCCTCGTCGCGGCTCTTGGAATCGCGGATCATCTTGATGAAATCGTCGATGTTGCCTAACGCCAGAAGGTAAGCCTCCAACGTCTCCGCGCGATCCTCGGCTTTTTGCAGCAAATAGCGCGTGCGGCGCAAAATCACTTCGCGCCGGTGCTCGATGTAGCAGTTGATGGCGTCGCGCACGCTCAGCAAACGCGGCCGCCGGTTGTCGATGGCCAGCATGTTAGCGCTGAAGCTGGTTTCCAGGCTGGTGTGCTTGTAGATGTTGTTGAGCACCACCTGCGACTGCGCGTCGCGCTTCAAATCGATGACCAGGCGCGTGTTTTCGTCGGATTCATCGCGAATCGCGCTGATCTCCGGCAACACTTTCTCGCGCGTCAGTTCGGCGATGCGCTCGTGCAACTTGTCGCGCCGCACGTAGAACGGCACCTGGGTGATGATGATCTGCTCGTGGTTGCCTTTTTCCACGATTTCCGCCGTTCCGCGCACTTTAATGTGGCCGCGGCCGGTCTCGAAATAGCTGCGAATGCCCTTGGAGCCCAAAATCGTGCATCCGGTGGGAAAATCCGGCCCCTTGATGATTTTCTGCAACTCCTCGGTGGTGATTTTCGGGTTGTCGATCACCGCGCAGACGCCGTCGATCACCTCGCCCAAATTGTGCGGCGGGATGTTCGTCGCCATGCCCACGGCGATGCCCGTTCCGCCGTTGACGAGCAAATTTGGGAAGGCCGCCGGCAACACGTTGGGCTCGGAATTCGTCTCGTCGTAGTTTTGGACGAAATTGACGGTGTCCTTGTCCAGATCGTTCATCAGCGCCGCGCCCAGGTGGGTCAGCTTCGCCTCGGTGTAACGCATTGCCGCCGCATTATCGCCCTCCGGCGAGCCGAAATTTCCCTGGCCGTGCACGAGGGGATCGCGCATGCTCCAGGGCTGGGCCATGTTCACCAGCGTGGGATAAATGGCCTGATCGCCGTGCGGGTGATACTTACCCATGGTCTCGCCCACAATCCTGGCGCACTTCAAAAACTTGCGATTGGGCGTCAGGTTCAAATCGGCGAACATGGCGTAAAGCAGCCGCCGTTGGCTGGGTTTGAGCCCATCGCGGGCATCCGGCAACGCCCGGGAAATGATGACCGACATCGAGTAATCGAGGAACGAGTTTTTCATCTCGTCCGCGACATTGATCGGCAAAATTTGGTCGGAATTCGGGTCTTGAGGGGTAGAGTCGTCAGCCATGCGGGTAGGGTGATCGAAGGGACGTCAATCCGGGCCTGGAAGGTGAAATTACGGCGCGAAATTTCGCGCGTTTAGCGAGGTCCGGGACATGGTCGGTTTGTGAGGGAAAATCCTAGCGAGGCAGGCAGGCAACGCAAGCGATTGCGCTTGGTTTTTCGCGATTGTTTCAGGGTGGAAAATGCCTCGAAAAATCGCGCCATTTTTCTCCGTAAGCGACAAGCCTGACTCACTCCGAAAATCGCTCAAACAACCCGCTAACCGCGATGTTCGGCGATTTTTTGGCGGCTTCGAGAATTCGCGCTTTTTTGGCTTCATCCACGTTCCCGAGCATCAGTTGATGGGCTAAAATCAGCGCGTTGGTGGTTGTGTCAGGCTCATCCGGGGTTTCCGGGTTTTTTCGCGAATCCGGCCCCATGGCCGCGATCCAATCGTGCAGCAGCTTCATCCCGGCGTCGTCGATGGTGTGCGAGCCTAACATGGGCATGTGTCCGATCCCCTTGGTCGCGGCGCGGTAAAAGAGCACGGAGTTGTAGGGATCGCTGGGCGCAATGAGCTTGGGCGCCTCCAGGCCAAAGCCGCCTTTGCTGGGATCAGCGCCCAGCAGACTGGTTAGGTGCAGCGGCGCCTGCGCGTTCATCTGGATGGGCACGGAGCCGCCGCCGGAAACGCGGTGACAGTGCGAGCAATTCGCGTGCAGCCAGGATCGCGCCCGCAGTGCCAGCGGCTTCGTTTCGTCGTTAGGCGAGGCCAGGGGCTGTGTCTCGGCAGCATCCAGGAAATCGTCGTCCACCAGGCCCAGCGCGCGGAAACGCGGCAACTGGCCGTCGCGGTTCAGTTGGCCGGGAAAAAACGCCAACGCGCGGGTGAAATTTCCGGCGTGGCAGCGGGTGCATTCCGCGCGGCTGTGAAAGCGCCACGGTCTGCCGCCGATGATGCGATCCTCGCCCTCGGGAGGGACCAGTTCGGCGTCGGTCTCGTCCGCGTTCCAGGCGTAGGAGTAGCCGTGCCAGTAGCCGTCGAAATGGAGGATCTGCGTCTCAATTTTGCGCCCGCCGGACTCTAACGTTTTCACCAAAACCATGTCCTTGGGCTTGTTGTAACGCAGCATGGGAACCTGGCGGCGGCGCTGGAATTCGGTCGAAATTCCCAGGTTTCCGGGTAGGCCGGCCCAGTAGCGCGCGTTAGCCCCGTCCTGCCACATGGGTGCGTTGATTTTAAACTCGTAGACGCCGGGATTTGGCTCCAAACCGGCCACATTGGCGAAAACGCCGGTTTGGCTGAGCATCGTGGGAAACTCGACCCGCTCGTCCACATTCGGGTTGGGCACGAGCCGGTGCAGGTTTTGCTCCTCCGGCCAATTCAGGAACACCACCTCGCCGTTCGCGGCCTGGCCGAAGCTAACCACCCGCATGCGCGTATCGGCGATCCATTCGTTACGCTGCACGGTGTCGCCATCGTCCCACAGCGCCCAAATTCGGCCCGTGACGTAGTCGCCGTAAAGGTATGCGCCGTCCAAATCCGGCAGCCGCGGGGATTGCGTGACATAGCCGCCGGTAATCGATGCGCCCTCCGCGTGGCTGTAAAAATGGGTGGGCGGCGAAATCGGCGCCGGGCCCGGATCCTGGCCCGGCTTGATCGGCTGCGGGCCCTCGACGATCGACCAACCGTAGTTGGCGCCGCGCTCCACGCGGAAGAGCAACTCCCACAGCTCCCAACCCACGTCGGCCACCCAGAGATCGCCGGTTTTCGGGTGAAAACAGAGCTTCCATGGGTTCCTAACGCCGTAAGCCCAAATTTCCGGCCGCGTGCCTGACACACCCACAAACGGGTTGTCCGCGGGGATGGCGTAGTTGCGCCCGGCATCGCGCTTATCGACGTCGATTCTTAGCACGGAGGATGGGAGATCGGAGGTATCCTGGCCGGTGTTGCGCGGGTCCGGCGGGGAGGGAACCTCGGCGTCGCCGGCCAGCACGTAGAGCATGCCATCGGGCCCAAAACCCAGGTGACCGCCATTGTGGCCGCCGCTTAGCCAGGTGAGCAAAATCTCCTCGCTGGAGGCGTCCAGGCGCAGTTCGCCGGAATGGGCCTTGAACCTGGAAATCCGCGTTCCATCCGCAAGTTTGTCGCCGATGCGGTAGAAGGCGAAGACCTCGCGGTTGGTGTCAAAGTTAGGGTGGAAGGCGATGCTGAAGATCGACTCCAATTTCGCCAAATCCTGGCCCAAATCCGCGAACAACGCGGGTTTTTCCACGTTTGCGTCCAAGTTTCCGGGCAAGATCCAGATTTTCCCGCGCCGTTCGGTAACGAACATCAGCTCGCGGCTCGGCAACCAGGCCACGTCCACGGCGTTGTGGAAACGCACGTGCGGCCAGAGCGGCTTCGGCGACGAAGGGCGGCGGCGGCTCGGGGGATCCGCTGATGCGCGAGGTCGTCCAGGGCACGCGTTCTTCCGCGTGGAGGATGTGGGAGCAATGTTAGGGCCAAAGCGGCGGCGCGCGCGAGGTTCATGCGCGAAGTCTGGCCGGGGAACGGCGGGTTGGCAAGTTTGGCGCGATGACTGCTCCTCAATCCGCAGCGCACCTCGCCTCATTTTTGCAAACGGCCCCTGGCCGTCACCAAGCCCCAAACGAGCAAGAAACATCCCAGCCCGATCGCGATGGAGGTGGCGCGGTTCAGTTGCCGGCTTGTTGCACCGTCTGCATCCACTCTTGCGCGGCTTTGCTTTCCGATAAATCCTCGAAATCGCGCGCGGCGTTGCGCAGGGTTTTGAAGGCGTCGAGGCGATCGTTGAGGCGGCGGTGCATTTCGGCGAGATGGAGCTGAATGCGAAGCTGATCCACGCGTTTTTCGTAGGCTCCGCCGGCACGGGTCAGTTGAATTTGGGCTTCTTCCCAGTTCTTTGGTGTCCAGGGCGCAGAGGGCCAGGTGTTCCAGAAATTCGGGCCGCGTTTGCTTGGCTGAGGCCAGCTCCAGCTTGTAAAAAAGGGCGGTGTTGGGGAAGGGCTCGCCGTTTCCCCAGCGGGCGTAGGCCAGGCGCAGCACTTGGTAGGGCATGTCCGAGCTTTTGCGCTTGAAGCGCGATTCATCGAAGGAGCGGCGCAAATCCGGGAACGGCGCGTAGAGGGGGTCGCCCACGGCCAGATTCACCCAGGAAACGCTTTTTCGGGCCATGTAGGCGCTCTCGATGAAGGTGAAGCCGCGGGTGAGCCGGTCGATGAAAACGTCGATCTGGTGGGCGAATTCCGCGGCGTTTCGTAGGCCTCGCCAAGGACCGCGGCGGCTCCTTCGTCGAGCAGCGGGCCCGCCCAAAATTCCTCGGCGGAACGCAAGTGTGGCGGCGTTTTTGGGGTGAACGTGGCAGGCAACCGCCCCGGGGCGTAAGCGCGGCCTTTGCCGGTAAACGGGCCGTTGGCGTGCTCCGCGCCGGCGCCCAGGTAGAGGATGGGGTCGCCCAGGGGGTAGTTGAGCGGGAAATGCTCGGGATGCCGGTCGGCGGTGACGGGGACGCCGATGCGGCGAATGGCGTTGGCGGCGTTTTTCAGCGCGGTTTGCGTTTCCGGGCCGCTTTCGCCGCCGAGATCGACGTAGGCCTGGCCCCATAGCCCGCGGGTTTCGGCGCGCAGAGTGTCGTCGATCGCGCGGCGGCAAATTTCGGCGTTTGGGCCGTCGACTCGCCCCACCAGCATGATGGGCAGACTGGCGGAGTGAAAAGGCAGTTGGTGGCGAAAATACGGGTTGGTGAGCGGACCGCCAGTGGTGAGCCCCGGCTGACCCAGGGTGCAAAGCTCCGAATCCACGGTGGCGGCGGCCGATTTGGCGGTACCAGCGGCAAAGTCGCCATCGCCGCGGATTTTTACCGGCATCCCATGCATCAGCACGAGCACCTTGGCCGTGCTGCGCAGGCTTTGGTCGCCGGTTTTGGGATCGCGCACCGGCATCCACCAACCGCCGCTCAGCAAGGTCTCGCGCAAAGGATCGTGGATTGTCGCGTCGAACTGTTTGCGCGAAATTTCTTCGGTCGTGGGGCAATCCAGCGCGATGACGTTGCGTAGCGGGATTTCGCGGGCTTGGGCGTAGTATCGGCCCAATTCTTGGGAACCGGGGAGGGCGGAATTGCAAACCACGAGCGTGAACTGGGAGTAAACGGAGGAGCGGCGGATTTCGGGAGTTTCCAGGTCACAAACCCCAATTTCCAAGCAAATCCCAAGCATCAGCCAACAAATCCCAAACCCCGAACGGGCGGTTTGGATGGCTGAGGCTGGATTCTGGAATTTGGTTGGGATTTTGGGGCTTGGTGCTTGGATTTTTTGCCGTTAGACGTGGAGTTTGAGCCCGTCGTAGGCAAACTTGACGCCGGCCGGCAATTTCGCCTCATCCACGTCGTGATCGACGTCGTGGCACATGTGGGTGAGCCAGGTTTCGCGCGGTTGCACTTTTTCGACGACGGCGAGGGCTTGCTCGACGCTCAGGTGGGTGGGAATGTCGCGAAAACTGGTGGCGTCCAGGATCAGGCAGTCCAAATCGCGCATCGCGTCCATGGCCTCATCGCTGATGATCTTGCAATCCGGCACGTAAGCCAGCCGCCGGTCCTCGCGCTCGAAAGCGTAGCCGACGGTGCGAACCTTGCCGTGGCGAACATTGAGTGGGGTGACGCGAATTTCGGCGTTTGCGATCGAAAACGGCCCATCGACCACATTTTGGACCGGTTTGACGTAAACGCTGTGCCAGTTGGACTTATCGAAGGCAAAACCGAAGGCGAGCTGGATTTTTTCCAGGCACTCTTGGGTCCCGAAAATGGGGATGGTGGCCTCTCCCTGGCAAAACCGGCGCAAATCGTCGAAACCCATGACGTGGTCGGTATGGGCGTGGGTGTAGAGGGCGGCATCGACTTCGACAATCCCCTCCCGCAGGCATTGCGCGCGAAAATCCGGGCCGGTATCGACCACGAAGCGAAAATCCGGCGTTTCCACGTAAATCGACGCTCTGAGCCGCCGATTTCGCGGATTATCCGACGTGCAAACCGGGCAAGCGCAGCCGACCATGGGGACGCCGACGGAGGTCCCTGTGCCAAGGAAAGTGACGCGAAAACCGCTCATAATGGGGAAAGGATGCCGATTTACGACGTAGCGGGGTGAAAGTCCACGAAATTGCGCGGCGGCGAAGGGTTGCGCGTTGACTCATAAAAAAGAAACCGAAGCGGTTCTTGTTCTGTTTGGGTTTCGCCAGTTCACCGGGCAGGCGAACGCTACGGTAGTGGTGGGGCTTACCGCGATCGGTGTTGCCACGCTGAAATGAGAAGGAGATCTTTCGCCGAGAGGTTGTCTGCAGGAAAACGGTAAGTTTTGCCGTCTTCTTTGGAAAATTTCACAAAAATCTTACCATTTTCCTCTTCAGTTCCCTCAAAGCGAGCTGTCATGACCCGACCCTTTTTGTCCGTCCACACCCGAAAGTCGTTTGGGTCAGCGGGCGTGTTTTTGGTTTGAGTTTCAACCTGCCCGGAGTTGGGCATTTCTTTGACTGACGGTGTTTGCTCTGCCTGCGGAAGCTCCCTTGCGCTTTCCTCGGCGGTAGTCGTTTCTTCTGCTCCATCAGCTTGGTTGGATGGAGGCGCCGGCTCGATCGCGTTTGAGTCAGGCACCTCCACTGGCGGTTTGTCTGCGGATTCCTGAGATTGAGATTCCTCGGTTTCGGGGTAGGAGGGTTGCCGATGCTCTTCCCTTTCTATCGGCTTCTGACGCTTTGTCGGCGGGGGCAAATCTTCGGCAACGAGGCCTTCGGCATCGTCCAGTAATCGAACGATTTCCGTTCCGTTCATCCAGGCGCCAGCCGTGAAGAGGACCAAAATCGCAGACCAAACCGGGAGGGGAATAAAATAGATGCTGTGGTCCCAAACGGACGGCTTAGTGGCTGAAAATTGAACGATCATTGCCAGAATCAAGGCAATGGTTGCCGCAATGCCAAACTGGTGATCGTGAATCCACGGATTTTTATGGGTGATGGTAAAAATAATGGTCCCTAAAAATCCCAGGATTGCCATTCCCAGAAACGGGCCACCACGTCCTTTCCAGACAACAAGCATGGTGGCAAGGATGCAAAATCGCCCCGCGAGTCGCAAGCAATAATTTCATACTTTAAGTCAACAGGCAGCAGGATTGGGCAAAAATGGTTCATAAATTTAATAATTTTCATAAATTTGGTTTGGCGGCTTCGCGAAAGAGGTTATCCTTACCGTAGCAACTCACTCATCCTCATGAAATCACTCCAACTCTCCCGTCAGCGGGGCATTTCCATGGTGGAACTGCTGGCTACCGTGGTCGTCATTGCCTTGATCGTCTCTGCCGGCTTCATCCTTGTCGGCAAGGTCGCGGAAAACTCCAAGTTCACCAAGCTGGAGGTCGACGTAGCCAGCATCAACACCTCCATCAACGTCTACCTGGCCAGTGGCGGGAATCTGGATGGGTTGACCGAGCCGCAAACCATCATCGACAAGCTGAAAACCGCCCGGGCGCTGCCGAATGCCGAGCGCTACGCAGGGCTGCGATCCTCGATGATCGACAAGCGGCTGGCGGCGGTGATGCAAACCGCGGCGGAGGCGGCGACCTCAACGCCGCGAGCGATTTGGAACGACGCCAAAGACCGGTTTGAAGTCGCCGACACCGGATCCAACGGGGTGAAGCATTTTATCCTGGACGATGCCATGGCCGCGGTTTTCTACGGAACCGAAGAACGCGCCGATTCCGCCATCGACGTCAATCCTGACGATGGCTGGGTGTGGATCGGAGGCGCGGACGCCTCTCCCTTGGATGGGCCGCAGGCGACAGTCGTCCCTTTGGGCGCGGGATCGACGAGTTCCGACTCCAGCGGAACCGATTCCGGCGACGGATCGGACGGATCTTCCGGCAGCGACGGGAGCGGCGATGACGGTAGCGACGATGACGGCGATGACGGCGGATCGGGCTCGGGAACTGACGGCGGCGACGATGGGGGGCCTCCCCCGCCGGAGCGGCTCAACAGGCCCCAAATCTACCCCACCCAAACCAAACACCCGGCGGACAGCTTTCCGTTGCCCATCACCATCACCGATTTCAACCCCCCGGCCGTGTCCGAGCTGCAGTACAGCGTCGACGGCGGCCCCTGGATGGTGTATTCCGGCGGTTTCACCGTCAACTCCGGCCAAAACGTAAAAGCCAAGGCCGTGGCGCTGGACACCGTCAACTACATCGACAGCTACACCCGCTCGCGCACCTACAAAGAGCTGGTGAGCAACTTTGCCGGCAGCCCCACGCCAACGTGGGAAAACGTCCAGGGCGGGCAAAACCTGGAGTATGAGGTGACGTCCCCGGCGCCCAACAAAGCGGACCTGGTTCACGGAGACACCACCATCATCATCAACGGCGAGGAGCAGGAAGCCGGCACGGCCAACTCGCTGAAATTCACCGCGGAAACCTTCAGCACGCCACCCAGCCAACTGGCCGCGCTGGGGCAGCTCCACTTCTTCAACGGCAGCACTTTCAACCAAAGCGACGCGGAATCCGCCACCCTCAAGCTGGTGCTGGACTTCACCGATCCCACTACCTACCAAGAGACGGTGAACGTCCCCATGACTCTAACCAGCACGCCGAATTCCAACGACCCCTACGAGAGCGCCGACAGCGTTTCGCTCGGCCAGCAGTGGTTTTGGCTCTCCCAGCCCATCAACGGGGTGAACTACTACCTCTACCTGGAATTTGGCCCCGCGCAAAGCGGCGGCTACGGCACCAACACCGCCCTGCACGCCTTTGAGGGCGCCGAGGCGGAGGTGGAGGTGCGCGGGAAATTCGTGCCGCAATAGACTGGCCGCACCACACCTGTCGAACTAGTTTTGCCCGCCCAAAAACGGGTGTGGACCGCGCGAAAGCTCGTTGAAGCCGGTTTCGGATGAAACGGATTGGTCAGACTTTCAATTCATCCACGCCGGTTGGCCCCAAAACCGGTTTACGTGAGCCAATTGGACGTCAGCGTTGGGTAAACTTGGCAATTTGTCCGGCAGGCAGGTGTGCCAGATTTTGACCCGCCACGGTTTTGCCGGTGAAAGGGCAGCTGCAATCCATCATTCGGCAATCTGGAGTCGCTCGGGAAGTTCCAGCGATTTCACGCGTGTCACCCAGTGACGCGCAGGGTAGCGTCGGTGATTGGGTAAAGCCCGGTGGGTTGCGTCAGGCTGAAGGCCGGCGTTTCCGGGCAAAACGGCTCAGCCGGTTCTGATCGTGAAAGAAGACGTAACCAAGGAGGTCGCCAACTCCTCCGAGATTTTCCGCATCATTCGAGCCGACGAGTTGTTTTGACCAATTGCCACTCATGGTGAACAAAATTGGATCATGCGAAAAGTAAAATTCTCCACGTTGCGGACGTTTCTTTACAGACTCACTCTATCCAATCGCGCTATGCCTGTGAACTCACTTTCTGATTCATCACTCCCGGAGGAAAACCGTCTCTCCCGCCGTCAACTTCTGCGAAACTCCACCACCAGCTTCGCCGGACTGGCGCTGAGCGCTCTCGCCCACGAATTGGCTGGCGCCGCTGAGGAACCCGGACCGCTCGATCCGAAAAAGCCGCACCTCACGGCGCGCGCCAAATCGGTGATCTACCTGTCGATGAACGGCGGGCCGTCGCAGGTGGATACGTTCGACTACAAACCGGAGTTGCAGAAGCACGACGGCAAATCGGCCGACGCGGTAGGCGGCGGGACGGCGTCTCGTTTAGCCAGAAAGGGCAAACTGTGGGGCTCGCCGTGGAAGTTTGCCCAGCACGGCGAGAGTGGGCTGCCCATCTCCGAACTGCTTCCCAATATCGCTCGCCACGCTGACGATTTGTGCATCCTCAACGGCATGCACACCGATGTTTCCGGCCATGCGCTGGCGACGCAGATGCAGTTCACCGGCAGTTTTCAGTTCACGCGGCCATCGCTCGGCTCGTGGGTGCTCTACGGGCTCGGCTCGGAGGCGACCGACATTCCTGGCTTCGTTTCGATGCGCAAACGCGAGTTCGGCCCGGCCTTTCTGCCGCCCTACTATCAGCCGACCGAGTTGGACGTGAAAATCGGCGTCGGCAACATTCGCAACCCGTCGATGACGCGCCAGGAGCAACGCGCCCAGCTCGATTTTCTCCATCAACTCAATCAGCGGAACGCCGAGCAAAACACGGCGCTAACCAGCGCGGTAGACAGCCTGCGCGCCGACTACGAAATGGCCTTCCGCATGCAGTCATCGCTACCCGGAGTGCTCGACCTGAAGGACGAATCGCCTAAGGTGCTGGAGGAATATGGCATCAACGGCACGCGCACGCGTGGTTTCGGCACGCAATGTCTCATCGCGCGGCGTTTGGTGCAAAAAGGCGTGCGTTTCGTGCAGGTGCAACATGGCGGGTGGGATCAGCATCACACGTTGGTGGATGATTTGACGTCGAATTGCGAGGCCACGGACCAACCGGTCGCGGCGTTGTTGGCTGATTTGAAGCGGCACAGTTTGCTGGACGAAACGCTCGTCATCTGGGGCGGCGAATTCGGACGCACGCCGTTTTCCGAGGACTGGACCTCCGGCCGCCCCAAGGGCCGCGATCACAACGCGGTAGGTTATACCATGTGGCTGGCCGGCGGCGGGGTGAAAGGCGGCCTGCGCTATGGCAGCACGGATGATTTGGGCAGCAAAGCGGTGGATGGCCGGGTTCACATTCACGATTTGCACGCCACGGTTTTGCACCTGTTAGGATTGGATCACACCCGGCTCACGTTTCGTTACGGCGGCCGCGATTTCCGCCTGACCGACGTTCACGGCGAAGTGGCGCATGACATTATCGCGTGAGCGACTTACGGAGGGTAGCAGTAACTTTCAGTCGAATGGCACGGAATAGGGCACATGTTAGGATAATTTTCTCGGCTTAGCTTGACGGCGTCCCGAGGATGATCTCCTGGGAAATATTCCGCATTTTTTTGAGCAAATCCTCCACCTGTCGCCTGGTGGCAAGCATCCGGCAGCATCCGGCTATCGGTCAGACTCTTCTCGCATTTCCAAAATAATATTCGGATGCAACTCAGGCGACCGACCCGATTTTTTGTGGACTTGCGGTGAAAGAATTTCTGGGGCAATCCCGTGACTCCGCACCCTTTTCATCTTGTCACCATCTCTTGAAGAACGATGCCGACCGGGCTTCTCTCGCCCGGCGGATCGTCTTCCGCGCGCAGTGTCAGCCCCCGAGGAATGTGAACGGACATAATTTCTGAATTCCTCAGAAGATTCTCATCGACATTTGCCCACTTGTGTTAAGGTGGCCCGGCGCAAACCGGTCGAAGCCGGGGCGTCTTTCTTGTGATTTTTCCATGAAAAAAGGTCCTGCAAAACCGAATACGAAAAAAAACACCTCGTCTGAAGCTGAAGAAGGACCATTGGATGCTGAACTGGTAAAACGGAGCCAGGAAGGCGACATGGCAGCCTTCGACCTGTTAGTTACTCGTTACCGTGGCAAGGTTTATGCCATGATCGTCAACATGATCCATAACGAGGCGGATGCTTGGGACCTAGCCCAAGACGCCTTCGTAAAGGCTTGGAAAGCCCTCCCCCGGTTCGAATCACGGTCCAACTTTTACACCTGGCTTTATCGCATCGCTCATAACGTGACCTACGACTGGCTGCGCAAGAAGAAAGTTCGAGGCGATGGCACGGAGTTCGACGATACCGTCCGCTCCGACGTCATCGAGTTGAGCGCTCCTACTGCCCCCAAATCAGTCAGTCAGCCCGATGAGAATGCGGAGAAAGGTGAGTTGAGGCTCAAGATCGAAGCCGCGATCGAGAAACTAAGCCCGGATCATCGAGCGGTGATCCTGTTGAAAGAGGTCGATGGCCTGAAATATCAGGAAATCGCGGACCACGTCGGTTGCTCCATCGGCACCGTGATGTCGCGCCTCTTTTACGCACGCAAGAAACTCCAGGTCTTGCTCAAAGACTCATACACACCAAGTAAAGCACAATGAAGAACCCTAACGACGACGACTTCCGCATTTTGCGGTGGATCGACGGCGAATTAACGGATGATGATGTGAAGGACCTCGTGAAGGAGGCCCCGGAACTCATCGACGAAAAACACTCTACCCTGGAAATCGGCAAAATGATGAAAAAGGCCCTGCCGCAGGAGGAAGAGGTCCCCTACGCCGACTTCTTCAATCACCGGATTCTCAACCGGATCGAAAATCTTCAGGTTGAAGAGAAGCAAGAGGCAGCCGCTCCGTTGGAGCCGGTTGTTCCCAGCTTGTCGCGTTTCATCGGCTCGTTGTTCAACTCCCAGAGCATGGTTCTGGGGGGTGCGGCGGCGATGGGCTTGGCAATGTTTTGCGCGGGATTGATCGTGCTGGCCGGTATGAACGGCCGCCGGACCGAGGTGATCGGCTCCTACGTTCCGCACGATGAATTCACCGCCACCTCGCACTACGACAGCGCTTCGGAAGCTGCCGTTTTCGAAATCGACGGCATGCCGGAGTTGTCCGCACAGCATCAAGTCAGCGGATACTTCCCCGGCGAGACCGAGGTCGATCCCATCGCGGGAACCACGACGATTTACTCGCCCGACGGCAAACCGATGCTGATGCTGACGACCGGCGCGGATGGAACTCCCAAACTCCAGGAGCTTACCCTAACTGCCGGGCTGTGAAGCATCGATCATTCCTCTTTTGGGCCGCCTTGCTGGCATTTTGCGCCAGCTTGGCTGCCCAGGAAACAGCACCCGAAAAACCCGCAAACGCGGAGGCGCCCCTGCTACGGGGCGCCCTCGTGCGTGCGACCGAGTCCGGTTCCACTGCCGATGCCGGTGCGATTCCCGAAAAAATGGCCGAACGGCTGCGGAAAGCGTTCGATTACCCGAACTTTTTCCTGATTGGCGAGCACTCCCAACCCATCGGTAAGGAATACCACTCCTGGGTGGTGCCATCCAGCGAGCTGTTCCTGCGGGTGGATTACAAGGGCGAGGAGGAGTCCGGACGCAACCTGCACCTTCAGCTTTGGCAAAAAGGAAACGTCGTGGTCAAGACCGACGTGATTTTGCGCCCCAACAGCCCCATTTTCTTCGCGGGACCGGCGCATGGGGACGATCAACTCGTCTTTGTGGTCGAATTGCAGCAGTAATCCCGGGTTAACGCCGGATCATGCTAACGCTCATCGATCCCGTTTGCGTTGCGGCCGCCCAACAAGGGGCTGAGGACGTTTTTTTCAAGACCGGCCATGCGCCGTACGCCCGGGTTGAGGGCCAAATTCGGCCGATGGCGGAAGAAGCGCTCACGCACGAGGAATTGGCGCGATTTTGGCAGGCTTGCGGCGCAAATCCCGATTTTCCGCACGAAGTCGATGCCAGTTGGGCGGCCTCTTCCGGGCATCGCTTCCGGGTCAATCTGTTCCGTCAGCTCGGGAGCCTGGCAGCGGCTCTCAGGCCGATCAAAACGCAAATTCCGGCGCTCGATTCGTTGGGAGCCCCAGTCGCCCGGCTGCAGAGCTGGGCAAGCCGGACCAGCGGCATTTTGCTGATCACCGGCAGCACTGGAGCCGGCAAATCGACGACAATTGCCGCTCTGCTGGACTGGATCAACCACCACCGCTCCCAGCATATCGTCACCATCGAGGATCCCATCGAGTTTCTCCTGCAACCGGCCCGCTGCATCGTCACCCAACGCGAAGTCGGCTCGGACACCGAATCCTTCGCGACCGGCCTGCGCTCATCCTTGCGCCAAAGTCCCGACGTCATCCTGGTGGGAGAGATCCGCGACGCGGAAACGGCGAAAATCGCGCTTCAAGCCAGCGAAACCGGGCATTTGGTGCTTTCCACCCTGCACACCGCGGACGTGGCGGAGACTTTCGAGCGGCTTTTGGCGCTGTTTCCGGCCTCCGAGCGGCAAAACGCGCTCATGGTGCTCGGCGGCCAGTTGATCGGGATTTTGAGCCAAAAACTCGTCCCAACGTTGGACGGCGGCCTTCGCCTGCTTTGCGAGCACCTGGAAAATTCCGGCGCGGTTAGCCGCTGGGCGCTTCGTGGCGAATTTGGCGAAATTTCCGAGTTCATGAAGCGCGAAAGCGACCGGGAAAACGTGCGATTCATCGATTCGATCCTCGAAGCGCACCGTGCCGGCGCGATCGGCGAAGAAGTGGCCCGCAGCGCTTGTCCGGATCCCAGCGAATTCGATCAGCGGCAAGCCGGATTGCACAACGCGGGGTGAAGCGCAAAGTGTCGCCGTGCGCCTCGGTCGAAACCTAACAAAGTTAAAAATTTCGGTGTTCCGAACTTGATTGTTCCGCCTTTTTCTGGAAAACTCGGGCGATCGCCAACCACCCCTGATGGGTCAGACCAACCAAATCTTCATCAGCGCCGCTCAAGCCGACTCAGAGGCGGCCAAAGCCCTGCAACGCGGGTTGCGGCGCTTTCGGGTTCCGCGAACCCTGGCCGTTCCGCGCCCCTTTCTCCATTTCAAGCGCCGGCGCCGGATGTTCCGCCACGAGGAGGAAAATCCGCGCCAATCCAGCTTGCCGATCCACATTTTGGAGCGAATTCAGCGCTGCGGGACGATGATTTTGGTTTGCAGCCCGCACACCGCGGTTTCCAGGTGGATCCAGGCGGAAATCGAGGAATTTTACGCGGCGCATCCTCGGGGACGAATCATCCCGCTGGTGATGGACGGCGAGCCCGAACCCGAGTTGGCCGCCGACGCCTACGTCAAGCCGTGCCTGCCGGAAAATCTCAACCGAACCGATGCCGAATACTGGATTGATGCCCGGGAGTGCGATTGGGAGCACGCTGCCCCCGCCGCCGCGATTGCCGCGTTGTTGGGCGTGCGAGTCGAGGAGCTGGTGCAGCACGTTTCTCGCCGAGCGACGAAGCTGAGCTGGCAACGCAGCCTGGCCGTCGCTACAGCCGCGGTGGCAATTCTTGGCGCCGGGCTTTGGACGTGGCGGCAACCGGTCAACGATTGGGCTGCCGCTCACATCGCCGGATACAGCGAGAATATCGCCCCAAACCTGGCCCCGTGGCTAAATTCCCCGCCGCCAGCGGTTGAGGAGGAGGATTCGCCTCTCGCGCAAGCGGAAACCGGCTCCTCGGTGGAGGCGCCTCCCGGGCCCGTTCCCTACCCCGACGCCATTCCCGATCCCAACCTGATTCCGGCCACCGCCGCCTCCGCCAAAACCGAAGCCGTCCCCGTGCCGGTCGAATCGCCGGAAGCCGCCCAAGTGGCCCTGGAAGCTTGGCTCGACCGGGCGGAGCGTTCCCTTCCCGAACAACCTCGCGACGCCCAATTTTGGCTCGACACCGCGCAAACCAAGCTCGATCTCCTCGAGTCGGAGCAACTTGGCGCCGAGCGCTACCGCTTCCACGCCCTTTCCGCCGCCGTGGCCCAACAACGCGAAGACGCCGAAGCCGCCACGCAGCATCTTTTGCTGGCCATCGACCACTGGACGGCAATTCCGCTGGAAAATCCCGTCGGCCAGGAACGCGAAGCGTTTGAAATTTTGGCAACCCTGGCGCCCAACGAAGCCTGGCGAGAAAGCGCGTTGCGCCTGGTCATCTGGATCTCTCAACTGAAAGGCGACGAAAATCGCGTGTTGAGCCGCGCCCAAACGTTGCTGGCCTTTGCCAAGCGCCACGCATTTTTGGTGGAGCCGGTGGATGCCTGGTTTGCCGGGGCACATTCCCGGATCACCCCGCCGCCGCAAGCACAGCTGGAGGTGCAAGGCCGGTTCATCCTGATGCGCTCGCAACTGGCCATGGAGACGGGAAATTTGGACGCGGCGGGCAAACAGCTTCAAGAAGGCCGGTTGCAGCTTGCTGGCGCCAATTCGGCTTCGCCCGTGGTTCCAGCCTTGGTCGCGCAAATGGGCGTGCGGCAGTTGAATTTCGTGGAAAAGCTGGATTCCGCGGCCGTTGCGCAGGAGCTGGATTCCGCGCTCCCCATCTTGCAGCAAGCCATGGAAGACGAGGCCTGGGTCGATTGGTTTGCGCCGGATTTGGCGTTCGCGTGGACGGTGCGCGGCGATCTCTACCTGGCCGAAGACGCCTTCGAAACCGCGGCGCAAGCTTACGGGTTCGCCCTGGAGCACGCGCCTTCTGAGGCGCAACTGGGCGAGATTTTGCTCAAAATCGGCTGCGCTTACCGCTATTCCGGCCTTCATCGCGAGGCTTGGGAAGCCTTCACCATGGCGCAAACCATGCTGAAGCACGAAAATGCGGCGCAGCGGCGCATCACCGCGATTTTGGGCGCCGCAATGGCCGCTCGCGAGGTAAAATCCGACGCGGAGGTGAAATCGCTGCTCGATCGCGCCAACGCCCTCCTCGCCCATCTCGCCCAAACGCAACCAACCTGGCTTCAGCCCGGATTTTGGCGCGAATCGCTGGAACACGTCCTCAACCCGGAAGCGGCGCCGAAAAACCCGGAGTCTGGGGCCGAAATCGCGCGGCTACAGGCCCGAATCGGCGAATTGCGCGCCGTGGAAGCGGGAAAAACGCTCGCGCAGCTCCATGAGCTTCGCGCCCTGCAATTGGCCCTGGAGCGCCTTGCCGGTGACGGGGAGTGACGCGTGACGAGCGCCGAAAATTTCTCTTTCGATGCCACAGATTCTGGGATTTGGTCTTTTTCATGTTCACATCCTTCGTCATGACGATTTTGGGTTCCGACCGCCCCGGGCTGGTGGAGTCGGTTGCCGAGGTGGTGGCCGCGCGTGGGGGAAATTGGGTGGAAAGCCGCATGGCGCACCTGGCGGGGCAATTTGCCGGCGTGGTACGGGTTGAGGTGGCCGCGGACCGGGCCGAAGAATTGCGTGAGGCGCTCGTGAATCTGGACGGCATCTCCGTGAGCCTGGAAGAAGACGCAACCGCGCAATCGGCGCCCGGGCAAACCGTGATTTTGGAGCTGGTGGGGCCGGACCGAGCCGGAATCGTGCGGGAAATCTCCCACGCTCTGCGCGCAAACGGCATCAACGTGGAGGAATTGGAGACGGCGTGCACCAGCGCCCCGATGTCTGGCGAGCGGCTCTTTAAAGCGAGCGCGAAATTGGGCGTTTCCGGCTCCGCGGCGCTGGAAAAGCTGCGTCAGGACCTGGAGGAAATCGCCAACCAACTCACCCTCGAAATCGACTTGATCCACCGCAAACCCATTGCCTGAAATGCGCGCAAATCTGCTGCAAAACACCCGTTCCTACCTCTCCGGCCCCATGGATTTCGTCGGCTCGCGCGTGGTGGAAAAATACCTGGGCTGGCGCTCGATGTTGACGCCGATTTTGCGCATGCTGACGGTAACCGTGCTCGATCCGTGGAACAAACCGCCCGTCCTCGGGCACGACGGCGACTATGGGCGGGAAGGGCTTTTGCCGGCAAGAGCGCAATACGAGCTGGATTTTTGGACGAATCCGGAAACGCGCGCCCGCTTCGAGCAAGATTTTTGGGAAACCGTCCACATCGACCTGCGCATGACGGACATCAGCGATTTTTTGGTCGCCTTCGTTCCCACGAATATCTACAGCGTCGGCACGGTTCATGAAATCATTACCGCGCGCTTGCAACTGAAGCCCGTGCTGATGATTAGCCCGCCGATCGAGTACGATTTTTTCCCGGAATTGGAGAGCCTAACCGGCAAACAAAAGGAGGCGCTAAAATTCTACGGGCTCAAGGAAAATCCGCACGGTCTTCCCAGCCAATGGTACGGCAACATCGTTGGCGGGCATAATATGTTCGATGGCTTCGGTTGGGAGCATTTAGACTTCAAATCGGACAACTTTTACGAGACGCTGATCGACGAAGTGTTGAAGTCCGCCGCGGAAAATCTGGATAACAACGCCGAAAAGGTGAAATGGAACGAAATTCGCGAATGGGTGGCCAATTTTGCGCCGTTTTCACAGCTAAAAGGCGGGGTGCTGGATTTTGTGGATTTTCCCAGCAAAAAGGAGGAAGAATTGCTCAAAAACGCCCTGGCGAAGAAAGCGGAAAAAGAACGCCGGTTTTTTTGGTATAACCACTGTTATCAGCCAAAGCGTTCCTTTCTTTATCACCTGCTCTCCATCGCCAGCGGCCACATTCCGCCCAAAACCACGATTTTGTCCGAAATCGACGACGAGGGCAACATCACCTATCGCAAAACGGAGTCGATCGATGACAATTGGCTGCTCCTGGCGGCCGAAAATTTTTAGGTATAACCAGTATGCTCGCTTTTCCCAACGTTTCCGGAGATTGCTTTGCGCTGGATGAAGCCACCCTGGCCAAGGGTTTCCAAGCCTCGCGCGAAAGTCCGCGCAATCGCATCATTTTGCCCCTGCATCGCAGCCAGGCTGCCACGGTGCAGCGCATGCTCAATTTTTTGCAGCCGAGCGCCTATATTCAGCCTCACATTCATGCACACCAGGGCCAAATCGAGACCATCCACATTTTGCGAGGGCGGCTGGGGTTCGTGCACTTCGACCCAAACGGCGAAATTCGCGAAACCCACAATTTACGCAGCGATGGAACGGGAACCATCGACATCGAGCACGGTGTCTGGCATGGCATGGTGTGCCTGGAACCGGATACGGCGGTCTTGGAGATCAAGCAAGGCCCCTACGACGCCAAAACGGACAAAGCGTTCGCGAATTGGGCTCCGGCCGAGGGCGAGGACGGCTGCGAGGCTTATCGTAAAACCCTGGAATCGTATTTCCCATGAAACTAAGCCACAAACGCATCTTGGTGACCGGCGGCACGCGCGGAATCGGCCGGGCGATCGTAAAACGCTTCTTTTTGGAAGGCGCAAGCCGGATTGTCGTCGCTGCGGAGGAGGACGAACCCAATGAGTGGGAGGAACTGAAAAATTTGGGCGCCGAGTACCTCATCGGCGACATGGCGACCGAAGACGAACCCATCCAGGTGGTGCGCGATGCTTGCGCGCTGATGGGCGGGCTGGACGGTCTGGTGCATTGCGCCGGCGTGTACCCCGAAGCGTCGCCCGGCGAAAAAAACGCCGCGCAGTTGTGGAATGAAACGGTCAACATCAAGGCCCGGGCCGGCTATTTGCTGGCGACGGAATTCGTGCAAGTGGCTGAGGAGGGAAGCTCCATGGTCGCCATCACCTCAATCAATGCCGTGCAATCCGAACCCGATCATCTGGCCTACGATCCCGCTTGCGCCGCGCTTGGTGGCGTTGTTAGGGCGTTTGCCGTGCAATTCGCCCCACGCTTTCGGTTCAACGCGTTGGCGCCAGGGCTGATTCGCACGCGCTTGACGGAGGCGGTCGTGGAATCTCCGGCGTTGCACCAATTTGCCTGCGACAACATCCCAATGTCTCGGTTAGGCGAGCCGGAAGAATGCGCCGGAGCCGCCGTTTTCCTGGTCAGCGACGATGCGGCTTACATCACCGGGGAGACCATTTTCGTCGATGGCGGAATTCGCTCCAACCAAATGGCCAAACCTCCGGAATAGCGGGTTAGGAGGCTGGTTACCGCGAAACAGGCGAAAAAAGGATCGCCAACCTCATGATTTTTGTCCTCCCGGGTGGCTTTGACGCGTTGACGCCTAACCGACGCCTTTTTTGCTCAACTTCGTCCCCTTGGTTCGCCCTTGGCGCACCTTAAATCTCGGGTTCGTCTTGCAGATGACGTAGATGGTGCCGCGGCGCTTGACGATCTGGCAGTCGGCGTGCCGGTTTTTGGCTGATCCAACGGAGGAAACGACTTTCATGGCAAGACTGGTTGGTTAGGTGGGTTGGCCGGAGAAAAGGCCCGTTCTCGGGGAGCGGCAATATGGGGGGCGGGTTGCGGCTGTCAAGCGATGAAGTCCCCAAGTTTGGCATCCTGACAAGGGGCTTGAAACTTGGAAGCAGGAACCTGAAACTGCCGGTCTCATGATCCTCTCCGACAGCGCAATTTTGGAAGCCATTGAGGCCGGAACCATCGTGATCGAGCCCTTCGGCCGAGAATGCCTGGGCAGCAACAGCTACGACGTGCACCTGAGCAAAAACCTCGCGACTTACACCGATCGGGTGCTCGATGCGCGCGCGCACAACGAGATTCAGCACTTTGAGATTCCGGAAGACGGCTACGTTTTGGAGCCGGGGATCAACTACCTGGGCATCACCCGCGAATACACCGAAACTCACGCAGCGGTGCCGTTTTTGGAGGGAAAATCGAGCGTCGGCCGGCTGGGGATCGACATTCACGCCACCGCGGGCAAGGGCGACGTGGGATTTTCCAATCACTGGACGCTGGAAATCTCCGTGAAGCAGCCCGTGCGCGTTTACGAAGGCATGCCGGTGGGTCAATTGATCTATTTTGAGGTGAAGGGCGAAATTTTGCGTCCCTACCACAGCAAGCCCTCGGCCAAGTACAACAAACGCTCAGATTTTCCGCAGGAATCGATGATGTGGAAGAACCGGTTTTGAGGTTGGAAATTTGGATTTCGAGTTTCGAGTTTCGAGTTTCGGATTTCGAATTTCCACCTACCGCGGCAACGGCCGTTGCAGGAGGTAATTGTCCCGAGCCTGACGCAGCCTCACCATGTGATCCTGCAATTCCTTCTTTTTCGCCTCGGCGGCGAGTCGCCTTTTTTCCTCTTCCATGACTCGCAGGTTCACGAAGGGGTTGTTGTTGCCGAATTTTCGCCACGGACCGTCCGGAATCTCGTCCAGCTCGACGAATCGCCAATCCGCCCGGGCGCCGCTGCGTAGGCTCAGAAAATCGCGGACAGCGGGCGAAATATCGAGGCCCGCGCCCTTGTTTCCGGTGGTTTTGGGGCGCGCCTTGCCGAAAACGTAGTCAAAGTCGTTCACCTCAAAGGGGCCGACGTCCTCCCACTGCGCGTAGCAGGTGCGGGCCCCGTATCGGATGGCGATCCACTGCCCTTTCAGAATGGAGCGGCCATCGCGGCGATAGCGCTCCTTGTACCAGGGGATTTTTTTCTGCGTGTCGCGCGGTTTGCGCCAACCTTGGATGTCGTTGTAGGGCAGGGCGAAATAAAACGGGTTCTGCTTCGGCACGAAGGCTTTGGGACGAAAATCCGGGGCCCGGTTCGCCTGTTTGGGATCGTCAAAGCCGCCAAAACTTTCCATCCACTTGGTGTCCCAAGAACTGGCGGTGTTCGGAACCGGGTTATTTTGAGTGGGCAACTCGCCGACCCAAAAAATGGTGGTGACGATGTTCTCTTTCCACGGATATTTCGTGTAAGTCTCTAACGGCCGGGTAGGGGTGTAGATCCGTGGCCGGCCAGGCGCGTTTTCGGGCTTTTTGACGTCGTAACCGGGCAGGTAGCGCTCTCCCAGGCGATACTTTTCCTCGATTTGGTGGAGCAGGGCCCGCACGGCGGGATCCAAGTGAGCATATTTGTCCGCGGCGGCGGGAAAGGCGCCGGCAAAAAGAACAAAGCCAGACGGCCGCGAACGAAAACCAACGCGTTTTTGGGGAAGGGAGGGAGATCATCTGAGTGACGTGCTAGATTGTAAGAATTTCAGCCAATTGTTCAAGCCGAAAGCGCTGGCATCGGTTGAAATTGAGCTCTTGCCTTCGTACCATCTCGGGAGAAATCGCTTCCAGCGCGCTGTTGCCGCACGTCGCGAATTAACCGCCGCTTCAGCCCGAGATGGGCTTGAGGAGCGACTCGGTTTTTTGACCTAATCGGGAAAATTCGGCTATTGCACGAACAAAAACTGCTGCGTGTTGAGCAGCGACCAAACCACCCCTTCGTAGGCCTCTTCCCCGTAGGTTTCGACCTCGTGACGAACCAGCGCCAACTCCTCCGCCGATGGCTCGCGGGTCAGCATTGCCTGGAAGATCATCCGCGTCTTTTCGTCCGGCGTTCCCGCGGTGTGGACGCGCTTGCCGAACACGGCGAATTTGTTCGTCAGCGCCTGGACGATCGGCCCGTTCAGCAAATTCAGCGCTTGAGGCACGGAAGCGTGCTCGGAGGCGTTTTCGATCACTTCGCGGTCAGATTGGCCGAAATCGCGCAAAAAATGGCCACGCCGCGCGGGGGAGTCCAGCTCGGAGGCCCGCGCCATACCGGCAATAAGGTTGCGATAGACGTTGTAGTCCGCCGTTTGGGCCCTGGCCCACGCTTTTTTCTCCTGACGCGCCAGACCTTCCGGCACCTCGGGAAACGGAATTTTCGGCAACTGCGTGACCACGGCGTTTGCGGCCATTTCCGGCGCATCCGCCATCATCCCGGCCGCCACTTCGTTCATTCCCAGCGCGGCCAGCAAGTCACCGGCATCCACGCGCTCGTTCAGGTGAATGTAGCCAACTTCGGCGATTTTTTCCTTCACCTTTTGCCCGGCGCTCTTCAACTCGCGGCGCAGCTTCAGAAAGCGCTCTTCGTCGTTGGCGGCCCGCGCTTCGGCCAATTGCTCGCGCACGGTTGACTCGGCTTTGTAGCGCTTGGAAATGAGCGGCGCCAGTTCCTCTAGCATTGCGATAAATTCATCCAACGGCCGTTCCTCCAGACTGGTGTAAATCCGGCGTTGTTTTTCGATGGAGGTGAGCTGGCTCTTGAGACGCGGGCGGTAATGGTCGGCCTCCGGCAAGGCCAGCGAGACCACCGAATCCCAGATTTGCTCTGCACTCATTCGGCGCAAAACCGGCCCGGAAAAATGGTAGGGCGCGCCCATGACGATTTCGCGCGAATCCGCGGCGCGCTGGTAGGTCTTGGTATTGTAGAGCACCTTCAGGAAGCGCTTCATGTCGTAGTCGAACTCGCGCATCAAATCTTCCAGGTAAGCCAGCAATTCCGGGTTGGAAGGCTTGGTCATCTCCGTCAATTCATCGACCGGTTCGATGATTCCGAGGCCGAACACCTCTTTCCACAGCCGGTTGACGATGACCTTGGTGAACGTGGGATTTTCCGCGTTGGTCATCCACTGCGCGTAGGCATCGATTCGGCTATCCGTGTTGGTGAGATCGGCTTCCGCGCCAAACATCGTCTCCGGCGTCACTCCGTCGTGCGGGCGGGCGTCGTTGTACTGATAGTCGTGCGGCAACTTGGGATCGCGCGCTTTTTCGCTGACGGAGATATATTTGAGCGGATCGTAGAGCTGACGGATCGCCTGGCGCATGCCTTCCTGCTTCTTTTGCGCCTTGGCGGAGGCCGCCAACCCGATGGCGGCGACTTCCCGGATTTTTTCCTCCGTCAAGCCGTGTTGTTCCGCCCAACTAGGCCGGCCCTTGCCGCTAGCCATGAATTTGGCGATTGATTTTTCATTGCGCACGAAGGGGAAATCCGCGATGCCGGTCTTCTCCTTCACTGCTTCCTGATAGGCCGTCAACGCCGCGCGTTTCACCTGTTGAGACACCAAAGTCTGGTTCGGCGTATCATAATTGCGGGTCGACATTCCGTAGCTAAAGGCCGCCATTTTGTAGTAGTCCATCTGCGTCCACTTATCGAAGGGATGATTGTGGCATTGGGCGCATTCCAGCCGGGTTCCCAGAAAGATGCGCACCGTGTTGGACATATTATCCAGCGGCATCCCGCGGTCGCGGTGATAGTAGCCGGTGGCCCCGTTATCCCAAATCAATCCGCGGGCGCTGACGAGTTGGCGCACCATCTCATCGTAGGGCAGATTTTTGCGCAAGGCATCCTTGAGCCACAGCTCGTAGGCGGCTTTGGTCGAGCCGCGCAGGCCACTGTTGACTCGCAGCAAATCGGCCCAGAAGTGGTAAAAATTGGAAACGTAGGCCTCGCTGCCCAGCAGGCTTTCGATAAGCCGCTCGCGCTTGTTCGGATACTCCTCAGTGTGGAAACGTTCGGCCTCTTCGATCGTTGGAATGCGGCCCGCGATATTAAGATAAGCCCGGCGCAAAAACGTGGCGTCGCCAATTTCCGCGTTGGGCGCAAGACCGTGTTTTTTGAGCCCGGCTGCGACCAGGGCATCGATTTTTTGTTCGGGTGTTAGGGCGGAAAACGCAGCCGTGCAACCAAGGGCGAGACAAATGAAAAGGGGGCGGATCATGATGGTGAAAGTTGGCCAGAACACCGAATTTTCAGGGTCCACCTTTCAAACGGAGCCAAAACGGCGATTTTGAAAATGATCGCGGCAGTTTCCAACCTACTGCGCCCGCGGGTGCGCGGCATCGTAAACCCGCTTCATCCGCTCCACGGTCACGTGCGTGTAAATCTGGGTCGTCGAAAGGCTGGCGTGGCCGAGCAATTCCTGCACGCTGCGCAAATCCGCACCGTTATCGAGCAAGTGCGTGGCAAAGCTGTGGCGCAGCTTGTGCGGGCTGACATTGAGGGGAATGTTAGAGTGCGCCAGGTATTTCTTGATCACCGCCAGCAAACTGCGCGCGGAAATGCGCTTGCGCAGCTTGCTGACGAACATCGGGCCGCTGGAGACGCGCGCCTCGCTCAAATAACGCTGCACGGCGGTGTTGGCGTGGCTGCCGATCGGACAAATCCGCTCCTTGCCACCTTTACCCATGACACGCAGGCACTCACCCGGCGCATCGTAGTCTTTCACGTCCAAACCGGCTAATTCCGAGACGCGAACGCCGCTGGCGTAAAAACTCTCCAAAATTGCAGAATCACGCGCCGGGAGCCACGCCGGGGCCTGTTTTGGCTGCTCGATCTTGAAGGGCAACTCCAGCAACTCCACAACCTGTTCCAGGGTCAGCACCACCGGCAATTTCTTTTCCGGCTTGGGGAGCTGAACTTCCAGCAGCGGGTTGGTTTCCAGCCCATGCCGGTTGGTTAGGAACTTGAAAAAACTGCGCAGCGCGGCGAATTGCAGCCGAATCGTCGATCGCGCGGTCTCCTGCTTCATCAGCGTGAACAGGTAGTCGCGAAACAACTCCGCATCGCACGCAAACCAATGGACGAAGCCCTTTTGCCCCTCGCGAAAGTCACGCAACGCCCGCGCGTAGTTGCGAATCGTCAGCGGCGAGGCGTTGCGCTCGACGTTTTGGAAGTCGAGAAACGCGGATTCGAGAAATTCTGGCGTTGGCGTTTCGATTTTTGGGATTTTAGGTCATCGTTAGCCGAATTTCAGCCAAAAGTTTCGAAAATCCAAACCATCAACCCATGCTTACCAAACGCATCATTCCCTGCCTCGACGTCACCGACGGACGCGTGGTGAAAGGAACCAAATTCCTCAACCTGCGCGATGCCGGCGATCCCGTGGAATGCGCCATCGCCTACAACGATCAGGGTGCCGACGAGCTGGTCTTTTTGGACATCACCGCCTCCTCGGACAATCGCAAAACCATGGTCGACGTCGTCCGCCGAACGGCCGAGCAATGTTTCATGCCGTTGACCGTTGGCGGGGGCATTCGCACGCCGGAGGACATGCGCGAAATGCTGCTGGCCGGCGCTGACAAGGTGGGAATCAACACCGCGGCGGTGAAAAATCCGGACGCGATCAGCGAGGGCGCCAAAGCGTTCGGCGAGCAATGCATCGTGGTCGCCATCGACGCGAAACGCAACGAAACCGGCGCCGGTTGGACGGTTTACACCCACGGCGGGCGCAATCCGACCGAGCTGGATGCGGTGGAGTGGGCCCGCGAGGTCGATAGCCGCGGCGCGGGTGAAATTTTGCTCACCAGCATGGATGCGGACGGGACCAAGGCGGGCTACGACATTGCCCTAACCGGAGCCGTGAGCGAAGCGGTGGAGATCCCCGTCATCGCCAGCGGCGGCGCGGGAAACCTGGAGCACATGGCCGAAGTTTTGGCGGGCGGAAAAGCGGATGCCGTCCTGGCCGCGAGCATTTTTCACTTTGGCGAATACACGGTGGGCGAGGTGAAAGAGTTTTTGGCAGGCCGAGGTGTTCCGGTTAGGCGGGTGTGAAGAGGAGAGTGGGAAATATCTCCCTGGCAGGCAACTCAAAAAAAACCGTCCAATTATTCGGTTGACAACAAAACGGAAATCTGTTTTTTTGAGTCTAGACCAAAAAAATGGAACCTTCGGCTGGCATAGGTAGGAGGCAGGTTGGGCAGGAGGTGCCGAACACCGAAGGTTCCCGCTTCATTTCTGAAGCTCGGGACCAGTATTAGCGTCATCTCTGCCGCGTGCAAGTAAAAACAACTGGTTAAAAGTGCCAATTTCATGGTCTGGCACGCCAGAATGGCGGATTTGGCCGCCAGTTCGCGTTTTCTGGCCCTACCGGTGCGTCTTTTACCTGCGCAGCAGTCGTGACCTTTCACCAAGCACGCGCGTACGAAACGCACCTTTCCCCGGAAAAATGGGCAATTTTTCGCTTTTCCGCCCCATTTGCGCCAAAACGTCGCGGCAGGGGGCGAAAATTCGACGGCCAATTTGGCGATTTATCCCACGCAACTTGGTTGGAATCCCCATTTGCTCCTCGGCGTCCTCTCGCTAAAGGGTCCCCATGGCCGAGCTAGTCTGGCTGGGAAAAATTACCGGTGTTTTCATGTTCCTGGCCCACATTGCCGGGGGATTGGGCGCCGTGCACGCCATCATGAGCAATCGCACGGCTCAGGGGGCGATTGCGTGGGCGTTGTCCCTGGCCGTCATCCCGGTCGTGGCCGTGCCGCTCTACCTGGCGGTGGGGCGCAGCCGGTTTCAGGGCTACGTCTACGTCCGGCGCGAAGGAGACGAGGAAATCCGCAAAATGTTCCCCAAAATCCGGGAAGCCATCGGCCGATTGGCGCAACCGACGCCCGAGGACCGCTTCCTGGCCACCGCCGTCCCTCTGGCCGGGCTCCCGATGACTCGGGGCAACGAAGCCGAACTGCTCCCGGCCACCGAAACGGCGTTTGAGGAGATGTTCGAAGCGATCGGCCGCGCTCAAGACTACCTGCTGGTTTTTTTCTTCATCGTCAACGACGACACCCTGGGCGAGCGCTTTCAGAAGGCGCTCATGGCCAAGGCGCAAGCCGGAGTGCGCGTCCTTTTCGGCTACGACGAGATTGGCTCCCGAAAACTGGCCCGCAGCTACTTGCGCGAGCTGCGCGAGGCCGGCGTGGAGGCGCATTCTTTCCGCACCAGCCACGGAATTCGGCGCATGCAGGTCAATTTTCGCAATCACCGCAAAATTCTCGTCGCCGATGGTGAGGAAGCCTTCGTTGGCGGGTTGAACGTGAGCGCCGAATACGTTGGCGAGCACCCGAAAGTCGGCCGGTGGCGCGATACGCACATGCGTTTGCGCGGTCCGGCGGTGGCCTGCGTACAGGTCGCGTTTTTGGAGGATTGGCGCTGGATGACGGGCGAAATCCCCACCGGTTTTCGCTGGAATCCGGCCCGCCACCCCAGCGATACGCCCGTGCTCGTTGCCCCGACCGGCCCGTCTGACAAACTCGACTCCGCCCAGCTCATCTACATCGCCGCGGCGGAATCGGCGCGCCGGCGGATTTGGATCGCGACCCCGTTTTTCGTGCCGGATCCCGGGATGGTCGCCGCGCTGCAATCGGCCGCGCTACGGGGCGTGGACGTGCGCATCCTGCTCCCCGGCCGCCCGCATCAATTGCTGGTGCACCTATCGTCAAAGACGTTTTACCGCGAGATGCTCAACGCCGGAATCAAGCTCTACCGCTTTGAATCCGGCTTTTTGCACCAAAAAGTGTTCCTGGTGGACGATCGACTGGCTTGCGTGGGTACTGCGAACCTGGACAACCGGTCGTTTCGCCTCAATTTCGAGATTTTCGCCATTGTACCGGACGAAAAATTCGCCGGCGAAGTTCGGGCTATGCTTGAAAATGACATTTCCGAATCTTCGCTGGTTCGGATCAGCGACTACACCAGCCGGCCTTGGTGGTACCGGGTGGCCTGCCGGCTAGCGAGGCTCTTGGCGCCGGTGCAATGAACCAGGCTACTCCAAGGCTCCAAGCGCCTTTTCCAGGCGCCGAATCAGGTCTTCCGGTTGCTCCAACCCGATCGAAAGCCGGATCAAATGCCGGTCGATGCCGAGTTTGTCGGACCAATCCAGCTCCGGGTAGTGGGCCAGCAGCATGTAGGGGCACGCCAGGGTAAAATTCGCACCCAGGCTGGGACCTTTGGAAACGCGCAGCACGTTGTAAAATCGGGGCGAATTGCGGCGCGGTTCCTTTAGCAACAGGGAGATGACTCCGCCAAAACCGCCGTCCTCGCGGCGAATGGCCTCGTAAAACTCCGGCGTTTGGGTTTTGGGATACCACAGCCGCTGAATCGGCTCTCGATCGGCCAAAAAATCGAACACCACGTCCGCGGAGGCGTTGATCCGGCTCATTCGATCGCGAAAATCGCGCGAATTGCGCTCCAGCACGGTCGCGTCCTCGCCCCACAGGTCATCCTCGTAAGTTTCCTCCAAAATCCGGGTCATTTCCGCGTTGTGCGGGGAATCACTGCGCACGATGAGGCTGCCGGCCATGACGTCGCCCACGCCGCTGAAGAATTTGGTGAGGCTGGTGGTCACGACGTCGGCATGGCGAAGCACATCGACGTTTTGCGCGGTGGAGACGGTGTCATCGACCACCAGCGGGATGCCTTCGGGGTCCAGCACCTTGGTTAGGCCCGCCAAATCCGCGGTGCGGAGTTGCGGATTGCTCGCTACCTCGCAAAACACGCCGCTCAGCTCCCTGGCTGCGACCAGCTTTTCGATCGCCGCCACTCCGCCGCGGGAGGCGTTGGCCACGAATTCAACGCCGCTGCCAAATTCCTGCTGCACCTTCAACACGTCCACGTAGGGAAACTCCACCTGCACCGTGCGCCGCTGGGGAAACATGCGCGAAACCAGCCGATGCGCGGCGTAAACGGCGGCGATGCCGGATGGGAAGAGGTAAACGTCGTTGGCATCCTGACCGGTAAGCTCAGCCAACCGGTCGCGAACCATCACCTTGGCGTCGGCGGAAACCGGGGGAGCTTCAAAGCGCTCGTCCAGCGCCGCTTCCGCGCGGCGGCTGCTCACGACTTCGCCACAAAATCGCCATTGATTCAGCAGCGTTTGCCAGTGGTCCTGATGCGCCACCGCCACAGCCAGGCCGCCGTTCCAGTTTTCCACGTCCACGGCTGCCTCCGTGCGCCGTTTCACGTAGGCCACTGCCCGGTGCGCCGCCGCCAGCGAAGGGAAAACCATGGCGCGGTGGTCGCGCTTGCGAAAATCCTGCTGCGCGGCATCAAAAAGCTGC
This sequence comes from Verrucomicrobiales bacterium, assembly GCA_965224535.1. Lineage (GTDB taxonomy): Bacteria > Verrucomicrobiota > Verrucomicrobiia > Verrucomicrobiales > DEV007 > JBCDHN01. Next base: position 91,170 of record CBDCZR010000008.1, read on the forward strand.
TGCACCAGCGGGTGCACGAAAAAGCGCGGATAACCACACTGCAGCGCCTCCATCACCTTGGGCGCGCCTTCTTCGTAACCCACCACGTGCTCCCAAAGCGGCATGGCCACGGAAACGGCGTGCGGATCGTCCGGCAACGGCAGGCCGAGGTCGGACGGATGGCACGCAGGGCTGTTGAGGAGATCGCGGTTCAAGGACGGAAGCTGAAGGAGAAAACCGGGGAATGCAATCACGCGATGCGCCTGACAGTTCGCCAAGCTCTAGGAGACTGTCGGACTTAGCCCGCCCGGCGTCGAAAATCGAGGATTCGGCCCAAATTTCCCTTCATTTTCGTCCCTTATGTCCTCATAAAGTCCTCAAACTCATGAAAATTTTGGCTCGAACCTCGAATTTCGCCGCCCGACGGTCTAAGTCCGACAGCCTCCAGGCTGCCCGAACTGGCGAAGAAACCGGTCACGCGGCCACTAACGAAGCCAAAACCTTGCGCGTGCCGGTAAACGTGCGCCGGCCGTGCATGGCCACGTAGTTATCGACCAGAGCCACGTCGCCGGTTTGCCAAGGCACGTCAAAAGTGATCTCTTCCGCCAGTTCCGCGGCTAAATTCGCGTCGGCCGGGTCCAGCGGCGAGCCGTCGCCAAAAGTGATCGCCTTGGCCGGATCGTTGCGCACATCCTTCCAGCCTTTGAACGCGGCGATGAGCTGGTTGAAGAACGATTTTCGCCCATCTCCCAAATCGCGCACCGCCTGCAGAACCGGCGTGGTCGCGCGCAAACAGCCATCGTCCAGCCACTCGTGGTGGTAGCCTAACCGCGCCATTGCCGCCTCCGCCTCCTCGCGCGTTTCCACGCTGAAGGTGCTCTGCCAACTACGGCCCATGCCGGAGCCGGGATCGTCGCCCGGCGGCATCACATTGCGGTAAAGCAGGCCCTTTTCCTCACAATTTCGGGCAAAATCCGGGCATTTTTCGGTCAAACGCTGGAAAAGGACGTCGCTGCGGCAAAGCGGCGTCGCACCGCCGGAATCCGCGGCCTGTTCGCAGAAAAAGAGCAGCTTGCTCGGATAGGTTGGGGTTTGCGCCATTTCGTGATGGAGAAAGATGGTGACGTCTGGCGGGGCTTCGTTGGCGGTGAAAACGCGCTCGGTTCGGTTGGTGCGCACGGCGTTGGAAAGCGAGTCCTGGTAGGTGAAATTCGGGTAGCCGAACGCGGCGATGAAGGCGTCAAAATCCTGGTCGGTCCGCACCGGGAACCCGCGAAAAAGAATCGCGCCGTGCCTGGCGGCTTGCCGGTCCAGATCGTCCTTGTTGGCGGCTGCCCAGGCGAGCGTTTGCTCGAGGGTAGCGTCTTGGGTTTGGCATTCCAGCACTAGCGGAAACACCACATCGTCCCAGGTTTGCTGGCCCGGAACGGGGCTTTGTCGAACGGAGATCATACGGCGACTATGCGGCGGAGGGGCGTCTTGGTCCATCGGTAAAAATTACGATGCCGCCTCCGGGATGCTCAACGACCGGCTTCACTTCAACACCGGCCACCATGAAAACCTTTGTCTGCAAGACGAGGGCTGGGCCCAAGCCATCGCCCCCGCAAACAAGGCGTTGCGCGACGCGTTTTTCGCCGTGCCGGAGTTGAAAGCGGCGTATGCGCGGTTGTTTCCGTGATTTTTGCGGGAATTTGTCCGCAATACGTCCGGATTCCCGGAATTCTACCCGGGCCCAGACAAATTGGGCAAATTGTTTGGGATTTGGCGCTTGGAATTTGGGATTTCCCGCTACCCTAACAAACATGTCCTCCATCGGCACACCTTTCACCTACACGGCCACCAAAGTCCTGCTTTGCGGAGCAGGAGAGCTAGGCAAGGAGGTGGTCATCGAGTTGCAACGCTACGGCGTGGAAGTCATCGCCATCGATTCCTACGATCGCGCCCCCGCCATGCAGGTGGCCGACCGCAGCTACGTGGCGCCCATGTTAGACGGCAAACTGCTGCGCCAGATCATCGAGGAGGAGAAGCCGGACCTGGTCGTGCCCGAGGTGGAGGCGATCGCGACCCAAACGCTGGAGGAGCTGGAAAAAGAGGGCGTGGTGGAGGTCATCCCAACCGCGCGGGCGGCGGTTTTGACGATGAATCGGGAGGGAATCCGCCGATTGGCGGCTGAGGAGCTGAAATTGCCCACCTCGCCCTATCGCTTCGCCGCTGATGAAGCGCAATTTCGCGCCGCCATCGCGGAAATCGGGCTTCCCTGTGTGGTCAAGCCGATCATGAGTTCGTCCGGCAAGGGGCAAAGTGTCGTGCGCAGTGAAGGCGAAATCGCCCAAGCCTGGAAATACGCGCAGGAAGGCGGCCGCGCCGGGCAGGGCAAGGTCATCGTGGAAGGATTCGTCGATTTTGACTACGAGATCACCCTGCTGACCGTGCGCCACCCTGGCGGAACGTCGTTTTGCGAGCCGATCGGCCACATCCAGGTGGATGGCGATTACCGGGAAAGCTGGCAGCCGCAACCCATGAGCGGGGCAGCGCGAAAGGAGGCCGAAAACGCCGCCAAAGCGATCACCGATGCTCTGGGAGGTTCCGGCGTGTTTGGCGTGGAGCTGTTTGTCCGCGGCAACGAGGTGATTTTCAGCGAAGTCTCCCCCCGGCCGCACGATACGGGGATGGTGACGATGATTTCCCAGGATTTGAGCCAATTCGCGCTCCACGCCCGCGCGATTTTGGAGCTGCCGGTGCCAAATATCCGCCAGCACGGGCCGTCGGCCTCCTGCGTGATTTTGGCCGAGGGTAAGTCCGACCGCATGCGCTACTTGGACCTGGAAAACGCGCTCGCCGAGCCCGACACGCAGTTGCGCCTCTTCGGCAAGCCGGGCGTGAACGGCAAACGGCGCATGGGCGTGGCATTGGCCCGCGGAGAGTCGATCGAGGAAGCACGCGCGAAGGCTCGCCGTGCGTCGGAGGCGGTGGGAATTCGGCTGTAGGCGCCCCATACGATCTATAGGTCCCATACGGCCTATCCGACCTATAACCCTAACGCTCGAACATCGGCAGGTAGCGGTAGTACACCTCCAGCGTTAGCGCCGCCATGGCCGTGACCGCAACGCGCCCGGCGTCACGCCCGTGCGTCCCTGTGGGCTCCCAACTACCCGCGTGGGCGCCCTTTTTCACCTGGGAGCCCAGTAAAACCGGCTTGATGGCCGCGTTCCACTCCTTCCACACCGGTCCGCCGTGCTGAAATAAGGCCAACGCGCCGTAGTACCAGTAGTAGTAGTTGACCGACTTCTCGCTGGGAATTTGCCCGCCAAGATAAGCCGCGCTTTCCCGCATTCGCGGCTGCGTGGGGGCCACACCCATCAGTTGCTGGCAAAACATGCCTTCCGCAACCATGGCCGGCCGGGGCGAGCGATTTTGGTAACCGTAGAGCCCGCGATGTTTCCCGCCGCCCACACGGTCGAGCCACTTGGCCACGCCTTGGTAGGTGGCCGGCGGAACCTCGATTCCCGCGGTCGCGGCGCGATTGAGCGCGAGCACTTGCCAGCCAACCACGGAGGTGTCGGCGTTGTGGTCGCCCGGTTGATAACGCCAACCGCCGGTCCGGTTGCTCTGCGCACGCAGGATGAACCCGGCAGCCGCCTGGAGCGGGTCGTGCAGCTTGGGATCGCGCGTCAGGCCGTAGGCTTCGGCCAGGGCGATAGTGGCGATGCCCTGATCGTACATGTCGCCGCCTTTTCCGCGAAGGTCGCCGTCTTCCTTCATCTGCGCCAGCAGCCAGCTCATCCCCTTGCTGACGGGCGCCCGGTAGGGGCCGTTTTTTTGATGCGTGGCGCCCCAGCCCATGTAGCTGAGCAAGGCAAAAGCGGTCGAGGCGGTTTTGTGGTTTCGGCGTCCGCCAAAGCGCGCCGTATCCCAGTGGCCGTCCTTTTCCTGGTGACGGGTGAACCAGTCCAGGGCGGCGCGGATCGCTTTTTCGGTCTCGGTGCTGCCGCCGAGTTGCTCGATCATGCGCTGGCGAATTTCCGGCTTCCGCAGCAGGTAAGGGTCCTTCACCTTTACCGGTGCCTCCAAAACCACGCGGCCGGCCAAATTCAGCGCGTCGATGGAGAGTTGCGCGGCGGAATTCGGCAAACTGAGCCGCGGATTCGCTGAATTGGCCGATTTGGCGGAAATCGGCGCCGCAAGGGGCTGGGATTCGCCCGGAAGCGTCGGACTTGCCAAAACGAGCGGCGTGCTGAGCGCTTTGGGTGCGAGTTTCGCCAATTTTGGAGGCTCCAATCGGTGCATCGGAGGCGTGGTTGGCGAAATTGGCGGAATTTCCTGCTTTTTCGCGAGCGTCTCGGTTTTCGGCTGCTCCAGCCGCAATTTCGCGGTGTTCGGGGTCAGGTCCAGTTTCGCCAGAGAGTCGCCGTCGAGCATTTGCGCGGCCACCTTTGGAATTCGCGAGGGCGGCGGAGCTGAATCGGCGAAATTTGGCGCTTTGGGAACCGAATTTTCCTCGGAATCGCGAAACGCAGGCTCACCCAGCACGAATTTGCGTGGCAAGGGGTTCGGGGCCGGTTTTGGCTCCAATTTCGGTTGAACCGGCAAAGTCTCGCCCGGCGCGGTATCCTGCAGCTTCGGCAGGGGGGCGGGCGGCTCGGGTTGCGGCGGATTGGGATTGGCTTCCAACTGAATTCGCGGCAGATCGAAGGGAATCGGCTCAACAGCCAGGTTAGCCGCGACCACCGCCGGCAAGGGCTGAGTTTTGGCCTCCGGTTGACGTTCGGCCGGCTCGATTGCCGGGGCGCGAACCGCAAATTCGTTGGCCGCCGGATCGGGAGCCGGTTGCAGCACCGGGGGCAACTTGGGCAAATCCGGCGCCTTCGGCCGCGGGGGCGGAGGCGCCTCAAAAACCGGCCGGGCCGCCTGCACCCGCACCTCGGGCAATTCTGCGATGCTCTCGCGAATGTTCAGCGCCAGCTTCTCCTCGGCCAGGCGGTCGCTGCTGAGGCTAACCTCGATCCTCTGCTCTTCCCGCAGCGCCATCGCACGATCCGCCAGCCGCCAGCTCCCGAAGAAAAACAGCAGAATCAGGTGCGCCGCGATCGAGCCCGCGAAGCATTTTTCCGGCAACGAGGCATCCTGCACGAAGTAGCGCCGCAGCAGCCACCAACTGAGCGCCAGCGCCGACGCGCAGGCCAAAATGACCCAAACGTGACGCTGCACCAACCCGACGAACGGGTGAATTTTGGGAACGGCGACGACTTCGCGCGTTTGGCTGCGAAAAAGCGCGAATCGGCCCGGCGATTTTGGATCGAGCGCCGCGCCACAGGCCAGTTGCAACCCGTCCGGCATCAGCGCGGGCCCCATTTCATCGCCGGTGCTGTTGATGGGACGGCCGAGGTTGACCGGTGGCTGAATTTCGCCGCGAAAAATGCGCGCGCGGTAAAGATCCAAACCGCCGAAGCCGCCCTCGCGATCCGAGGTGAAGTAGACGAAATCGCCGTGCGCGGAAACGGCCGGATGACCGTCGTTGCCCGGCGAATTCAGCGCCGCGATGGGAAACGCCGGGCCGGTTTTGAAATCCGGTCCCAATCTGGCCGCAAAAATGTCGAAATCGGCCGCAGGAGACGAAAAACGGCTCGACCCGCGCCATTCCGGGCCCTGGCCGGCTTTCCCCGCGTTGGTGGCGAAAAACAACCGCCGGCCATCGGCGGAAATCGCGGGATCCAGCTCGTCGAAGGCGGTGTTGACGCGCGAACCCAGGTTTTCCGGCTCCGCCCAGGAATCGTCCGCGTTTTTGCGGGAAACCCACAAATCAAAGCCGCCACGGCCGGGACGATTTGAGGCGAACAGAACGGCACGACCATCGCGCGTAAACACGGGTCCCACCTCGTCCGCATCGCTGTTCAGGGCGTCGATCGCCTCGGGTTGAGACCACGCATCACCCTGCCAATGCGCCACGAACAGATCGGTGTCCTCACTTGCCCTGCCACTGGCAAAAATCAGCGTCTTGCCATCCGGAGAAAAAGCCGGGCCGAAGCGATTTTGGTTCTTGCTCCCCGGAAAAAGCGGCTGGAGTTCGTCCCACACCACGGTGCGGGTTTGGGCGCCGTTTCCGGGCAATTTCAGCGAAACGCCGTCGGTCAGTTCCACGTTCGGCTCGGGGCCGAACCACGTCCAAAGCAGCAACGCTAACGGAGCGAAAAAAACGAGGCCGATCGCGATGTTTTTCCGGCGCGACATGGTGGGCGGGATCATAGGGCCGGTATTCGCCACGCACAAATACTCCCTAGGCTAGACCCTAGCCGGCCTCGGGTATGGTGATGCTGAGCTTTTTCATGGTCGGCGGCAGGCTATTGCAGTTCGTCGGGCACCTTTTTCAGCAGCTTCTTGATGTCGTCCGCCCGATCGCGGTTGGCGATGAGCAACGCGTCCTCCGTCTGCACGACGATCAGCTCATCCACGTCCAAAAGCGCGATATGCTGGCCGGTGGTGGAGTAGACGATGTTTTCCCGGCTCTCGATCTCCGACAACGCGCCGCGAATCCGGTTTTGCGACGAGTCACCGTCCAAATAGCGCGCTACCGAGGGCCAGCCGCCCACGTCGTCCCAGTCAAAGGTGGCCTCGACGTTGTAAACCCGGCTGGCTTGCTCCATCAGCGCGTAGTCGATCGAGATTTTCGGCAATTCGCCAAAATTTTCCGCGATCGTGGCCGTCATGTCCGGCGCATTGGCGATTTTTTCGATAAATTCGGCCAATTCCGGGCAATGCGCCTTCAGCTCGCCCCTCACCGCCGGCAACGCCCAAATGAACATGCCCGCATTCCAGCTAAAATGACCCAGGCGCAGGAATTCCTCGGCCAACTCCGGGTTGGGCTTCTCGCGAAACCGCGCCACTTCGTAAACCTGGAGCCCATCCGGCGATTCCGCGATTTCCGCCGGGTTTCCGCGCTCGATGTAGCCGTAACCCGGACACGCCCAGGTTGGTTTGATGCCGATGGTGACGATGTGGTCGCTTTTTGCCGCAATTTCCAGCGCTCCGCCGAGCGTCCGGTGAAATTCCGCGCGATCCTGGATGAGGTGATCGGCCGGCAGGACGGCCATTGCCGCGTCCGGGTTTTTCCGAGCCACCCAGCCAATGCCAAGCGCCACAGCCGGCGCCGTATCGCGTTTGTCGGGCTCGGCCAAGATGTTTTCGGCCGGCAGAGTTTTGGAGGCTTTTCGCAGCTCATCGACCTGCTCGTGGTTGGTGAGAATCAGCGTATTTTCCGGCGGGATCAACCCATCGAGCCGGGCGATGGTTTTCTCGATCAGCGTCTCTTCGTCAAAAAGGCGAAGCAGTTGCTTGGGGCGCCGGTGGCGACTTAGCGGCCAAAACCGAGTGCCGCTGCCGCCGGCAAGGATAAGCGCGAATTTTTCAGAGGCCATTTGGAAATGCGGTTAGGTGATGTATGGTTGGTCCCAGGCCAATGCTCAACCGGTTTCTGGACCGAGATTTTGCTGGCAAGACTCGGAATTTCTGTAATTTTTACGCTAGAAACATGGTAAATAACGAAGAATCCCCCGAAGTTGTCGATCGCACCCTGCTCACCACAGCCATGACGGTCGCTCCGACCGCTGTTGGCTGCGCCGTGGGCGTTTTGCTGGGTGGTCAGCTGAAAAAGGACCAACGCAGCACCGTTGCCACCGCCCTGTTCACCCTGGGTGCGCTGGTTGCCGTTCCCGCGGCGGTTGACTGCGTGACCAAGCTCATCAACGGCCCCGTTTCCAAAGCCGGCGCCAAACGCACGCTCAAAGGCATCCGCCAAGGCGCGGGAGTGGGTTACCCGTTCGAAGACGAGTTCGACGATCACCGCATCGAGGACTTCAGCGACGCCTTCAAGCAGGCAAACTAGGGTCCGGGTAGAGCCCCTGATTGCTCAGGGCACCCCACAGACCCCGTACGAGCGGACTTCCCGCAGGATCGGCGGCTGCGACGATACTCCGCGCGCGCGTTAGCCGATCTTTAGCCAGCCGAAAATCAGGGGGGTCAAACCAGTTTTTTTCCCGGCTCGGCAAGCGCGTGGTAAGCGTCGGCAGGAGGAGGAACGGTGCCTTCTTCGATGATCCCTTCAGACTGGCTTGCAACCAGTCCGCCGCCAATTGCAGCGAGAACGGATCCGAGCAACGTTTTGAGAAACGCGCTTTTGGTGTCGTCCCAGTACTTGATGACGAAAACCAGACCGACGAAGGGGACAAAAAGGTACCCGAGGCCCCAGAGGACGTGTGTTTGGAAGGCTTTGATCAGGAGGATAATCCCAAAAATTAGCGCGAGTAGACCCCCGATAACTGCAAGGGCCATGCCGACAATCAGTAATGGTGACATAGTGAGGTGTGTGTTAGTTGACAGCGGCGTAGTAATAAATGTCAGGGCACGCGTCAAGCCCCAAAATTGGATCTTTGCGGCCAAATTTGGGCAATCGCGGGTTTTCGGCCGGATGGAGCCGCTCGGCCCCCCTAACACGCCTTTGACGATCGCGGCGGTTGGTTTACCCTGACGCAGCTTCATGAAGTTTTCCACCATCCTGCTTTGTTTGTCGCTCGGCCTGGCCAACCCGGTCCCGGCCGTGGCTCAAATCGAGGACGATCCCGATTTTCAGGGCGCCATGCAGGCGTTGTCCGATCATTTGCCGGCGGTGGCAGCCGAAAAGCTTCACCGCATCTTTCGCGCCCAGGAGGATCTGCCGGAAGAGGACAAGGCGTTGGTGGGCGCCCGTTTGCTGGAGAGCCTGGTGCGCAAGGGAAGCTTTGTGGAGGCGCTGGCCCTGTGTCAGGATGAGGTGTTGCAGCGTCACCCGGCCACGCCGTACTGGAAGGGCATCGCCCTGGCGCGGCTGGGCAATCACGACGAGGCCGAACAGCAGTTGCGTTTCTACGAAGGCCAAACCAACGATCCGCTCTACCTCTACGCCAGCCTCACGCGGGCCAATTTGCTAGCCGCGCTGGGAAAAAGTTCGGCCGCGTTGCAGGTTCTCAAGCCGCTGCGGGCGCCGGCCACGTTGCAGGTGGTGCGAAGCCAGGCTGCCGTCCGCGCTGCCGCCATTCACCTGGATATGGGCGAACTGGACCAGGCGCAAGAATTGCTGCAGGAGGTGGATGTGGATGATGAGGAGGAAAATCGCACCAAGCTGGAGGTGCTGCTGCTGGAAGGACGATTGGCCTTGGCAAGGGGCAATTTGAGCACGGCCGAACGCCGGTTTCGCGACGCCAAGGTCCAATCGAACGGCATTCATGCCAGGGTGCATCACCGCGCCCAACTGGGGCTGGCGGACGTCGCCGCCGGCCGGGGACGAACCGAATCTGCCGAAGATGAATTGGTGCGGCTCATCAGCCAAAGCCGGGAAAGCCCGATTTTGCCGGTGGCGTTCGACCGGCTGGAAAAGCTGGGTTTTTTCCACCGCGAACGCCCCCACCCCATCCTAAAAACCTGGCTGCAATCCCCCCAGCCCGAGTTGCAAGGCCTCACCCTCTTTTACACCGCGCACCAAGGCAACCTGGAGGCTAGTGCCACGCGTTTGAAGCAATTCATCAACGCTCACCCCGATCATTTTCTGGCCAATGCAGCCACCCTCCGCCTGGCGGAATTGTACGTCGATTCCGCCCATCCGGAAAACGCGACCGAATTGTTGGAAAAGCTGAACGCGCGCGCGATCAACCCCGTCATCCGCCAATACGTGGCCTACGTGGCCGGACGGGCCGAATTTGCGCTGGGCAACTTTGCCAAAGCCGCGGACGCCTTCAGCCTGGCCGGCGGCGACGAAGCGGAGAACCCCAACGCCGTCTTCAACGCAGCCGTCGCCGCGATTTACGGCCAAAATTCGCAGCGATACCTGGAGGAATTCCAACGTCTCGGTTTGCAGGAAAAAATCGCCCGCGCGCAGGCGGATTTGCAGTTGGAACGAGCGCTCCAATTGGCTGCCGTGGCCGATGGAACCGCGTTGCAGGCGCTCAAAGACTTTGCTGCCGATCATCCCGAGCATCCGCGCGTTGCGGAGGCTGAATTGGCGCTGGCAGAGGTCTACCTGCTCGAATTTCTCCCCGTCGCCGCGCGCAAGCAGTTGAGCGAAACCCGCGACCGCCGCAAATTAACCGGAGCCCTGGCCGAGCAAGCGGATTACGTGGCCATGTGGATCGAGGCGAGCGCTGGAAACCCCAAAAACCGGGCCGTGGAGCTGGGACGCGAATTTCTGGAAAATTGGCCTAAATCGCGGCTTCGCTCCGAGGTTAGAATGAAGCTGGGCGAGATTTTTTTCGCCGGGAAGGATTTTCCTAACGCACGCAACCAGTTCGAACTCGTCGCCAGCGAAGACCCCAAGGGCCCGTTGCGCGACGCCGCCCTGTTTTTCGCCGGTAAAGCCGCGGAATCCACCATGAACGCCAAGGGGCTGAGCCAGGCCGTGGAGCTGTGGGGCCGCGTAGTCGACAGCGGCGGTCCGTTGGCGAACGAAGCCCTGCGTCACCAGGCCCTGGCCACCCTGAAGCTGGGCAAACCCGCCGACGCCATTCGCGTGCTCAACAAGCTGCTGGAGCAGGGAGACGATCTCGACGACGACCTGAGGCTGGCGGTGTTGCTCAACAAAGGCCAGGCCTCCACCCGCCAAGCCGCCGACCTGAAAGACCCGCGGCCCATGCTCATCACCGCCATCGCCAGCTTCGACAAAATTCTCGATGCCCACGGCGCCTCGCGTTTTTGGAAGAACCAGGCCGCCGTGCACAAAGCGCGTTGCCTGGAACAGTTTCCTGACGACGCCTCAGCCTTGGAGGTTTACTTCGACGTCATCAACAAGCCGCCCACCGCCGGTTTGCGCTCTGAGGACGTGCCGGAGTACACCTGGTTTTACCGCGCCGGATTTTCCGCGATCGCATTGCTGCAAAAGCAGGAGCAATGGCGGGCCGCGATTCGCTTAGCGGACAGGTTAGCGCAAACCGGAGGCACCCGCGCCATCGAGGCGGCTCGCCTGGCCGACAAACTGCGGCTGGAGCATTTTGTCTGGGACGAAGACTGACCGCTGAGTGGCCAACAGCATCTAACGAGCCCGATCAAGCCGCGCTCAAGACAAACGGCTCATCATCGTTCTCCACCGGCAGGCAAAACCGGCAACTTCCCACTTTTCCGCGATCTCCGGCGCTGGCGGGCGCTTTCTTCCAAATTCCGACATCTCTCTCCAGGATCGTGTAGCGGCAAATCGGGCATTCGCGCAACTGCACGAGACCGCCTCGGGTCTTGAGGATGGCGTGGCGTTCTTTCACTGGTGGTAAAGTTAGTCTCTCCCGCCTTCCCAATCAACACCGGCGCAAGGGAAATCGCCGGCGTATGGCGAAAAGTGGGCTCGGCATTGCCTCGACCTCCGGGATCGCCGAACGAGCAAAGAAAGGATTGTGGAACGGCGGGTGGGTGCCTTACGGCTACGCCCGTGATCCGGAAACCAAACTTCTCAAAGTTGACTCCGACGAAGCGTACCTCAGCTAACGCATCTTCAAATTGTCGGCTTAACTCAAAAGTCAGACCGAAGTGGCCAAACAGCTCAAAGGTAAGCCAACCTGTAAAAGCAAGCTGACGGCGGCGGGAGTCAGAGATGAAGAAGAAGCAAACGCCTCCGGTAATGCGGAGGATAGGTGGTGCCCCGGCTCTCTGCCAAGGAGGATAAGACACATCCGCCAAGGTATAATGCCTGCTGACGCCTTCAGGTAATCCTTCGCAAGATAACTACGTAGAATCGTTCCAAAAAGGACAAACCAACAAAGTCGCGCAAAATTTGGTCCGTCCGCGTTCGGAATTCTCCCCATTTGGTGCTTGGAATTTGGTTTTTCCCTCCGACCATGCGCGCACATGAACCGCCGCGTCGCTATCACCGGATTGGGAGTCGTTACCTCGTTAGGTTGGGATATCGACACGTTTTGGAGCAACTTGTGCGAGGGGCGAAGCGGCGTGCGGCGCATCACTGCCTTCGATCCCTCTGATTCGCGTTGCCAGATCGGCGCAGAGGTGCGCGATTTCGATTCGAGCCGTTTTTTCGCCAATTCCCGCGACGCCAAGCGAGCCGAGCGCTACATCCAATTTTCGGTTTCCGCCTCCAAATTGGCGGTGGATCAGGCGGGGCTGGATTTCGGCCAAATGGGCGATCCCAGCCGCGCCGGCGTCTTTCTCGGCACCGGCATCGGGGGGCTGCAGACCATCGAGGCCGGCCAACAAACCATGAACGAGCGCGGCCCTAACAAAGTCTCCGCCTTCGCCATCCCCATGATGATCGGCAACGCCGCCGGAGGCATCGTCGCGATGGATTTGGGCATCACCGGGCCGAATTTTTGCGTGACTTCCGCCTGCGCGACCGGTTGCCACGCGATCGGCGAGGCTTGGAAGACGATCAAATTCGACGATGCCGACGTGATGATCGCCGGGGGCTCGGAATCGGCGATTTCCCGGCTGTCGTTCGCCGCTTTTGGCAATATGCGCGCGCTGAGCCGGCGCAACGACGCGCCCGAAGCCGCTTCCCGGCCCTTCGATCTCGACCGCGATGGTTTCGTGATGGGCGAAGGCGCGGGTGTCGTGATTTTGGAGGAAATGGAGTTTGCCCGCAAACGCGGGGCCGAAATTTTGGGTGAGTTAGTCGGTTACGGCACGTCCGCGGACGCCTATCACCCCACCATGCCGCATCCGCAGGGCCGCGGCGCCAGCCAATGCATGGAGCGGGCCCTGACGCATGCGCGGCTGAATTCCGCCGAGATCGACTACATCAACGCGCACGGCACTTCCACCCCGCCAGGCGATCTCGCCGAAACGGCGGCGATTCGGCGATCGTTCGGCGATCGTTCGGCGATCGCGCGAAAAACGGCCTGATGGTCAGCTCCACCAAATCGATGACCGGGCACTTGTTAGGCGCCGCGGGAGGCGTGGAAATGGCGGCATGCGTGCTGGCGCTCCAAAATCAGGTGGCGCCGCCAACCATCAACCTGGATACGCCCGACCCGCAGTGTGATCTGGACTACGTGGCTAACGAAGCGCGCGAAGCCAATATTTCCGTGGCGCTCAACAATTCGTTCGGCTTCGGCGGCACGAACGCGACGCTGATCGCGGCCAAGTTCGACGGCTGATTTCTCCCCCCGCCAAACCTGCTGATTTCCGCATTTTCTTGCATGCCGCCTCAGTTTGCCTTAGGTGCGCGGCATGATGATGCACAGCGTCTATTTTTGGCTGGATGATTCGCTCAGCGCGGAGCAAAAAGCCGAGTTTGAGCGAGGCATGCGCGCGTTGTTCGACATCGGCGTCGTTGCCACCGGAAAAATCGGGACCGCCGCGGAGACGTCCGAGCGGCCGGTGACACAAAACACCTTTGATTACGCCCTGTTTTTGGAATTTGCCTCCGTGGAGGACCACAACACCTACCAGGACCACCCGGGCCACCACGATTTTGTGGAATCTTTCAGCAAGTGGTTCCAAACCGTAAAAGTCTACGACACCGAATACGCCTCATGAACGCCGAAATCCGCAATCCCCAAGGCGAGCGCCTCGACTACGCCTTTCATCCCGCCAGCGGCGGGGATTCCCAACGTATCCTGGTCATCGGCCACGGTGTGACGGGCACCAAGGACCGGCCCTGGGCCGAAGCTCTGGCCAACGCGGCTGCCGAAGCCGGGATTCCGGCCTTGCGCTTCTCCTTCGCGGGAAATGGCGCGAGCGAGGGCGATTTTCGCGATTGCACCATCACCAAGGAGGTCGCGGACCTCGGCGCGGTGCTCGACGCCGTGGCCGGGAATTTTGAGGAGGTGATCTACGCCGGGCACAGCATGGGCGGAGCGGTCGGCGTGTTGCGCGCATCGAGCGATCCGCGCATCGGCAAGCTCATTTCCCTGGCCGGCATGGTTCACACCAAGCGCTTCACCGAGGTGGAATTTGGCGAGGAAACGCCGGATGCCGGCTGCATGTGGGAAGACGAGGATTGCCCGCTTTCCAGCGCCTACGTCAACGACCTGACCACGATCGGCAGCGTCATCGGCAAAGCCGCTGAGGTCAAGGTTCCCTGGTTGCTGGTCCACGGAGATGAAGATGACGTTGTGCCGATTCAAGAGAGCCGCGAGATTTTCGCGCAAGCCAACGAACCGAAAAAATTGGTCGAACTACCCGGCGCCAACCACGTTTTTGCCAATGCAGGCGAAGAGCCGATGACGAAGGCGGTCATCGAGTGGTTGGCTTAGCCGGTGAAACAACCGCGACGGCCAGAAGGATCAGGATCGGGAGGAAGGGGATTTTCATCAGAAAGGGGATTTTCCCGGAAACTCTGGCACGAAAACCAAAAAAGCGAAAGCGCCAGAAGCCGCGATGGTTGGGCGATGTGCGAACGGACGGAAAAAACGGCTGCATGCACGCCGATTCGGGTCAAAAATCGGAGAATGCACCGAAACCCGCGTTGGCCGGGCGAGACCGATTCGCCGATGCCGTCGTTGTCCGTGTCGGTCACGCCGCTGAGCGGATTGTTCGTCACCGCTTGCCACGCGATTTTGCGGAAGGCTTGGTCTAATTCCGGGCTGGGAAAGGCCGATTTTCCGGGAAACCGGATTTCGCCCAAAAGTTCCGGCGAGCGCTGGTAGAGGCTCGCGCTTCGTCCATCGTCAGCTTTCCGTCAGCCTCGGGAAAGCGCTTGAGCCAACGGGCCAATTGATCGGATCGGCCGGGACTGGCCTCTTGTGCGCCGTTCGCCAGTTGGGGGCGTGAGTTCCCGGCAACGCGTCAGCGTCGGCGAAATTTTGCCGGCGCGGCGTGTTTTTTCGCCAACAAATCGGCGAGAAGTTTCTCCTCCGATTGGCCGAGAATGTGGCTGATGAGCCGGACGTAGGCCAAATCCTGGGCGGATGGCGCCGCCGCCGCGGTTTGTGTGCAGATCGCAGTCGCAGTCATGTTTTTTGGGTGTCTGGGGTGTAAAAATCGATTGTTGTGATGCTGGTGAGTGTGACGGCTTTTCTTCCTCACAGCTTACCGAACAACTTCCGGGCATAGAATGGTTACGCGCGCAAAACGGCGTCTCTTTCACCCAAACGGCGAGAGAAGCGGCCGCGCAGGGCCTCAACTCAGTCCTTGAATTGCCCCACCAAGCCCGTCAGCGTCGCTTTCGCGTCGCCGTAGATCATGCGGCAATTTTCGCGGAAAAACAGCGTGTTGACCAACCCGCTGAATCCCGCGCCTTGACCGCGTTTCAGCGCAAAAACCGTCCGCGCCTGATGCACGTTGATGATCGGCATGCCGTAAATGGGGCTGGTTTCGTCCTCGGCCGCTGCCGGGTTGACCACGTCGTTTGCGCCGACCACGATGGCGACATCGACCATCTCCATGGTCGGGTTCACGTCGTCCATCTCGCGCAATTGATCGTAGTCGACGTCGGCTTCGGCCAGGAGCACGTTCATGTGCCCGGGCATGCGGCCGGCGACGGGGTGGATGGCGTAGCGGACTTCGGCGCCGTTTTCCTCCAAAATTTCGCCCAGCTCCTTGGTGGCGTGTTGGGCTTGGGCCACGGCCATGCCGTAACCGGGCACGAAAATCACGTTACGCGCGGCTTCCAGCACGTAGTAGGCGTCCTCCACGCTGATCGGCTTCATTTCGCCCTCGACTTTTTGCTTGGAACCACCTGCAGCGCCAAATCCGCCGAAGAGCACGTTGCCCAGGGTGCGGTTCATGGCCTTGCACATGATGATGGTTAGAATCAGCCCTGACGTGCCCACCAAACAGCCGGCGACGATGAGGACGTTGTTTTCGATGACGAATCCTGCAGCGGCGGCGGCGAGACCGGAGAAACTGTTCAAAAGCGCGATGACCACGGGCATGTCTCCGCCACCGATCGGGATGACGCCGAGAATTCCCAGCAAAAGCGCCAAACCAATGACGCCGTAGAGAAAGAGCGGGTTGGCCTGCATGACCCAAAGCGCGCCGCAGGCTAACAAACCCAGAAAAATCAGGAAATTCAGCGCTTTTTGGCCGGAGAAAACTTTGGCCGCGCCGCCGATTTTTCCCGAGAGCTTGAGGTAGGCGATCGTCGAGCCGGTGAAGGTGATGCCGCCGATCAAAATCGCCGCGATGACGGCCACGGAGTTGAAAAGCGTCAATTCCTCGCCGTTGCCGGTTTTGTGCGCGACATCGGCCCAGCCGACTAACAAACTCGCCAAACCGCCAAATCCGTTGAACAGCGCCACCATCTCCGGCATCCCGGTCATGGCGACGCGTTTTGCCGCGATGAAGCCGATGACCGCGCCGACACCAAGGCCGATGGCGATCAGCTTCCAGTTCATGAGGTCCGCGGACATGCCTCCGAGCGTGGCGATGACGGCGATGAGCATACCGCCGGAGCTAAGCAAATTTCCGTCCTTCGCGGTCTTGGCCGAGCCCAGCATTTTGATGCCGATGATGAAAAGGATGGAGGCGACGATGTAGGCCAGATTTTGCCAAGTGGAGTCCATGAGGCGGGGGTAAAAGGTGCGCGGGTGAGGTGGGAAGGTGGCTGTGTTAGGGCGGGTTATTTGTCCTTGTCCTTCTTGAACATGCCGAGCATGCGGTTGGTGACGACGTAGCCGCCGACGACGTTGATGCTGGCGAGGATGAGCGCGGCCAGGCCCAGGTAAGTGGCGAGTTTTTGGTTGCCGGCTTCGGCCATTTTTCCCGCGTAAATCAGCGCGCCGACGATGGTGATGCCGGAAATGGCGTTGGAGCCCGACATCAGTGGCGTATGGAGTTGCGAGGGCACTTTGGAGATCAGCTCAAAGCCGAGAAACGCGGCCAGGGTGAAGATGAAGAGCAGGAGGATAAGGTTTTCCATCGGTTAGGGAGTCAAAAGTGGGAAGGAAGGCGAAAAGCGGCTGCGGAGGCGCCGTAAATCGCCAAGCCCTGCCGGCGCCGGTTTGCGAACCGACACCAGCCTTGTCGCGTAGCGACCAATTATGTTAGCCGTGGGTTTTAACCCACGGTCCGTGACGCGAAAATTCGATCCGTCGCGTAGCGACCGGTTAGGCTGGTTGGCGCGCTGAAATCCACGTAAGCGGTCGCTACGCGACGCATCCCTCCCACCGCCGCGCGACCGTGGGTTGAAACCCACGGCTAACATACCTCGTCCCGATGGGACGTTTCCGTGGCGCGAGGGTCCGCTTGCGGTTCGGCGGTTTCCGAGAAACACCCCTCCCGGGATTAGGCTCCGCACACAATCGGACACTTGCGCCACAATTGCGCTCGGCGGCCGAATTTGAAATCTGGTTGGTGGGAACATGAACGCGAACTTTTTACGTTTTACCTTCTTTTCCCACGTTTCACCCAAAGGCCGGATGCTGGTTGACGAATTCGCCGTCGTGAGTCAATACCGCGCCTTTGAGCAACTCATCTTCCAGGTCGAACTGAAACTCCTTGGCCTCTTCATCCCAAAAATGATCGATAAAGTTGCACAGGTTCGCGGCATACATCCCGCTGGCGTCGCGGGGGATCAAATTCTCCAATTTCGCATGCCCAAGAATCCTAACCCCGTTCGGCGTAACCACTTCTTCATCGACTTTCACACCTTCCACGTTACCACCGGTCTCCGCAGCCAAATCCACGATAATCGAGCCGTTGCTCATGCTTTCCACCACGTCTTTTTTCACCAAAAGCGGCGCTTTTCGGCCGAACAACTTGGCCGTGCAAATCACCACATCGCTCTTGGCGCAAACCTTGCCTTGCTCCACGCGCTGGGTCTCCAACTGCTCCGGGGTTAACTCTTTGGCGTAACCCTGATCGGTCGCTCCCGTCTCGCCCAAATCGATCCGCAACGCCTTGGCGCCTAACGATTCCGCCTGTTCCAACGCCTCTTCGCGCGTGTCGAATGCGGTAACGCGCGCGCCGAGCCGTTTGGCCGTGGCGATGGCTTGCAAACCCGCCACACCCACGCCGATGACGAACACTTTGGCCGGCGAAATGGTCCCCGCCGGCGTCATCATCATCGGGAAAATTTTGTTGATCCGTTCCGCCGCCGCAATGACGGCCATGTAACCGGCCAGATTGGCTTGAGAGCTGATTGCGTCCATTTTTTGGGCCAACGTGGACCGCGGCATCATCTCCAGGCTCACCCCGGTGATTCCCGCCTCCACCAGGGCATCGATCCGCGCCTGCTCCGGCGTGTTTTGGGGCGGATCGCCTTCGCCGAGATGAACGTGGAACGGGTTCAAAAAACCCACCAGCATCGCCCCACGCTTCATCGCCTTGATCTCGTCCACCTCCGCCGGCGCGACGCGAAAAACGACATCCGCCTCGGCCAAACCGGCAGCGCGATCCTGCGTGGAAGCACCCGCGTCAACGTAGGTTTCGTCCGTAAAATCGGCGTTCGCGCCCAAACCGGGCTCAAATCGGACGTCAAGGCCGAGATCCGCCAGTTTGCGCGCCGTATCCGGCGTCAGGGCGGCACGAGTCTCGTTTTCGAGGGATTCTTTGGGGACGAAAAGGCGCATGCGACGGCGCGACATTATGCGCATGTTAGGGAGGATCAAGCGGAAAGTTCCGGCGATCCACGGTTCAGAAATCGCCGGCCTGATTTGGCGCAAATCTCACCCCATCAACCCTCCCCCTCCTCGACGAGGGCTCGTCTGATCCTCAAGCCAGGTTCGCAGTCATCACTCCGCGGATTCGCGGCATTTCCGGCAAAACGGAAGTACCAGCCAGTAGGCGGGATTCACCAGAAAAACGGCCAAAATCTGCATGTTCAGCTCAAAATGGAGGCTCATGACGCGGCTGATGGTGAGGTGAAATCCGATCAATGCCAAGCCGATGACCAGCGCCCATCGCCGCCCTAACAAGGCCAGACAGGCCGCGAATTCCAACAACAGGCCTGCGGTCATGAAAACTCGGCTCCAGGTCGGCGATTGGATGAGGAAATTCTCGATGCTCTTGGAGAGTCGGGCAAACCAGGCGTCCGTCCGCGCCTGCATGCGCCGCAATCCGGATTTTTCCTCGTCCGCCTGCACGTCGATGATTTCCGGGTCCTTGAGGCGGTTGTAGTACTCGCTCATCCGCGTTTTTTCGAGCTGGATGGGGAAGTTTTTGGCGTTTTTGACCCATTTGAAGTCGCTGTCCCACATTTTGGTGACGCCGGTGGTTACGTAGGTGGCGACGATGATTTGCAGGGAGATCCACATCAGTTGGCGGAAGAATTCTTCGCTGTGTTTGGGCCGCCCTCCCTTGGCCGGCAACAACCAGCGTATGCCCCAAATGACGCTCCAAATCATCTGCCCGGTGAGGACGAGGGCCGCGGTTTGCAGGTGATGGTTGTCCGCTCCTTGGCTTTGCATGAGCGTTGCCGGACCGATGACGACGAACCAGACGACCGGCAAGACGATCGGCAGTCCGCGCCCCATCACGTAGAACATGAGCCCAACCATCAGCACGATTTTGAGGTTGCCCAGCAGTTCGCGATTCGCAAAAAATGTCAGGTCGAGAAAATGCGCCATCCCCACGGGATCCGGTTGGCTGGCGATCGACATCACCTGCGCGGTCAGGGGATCGAACATGTTCCAAACAACCGCCGCAAAGAGCACCCGCCCGATGATTCGCTCCCATTTGCTGAAACGCGGCCCTTCACGGAGCCGGGCGGGCCAAGGCCCCTCGCGGAACTTGCCAATGGCGCCGAGCGCAAGATTTTTGATGGAATTCAGGTTCATCGCTGCTCGCGGCATTACGGCACCTCGGCCACCAGGAAGTGTTTGTGCTGCATTTTGCGGTCCGGACCCACCTTTACCTCTACCACGTGAAAGCGCAGCGGACGGTGGGCGTAAAGTTGCGGCCGCGCAGTCTCGCGGCAGTTTTCGTAGAGCCACTTCAAGGTGTATTCGCCGGCCGGGCGGCGTTGTTCCACGGTCATGAACTGAAATCCCTGGATCTCTACGCCGCTATCCTCCAGCTCCTTGCGAACCTGCTTGAGCTTGGAGGAATAGATCTTTTTCAGCTTGCCCGTCCGAATGGAGGTGAGCTCTTCCACGGGGATTGGTTTGTCCTGACTGTCGGTCAGGTAGACGTAGGAGGTGTTATTGGAAATCCGCCCGTACATCGGGAAATCCGAGAACGGAAAATTCTCCTGGAAGGCGATGCAAAGCAGGATGGTGAGCAAAAACGCCGGCGCGGGGATTTTCGCCAGCCACTGACGCCAATTTTTCTGGTTTGGCATGGTTGGGATGCCACTGTTAGGGTGGAATTCGGCCAAACTCAAGCGAAGGATGGTTCGGCGGCGTGGCCGAAAACTGACCGCGGATCAGAGTTGATCGGGATCGATGCCCTTGGCCTTCAATTTCGCCGCAAGTTCTTCCAACTGCTGCTTTTGTTCTTCTGCGCGTTGCTTTTCCGCTTCGGCGCGCTGTCTTTCTTTTTCCGCACGTTGTTTTTCCTCCTCGGCACGCTGCTGTTGCTCTTCCGCACGCTGCTGTTGCTCTTCCGCGCGCTGCTTTTCTTCTTCTGCGCGCTGTTTTTCTTCTTCCGCCCGCTGTTTCTCGACGCTAACACTCTCTTTGCTGAAGGGGATGAAATTTCCGCCCATGTCCGCCCAGCGCAGCCATTTCCGCCAACAATTTTCGAACTCGCCCTCCCATTCCACCAGTCGCAAACCAAGAGCGGGAAAATCCGGGCCAGGCATGAGTTGATAGATCCCGCCAACCAGTTCGTAGGAAGCCACGATCTGCTTTTGGATGAATTGGCCGGGGTCGTAGACGACGTAGTAACGCACGCCCATGGCCGCGTAATCGATGATTTTCTGGCTCAATTCGCCGCCTTTTTTGTTCGAGACCAGTTCGATGGTCAAATCCGGTGGTTTGCCGTATTCGCTGATGAAATAGGAGCGGTTGCGCTTGTCGTTGGCCTTCAATTCCAGGTCCGCGGGAGTCTCCACGTCCATGCTCAGGAAAAAATCCGGCACCAGCGGCTGCCCCATGGGATGAGGAAACACGCCGACGTTGGCGTTGCAGATGAATTTGCGTCCGGGTTTCCACGAGTCCCGCAATGGCTCGTGCCAGCAACGCATGTGGTGGCTTGATAGGATGTTGTCCACGGGCTCGTCGTCCTCGGTGACGATGTTTTCCCAATCCACCTCGTCCTCCGCAGAGATGGGAGGTGTGGATTGAATTGGCGTTTCTACGGGTGGAATCACGGCGACAGGTTAGCGTTCGGACTCGGTGGCGTCAACCCGTCCAATGTCTCTACACGGAACCCCAACGCCTGGCTGCTAAAGACGCTAAAGAACCTAGCCTTGCAAGCTGCAACGCGCCGCACCATAATTCGCTGCCTTTGCCGCCAACGATGAACGATCTCATCCCGCCTTTCGATTTTTACGAGATTTTCCTCGCTCCCTGGAGTTGGACGGCTTGGAAAATCCGGCTTTTGGCGACCTTGGTTTTCATTTCCTGCGCACTGGCGGGCAACTACCTGATTTTGCGGCGAATGGCGCTGGTGGGCGATGCCATGAGCCATAGCGTCTTGCCCGGCATCGTCATCGCGTTCCTCATCGCCGGGGGAAATCACTTTTGGGTCGTGTTAGGCGCAATTGCCGCGGGATTGCTTACCTCGCTGCTGATCGAATGGCTGCACAAAAACTCGCGCGTGAAGCAAGACGTCGCCATCGGCGTCACCTTCACCACGTTGTTCGCGATCGGCGTCGTGCTGGTGAACGGTTTCGCGGGCCGGGTACATCTGGACGCGGATTGCGTGCTCTACGGCGATGTGGAGCAGGCGCCGGCGGCAAAACTCATCCAGGCCGGCATCATTGCAGTGGCGACCATCGCGCTGGTCTTCGCGTTTTTCAAAGAGCTGCTCGTCACCTCGTTCGATCCCACGTTGGCCAGCTCCATCGGCATCCCCGCGCGGTGGGTGCACTACGGGCTCATGGCGTGGCTCTCAGTTGTCGTGGTTAGCGCGTTTGAGGCGGTGGGCAGCATCATGGTGGTGGGCATGCTCATCTTGCCGGGCGCGACGGGGTTGTTGCTGAGCGAACGGTTGCCCCGCGTGATGGTTGCCAGCGTCATCCACGCGGTTTTGAGCGCGTTTTTGGGCTATCACGTGGGTCTTTGGCTCGATTGCAAGCTGGCCTCGGCCATGGTGGCGACGGGGTTCGCGCTTTTCATCCTAACCTGGATCTTTAGCCCGACGCAGGGCCTGGTTTCGCAGTGGATCGCGCGTTCGAACTTGCGAAATCACCCCGCCGAACCGGCTTTGGCCGATTCGAGTTGAATTGCGCTGATTCGCGACAATCGCGCTGGCGTTTGCGAACCGGGCAGCATAGCATCCGGCGTGGAATCCCCATCACCACGCCCCACCAACGTGCGCTGGATCGTCTTTGCGATGGCGTTCGGAACCTCGTGGCTGCTCTACATCCACCGCTACGCCTTCAGCTTCATCATGCCGGAGCTGAAGAAGGAGTGGAACCTGGGCACCGATCAACTTGGCTGGATCGACAGCGCTTTTCAGCTCAGCTACTCCATCTGCCAATTTCCGCTGGGAATCGCCACCGACGCCTTTGGCGTTCGCCTCATTTTGCCGATTTTGATCCTCATTTGGGCGGTGGGGCTGGCGTTGCAGGCTCTGGCGCCGAATCCGGGAGCGCTGGGCGCGGCGCGGCTAACCTTTGGGCTGGGACAAAGCGCCGTTTTCGGAAACATCAGCCGCATCAGCAGCAACTGGTTCCCAAAACCCATCCGGACGACGCTTCAGGGCTTGGTGGGCGTGTTTGCGGGGCGATTGGGCGGAATGAGCGCGGCGCTGATTTTCGGCTCGCTGCTGCTGGGCGTTTTCGGGCTGCACTGGCGGACTGCCGTTCTCCTCATGGCCGGGGTTGGGATCATCCACGCGGTGATTTTTCGCCTGCTGTTTCGGAATTTGCCGACGGAGCACCCCATGGTCAACGACGCCGAGGCTGCGTTGTTCCGGGAGGAGGAAAACGCCGCCAAAGCCGAGAAAATGCCGCTCAAAGAGATGCTCAATCGCATGCGGCCGCGGGCCTTCGCCAACCTGGGCGCGTTGAATCTGCAATCCATCCTCAGCGTCATTGCCGACAGCATTTACTCCAGTTGGATCCCGCTTTTCGCCGTGGAAGTCTACCGCCTGAGCGACTACAAGGAGATCGGCCTCTACGCCGCCCTGCCGCTGGCCGGCGGCGCGTTGGGAGGTTGGTTGGGCGGCGTCTTGAACGACCGGATGATCCGCAAATTGGGGAACCGGCGCTGGGCGCGTAGCGGTGTCGCCTTTGTCGGCAAAGGCATGGCCGCGCTGCTCTTGTTCGTCTCGCTCATTTGGTACGAATCGCCGGCCATTTTCTTCGTTTTCCTCTTTTTCGTGAAGCTTTTCGGCGATTGGAGCCTGGTCACGAGTTGGGGCGTCATCACCGACATCGGCGGACGCGCCACGGCCTCGGTTTTCTCGTTCAACAACGCCATCGCCATCGCTTTTGGCATCACCGCGCCGATCCTCTTCGGCTACATTGCCGAGCATCGCGGCTGGCACGCGGTTTTCGTCACCGCCGGCTGCGTTTACACGCTCTGCGCGCTTTCCTGGCTGCTCATCAACTGCACCATCCCCATGGTGGAGGATTCGGACCAAAACGAAGCGTAAATCTCGCCTAGCCGCGCGAAAAACTAGCACCAAAACTAAAGCCGCACGCCAAACTCATCCCCCTTCGCCACGGAAAGCGAAAACTCCGCCAAAAGGTTGACGACGTGGTCCACGTCCTTCAAATCCGCCACCTCCACCACGCTGTGCATGTAGCGCAGCGGCAGGGAAACCAGCGCGGTGGGGATGCCCTCGCGCGTGTGGTAAATCCGGTCCGCATCCGTGCCGGTAAAACGCGAAGCAGCCTCGTGCTGGATGGGAATTTGGTGGGATTCGCTCACTTCAATCAGGCGCTGGACGACATTGACGTGATTGGCCGCGCCGTGGGTGAGCGAGGGACCGCCGCCCAGCTTCACCTTGCCGTGCTGGGCGTGCTTGATGTCCGGGCTGTCGGTGGCGTGGGTCACGTCCAGCACGACGCAGACGTCCGGCATGATCCGGTGAGCCACCATCATCGAGCCCAGACCGCCAATCTCTTCGTGAACGCAATTTGCCGCATACACCGTGGCCGTGGGCTTATCCTTGGAAAGGCGGCGCAGCGTCTGGGCGATGATGAACCCGCCCAGCCGGTTGTCCAACGCCCGCCCCTGAATCTTGCCTTTGCCGAACTCACCGGCGCTGTCCGAGTAAACCGCGGGATGGCCGACCCGGATCCCTAACTTTGCCACCTCACGCGCGTTGCCGGCGCCCACGTCGATGTAAAGCTCGTGCACCTCCGGCGCCTTTTCCCCGCCGTTTTTGCGATCGCGGATGTGGATGGCGGTGTTGCCGATGATGCCAGCGACATCCCCCCGATCGCCCAAAATCGTGACCCGCCGTCCCCGCGCCGTGGCGTGATCGATTCCCCCAACCCGATCGACGCGCAAAAAACCGTCGTTGCTGATGAATTTGACGATGAAGCCGATTTCGTCCGCGTGAGCCTCCAGCATCACCGTGGGACCGCCGCTGTTTCCGCGAACGACGCCCCAAGCGTTGCCGTAAGCGTCGTTTTCCACCTCATCGGCAAATTCGCGCACGTAACCGGCCCACTTCGCCTGCCCCCGCGCCTCCCAACCGGTGGGGCTGGGAGTGCCGAGCAGGTCGAAAAGAAAGGCTTTTTCCGTCTTGTTCACAAAAAAGGTGGAGAACCCGCAAAACGGCCCGAAACCGGCAAAAACCGCGGCGATTTGCGGTTCCCCGTTTTGGAGCCAACGCCCCTGGCCTATTGCTCGATTACTCGACCGTGATGGTGATCTTTTTCGAGTAAACGGGTGGATCGTGCGGGATGTGGGTCCAGTTGCCCAGGATCAATTGCAGGGTGTGCTTGCCGGGAGCCAGCTTCACCTTGGCCTCCGTCTGTCCGCCGCCGTAGTGCAGGTGGTTATCGTCCTTGGGCAGCGGAATATTCAGCGCCGGCAGGTCGCTCACATCCTTATCCACCAACAAATGATGGTGCCCGGTGGGGCTGTCCTTCAAATGCACGCCCGCGGGTGCGACGCCCATGCCGGAGAGGCCAAAAAGGACGGTAAATTCGCCCTTCACCGTGTCGCCGTCTTTCGGGCTGATGATGTAGCACTTCGCGCCTTCCGGAGACGGGGTGATCATGGGTCCGGGAGGGGCCGCGGCGGCATCTTTGGCGTGAGCGTCCTTAGCGTCGGCGGCGTCCTTTTTTTCGTCGGCGGCGAATCCGGTGGCAATGGCGGCAACGCTGGTCAGGATGAAGAGAGAGGTCTTTTTCATAATGGTCCAGGATCATAACAAGCACGGCAGGCGGTGCAACCGGCGTTTTTTGGGTCCCGCAGGAAGTCGATCGAGAACTAGCGAATCGTGGGGTCAAGAACCCGGACCAACCCGGCGGTGGCGATGACGATGAGCGTGGTTGGCGGTTGCGATCCGTTGCCGGCGGTTGGGCCCGCGCCAAGGATACGGCTCGTCCCGGCCAACATCGTCACGCCGTTGTCGATCGTCACGCGATTCAACGTTGGCACGGCAATTTCGTATTCCCGCCCGACCGAGGGCACCGACACGAAAGACTTTTGCACGCTGGGCGGAGCCGTGTCGTGGGTAAGCCAAAAACGCACGTCCACCGTCTGCTGATCGGCGCCGATCACGGCGTCGATCTCCAGCACCGTGCCGATTTCCTCCGTCCGAACTTCCGGCCGCACCACGCCATCCTTCAAGGCATAATCAACGACGTAAGCCTCTGATGCGGAGGAACCAATTTTCGTCCGCTCGCCGCTTCGTGTGTCACAGCTCAACACGGCCGCCGGGCGAGCCTTTTTGTCCGTCACCCAATCCTCCAACTTGGCCAATTCACGATCTTGATCGGCCACTTCCGATGCGCTCTCCAGGATTTCGGAAGCCAAGTCATTGGGTACGTCGTAAATTCGGATGCGAAACTGAATCATGACCGGGTAGTCGAATAACTCGCGTTGAACGAAGCTTTCGATCAAATTCAGGTTCGCATGCGTGTTGCGAACGATGAGTTGGCTGGTGGGCGCCCCGTACATCACCGTGGCCCCCCGTGGAAACTCGATGCCGGCTTCTTCCAAAATCTCTCTGGC
This sequence comes from Verrucomicrobiales bacterium, assembly GCA_965224535.1. Taxonomy (GTDB): domain Bacteria; phylum Verrucomicrobiota; class Verrucomicrobiia; order Verrucomicrobiales; family DEV007; genus JBCDHN01. Next base: position 117,296 of record CBDCZR010000008.1, read on the forward strand.
AGTCAACCGCCGCCGAGGTTTGCCCCTGGCGCCGTCCAAATCCGCGAACGGGTCGTCCTCAGCCGATCCGCTAGCTGCCACTCTCAAAAAATCAGGTGGAACCCGAAAAACCTCGGTGCGCAACTCGTCCTCCACGCCATCCAGCGGATGGGGAGAAGAACCGTCGCGAAGCGCCCACAGTATCGCCACCAACAAACAGACCAAAATCGCGGCGACGCTCCAAAAACCGAGCGATGAGGCGAGTTTTTGCGTCAGCGGCGGATCTGAACCTTCTTCCGTTTTCTCCGTTTTCATGGTTTCCAGGCTAAACCCGCGTCAATGGCTCCTCCAAGCTCAAAAAACCGTCTCCGCAGGGACGTAAAGGACCAAAGGGACGAAAGCGACGTCTTTTCGGAGATTGCGTCCTTTCAGCCCCTTACCTCACCCAACCGCTTTGATCACCTTGCCGATTATCTCGTCCGTCCGCATCCCTTCGGCCTCGCCTTCGAACGATAAAATGATCCGGTGGCGCATCGCGGGAATCGCCGTGGCGTTCACGTCTTCGCGCGCCACGTGATAGCGCCCGTCGAGCATCGCCCGAACCCGCGAAGCCGCCAAAATCGTTTGCGCGCCGCGGGGAGAAGAACCGTGCCGCACGTACTTTTTCACGTCCGGGGGGGCGTGCTGATCGTCAGGGTGCGTGGCCAAAACTACGCGCACCAGATAGTCCTGCACGTCCTTGGCAATCGGCACTTCCTTGACCAGGTCGCCCATCGTCAAAATATCGCCCGCATGCGCCACGGCGTTGATTTCGGGAACCTGCGCGCCCATGGTGCGATCCAGGATGCTGGAAAACTCATCGTGGCTGGGCAACTCCACGAACAGCTTGAAAAAAAAGCGGTCGAGCTGGGCTTCCGGCAACGGATAGGTGCCCTCGTTTTCGATCGGGTTTTGCGTCGCCAACACGAAAAACGGCAAATCCAGCGGATGCGTTCCGCCGGCCACGGTTACCGTTTTTTCCTGCATGGTCTCCAGCAACGCGGATTGCGTCTTGGGCGTGGCGCGGTTGATTTCGTCGGCCAGCAGGATGTTGCAAAAAACCGGCCCCGGCTGGAATTCGAACACCTTTTTGCCGTCGCGTTCGGCCAGAATTTGGGTTCCGACGACGTCGGCGGGCAGCAAATCCGGCGTAAACTGGATGCGCTGAAATTTCAGGTGCATGGCGCGCGACACCGTCTGGACCAGCGCCGTTTTGCCGAGCCCGGGCACGCCTTCGAGCAAGACGTGGCCGCCGCACAGGATGGCGGTTAGCACGTTGTCGATAATTTCGTCCTGACCGACGATGAATTTGGCGATTTCTTCGCGCAGCTTGCGAAATTCCGCGACGAAATCGGCGACGGCCTGTTCCTTGCTCTCGGCCTGCTGGGTGGGGGCTTCTTGGACTGGCATGACCGCAGACTAAGGCACGCGGCAGCCGGGAAACAAGTCCGCGTCGCAGGGAAGTGCGAAATCCGGCGCCATTCTTGCCGTTGCAGTCCGGCCCAGCGCGGATAAGGTCGGACGCAGAGCATGAAAATCCTCATCGCCGAAGACGACGCCAATACGCGTGAGGGCCTGCGCGGAATTTTGGCCGACGAAGGCTACGAAGTCCTGACCGCGCCAAATGGAGCCGAGGCCTTGAGCGTCTTTCAAGCCGAAACGCCCCAAGTCGTTTGCCTGGACGTGATGATGCCCCGGATGGATGGCTACGAGGTCTGCCGGCGCATTCGCAAAAACGACGATGAGGTCGCCATCCTCTTCATCACCGCCAAATCCGAGGAAATCGACGCGGTTTTGGGGCTCGAGCTAGGTGCGGACGACTTCATCCAGAAACCGTTCGGCGTAAAAGAGGTCGTAGCCAGGATTCGCGCCGTGACTCGCCGGGTTTACGCCAAACGCGGGTCCAACGCGGCGGGCGAGTTCAAAATTGCCGACCTGCGGGTGATGCCCGAGCAGCTTCGCGCCTTCCGCGGCGAATCCCCGGTGGAGCTAAGTCTGCGCGACGTGAAAATCCTGAAGTTGCTGGCCGAAAATCGCGGCAAAGCGCTGCATCGCGACGCATTTTTCGACGAATGCTGGGGCTTCGACTACCTGCCAAACAGCCGCACGCTCGATCAGCACATTTCCCAACTGCGCAAAAAAATCGAAGTGGACCCCAAGCATCCCGCGATCATCAAAACCGTGCACGGAGTGGGCTACCGATACGAGTGACGAATGGTTGGTTGATCGCTGTGTAATCGCCTTAAAATGAGCGATTTGCGAGATTTTTGGAAGAAGTGCTCGGAGGGGGACTCGAACCCCCACGGGTTGCCCCACAGGATCCTTAATCCTGCGCGTCTACCAATTCCGCCACCCGAGCTTTTGGGTTGAAAATGAGGGAGTTAGAACTGTGGCGCGACAATCGCAAAGGCGTCCAAATTTTCGCAAACAACACCCCACTTTTATCAGCCTTACCCACAAGCGCAACAAAAAACCCGGTGACAGTGGGTTGGGCAGCGCGCAAGGTCGAAGAAGCGCCGCAAAATGAACCCAATCCTGCGGCAATTCACCGGGTTCCCCGCCAAAAACGCGCAACGATCCCTTCAAAATCCCCGGTCAGGCAAAATGGCCTCGCACAAAGGCACGAAGACACAAAGAACGAGGAAGAAAAAGGCTTCGCGGCTTTGTGCCTTCGTGCGAGGCATAGCGTGGTGTTAGTTGGCTAGACTAAGGCCTCGCACAAAGGCACGAAGACACAAAAAACGAGGAGGAAAAAGGCTGCGTGGCTGCGTGGCTTCGTGCGAGGCATAGCGTGGTGTTAGTTGGCTAGACTAAGGCCTCGCACAAAGGCACGAAGACACAAAGAACGAGGAGGAAAAAGGCTTCGTGGCTTTGTGACTTCGTGCGATGCATAGCGTGGTGTTAGTTGGCTAGACTAAGGCCTCGCACAAAGGCACGAAGACACGAAGGCATTTTTTTGTTTTTCCGAAAAGCTTTGTGTCTTGGTGCCTTCGTGCGAGCCCCCAGCGGTCGATGAATTCGGGTCAAACGCAAAATTCTGCGCTCATCGCTTGCAAGCGGCTTGCCGGCGGTTCTAACTTCTCGCCCATGTCAGCTTACGGCTTCAAAGAGTGGAAACTGGTTTGCGACGCGATGGAACGCGGCGAACAGAGCCTGATTCTGCGCAAAGGCGGGATTTCCGAGGGCAAACACGGGTTTCAGTGGCTGCACCGCGAGTTTTTCCTGTTCCCGACCTATTTTCACGAGCAGGCCGGGCGCTTGCAACTGAGCTGGGAGCCGGATTCGGGTGAAGTGCCTACCAAGGAGCGCGATCGGGTGGAAATTCGCCAATTCGCGGAAATCGCCTTCACCGCGGAAATCAGCGATTTGGTGCAGGCGCAGAGCTTGGCCGATTTTCACGTTTGGGCGCCGGAAGTGATCGAGGAACGCTTTGGTTGCGGGGAGAACAACGGCATTAGCCTGGCGGTGATGCGCGTTTTTCGGCTGAACGCGCCGTGGATTTTGGAAAATCGCGCCAGTTTCGGCGGTTGCCGGTCGTGGCTGGGATTGCCGGAAGACGAGGGCCGGCCGGAAATCGGCGAACCCGTGCTCAGCGACGCGGAATTTGGCGAGATTTTGGGCTCGGTGAAGGCGCGGCTGGGATCGAGCTAAAAATTGGCGATGCGCGACCATTGGTACATCGCCTGCCAAAGTCACCAACTTCGCCAAAAACCGCTGGCTCGCAAAATTCTGGGCGAAAACCTGGTTTTGTTCCGAAATCGCGGCGGTGAGCCGGGCGCGTTAGCCGACCGCTGCCTGCACCGCAACATCCAGCTCTCGCTCGGCCGGGTGGACGAGCACGGCCTGCGCTGCTGCTATCACGGCTGGACTTACGCCACTGACGGCCGTTGCACCCACATTCCCGCTTCCTGCGATGGCGCTCCCGAAAATTGCGGCGAAAAACTGCGAGTTCGCGCTTTTCCGGCGGTGGAAAAGCAGGGATTCGTCTGGATTTTTGCCGGCGACCCCGAGCCAACCGGCGAGCCGCTGGATTTTCCCAAATTTAGGGCGAATCGCTGGCATCACTGGGTCATGGAGCGCGAATTTGAGGGCGCGGCTTTTCATTGCTGTGAAAATTTTCTCGACGTGCCTCACACCACCCACGTTCACCGCGGATTGTTCCGCAGCGCCGAGCGAAAGGACGTGGAAATTGAGGTCACCAGCGGCGAAACCTGGATTCAGGCCCGGTTTTTGAACGAGGAGCGCATGGAAAGCTGGATCGGCCGGCTTTTGATGCCCGACGACGGCGAGATGTTCCACACCGACCGCTTTCAGCTCCCCTACGTGACCCGGGTGGACTACGCCATGGGCGAGCGCCGCCAATACATCGTGATGAGCCAGTGCACGCCGATCGACGCCGAAACCACGCGCACCTTCACCTACATGGCCTACCGGTTCGACGGCTTGGGCAAGCTGGTGAGGCTGGTTTTCGAGCCGCTCTCGCACATCATCCTCAACCAGGACGTCGTCGTGATTCGCCAACAAACCGAAAGCCTGCGCAAAACCGGCGCCGCGCGCTTCATCTATCATCCCACCGACGCCATCGCCGCTGGAATTCGCGATTTGATCGCCGGCAAGTCGCTGGCCGGCCGCGAGCCGCAACGGCGCAGCATTCGGCTTTGAGTTCGTTGAGTTTTGGCACGGCAGGGCCCTGTGGGACCGCGGATTTGGGACTTGTGCGGGAAAAACGGCACGGTTAGGGTCAGCGGTTCAACCCAATGCCGCCATGAAACTGTCGATCCGCCTTTTCGCCATCCTAACCTTGATCCTCGTCTCCGCCCACGGCCGCACGTGGACTTCCACCGACGGGCGCACGATTGAAGCCGATTTCCTCCGCCTCAAAGGCGAACTCGTCGTCGTCAACCGCGCGGGCCGAACGCTGAAAATCCCGCTCGCCAAGCTATCGGAGGCCGATCGGAAGTGGGTGGCGGATCAAGCCCCAAAACCCGCGCCGGCCGCGGCAAAACCCGCCGATCCCAAGCGAATTTCGGAGATTCTCGAGGCGTGTTTCAAGGCCGTGCCAAGCGACGCGGAGCGCGCCGAAGTGGTTGCGTTTTTCACCAGCCTGCTGCCAACCAAGGGCGCCGATGACGAGGAGTTGGATTGGAAGGTGGCTATGCCGGTTTGGGATGCGAATCAACCGCAGGACAGCATTTTGATTAGCGCGGACATGTATCCCAAGGGCAACGAAGAGGATCGCCTCATGTGGTTCCACATCGTCTACGAAGCCGAGGAAAAAGAGGTGTTTGGCAACGAAAAACTGGGGCGTTACCCGGCCTTGCGCGCTAAAGACCGGCATTGCTTCGTCACCGTGAAGCGCACCGACGTCCGGGGCGTGGCGGACGCGGAATCCTACGAGGACGGCAAAAAGATCGACGCCGTGATTGAGGCGATCGATTTGCGGACGATCGCCAAGCTGTAGCGTGTCGCGCGCGCGTTTGGCTTGGTGGAGCAAACCCGAAGCATCTCGCGACTTTTTCTGGACCCGGTGACCGTCAGTGGGTAAGAAAAAAGGCTACCCATCGGCGGGGACGTGACCTTTCGTCCCCACTGAGACGAACGCCTTTACCTGAAGCCTACGCATGACTCCCAGCAAGAACACCGTCCCCATCGGACGCCAATCGGCTAGCCGCCCCTCAAAAAAGCCCTGCAAATTTGAGCTGGTCGTCTCCAACTCCGACGGAAGCCGCTTCACCTACCCGCTTTACAACGATTTAACCACCATCGGGAGGGCCACGGACAACGACGTAGTCATCGGCGACCAATGCATCTCGGGGCACCACTGCGAACTCCGCAAATTTGGCGAATCGGCCTTTGAAGTCGTCGATCTGGACTCCTACAACGGCACCTCCGTCAACGGGACTAAGATCGATCGGGTAACCGTCAAAGCCAACGACCAGATCACCATCGGCCTGCTGGATGTGGTCATCGTGCCCGCCGGTAAAAGCCCCGTTGAGGCCGCGCAGGTGGACGTGGAGCAATTTCGCAAGGAACAGCGCGAATTCGCCAAGCAAAGCAAGCAGTTGGACGACGATCGCCGGGCCTTGACCAAGGCGGAGGAGCAAGCCAAGAAAAAGGAGGACGACTTGGCCAAGCAAGAGCGCGAATTGGCGAAAAAGCGCGAAGAATTGGACGATGAGAGCCGAAAACGCCGCCTGGAACAGGACAAGCGCGAGGAGAAAATCAATGCAGCCGAAAAGCAGGCCGATGAAAAGCGCGAAGAAGTGGAAAAGGCTCACGCAAAGCTGACCAAGCAGATGGAAGAGCTGCGCCGCCAGATCAAAAACCTGGAAGGCGAGCGAGACGGCTTGCAAAGCTCCATCAAACAGGCCGACCAGCGGCTGGCCGAGGCCAACGAGGAGTTGGGCGGCGCAAAATCCGCGTTGAAGGAGGAGCAAAGCCGGCTTTCCGCGCTAAAATCGGAGATTTCCGGGTTGGACGAGCGGCAGGCGAACCTGGAGAGCGCGATCGCGGGTTTTCAGGGCAAAATTCCCGACTTGGAGGGCAAAAAGTCCTCCCTGGAATCGCAAAACCAGACTTTGGAGGCTCAAGTTTCCCAAGCCCAAGACCGTCTGGCGGATTTGCAGCGCCAGACCGCGGACGCCGAAGCCGCCAGCGAGCAAGCGAAAGCCGCGCAGCGCGAAATCGACAACGCGCTGGGCAAAAAGCAGGACGAACTCGGTTTTTTCGAAAGCCGGCTCACCACCACCCGCGAAGAACGCGATCGCCTGGAGGAAGAGAGCCGCGAGTATCGCATTTTCATGAGCACCTTCGAGCAGCGCAAGGCGGAACTGGAGCAACGGATTCAGGAAATGGAGGCCAAGGTGGCTGGATAGGCGGGTGGGAGCGCGGGAAAAAGAAGAAAGGGACTTTAAGGGACCAAAAGGACCAAAAGGACCCAAGCGACTGAAGGGACGCCATTTCCGAATCGCGTCGCTTTGGTCCCTTCAGTCCCTTTAGGTCCCTTTCTCCCCCCCAAACCCCCATTGTCGAACAATCCTGCAAACCGATTATCCAGAAAGTTGGCAAGAAAGTTGTTGCACCGCCAAAAATTATCGTTTGCGCAATTTTTATCAAAAATATGGTGAAATTTTGCAAATTTTTGGTAGAAGATGGTGCGTTCCGGAATTTCTACAACCAACCGTAATTTCGGATTCCCCCATCCCAACCTGGAAACTATGAAACGATACGCTGGTTTTGCCAAAATCGTCCCCCTATTCGCGTTGATTCTGCTCGCCGTTCTCATCCTGCGTCCCCAGGACTACGAAGCAGTTGCCACGGTCTCCCGCACCTACACCAGCCCCGCCCTCCCTTCCGCGTTCGCGGACGGATTCGACTTCCCGGTCGGCGGGGGAACGGCTCGCGGCTACTACACCGCCCGCCGCATGATCCCTTACCGCCACATGGGCGACGATTGGAACGGTATCGGCGGCGGCAACACCGACTACGGCGACCCGGTGCTGGCCATCGCCCACGGCAAGGTGGTTTATTCTCAAAACTATGGCTCGGATTGGGGCGAAGTGATCATCATCCGCCACAAATACCGCGACCAAAGCGGCCAAACGCGCTACGTCGACTCCCTCTACGGCCACGTGATTCGGCGCCAGGTCAGTTTGGGCCAAAACGTGCGCCGCGGGCAGCGAATCGCCTCGATCGGCAACAATCGGGGGATGTATCTGGCGCATCTGCACCTGGAAATTCGCAAAAACACGAACATTGGCATTCGCGCCTGGGCTTACCCCAAAAGCACGGCCAACTACCATCAGCCGACCACGTTCATCAACACGCATCGCCCAGGCCGCATCCCCGTCCCGCGCCCCAACATCACCATCGCCAAAAACAAAAGCTCGGAGACCGGTTCCAAGCCGTTGGCGGGCTTGTTCGCGATGCTTCAGCCACCGCTGAACGCCACTTCCGCCTCGCGGTCCACCAAATCCACTAAATCCACCACCGCTCCGCCGAAACCCGCAAAACGGCGAGTTCGGCCCTCGCGGATGGGCGGTTCTGAACGCAGCACGATCCTGATGGGTCGGATTTTTAAAGGCGGCGGCGAGAAAGGTGAGGAAAGCGCGGTTAAAGAGACCAAGGTGCGCACAACCATCAAAAATAACGCCCCCGCCCCAACTACCGGCCGCACCGAGAAAAAAGAAGCGGTTGCCAAGAAATCTCCCGCCGAACAGAACGGGCTCCGCACGTTGATCGGCACTTTGGCCACCGCGGAGGATTCTGACGGGCGTGAAAAGCCGCGTCAGCACAGCCGGGCGCGCATCCAGCACACCCGGGCCACCTCCCGACCCCGCCCCGCCAGCGCAAAACCCTCGGCGGCCGACTCCAAGCAGCAATCGGACGAGCGAAAGCGCATTTTCCGGCGGATTTTTGATTCTTAGGACGCCGGTCGAAGGAAGTTAAGTGACCCTCAAGCCAAGACTTCCCTCAACACACCGCTGCCGGTGTCGAACTTCTTCGCCATCTTCGCGCTCATGTTGAAACGCTTGCACGGGGCGCCGGCGGTCTCCAAAATGGTCGAGTAGAGCGCGTTGATCGGACGTTTGCCGTCCATTTGCGTGAAGCAGCCGGTTTTGAAGACGCCGCCGCAGTCGCCCAGGAGCATCACCGGCCAGGTGGCGCCGCTGGTGTGCTGCTTGTCGGCGTTGTTGCTGGTGTAGACGATGAGGGTGTTGTCCATCATCGTGCCGCTGCCTTCAGGCACGCTTTCCAACTGCTCCATCAGCCTCACGAGCATGCGGCTGTTGTATTGGCGAATCTTAATCCAGATGGGGTTGTTCGGCTGGTTCATGTGACCCAGGTTGTGGCCTTGTTGCTCGACGCCGAGCCCTTTCCAAGCCCCGAAAATCTCGCCCCGGCCCGAACCGATGGTGAGCACGCTGGTGATGCCGGATTTAAGCGACGCGATACCAAGGTCGAGGAGGCAATCGTGCCAATCGGTCTCGAATTCCGGCTTGGTGTAGCGATCGTCCACCTCAGGCGCGAATTGGCGGAGGTGTTCGGAAACTTTGCCGAGCCGCGCCCGCAGGCCGTTGATGTCGTTGAACCCTTGCACGTAGTGGCTGTAACGCTGCTTGTCCGCCACCGGCAACTTGCTGCCTTTTGCGGCGGCCATCAGCTCGATGCGGTCGAACATGCTGGAGCGCGCCTCATGCTGCTTGCGGATTTCGCCCTTTGAAATGCCGCCGAAGAGCATTTGGTAGAGGTGATTGGGGTTGGAATGCATGAAAATCGGCTGCCCGGCGCCGCTGGCGGACAAATTGGCGACCGTAGGCTTGGCCGTCATGTTTTCCATGGAATCCATGCCGATGCAGAGGTGCGGAAGCAGCGTATCCGGCAAAACCTTGCTCAGTTCGTAGTCGATGGTGGGCCCACTGGGCGGCACGCCGTCGCTGCCGCGGTAACCGCCAAGAGCGCCGAAAAACGCGCTGTGCGATGGGCTGGTGTGGAGGCCGTGCAGGCCGTTGATAATGTGCAACCGCTCCTTGTAAGGCTCCAGCGCCTCGATCGGCTCGGGCAACTTGGCTTTGGCCAATGAGCCGCCGCTCTTCATCCCCGCCGGGATCGCCGTTGCGGGGTCGAAACCCTGGTTTTGGAGAAAAAAGATGACCCGTTTCGGCCCACCGGACGTTTTGGATGCGGCTTGGCTGATTCCGGGGAGCATTGACGATCCAAGAGCGGCGCCAACGCCGGTGGCGAGGGACTGGAGGGATTTTCTGCGGCTAATCATGGGTAAATTTTGAGCTAGACTCGCACAATCACGCAATTCGGCCCCCGTTTTTATCGGGTTTAGCGAATCGGATTTCGAGTTTCAGGTTTCGAGTTTCGGATTTCGAGTTTTCACCCCATCGGCGCCAATTCATCGATCGGCTTGCCGAAGGGCAAAATTTGCATCGGCAGACCTTCCAGATTCTTCAGGTAATGGGTGTGATCGATGCCCAGGTGCTGGTAAACCGTGGCCCAAAGGTCGTTCGGCGTCAGGACGCGCTCGACGGGGTGCTCGCCCTTGGAATTGGTCGCGCCGATGATCTGTCCCATGGGCGCGCCGCCGCCGGAAACGAGCACGGACATCGCTTTGGGCCAGTGATCGCGGCCTGGCTGGATGACGCCGGTCTTGGTCCCGCGTTGGGGGTTGATTTTCGGCGTGTGCCCGAAATCGTTGCCCACGACGAGGAGCACTTTTCGGTCGAGCCCGCGTTGGTAGAGATCCTCGATCAAGGCGGTGAGCGCTTGGTCGTAACTGGGGAAACGCGCTCGCATGTCCTTGAAAATGTGGCAGTTGACCGCGTGGCAATCCCAGTTGTAGGCGGCGTATTTTGGGATGCTTTTTTGCGCCCGTTCCCAGACCACGGTCACGAATCGGCTGCCGGCTTCGACCAGGCGCCGAGCCATGAGTCCGCGCTGGCCGTAAATCGTGCGGCCGTAGCGGTCGCGCACTGAATCCGGCTCTTGGGACAGATCGAAGGCGTTGCGAACCTGGTCGCTCAAGAGCATCTCCATGGACTGCTTGTTGAAGGTGTCCATCGCGTCCATGGTGCCGGTTTTGTCGATATCGCGGCGCAATTTATCCAGCGAGCCCAGCATCGCCAACCGGTCGTCGAGCCGCTCGCTCATCTCCTCCTTCACCCCGAGGCTGTTGACCTTGAAATTCGGGTCGCTCATGTCTCCGCCGATCGTGAACGGGTTGTTGGCGGAGCCGAGATAGGCCGATCCCATCGCAAACGTGTCGATTCCCGTGCGTCCGCCGTCAGCCGTCGCCACGCAAGTGGGCAAACCGGTTGCCGAAGAGCCGCCGAGCACCTTTTTGACGATGCTGGTCACCGCAGGAGCGTCGTTGACCGTGCCGGTCGGCGTTTTGGGGATGCGGCCGGTCATCATGCGCTTGTGGGCGCCGCCGTGATCGGCGAATTCGTGATGGATGGAGCGGATAACCGCGAATTTGTCGGCGATTTTCGCATGCATCGGCAGCAGCTCGCAAACTTCGATGCCGGGGACGTTGGTGCGCATGGGCCGGAATTCGCCGCGATACTCGATCGGCGCGTTGGGCTTCATGTCGTAGGTCTCCATGTGCGGCAAACCGCCGGGCAGCCAGATGAAAATCACCGAGGTGTCTTCCCGGCCCGGAACAATGCCGCCGTTGCTGGCCGCTTGGGCGCGCATTCGCAAAAAATCGGACATGCCGAGGCCCATGAGGCTCAAACCGCCGATTTCCAGGAAATTACGGCGGCGAAGCGGTCCCTGGCAGCGCGTGGTGGGTTGATCGCTTTTCATCGCGTCAAATCACGCGATTTTTTCGCCGAATTTGTCAGGTTTTCGCGTTCGGGATTCGGTTGATTCCCTAGCAACAGCGCAGTCGAATCGCGGCTACAACGTAACTTTTTTGCGCGTTGGCGACTTCGCTGAGTCCAGGTCCTTCCAGGTTTTGGCGAAGGCGTCGGCCAGGGCGCTCCAGTCATCGGCGGCCGTCTCCCAGCCGCCGCTGATTCGCAAAACGCGGCCCATTTCGTCGAAATCCAGGCCCATGGCTTCCATCACGTGGGATGGAGCGCCTTTTCCAGAACTGCACGCGCTGCCGGTGGAAATTTGGAAGCCGCTGTCGGCCAGCCGGGTGAGCCATTTCAGGTTTTTGTGCTTGGGGACGACTAGCATGCTGGTGTTCCACAAGCGCAGCGCGTTTTCGCCGATGATCCGGGTTTCCGGGAGAAAGTCGCGAACGGCGCTTTCAAAGGCATCGCGGTCGGCGGCTTTGGGCTGTGAATCGGGAAAATCGGCCTGAATCGTCTGCAACGCGGCGATCATCGCGGAAATTGCCGGCACATTCTCCGTTCCGCCCCGCAGCCGGTTCTCCTGCGGGCCGCCGATTTGGGCGCCTGGCGTCAAATTGCAGCTTTCGGGCACGATGAGGAAGCCCACACCCTTGGGACCGCCGAATTTGTGGGCGCTGCCGGTTACCCAATCGCAGCTCGCGAGATCGCCCACCGGCAGCTTGCCGAACCATTGGGTGGCGTCGGTGTGGTAGGGCACGCCATTTTCGCGGCAAAGATCGCGAATCCGCTCCCAAGGCTGGATGACGCCGGTTTCGTTGTTGGCGGCCATGAGGGAGGCGACGACGAGCATGTTGCCCAGGTCATCGGCCAATTGGTCCAGATCGACTTGGCCCGTTTCGTCGACCGACGTGGAAAAGTGCCGGTTGAAGTGGTAAAACACCGGTTCCAGCACGCTGGGATGCTCGATGGCGCTGGTCAGCACTCCGTAGCGGGCCACGTCCATGAGCATCTCGTGCCGGATGACGATGTTGTTCGACTCCGTGGCGCCGGAGGTGAAGACGATGCGAGTTGGCTCGTCCACGCCCAGGTAATCGGCCAACCACTCGCGGCAGGCTTCCAATTCGCGCTTGGCGGCTGCGGCCTCCGGATAGAGGCTGGAAGGGTTGTGCCAGGTTTTTGCGCACAACTCAGCCAGGCGCTCGCGAGCCTGGGGGAACATGGGCGTGGTGGCGTTGTGGTCGAAGTAGCCGTTCATGGTGAAGCAATGGTTTGACAGAGATTATACACCGAAATACTTTGAATCCATGGAAGCCGGACTTTTTGACGAAACCATCTCCCAGTTTCAGCGCCGCGTTCCTTTTCGCCCGTTTGGGGTGCATTTGGTGAACGGTCAGGTTGTAGCTGTCGATCATCCGGAGGCGTTGGTCGCGAGGGCAGGGATGGGGGTGTATGTCGATCGTCACGGTCTCCCGACGATCTTCGATCACGAAGGCGTTTGCGAGATCAAAGGCTCCGAAGTAAGCCCCGGCGACATGTCAGCGCCGATTCAGTAGACCGCATCAAGAAGCGAGCGGCACGGGCTTGAGGGCGTTCGCGATCGGCGGCTTTTGGCACGCTTTGTCAGTGCGCTTGCAGCCAGTTGTCACCAATTCCGGTGTCGACGACGATTGGCACATTGAGCGGGAGGGCCGATTTCATGCATTCGATCACCAAATTCGGAACGGTTTCAGTTTCGTCGCCATGGAGATCGAAAACGAGTTCGTCGTGCACTTGGAGGAGCATTTTTGTGCGATAACCGCGTTCGCGAAGGGCGCGGTTGATGGCGATCATGGCCAGCTTAATCATATCAGCGGCGCTGCCTTGCACCGGCGTGTTGATGGCGGTACGTTCGGCGGCGTTGCGGACGTTCCAGTTGCGCGAATTGATGTCGCGGAGATAACGGCGGCGGCCGGTGAGCGTTTGCACATAACCATGTTGCTGGGCAAATTTTGTGGCGCCGTCCATCCACTCTTTGACCTTGCCGTATTGCTTGAAGTACTCTTGGATCATCACTTCCGCTTCCTTTTTGGGGATACCCAGACGTTGTGATAAGCCGAAGCCGGTAATGCCGTAGATAATGCCGAAATTCACCATCTTGGCCGTGCGCCGCATTTCCGGGAGAACGCCGTCGATTTCCACGCCGTAGACGCGGGCGGCTGTGGTGGTGTGAATATCCAGGCCGGCCTCAAAATCGCCCATCATCCGTGGGTCGCCGCTTAGGCTAGCCATGACGCGCAGTTCAATTTGCGAGTAGTCCGCGGAGAAAATGCGAAATTCGTCGCTACGCGGAACAAACGCCGTGCGAATTTCGCGCCCTTGCTCGGTGCGGATGGGGATGTTTTGCAGGTTGGGGTTGTTGGATGCCAGGCGGCCGGTCGCGGTCATGAGTTGCTCAAACTGGGTATGAACGCGGCTGCTTTTTTTGAGCACGGAATGAGGGAGGGCATCGACGTAGGTGCTTTTGAGCTTGGAGGCTTCGCGGTAAGCCAGGATGTCTGCGACGATGGGGTGGTGCATTTCCAAGCCGCTCAAGACTTGTTCGTCCGTTTTATATTGGCCGGTCCGCGTTTTCTTGGGTTTATCGATAAGCTTCAGTTTTTCGAAGAGAATTTCGCCAAGCTGCTTGGGTGAGTTGAGGTTGAACTTCTCGCCGGCGGAATCGTGGATCTTATCTTCCAGCAACTCGATTTGACCCGCGAGCGACGCGCTGATTTTGGCCAACGCATCAGTGTCGATGGCAACGCCTTCGTGCTCTAGCGCCGCCAAAACCGGGAGCAATGGGAATTCCACCTCGTAGGCAACTTTTTCCTGGCCGAGTTCTTTGAGCCGGGGCCGCAATTTTTCGCTGAGCTGCCAGGTTATGTCAGCATCTTCCGCGGCGTAGTCAGACACCTCGTTCTTCTTTTGGTCGAAGATATCCAGCATGCTGAGCTGGCCGTCTTCGTCACTTTTCTCGCCGATGAGCGTTTTGATGGAAACGGGGGTGTAACCGAGGATGGCCTCGCTCATGTAGTCCATGGTGTGGCGCTGATCGGGTTCTATGATTGTGTGCGCCAGCATGGTGTCAAAAAACGGGCCTCGAACCTGGATTCCTTGCCACAGCAACACAACCAGGTCGAACTTGAGGTTGTGGCCGATTTTTTCGATCGATGCGTTCTCCAAAACCGGGCGAAATTCCTCCAGCGCCGCGAGATTATCGTTCAGCGCTACATAGTAGCCGCGGCCACGTTGCCAGGAGAAGGACATGCCGATTAATTCGGCTTCGTGCGGGTTCAGAGCGGACGTCTCGGTGTCGATCGCGAACGCCTTTTGTTTGCCCAACTCGGCGATGAGCCTGGTTCGCGCCTCCGGGGTTTCCACCAGCGTGTATTCGTGCTCCACCTCTTCCATCGTTTTCAAATCCGGCGCAACGAGCCCTTCTTCGAGATCCTCGCCCGGGGCCGCGGCCTTAATGTGACCGCGCCCGGCCTTGAAGTCGTTGCCAAAGAGCCGCTTGCCAATCGCGTTGAACTCAAATTGAACGAACAAGCTCTTGAGGCGCTCATCGTCGCGGCCGGTCAGGGCAAGATCGGTTTCGTTTACCTCCACCGGCGCATCGGTTATGATTGTAGCCAATTTTTTGGATAATAGCGCTTGGTCGGCAAATTTGCTGACGTTTTCCTTCTGCTTGCCCTTGAGTTTGTGAGAATTGGCCAAGAGCCCCTCCACGCTGCCGTACTGACCGATCAGTTTTTTGGCCGTTTTTTCGCCGATCCCGGGAATTCCCGGGATGTTGTCCGAACTATCGCCCCACAGCCCCAAAATGTCGATAACCTGGTCGGGTTGCCCGACCTGCCAATTCTCGCGAATCTCCTCGATCCCGAGAATTTCGACATCGCTGCCCTGGCGGCCAGGTTTGTGGATTTTGGTGTGTTCGGTGACCAGTTGCGCGAAGTCTTTGTCCGGCGTGACCATGAAAATTTCGGCGTTCGGGTCGTCCTTTTCGAAGCGCCTGACCAACGTGCCGATTATGTCGTCAGCCTCGTAGCCATCCAGGGTCAAAACGGGAATATTGAAGGCTTCCACCAAGCGTTTTACGTGCGGAATCGCCATTCCCAGCTCCTCCGGCATTTCCTGGCGTTGAGCCTTGTACTCGGGAAATTCCACGTGTCGCTGCGTGGGCGCAGAAGTGTCGAAAGCGACGGCGATGTGGGTGGGTTTGCGTTTTTCCAGGATTTCCAGCAGGGTGTTGGTGAACCCCAGGAGCGCCGAGGTGTTGAACCCGCGGGAGGTGAAGACGGGATTGCGGATGAGCGCGAAATGCGCGCGGTAAATCAGCGCCATGCCGTCGAGGAGAAATAACCGGTTCGCCATGATGCGCGGACTTTAGGCGGGAAGCGCGTTGAGGCAACTTGTCAGGGTGGCTGGGCGTGGCCAACCGGCCTCAGGCGATGATTTCGCGAATCGGCTCGCCAAAATCGATCTCCAAGCGCTTGTGGCCGGGAACTTCCAGCCGGTGCGGGTCGAGCCCGAGTTGATGCAGGAGCGTGGCGTGAACGTCGGTGACGTAGTGGCGGTTTTCAACGGCATGGAACCCAAGCTCGTCGGTGGCGCCATGCGCGATGCCGCCCTTAATGCCGCCGCCGGCCAACCAAACCGAAAAACCGTAGGGATGGTGGTCGCGGCCGTCGGATTTTTCCGCACCGGGTGTGCGGCCGAATTCCGTGGCCCAGACGACGATGGTTTCCTCCAGCAAACCACGCTGCTTGAGGTCTTTGAGCAGGCCGCCGATCGGTTTATCGACCTGGGCGCATTTTTGGGTGTGATTCTTCTTCAGCCCCTTGTGCGCGTCCCAACCATCGTGGTAAATTTGCACGAATCGCGTGCCGCGTTCGACCAGGCGGCGGGCGGTGAGGCACTGCTGGCCAAAGGTTTTGGTGACGCCGTCATCCAGCCCGTAAAGCTGCTTGGTTGCCTCGGTTTCACCGGAAATGCCGACGGCCTCGGGCACGGCCATTTGCATGCGGAAGGCCAGTTCGTAGGATTTGATGCGCGCCCGCAGGTTGGCGTCTTCAGGATACTGCGCGGCGGCCAGGCCGTTGAGTTCGGCCAGCAATCGTTGCTGGCGGGCTTGCTCGGTTTTGGTAACGCTAGGGCCGGGAGAGGCGAATGGAAGCGGGTTGGCTGGATCGCTGCTGAGCTTGATCCCGGCGTGCTCCGGTCCCAGGTAATCGGCGCCGTGTGCTCCCACCCCGCCGCAACAATCGCGGGGCGGCGGGCCCATGACGACGAATTGCGGGAGGTTGTGGTTCAGCGTGCCCAGGCCGTAGTGGACCCAGGAGCCGATGCTGGGGAAAAAGCCGTCGAAAACGTGGCGGCCGGTGTGAAACTGCAGTTGCGCAGCATGGTCGTTATCCGTCGTCCACATGGAGCGCACGATCGCCAGGTCATCAGCGCAATCGCCCACATGCGGCCACCAATCGCTGATCTCCAACCCGCTTTGGCCGCGTTTTTTGAAGCTTACCTGGGTTGGGTAAATTGTTGGCATGAGATTGCGCAACGTCCCGGCGAAATCGCGCACGTTTTTGCGATAAAACTCGCTCTCCAGCACTTCGTTCGCGTAGGGCGACTCATCGATCGTTTTTCCGGCGTAGCGGTCGAGCGCGGGTTTGGGATCGAAGCTCTCGACGTGGCTGGTGCCGCCCATCATGAAGAGCCAAATCACGCTTTTTGCCTTGGCGGGAAAGTGCGCTTTGCCGCTAGGCGGTGCCCATCCGGCGTTTTCGGCGCGGAGCATCGAACCCAACGCAAGGCCGGTGAATCCCATGCCGAAATCGGTCAAAAACCGGCGCCGCGCGGGGTTGCGGCGGAGATTTTGGTGTGCGCTCATGCATCCAGGCTACAACCGCTGACGAGCTGTGCCAAGCGGATGTTTTTCGCGCTGGTTTCCAGGCTTTTTGCGGTTTTTTCGCAGAAGCTTGCGAAATCCCGGCCGGCTTCCTAAACTGGCGGCATGGCGGTGTTTCCCAACCCGGTTCCCATCTTGCTCGACCTCGTTTACCCACGATTGTGTCCGGCATGCGAGGCGCCAGACCGCGAAAAGGCGCCCGTGCGCTTGTGCGCGGATTGCTCCAAACGGTTGCGGCCGTTGCCGACGCCATTTTGCGATGTGTGCGGGGAACCGGTGATTGCGGGTTCGCTAACCGGAGCGACGTGCATGCGCTGCCGGCAGGACCGGCCGGTGTTTGATTTCGCCCGCAGCGCCTACGTGGCCGAAGATCTGGTTCGCGAATTGGTCCACACCTTCAAGTACGGCCGACAAATTTACCTGAGCCCGCTGTTGGCAGACCTGTTGGCGCATAGCCTGGAAGATCGGCGTTTTTCGCTGGAAACCGACTGGCTCATGGTCCCGGTTCCCCTCCACCCGGCGCGAAAGCGCGAGCGCCACTTCAACCAAGCCGAGGAACTGTGCCGGATGTTGGCGAAAACCCGGGGTTTGCGGATGTGTTGCGCCCTACGCCGGAAGCGATACACCCCCGCCCAGGCGCGGCTGGAACGTGAGGAGCGGTTGGCGAACCTGGTCGGCGCATTTGCCCTGAGCCGGTTGCGTTGGCGGCGCCGGGCCGTCTGCGGCGCCAATATTTTGCTGGTCGATGACGTGTTGACCACCGGCTCGACGGCGAATGAATGCGCAAAGGTGTTGAAACGCGACGGTGGCGCGTCAAAAGTCGCTGTAGTCACCATCGCCCGAGCCAGCACGCACTTTTTCTAACCACAAACCTTTGCCCGCAACATGGGGATTTTCAAAAAACCGTCCATCAAAGGCCTCGGCGACAAAAAGAAAGACATGCCCGAGGGGCTGTGGCAACGCTGCCCGAGTTGCAACGCCATGCTCCACCAGGTGGAGCTGGACGATAGCTTGCGCGTCTGCAGCCACTGCGGCCATCACTTTACCCTCACCGCTCCCGAACGCATCGCCAGCATTGCCGACGCCGGCTCATTTCAGGAAATGGACGAGAATCTGGACAGCGTGGACCCGCTGGAATTTCTCGACTACCGCGACAAGGTCGCCAAATACCAGGATCGCACGAAATTGACGGAAGCGGTCGTGACTGGGCGGTGCGACATTGGCGAGCATCCGGTGCTGACGGGCGTGATGGATTTCCGCTTCCTCGGCGCCAGCATGGGCTCGGTAGTTGGCGAAAAAATTGCCCGCGCGGTGGAAACAGCCACGGCGGAGCGCAAGCCGGTCATCATTTTTTGCGCCAGCGGCGGCGCGCGCATGCACGAGGGCATTTTGAGCCTGATGCAGATGGGAAAAACCAGCGCCGCGCTGGCCCACCATCACCAAGCCAGGTTGCCCTACATCGCCGTGCTGACCCACCCGACCACCGGTGGAGTGACGGCCAGTTTTGCGACGTTGGGCGACGTAATCCTGGCCGAGCCCAAGTGCATGATCGGCTTTGCCGGCCCGCGCGTGGTCAAGGAGACCACGCACCAAAATCTACCGCCCGGCTTCCAGACCGCGGAGTTCATGATGGAGCACGGATTGGTGGATGCGATCGTGGAACGCAAGTACATGCGGGCGACGCTGATCGATCTGTTGGGTTACATGCAGCCGAATGGCTCGGCCGGCGGCAAATGAAACTTGCGGCAAGGGATTTCGCGTGAAACCCAGGGCGAGGACCGTCCGTGAAGGGTTGCACCATGCTGACGCTCCTCACCGGTCCCGCTTCGCGAACTTGCGAAGGCCTCTCGCGCCGCGATTCCCTCCGGATCGGCGCCTTGGGGCTCAGCGGGCTGACCCTCCCGAATTTGTTGCAAGCAAAAGGCGAAGGAACGCCCGGTTTCGTTCGCGACAAGTCGGTGGTGCTGCTCTTCCTCGGCGGTGGCCCCAGCCAGATCGAGACGTTCAACCCGAACATGGACGCACCGTCGCCCTATCGCAGCCTAACCGGTGAAGTAAGGACGAATGTGCCTGGAATCCGCTTTGGCGGCACCTTTCCGCTGCTCGCCAAGCATGCCGACAAGATGGTGATCGTGAAATCCTACCATCACGGGCAGAGCAATCACAGCAAGGCCGTGCCCTTCGTGCTTTCCGGCGGACACGCGTTTTCTGGTGGGATGAACGCGGTTTACGCGAGGCTGCGCGGGACCAATCACCCCCAAAGCGGCCTGCCGACCACGGCCCTGGCCACCGCGCCGGACATCGGGCGTTTCGCGAACCCGAAGAAGCGAATCGTCGATGGCTCGCAGCCGGGTGAACTCGGTCAGGCCTACGCGCCGTTCAATCCCGAAGGCGGCGGACCGGCGATTGACAACATGACGCTGAATTTGTCGCGTGGCCGGCTCGAAGACCGCCGGCAGTTGTTGGCGAATTTGGATCAGCTTCGGCGTTATGCCGAGGCGGGGGACAGCCTGGCGCAGATCGATAAATTTCGCCAGCAAGCCTACGATTTGGTGATGGGCGGAGCCGCGGACGCGTTTGATTTGTCGCAGGAAAATGCCCGAACGCGGGAAATGTACGACACCAGCATGTTCCGCGTTGGCGAGAAAAAGGGCGAGTTCCGGCAATGCTCGCTCGGCAGTCAAATGCTGCTGGCGCGGCGTCTGGTTGAAGCGGGTTGCGGCTTCGTCACGGTGCAAAATTCCGGCTGGGACATGCATGGGGGTTCCGGCAACAACTTCATGACGCTGGCCTCCGGGATGGAGATGTTAGGACGCCCGCTGGACAAGGCGGTGAGCGCGTTCTTGACGGATTTGAGCGATCGTGGCCTGCTGGAGCACACCCTGCTGGTCGTCACCGGCGAATTCGGCCGCACGCCTGCCGTCAACAAGCACGGTGGCCGCGATCATTGGGGAAATCTCTGCCCGCTGGCCTTTGCCGGAGGCGGTTTTCACACGGGCCGGATCTATGGTCAGGCAGCGAAGAAAAACGACGTCCCGGAGAGTGATCCTGTGGGTGTCGAGAATCTCATGGCGACGATCATGAACGTGCTGTTCGACGTGGGGAAGCTGCGTTTGGAAAGTGGCATCCCGCGGCAACTACTGGAGCCGATCACGACGCACAAGCCAATCGAGTTGGCGGGGGTTTATTAGCGCCTGTCTAAGACCTATTCAGTTTCCGTCTTGTCGTCGTTCGAACTCTTCAACTCCTCCAACCGATGAATATATTCGTCGATCTGGTCCCGTTTTATCTTTCCTAGAGCTGAAAACATTAGTCCTTGGTTATTGGCCAGAATTTCCGGGTTGTTCTCCAGAATTTCCGGGTTGTTGGCCAAAATTTCCGGGTTGTTCTCCAAAATCTTAGGGTTGTTGGCCAAAATTTCCGGGTTGTTCTCCAAAATCTTAGGGTTGTTGGCCAAAATCTTAGGGTTGTTGGCCAAAATCTCAGGATTAGTCTCCAAAAAATCGGCAACAGTGCCTGAAATCCTGGAATTGGCCAGCAGTTTCGGATTCTCGTTGATCGATTCGAACGTGTCTTCTTCTTTCCAGCGCTTCAGGTAGTCTTCAACAGTTGCGGCCATGTCGATTCCTTTCAGGTGATAGTGTTTGATGAGCCGGTTCAAAATATGCCCGTTGGTGTGCTCGTTCCAGTCAAAATTTTCGATTCCAAACTGCACTTGAGGGGGACGCCCGCTGATCAGGTGCCAAATCGCGTTGCGCGGAATTTGGGCCGTCTGCCAGGGGACGATGACCGTAACGTAGCGCCCTGGCATTGGCAGATGATAAACCCCGGGCAATTGTTCCACCAGGCATTCGTGCAAATTCTCGGTGCTGGGTTTGCGGCCGCAAATCGCGTAGAGGCTCACCAGTTCTCTGCTTGCCGACCATTGCGGCCGGCCCTTCTGATCTTTTTTGGCCCTGACTTTGCGAAACAGCACGCTGTAGCTGATCAATTCGTCCAGCGCGTCGGCGTTGAACGGCTCGTCAAATTTGATGCTGCAAGGGTTGAATTGGTTGAGTTCCTGAAATCCGTCCGGAGCATTGCGCAGTTCCCCTTCGCTCGGCCGGCGCTCGCCGTGGATGAGGTCGATCGAAGCATCCACAACTTGGCGGTGAGTGACGTCTAATTCCGGCAGCACGTCGTAGTGATATTCATCCAGCTCTTCCTTGAGAATCGGCGCCACAATCTGGTGCCATCGCATGTTCTCGGGTTCATCCGTCACGATTTCACCTTCAAGCGGTCGGGTTCGAATGCAACCACTCGCCGTTTTCGTCCGCGGCCCAACCGATTGCACTTTGCAAGCGGGCCCTGGATTTTCGTGTAAAGTCTGGGACTTTCCGAAAGTCGAAGCTCTCGCCCATGCGTGAATTCATCCCTAACTTGCCAAACTTCGCCGGCCGGCTCGCTCTGAAAGATGGAGGATAGCCCGTCCGCCGCCTTCCACCTTGATGGCGTGACTTGCCGATTCGGCGAGTTGGCGGCGGTGGACTCTGTTTCGCTCGAAATCAGCCGCGGCGAGCGAGTGGCGCTCATCGGCCCGAGCGGGAGCGGGAAAACAACCCTGCTTCGCGCGATGAACACGATGCTGGCGCCGGATTTAGGCGAAATTTCGGTGTTCGGCGAGGACGTCTCCACCTTTGCGCCGGCAAAATTGCGCCATCTGCGGACGCGGATCGCGTTTATCCCGCAAAACCTGGGTTTGGTGCCCAATTTGCGCGTGATTCAGAACGTGATCCTGGGCGCCGGCGGAAAACGCGGGACGTGGCGGAGTTTGCGCGATTTGCTCTTCGCGGCGCAGGCGGATGTGGAGGTGATTCACGAGATTTTGGAGCGCGTGGGGATTGAGGAGAAGCTCTACCAGCGCACCGACCGGCTTTCCGGAGGCCAGCAGCAGCGCGTGGCGATTGCGCGGGCGTTGTTCCAGGCGCCGGAGGTGATTTTGGCCGACGAGCCGGTTTCCAGCGTGGATCCGGCGCGGGCGCGGGACACGGTGAAGCTGCTTTGTGAGCTAAGCCAGGAACGCGATTTCACCCTGGTCATGAGCCTGCACAACCTGCAACTGGCGCGGGAGTTTTTTCCGCGTTTGGTGGGGTTGCGCGGCGGAAAAATCGCGTTCGACGACGCGCCGCAGACCTTGCAGCAGGCTACGCTGGAGCGGCTTTACGACCTGAGCGCGGAGGAGATGATGACCGGCGCATGAAGGCGATGGGTTCACGCCGCTGGGTCGTTTTGGCGATTCTGGCGATTTTTCTGATCTGCGCTTTGGCGCTGGATTTGACGCCCGCCGGCTTGTTGCCGCCGACCACCGAGCACTGGGATCGCGCCGGAAAATTCTTCGCCGCCGCGTTGCATCCGGCGCTCGACTACCAGGACGAGAATGTCCCCGATTCGGCCGATCCCATCCTGGTGAAAGGGCTCAAGGGGCTGCTCGCGACCCTCAGATTCGCCGTCGCCGCCATGAGCATGGCCATTCCCGCGGCGCTGGTCCTCGGTTTCTTCGGTTCCACCGCTTGGTGGCCGGAACCGTGCGGCCCCAAGACCAAAGCCGCGCTGAGATTCGGCTTCGTGGTCTGCCGGTTCGTCATGAGCCTGGCCCGCTCCATCCACGAGCTGATTTGGGCGCTGCTCATCCTCTCCGCGCTCGGCGTATCGGCCCTGGCGGGGATGGTGGCGCTGGCGATTCCTTTCGCCGGAACGCTGGGCAAGGTGTTCAGCGAGTTGGTCGATGAGGAAACGCGCGAAGCCGCCTCCGCGCTCAAAGCCATCGGTCACAGCCCGGTGCAAACCTTCCTCGCCGGCGTGTTGCCGCAGGCCTTGCCGAATCTCATCACCTACAGCTTCTACCGCTTCGAATGCGCGTTGCGAGCCTCGGCCGTGCTGGGATTTGTCGGGATCGAGACGATCGGCCTCTACATCCAGCTCTCGCACGAGGAATTCTACTACCGCGAGGTTTGGACCTATTTTTATCTGCTCCTGATTTTGATCGTGATCGTCGATCTTTGGGGCGCCGCCATCCGCAAACGGCTCAACTCCCGGGTTCATGAGTGAGGCAACCGAAAATCGTCAGGCGCGCGTCGCCGTTTTGCGCGAAAATCGGCCAAAAGACCGGTTGTTGCGCTGGAGCGCGGCCATCGCGGCGGGGCTGACGGTGTGGGCGTGGACGAGCGGCGGAAATCTGCTGGGACGCCTCTCCGCCGAGCGCCGGTGGACGAATTTCCGCAATTTTACCGCGGAATTGACGCCGCGGCCGGTTCGGGAATCCGGCAACTGGCTCGATTTTTTCCCCTGGGCGTGGGATTTACTCGCAGGGGGCGGATTTGCCGCGTTTTTCACCACCTTGGCCATCGCCTGCGCGGCGATCGTTCTGGCCAGTGCCGGCGTGCTCCCGTTTCTGCCGCTGGCCAGCCGCCAACTCGCGCGTCCGGATGCGGCGGGCGTTTGGCCGGGACGCGTTTCCGGGCGGACGAAGCGCGCCTGGCGAGTTTTGGGAAGTTGCACGCGTTTCCTCTTCGTGCTAAGCCGCGCGATCCCGGAATACATCCTCGCCTTTCTCCTCATTTCGCTGCTTGGCATCCAGGTTTGGCCGCTGGTCCTGGCCCTGGCCATCCATAATTTCGGGATCCTGGGCCGGCTTTGGGGCGAGGTGGTTGAAAACGCGGATCTCGCCGCCGCCGAGCGCGCAATCGCCAACGGCGCGGGCCGTTTCCAGGTTTTCGGCGTGGTTTTGTTTCCAGCCGTTTTCAGCCGCTTCCTCATCTATTTTTTCTACCGCTGGGAGACCTGCGTGAAGGATGCAACCGTGCTTGGCATGCTGGGATTGTTGACGCTGGGCAAGCTCATCGTCCTGGCCAAGGGCTTTTTCTGGGACCAAATGTTTTTCTACATCCTGCTGGCCTCATCGGTCATTTTGGCGGGGGATTTGGCCTCCGCGCTGTTGCGGCGTTGGCTGCGTTCGATCGGTTAGGGGAATCGAGGACATAAGGGACGAAAACGAAGGGAAATTTGGGCCGAATCCTCGATTTTCGACGCTGGACGGGCTAAGTCCGACAGCCTCCTAGGGCGGAGAGTTCGTGGTAGGTGGATTTACCGGCCACCTTCTTTCGCCAATTGACTGAAACGGCCTAAAGATCTAGTTTGAACCTAATGTCCTTAGTTGTTGAAATCCCGAAAGTTGTCGAACAAGCTCTCAGTCTACCCCAAGATGGCCGCCAAAAGGAGTTGGCCAAGGAGCTTGCCGTTGCCCTTTATTCCCGAGGTGTCCTTGCCGTAGGTCCAGCACGGAGGTTGGCGGGACTGACGCGATGGCAATGGGAAGAAATTCTCACGGAGCGCGGGGTCGTTCGGCAGTATTCCGAGCACGACGTGGAGACAGAACTCAAGGCAGTCGAATCTTAGCAAACTTGGGCCGCGGAAATGGTTGTCTCCAATACGGCGCCCCTTATTCACCTCGCCGCGCTCCAGCATCTTGAGTTGCTCAAAGAGCTGTTTGGGATCGTGCAGATTCCTGAAGAAGTTTGGAATGAAGCGGTCGAACAGGGACAAGGCAGACCGGGTGAGTCCGAAATTCGAGCGGCGTGCGAGGCCGGTTGGATGGAAGTCAAAGTAGTCCACTCTTGCCCACTGCTGAAGACGCTTTCCGCCAAGCTTGATGAGGGCGAAGCCGCTGCGTTGGTCTTGGCTGTCGAAATGGCGCCCGGTTACATCGTGATGGACGAAGCGCCAGGTCGTCGGGAAGCTGAGGCGCTGGAGCTTCCCGTGATTGGAACGCTCGGAATATTGGGCAAGGCAAAGAAAGCCGGTCTAATCGACCTTGTTCGCCCGATCGTTGAAAAACATTCTTCGTTTCACATAAAGGACGAACTTCTGGAACGATTCTTGGAGGCAATTGGTGAGGAGCCATCGGCTACATGATAGGTTTATTCGCTGGTCACGGTGCAAATCAGCGGAACGATGCATTGCAGTTCGTTTGCCCGCCGAGGCTCGTGATTTCGCACGATTTCTCTGAAAATGAGGCGTGGACGAACTTGCAGGACTTGCTAGCGTCGTTGCATGAAGTCCCCCATCGACGCCATTCGGCAAATCGGTCCCGCCATCATCGTTGCCGCCGTCGTTCTTGGGCCCGGCAGCATCACCACCAGCACGAAAGTTGGCGCGGCGTTCGGTTACAGCACGCTGTGGCTGCTGCTCTTGCTGCTGATTTTGCTGATCGGCGCCGCTTCGTTGGCCGCTTGGCTCGGCGCGACGCTGGAACGCTCGCTCTGCGGGGAATTGAGCGCAAGGTTAGGGTCGTGGGCCGGCGCAGTCATCGGCATCGCGTTTTTCTTGATCGTTGCCGGCTTTCAATCCAGCAACAACATGGCCGTGGTGGCGGGAATTGAGCCGCTTTTGGGCGATGGCGTCACCTTCCCGAAATGGGCCATCGTGCTCACGTTAGGGGCCGTGAACCTCATCATCATCGCCGTCCTCTACCTGGCGCGCGATCTCTACAAACAGATCGAGCGCATCATGAAACTCTTCGTGTTCGTCATGGTGATGGCGTTTCTGGTCAATTTTTTCTGGGCCAAGCCCTCGGCCGAAAGCGCGGTTAGCGGTTTGAAGCCGGATTTGTCGCCATTTTTCGACACCACCACCTTGCTCATCATCATGGGGCTCATCGGCACGACCTATTCCGTGGCGGGCGCGTTTTACCAGGGTTACCTGGTTCGGGAACGCGGTTGGGGGCCTGAGGAGGTCAAATCCGGCTTTCGCGATTCGGTGTTCGGCATGTGCGTGCTGGTGGGCGTGACCTCGGTCATTCTCATGACCTCAGCCGCCACTTTTCACGGAAAAGTCGGCCCGGATGAGCTTAGCAACGCCGGCAAAATGTCCGCCCAGTTGAAAAGCGCCTTCGGCCCCGCGGCGAGCTGGATTTTTTGCTTCGGCTTCCTGGCCGGCGCGTTCAGCTCCTTTTTGGTCAACGCCATGATCGGCGGGCACGTCTTTTCCGACGGCATGGGGCTGGGATCGTCGCTCAGCAATCGATCTGCGCTGCACGCGACCACCGCGGCTTTGCTCGTGGGGATGGTGGTCGGCATTTTGGCGCTAACCAAGGAAAATTTCGACCGGACGACCACCATCGTCATCGCCCAAGCATCCACGGTGGTCGCGGGACCGGCGGTGATGGCCGGCTTGTTGTACCTGGGTGCGCGGCAGTATCGTTACGGCAAACAAAAACCGCCGTTGTGGATGCTGACCGTCGTTTCCACGGGTTTGCTGGTTTCCCTGTTCGTGGCGACGATCACGGTGCTCAAATTGACCGGTTACTTCGGTTAGGCGGGCCCCTCACGCGCTAACCACGATGTTCACCGGCAAATCGTGCGCCTCTGTGGGGACGGATTCGACCAGTTGCTCGCGGAAACACACGCCGATCGTCGTGGCGTCGGATTTTGTCAGCAACCGGTCGTAGAATCCGCCGCCCCGGCCCAGCCGCATCCCGGTTTTGGGATCGAAAGCAACGCCGGGGACCAGAATCACCGGAATTTCGCCGATTTCGAGCTGCTCGCAGCTTTCGGGGTCCGGTTCTCGAATCCCGAACGCGCCCGGTTTGAGCGTGTCGGGGTCGAAAACGCGCCAAATTTCCAGGTTTTCGCCGGAAACCTGCGGCAGGGCCAAATCCAGCTCCGCGCGCCACAATGCATCGAGATTCGGCTCGTCCGGAAGGCTGGCGAAGGCGAGAATGGGCTGATTTTTCGCCAATTCCGGCATGCCGAGCAGTTGGGAGCAGATTTCCGCCGATTGTTCGGCAAGTTGACCGATCGATTTTGTACCGAGCCGTTCGCGAATTTCGCGCCGAAGTCGGGATTTTAGCGGTTGCCGAGGATTCATCGCGTAAGGATGCCCGGCGCAAGCCGTGTTTTCAGCTAAAACCTGGGTTTGCTCCCAATTTCCTCAAAAAATCGCCTAAACCGCCAAACCGCCAAACCGCGCCATGAAAACTCCGTGCAGCCTCTTCTTCGCCCTTTGCGTCACGCTTCACGCCCAAGATTCCCCGCCGCCGGCCATCACCGATCCCGGTCCGCCGCCGATTCCCGCCTACCCCGCTCCCGAAACCGTGGCCGAGTCGATGAAACGGGCCGGATCCTACTTTCGTAGCCACGTCGCGTTCGCCGGCGGCTACGCGTGGCGCTGGTCGCGGGATTTGGGCGAAGCCAGGGCCGAGGGCGGGTCCACGCGCAGCACTATCGCGCTGCAACCGCCGGGAACGCCGACCATCGGGCTCGCGTTTTTGGAGGCCTACCGCGTCACCGAAGACAAGCTCTACCTGCAAGCCGCAAAGGAAGCCGCGCAGGTCCTGGCATGGTGCCAAACGTCCTCCGGCGGCTGGCGCAGCGAGTTCGACTTCGATCCCCGAAAAGCCGCCCGATACCACTACCGGCGCGATTTGGAAGCCGGCGACACCGAACCCGGAAAACGGCTCTTCAGCTCGACGCTCGACGACAACAAATCGCAGTCGGCCATGCTTTTTTTGCTGGAACTGGCCCACGCGCCCGGCGCGGAGAACGATCCGCAATTCCAGCATCTCCGCAAGGCCCTGGATTTCGCGCTGGACGGACTTTTGGCCTCACAAGCGCCAAATGGCGGCTGGGGTCAGCATTTTTCCGGCAAGGCCGATCCCAGCTTGCCGGTTACGCCGGCCAAATTTCCGGAAAACTGGCCACGCGAGTATCCGGGCATCGATTACACGCCGTTTTACACGCTCAACGACGGCAATTTGCTCAACGTGATGCGCTTGCTGATCCGCGCGCACGAGTTGGAGCAAAACGAGCGCTACCTCAAAGCCGCCAAACGGCTCGGCGAATTTTTGCTTCTCGCGCAGTTGCCCGATCCGCAGCCAACGTGGGCCCAGCAGTACAATTTTGCCATGGAACCGGCTTGGGCGCGAAAATTCGAGCCGCCGGCGGCTTGCTCGCTGGAGAGCGTGAGCGCGATGCGGGCGCTGTTTGAGCTGTGGCTGGCGACTGGCGAGCGAAGATTCGTCGAGACGTTGCCCGCGGCTTTCGAGTGGTTTGAGCGCAGCCGGTTGGACGATGGACGCTGGGCGCGATTTTACGAATTGCAGACGAATCGGCCGCTCTACTGCCAGGCTGACACCTACGAGGTGACCTACGACGATTCCGATCTGCCGACGCACTACGGCTTCAAAATCGGCGGCGATTTGGCCGAGGATCTCGACGAAATTCGGCAAAATTTGGCGCGAAAACGCGAGGATTTGCTCGCCGAGCACGATGAAACGCCGCAAACGCCGGCTGAATGGACGCGGGCCGCGAAAAAAGGAGCCTCGAAGGTTCGCAGCGCGCTAAAATCGCAGAAAAAGGAGGGCGTGTGGCTCAATGACGAAGGTTGGATCGACGCGCGCCCGTTCGTGACGAATCTTCGCCGGATGGCGGCTTACGTGGAGGCGGCAACCCGAGGCGGCGACGATTTTCGCGAAATCCACGAAAAAGCGCTCGCCAAGACGCCCGTGCGGGTTGCCGGCGTCGTGTTGAAGTGGGTGCGCGGCGACAAGGAGGCGAACTGGGACCGCGCCAAGGTTCTCATCCGCGAGGCAGCCGCCAACGGGGCGGAAATCGTGGTGACGACCGAGTGTTTTCTGGACGGCTACGCGATCGCGGACAAATCGATTCCGCTGGAGACTTTTCGCGGGCTGGGCGAGCCGATTCCCGGGGGAAAATTCGTGAAGCGGCTCATGAGCCTGGCCGACGAACTGGACATCCACCTCATCGCCGGCATGCTGGAGGCCGATGGCGAGGAGCGCTTCAACGCCGCGGTGGTTTTTTCGCCAAACGGCGCGTTGCTCGGCAAATATCGCAAGCAGCACATGGGTCACGAGGCGGATCGCAACTCCCCGGGCACGGAATCGACGGTTTTTACCACGCCGATTGGCGATTTGGGCGTCATGATCTGCGCCGACCGGCGATTCCCGGAAATCGTCGATGGAATCGTCGAAAACGGCGCGAACCTGCTGCTTTGCCTCAGCGGCGGCATGTTTGGCCCGGAAAAGAATGACCCCATCATGCAAGCGCGTTCCAAAGAAACCGGCCGGCACATCGTCTTCGTCCATCCGGCGGAATTTCTCGCCACCCGGCCGGATGGCTCCATCAGCGCGCGGAAGATTCTCGGCGACCGGCTACTGGTTGCGCCGGAAGAGGTCGATACCGAGGCCGACAGCCGCGGGGTGTTCTACATCGACGTGCCGCGTTGAGGGCCCAAAAACCTCCCAGGCCCAAAAAAACCTCGGCCGGCAAACCGGAGGGGACATTCCGGATGCCGGCCAAGGAAGGCAGGGTATGATGCTTTGCTTTTTCTTTGAGGGGAGCGAGTCAACCGTCAAGAAACCCGCTGGACCTCAAAAAATTGGTTCTGTGGTGAAAACCGGCTTTTGCTTGTGTTGAGGGGCGCAATCGCCGCTTTCAATCCTAATTTGTCGCCTGGTTTACCGGCGTGACGTTTGTTTGCAAAAAAATCTCAATAAGCCAAGCCATACAACACAAACGGCGCCCACAGTTTCGGGTCCGGGAACTCGGCTTTGACGCTGAGGATCGCAATCCGTAGCGCGGCGGCTTTCGGCACGCCGTCCGCCATCATCGACTTGTAGTAGTTCGCCATGAACACCGCGGTTGCCTGATCGTTGACCGGCCAAAGCGAAACCACCACGGTGGGAACACCGGCAGCGACGTAACCGCGCGTCAGACCGATGACGCCATCCCCGGTAATGCGTCCCCGGCCCGTGTCGCAGGCGCTGAGAACGGCCAACTCCGCGCGGAGATTCATCCGGGAGGTTTCCTTCACGGTTAGGAACCCGTTTTCGCCATCGCCGGGAGCAAAGGCGAGCGCGGAGAGAAAGGGTTGATTGTAGGCATTGCCCGCTTCCAACAAACCATGGGTCGCGAAGTGGAGGAAACGGGCGCTTGTCATCCGCGCGGCCACGGCGACCTCGGTGGCGTCCTCGCCGATGAGCGGCGCCACGTTCAAAGCGCGAGCCAGGAATTTGGCTTCCGCCTGGGCGCCCGGCAGCGGACTGAGGGCGTGAGCCTCGCGATCCGGCCGGCTCTGGTAACCCGGCATCTTGGGATTGCCCACGATGAGAATGTCCTTCAGCCCGGCCTTGTTCACGGCGATTTTTTGCTTCGCGGCCAAATCCAGCAACTCGATCGAAGGCGACATGCTAAGGGTATAACGCTCGATCAACGTCTCGCCGCCTTTGCCGGGCAACGCAGCGAACGGAACCAGGAAAAGTTCGCCTTGCGGGACAAACGTGACCAAAGCGCCCTCTTCCGCGGGCAAATGCGGCCGAATCGGGTCGATCAGCAGCTTGGACAGGTCTCGCAGCGGTGTTCCCTCGGGCTTTTGGTCTTCCGGCGCATTGATCTCGGCCCGGGCCCGGTTCACCAGCGAATTCAGCGGACCCGGCAAAGCGATCGGCTGGAACGTCACGTTGCCGTCGGGCTTCACCACCCAGATGAAGAGTCTCTGCGGATGTTGCAGTCGATCGTCCTTCGTGAAAAAACGCCGCGTGTCCGGAGCCAGCAGATGTCCCAGCCCGTAGACGACCAAAGTTGACTGGTGCTGTTTGGCGATTCGGCCGATGTCGGCGGGTCCCAACTTCTTGACTACGCGATCGGCCGCCGGGAGCCCCAGTTTTTCCCGCAGCAACTCCGCCTGAGCCGCGCCGCGCCCGTTTTCAGTCGTCACCAACGCCTTCACGGGATCTTTTCGCCTCACGTCGATCTGCTGCTGAAATTCGTAAATCCCGGCCCGGATATCCGCCAGCGTGAGATTGACCTGGTCCGCGCTAAAAACGCCGGATTTCTGGGCATTGCGGCTATTTGCCTCCCAGGCGTCCGCTCCCTTCGCCGCCTTCCCGAGGGCCGACTCCGCGCCTACGAGATCGCCGCTTAGAATTTTCAAGCTCGCCAAAGCGATGTGATCTTGGGTCGCGCCAAGCAAAGCGAAAGCTTCTCCCGCAACGGTGTTCTTCAGTTTTGCGGCTACCGCTTTTTCCTGTGCCGCGATCGCTTTCGAAAAATCCGGCCGTTCTCCTTCGGCCTGAGCCAGGGCGCGTTTCAACTGCAACGCGGCGAATAGCGAGGCCGTGAGTCCTTTCTCGAAGTCGTTTCGGGCAAGCGCGTCCGCGGCGGCGATCGTTTTTTCCGCGGCATCGAGCCGATTCAGCTGAAGTTCGGCCGTAGCGACGTTGCGCAGATCGAAACCCAGCATTGCGGCTTTGTGAGGCCCTGCCTCGGAAAACGCAGCCGCTTCCTGGAACAACTCAAGCCCCTGCTCGTGTTGTCCGTCGCCAGCAAGGGCGAATCCGAACGAACGCGAACAATGAGCCGCCAAATCGGGCCGTTTCATCTTTTGCGCCAGGGTTCGGGCGTTTTTCAACGTGGGAATCGCGACATCAAGCAGGCGTCCGCTGAGACAGAGGCTGCCGAATTTGTAGGCGGCGTAGAAAGCTTCTTCGCTCTCGGGATTTTCCGCATCAGTGATGTTTTTGAACTGAAAAGCGGCCTGGATCGCGAGTTTTTGATCGCCGTTGATGGCAAGATGCATCTCCAAGGCTTTGAGGACGCCCTTCTTGTATTGGTTGGAGGCGCCGGGCGCTTGCAATTGGTTCAAAAGAAACCCGGTGGCCAGTTCGTCATCGGTATGATTGAGAATTTTCGATGCGGTGAAGAAGGAACTGGTGGGATCGATATCGTGCTTGAGACAAAGCTCGAGCGCCTCGGTAATCCGCGCAAGCGCGGTCTTGTAGTCGCCTTTTTGGATGTAGCCTTCGGCGCAGGAAGTGAGCATTGGCGCGATGGTCTGCGGTTGGGCCAAACCGCTGGTGCGCATGAGCTTGATGGCGTCTTCCATCCGCTTGGCCAAATCCTGCTGGGCGAACGCCGGACTGGCGATGGCGAAAAGGAACGCAAAGAAAAGCGCGATCCGTTTGATGTGCGTGTGGCGGAACTCGTCTGGCGGCATGGGGAAATCAACCCGGCAACCAAAGCGATCGCAAGACGTTTTGGCCATTCAGCACGAGCACGATTCCTCTACGACGCAGACTCGGCTTCCCGCACCCGCTGAAAACGCTCCAAGCTGATGTCCTCCAACATTTGGCGTTGATCCGCCATCGCCTGGATGAGTTTGCGCCACAGATCTTCCTGCTCCGGGGAAATCTCGCCAAGCTTGACGGCCCGCTCGAGATTCCAGCGTTCGTGCTGAACGAGATGACCCATCGTGAGGTAGTCGGGCCGCTCCTCGAATCCCATTCCGCGGTGCCACTCACGGCTGGGCTGGTTACCGAGGGCATACATGCTGCGCAGCACGTGTTGGTCTTGGTCGCGCAAGGCGGCAACGGCGCTACTGAGCATGGCGCGCGCGATGCCCTGACGCTGATGTTGGGAAGCAACCATGAGCATTTGCTGCATGGGGCCTGGAACATCGCGAAAGTTGTGGTCACTGGGCAGATGCGAGAGTTACCGAGGGTCTCGTGTTTGACCTTGCCGTCTTCGCATCGAAAACAAACTGGCCAAGCGCCACCTCAAAGACGGCACCCTGCTACTCTACGACCTCAGCGGAAGCTACTACACCGGCCGGCGCTCGAGTTTGGTCGACTTCGGACACTGCCGCGACGGCAAGAGCGGCGTGCCCCAGATCGTTTACGGTCTGCTGTGCGACGCCGAGGGTTGCCCGGTTTCCATCGAGGTGTTCCGCGGCAACACCGCCGATCCTAACACGTTGGCAAGTCAGGTCGCCAAGGTGCGGGGGCGCTTCGGCATCCAGCGCGTGGTCTTCGTGGGCGACCGCGGGATGATCACCAGCAAGCGCATCGACGAAGAATTGCGCGAGGTCGATGGGTTAGACTGGATCAGCGCGCTGCGCAACGACGCCATCAAGAAACTAGCCGGCGCCGGGGCGATCGAGCCCTCGCTTTTCGACGAAAAAAACCTGGCCGAAATCACCTCGCCGGACTTTCCCGGCGAACGGCTCATCGTCTGCCGCAACCCGCTGCTGGCCGCCGAGCGGGCTCGCAAGCGCCGCGAATTGCTCGAGGTCACCGAGGAGAAACTCGAGCAATTGGCCGCGGCCACCCGGCGCCCGAAACGCGCCCTTCGCGGCAAGGACAAAATTGGCGTGCGCCTCGGCCGCATCCTGGGCAAGTCCAAAATGGGCAAGCACTTCATTGTTGAGATCGAAGAGGAACGCTTCAGCTACCGGCGCGCCGAAGACAAGATCGCTGCCGAAGCCGCGCTGGACGGCATTTATGTGATTCGCACCTCGGTGGACGAGGAGCAGTTGGGGAGCGAAGACACCGTGCGCGCTTACAAGGATCTCGCGAAAGTCGAGCGTGCCTTTCGCAGCCTGAAGACGGTCGATCTGAAGGTCTGTCCCATTTATCACTGGCTGGATGATCGCATTCGCGCCCACGTTTTTTTGTGCATGTTAGCTTATTACCTTGAGTGGCATTTGCGCCAAAAACTGGCGCCAGTTCTGTTTGAGGATGAGCAACGCGAGGAGGCCGAGGCGCAGCGGGCATCGGTCGTGGACCCCGCCCCGCGTTCGCAGGCCGCCCAAGGCAAAGACGCTAACAAACGCACCAAAGATGGTTGGCCGGTGCATAGTTTCCAGACCCTGCTCAAAGACCTCGGCACGTTGGCTCGCAATTTGGTGCGGGTTCCGGGTGCGGAGAGCAGCGAGTTGATGTCGGTGACGACCAATTCGACCGATTTTCAGCGGCATGTGTTGGAGCTTGCCGGGGTGGCTCCATGAGATGAAGAGACCGTGTAGCCAGAAACACGCATTTTGGAATTTCTGCACCGTGCTGATAACCAATGAGTAAACCTCGATTTTGAAGTGGAAAGTTCGGGTTAGATTGCACCGACGTGTGACTCGCCAGCAGATTTTGTTTTCAGGAGTGGTCATGGCTTAGTTTTCGCGGCTTGGGTCCGGCTTGGGTCCGGCTTGGGTCTTTTTCTTGGCACAACGTTAAGGCAAGTATGCCGTGAAGCCGCGTTTGACTTCCGTTTTCAGATTCGAGGTGATCGGCTTCATGGCATACTTGCCTGTTGAACTGAGCCGGCGGCCAACGGGGAAACGGTCAACCGGCTTGCTGGGGGAAAGTATAGGGGCAGTCTCTGGCGTCAAGGTCTGGGCACCGGAAAATCGCCCCGGTGGCGGGCGCTGCGGTTCCCGGCAATCCGGTCCGCTCGCCCCGGTGCGGGGCGAGCCGGATGAGGCACAAATCTGGGAACGGGACGCTGATTTTCGTGGCCGTGCGGAAACGGCGGGACGTCGCCGCGACACGGTCCCATTCGGTTTGGGGCGGTTTTGCGGGTTCAGTTTTCATCGCTGCCTGGTTTGCAGGGGATTCAGGGATTGCAGCGCCTCCGCGCCTCTGCCTCGGAACGAGGCTTAGTTCAACGTCTGAGGCCAGCCAGCCGAAACCCGACTTTGGAGGGTATCGGCTTGGCTGCGCCGACTTGTTAGCGCTTTTGTTTGGTGATCGTAGTCGTGTGTTGACCTGTCTCACGGAAGCGGAAAATGCCTTTCGTCCCGTCTGTAGGATCCAATTCGATGTACCATTTCTGCTCTCCATTAATTAAAAAATAACGATTGTCACCCGCACCTAAAATTTTGCGAGGGGCTTGCTGTATACCACTCTCGGAGTAGACGATGGTCCCATCACGCTGAACTTCAAATGAAATCTCTGTTTCAGGTTCGTGGGGATGCTTGCCTGTCCACTTTTCACCTCGTGTTGTGAATGGAGCATTAGAATTCTTGTGTTTCGAATTCTCAATTTCAGTTAGAGATGGCGTTTTACCTTTGTCCGAAGTTGACTTCAGAGATTCTATATACTTGCGAATTGCTAGTGCCCCGTCCAAATTTCCCGATCGTGTTGCCGCAGTCAGGTGTGCCTAAAGTGCTTTTGCGACCTGCATTCGTTTATCGTGAATTTGCCGTTCTAATTTGGCACGTGCTTCTATTTCCCAATTTGATAATTTCGAAGCCATATCTTTGGCAGCGGTTGGCATTTTCTCCTCTTGAGCAAACATCAAATTCGTTGACAGAAATAGAATGAATAGAGTTCGTTTCATTGCCCGAACCCGTTTGTATCCAACATTTTTGCTGGGCTATCAACGGGCAATCCGTGATATTTGAGCAAGATTGCCAGGATATTGGGCCATCATCTGCACAAATTGGATGATAATCCTGAAAACTATCAATTTTCCCAAGCCAAGGCTACCGTTAGGCCCTTAGAAGTCGGCAACTGGTCGTTGGCCACTCCTTAGGATACGGAGGTTCCGGTGGTGGTGGGTTCAGGTGAATTCTAGGAATTATAGACTGGAAATTTACGGGATCGGGTCAATTTGACTGTTGACGCGTGGAACTGGCGCTCCAGCGCAAAGGCGGCACACCGTAAACGTTCAAATACGGCAAACACCAGGTCTGAAACAGCGGATGATCCTCCCGATGGGAGATTTCAACATAATCCCAGGGCAGGATGTTTGCAATTTTCATCATCTGGGCGGCGATGATATAATGGATTCTGTTTCCTGCAGGGATTTGCAGGATCGGTTTTCACATATTCTCGACAAAGGCAGGGCAAATCTTCTGGATGGATTTGCCGTTTCGCGCACTTTCTCAACCGACTATGTTCGTGGTAGCCTCAGATTGTTTCCAATGCATTGGACGATGGATCTGAGCGGGAAGCTTTCAAGAGGCAGGTATCGGATCACCGGATCATCTGCCTTTCGTTGCCAGTTTCAGAATTTTCTGATCCATGAGTCAAAAAGATCATCCGGATGATGATGCGGCTTGGAACCAGCTCACCAAAGCAGCAATGGTGACGAATCCGCCACAGTATCACCCGTGTGGGTAACGAAATGGGTAACGCCGATTTGTGCCGAACATTTCCCGTTTGATTTCAATGGCTTACACCCCTTTTTCGAATCCGCAATCCCACGCCTGCCAGTGACGCCGAACCCTGACTCCAATCTCGATGATGAATTGCGCCTTCGATGCGAGCAGCTTATCGACCGAATCGGCAAAGATCAATTCCGGCAATTCCTCAATGTTTTTCTGAATGTGCAGAAATAAAATCGTAATTGGTAGGTTGCTGGGTGTTGCGTGACGCTCTTGAAAACACCAATTAAATCGTGAATCCTAACATCCTAACATGGAATCCGCAATTCGTTGACCTATCAGGTAGCATAATGGTAACATAGGAGATTGTGGATGGGAAGGGAAATATCGTTTAGCAATGCGGCATTGGCGAGGTTAAAGAAGCCGGATAACAAGTCAAGACAAGAATATCGTGATCGGGGTGAGGGAGGTTTATATCTCTATGTCACCCAGACGGGAATTAAGACCTATTATCTATATCGCAAGCATGAGGGGCGGCCTTTGCGGATTAAGATTGGTCGCTATCCTGATTTATCGGTGACGGCTGCGCGCAAGCGGGCGAGGGAGTTGAAAGGCGAGCTGGCGCTTGGAATCTGGTCGGAGTCCCGGCCTGGCAGCCACAAGCAAAGCAAGGTGACTCTCAGGACAATTGAGGAGGAATATATTGCGACCAAGCGCGCATCGCTGAAGAAAAGCACGATCAAGCTCTATCAGAATACTACGAAGCTACATCTTGCTTGCTGGTTCGATCTGCCGATTTCAACAATTAGCAAGGAACAGTTGAAGAAGCGTCACGACAAGATCACCAGCCGATGTGGTGGTCCCACCGCGAACTTGGCGATCAAGCTGTTTCAATCGTATTTTCAGTTTTTCATCGATCGCTATGACTATCCCGGAGTCAATCCGGTAGCGACATTTACGCGAAACAGGTTGTGGCACGCAAGAACAGTGCGTAAATCGATCATTGAAAATTCAGATTTACCGAAATGGGTCGAGCATGTGGTGACACTGGATGATATATATCGGGACTACTTGCTGCTACTGCTGCTAACGGGCTTGCGGCGCAGTGAGGCTGCCGGGCTGCGATGGGAAAATCTGCGGATGCAGGATCGGAAGTTCGTCGTCGCCGATACGAAAAACCGTGATGAGCTGGAATTGCCGATGTCGGATGCGGTATTCCGGATCTTTCAATCGCGCGGCAAGGACGCGACGAACGGTTTTGTCTTCCCCTCTCCGGTCAAGCCTGAAGCGGAGCTATATGTCGGGCGCCTTGCTAAAGAAGTCTCCTCTCTGTCAGGCGTTCAATTCATGCTGCATGATTTGCGACGGACATTTGTTACTACTGCGGAGAGCCTCGATATTTCGGGATATGCGATCAAGCGATTGGTCAATCACCGTTCTGGCAGTTCGGATGTAACTGCCGGATATATGGTGTTCAATGTTGATCGACTGCGTGAACCGGCAGAGAGGATTGCACAGAAACTCATTGAGATTGGCCGGATACCAGGTTTTGATTGATGAAGTCTTCGATATCGCTGATCCGATACATGGCTCGTGATCCAATCCTGACATAGGGTAGTTCGTGAGTTTTCAAACACGCCCAGGCGGACAAGGTTGAAGGTTTCAGCCCAAGAATTTCCGCCGCTTCCGTTCTGGTGATGAGTTTGTTCATTCTACCTCCTTTTCCTTGAGAATATTCCTCGTTCCCCCTGATAGGGAAGTGTGGCGCATTTACAACCGTCGGTAGAAAAGTCATTTCATGGACTTCCCTATGTTGTCGGGTGCTCATAGGTTCCGCCGTTCCGGAGCAACAGGGCTTCGGCTTACCAAAAGGAGAAGTCATATGAATGACAGAACTGAGCCTGATCTTTATCGGGCGATCTGGCTTTCGGTGATTGTTCAGGCGTTGGTGGACGCTAAGAGCAGATCGAAGAAAGCACATTTACGAAAAGCAAAAGCCGAGGCATTGAGCTGGTTTGCGCAATCGAATGAAAGCAGCGATCTTGCCGAAGTCTGCGAGCTGGCCGGGGTCAGCCCTGCCGATGTCAGGCGGGTTTTCAAAAATATGCGCAAAGGCGAAAAATCAGTCGATTTCCGGGCATTGAAAAAGCCCAAAAGGCAGAGCTTCCCGAATCAATTAATCATAACAAGAGGAGAAAATCATGACAACTGTTAATCAACCACAACGGCCAACAACTTCAATCCGCGCAGGCGGGGTGAAAGCATCGATCTGGGAGAATAAAACAAAAGATGGGAATGTTTATTATTCCGTGTCTTTGACAAGATCCTACAAGGACGCGGATGACAAATGGCAGGAAACCAATTCCTATTATCGCGATGATCTCCCGAAAGTAGAGCTTGTGATGCGCAAGGCGTTCGAATTCATTCATCTGGAGGTGGAACGCCAGAATGGCAAGTCCAACGGAAGCTTCACCGAAAAGATCGAGGAAGAACGGGCAGGGAAATCCAAATCTGCTGCAACAACCAAAGCAGGTTCATAGTTCGTATTTCCGACTGGCACACGGCGATGCAGCCTCAAGAATTGTCCTCACCCGTCACCTGAAGGTGAGGGTTGCGGGACTTCTTGACCCGGCATCTATGCCGTGTGCATTGGTTTCTCCAGAAAATATTTTTTCAAAGAAAAAATCTTTTCTTTGGGTAATGAGAGCGAGATATTCCAGGGCATGCTCCGTGCGATCTTTCTTTTCTACCTATCTGTTTGCGTATTCACCCATGCTGACGAAGCCGCGCCACTCCCGCATTCGCCAATCGTTAAAGGGCTTCTCGGAAAACGTAAAGCAACAGTAAAGGCTCTGATCGGAGAACCCACCGATTCAGGGCTGTTTCAGAAGAAGGTTCAGTATGACCATTTTGGTAATACCGGTGTTTCGGTCTTTTATGATCGCACGTTGCGTGTCTACTGGATCATGCTGAGCAAGCCATCGCAGGAACTGAAACAGTATCCGACAATATTTGATCCGAATATCAATTCGACTCTGGAAGAGTTTAACGAGAGGCTTGGAATGCCAACCGCAATTAAGAAAGAAACAGAATCAGTTTACATCGAGTGCCATTCTGATGGATTGGTTATTTCGGGCGAATTCACTGATATGAACATCAAATCCATCAACGTTCCTCGGTTCAATTTCCTCCGGGGGTGAATCCGCTGGAGTGAGAAATCTGAGATGCGGTTAAAGGCAGGCGAAGCTCCTGCAGATCAACGCAAATTCATCCGTCTAATCGCTTATAGAACCCCAGGACGCGCTCAAAGGTCATCACGTATTGCTCTTTCTGATTCCCGGTCCAACTATCTTCGGGACCTTCCAGTTTCTGAATCAAGGGCAAGTATCTGGCTAGCTCCGCTCTGGCCCGATTGACAATACCTTCATCCGGCTCGGGAGGGTTCAACCGATAATAATAGTAACTCTCATAGTCGAGCAAGAGAGACATTCTGATTGAGAACTTCTCTGTTCCTTTTGGGTTGGGGTAGAGCAACTTTATGATGTTATTGTTACGCTGATCATGTTCGTCAAAAAGCGCTTCGATCAATCCAAGTTGAAGGCTGACCCGGGTAAAATCGACCATATCGATAGGGCCCGCGCCCACATCAAGGTTGAACTCCCCATCAACACCCGTTGGACGAGACCTGGCCAGGAGTTGTGAATTGCGATAGGCTGATACAACAACGCCTGGAAGAGGGGTCTTATTCTCATCGAGAACGATGCCAGAAATCTCGGCGCTCCTGGCCAATGGGGAGCAGCACAAAATGGGTGCCAATAGAATGCAAGTAGGTAGAATGCTGATTTTCATTTCACGACTATTTTGAAGCTGCTATCAAGTTCGGGAGAAGTGGAGGGGAAATCTGGGGGATCTTCGAGAGAGCGTAAGTCCAGGATACAGATTAAGGTATCTCCTTTGTCGAACCGGATGTCGGAAGCTTCGGCTCCCTTACCAACCATTCTGAACTTAAGAGGTTGGTAGGATTTGTCTGACGCATCTTCCCGGCATCGAAAAAGGTAGAGCATATCTATACTCAACTTGTCAGGAATCGGGACGATCTCCAGAGACAACCGCCTGGTGTCGTCTTCGAAAGGCCGGGTTTCAAGAACAAGAACCTGGAATTTTGGGGAAGGTTCCAAATCCAAATTGAGATCCTCCAGGTAGTTCGCTAGATTCTTAAGCCACCGTTCACTCCGGGTAGGAGGCGCCCCGGCCGAGTAGGAAATATTGTGACCGGGATCCAATTGAATTCTCCCTGCGGTTTCGAAAGCGGGGGCGTATCCCAACAACGCCAATAGAACAAGGATAGGACACAGCACCTTCAAGATGGGCCGCGCTTTCCCGGTCGTCTTTGGAACTTTAAATATGCCAAAATCCGCATCTTCCTCAAGATAAGGGGCGATAGCAAAGATGATCACCAAGGTGACGATCAATGAAGATATTGGAGGCGGGAAACCGACTATATCGTAGAAACTTCGCATCAGCTTTTCACATGTAATGACCACTCAGAGACGAGTTCGTCAAGAGGTATTAGGGATTTAGGCATCAGAGTAGTCGATCCGGTCGATTAGTGAAACTGCATAAAGGCATTTTCTCACCATCGTTCATAGACGAACGGCCGCTATGTAGATCAATCCATCGAAAGCCAGTTATTACCCGAATCTCACCCTCTCCGCGGCTCTTTTGGAATGTTCGTTGCGTAAGTGGCCATAGACTTCCAGCGCAAGTTTTCCGCCGTCAGTGTGACCAAGCCAATAAGCCACGGTTGGGATGTCCACACCGGATTCGATACATGTAGTGGCGAATAAATGCCTCATATCATGGTGCGAAACCGGTTCAATCCCAATTCTTGCGGCTGCATTTTGCATCGCCCGACTTGCTTCCTTAACCGCCAGCAACTTGTCTTCACGGCAATCGCCAGACCGGTTTGCCCGCAATTTTTCGACCAGCTTCCGCAACTCGGCGATCATCGGCACGCGACGCGTCTTGCGGTTTTTTGTGCCCTCATGATCCGCATCTCCTTCAACGACCAACTCACTGCGCTCCCAATCAATATGCTTCCAGCAGACTGCATTGGCTTCGGCAATTCGAACACCGGAATAGGCCAGAAACTCCACCAGATCACCCCTATCCCCGGCCAGCCTGCCACGGCCGCCCCGAATTGCCGCAACAAATTCCTTAAACTGCGAACGCGACGGCAGCGCGGTCAGCAAATCCTTGCTTCCTGGTTTCTTACGCTTGAGATGCAAGGCCGGGTTCTTCGCGATCAGGCCGGCATCGACCCCGATTTCCAGCAAACGCTTCAACGCAACCAGCATCTTGTTGAACCAGGAAGCGGAAAACTTCTTCCTCTGTTTGCCAACCCATTCCTCACAATCCGCGCGGGTAACATCGCGAATTTCGCGTTGCTCCAGCCCCGGCCAGGAATTGATCAATCCCTGCAACACATTGCTGGCAGTAACCCGAGTGCTGCTTTTGAGAGAAGCGTCATTGTAAATTTGCCAGCGCCGAACTTCGATTGCCGCGGCCATGCTTGTCCCTTTGAGTTCGATACTCGCCGGATTAGCAATCTGGTTTTCCGCTTCGATCAATACCTCATCACGGCGTTTCAATGCCACCGCCTGAACCTTGGTTTTTAGGCTGCGCCAGGTCTTCGAGCCAACGCGGACATAATATGTGCCGTTTGCATGCTTGTAGAGCCCGCGATATT
This sequence comes from Verrucomicrobiales bacterium, assembly GCA_965224535.1. Classification (GTDB taxonomy): domain Bacteria; phylum Verrucomicrobiota; class Verrucomicrobiia; order Verrucomicrobiales; family DEV007; genus JBCDHN01. The sequence continues at coordinate 159,231 of CBDCZR010000008.1, forward strand.
TCGTCGGGTTCCAGGCTTTGGGAGTTGTCTTTGCACTCATTTTGTCGGGGATTGTCACGAGTCCGGTATAAATCGGCTGTATAAATCAGCCATTCCGTTCAAATGAACATATCCGTAACCCCCTCATTTTCACGGGAAATTGTTGAAATTTCCCCATCAAATGCAATAAGTCCGACAGCCTCTTAGGTTTCCTGATTCGCGCCAAATTTGACTTTGAGTTCAGGGGCAAGAAAATGCGGCCCGTTCATGAAGATCATCCACTTTGGCGACATCCATTTTTGGCGTTGGACTTACGATTTTTCCGACCCTTTCTACCCAAAACGCTGGCTTGGGTTCGTGAACCTGGGTTTGCGCCGGCGTCACAAATTTCCGCCGCAACTGGCCGAACGAGTCGCCACCCACATTGCCGATCAAGAGGCGGATTTGGTCGTTTTCACCGGTGATTTCACGACCATGTCGCTGGAGGCCGAATTCAAGCGCGCTGCCGAGATGATGGCCCCGATCCAAGCGAAATGGGGCCACCAATTCATCGCGATTCCCGGAAATCACGACCGCTACACGCCGCGATCCAGCTCGCGCTACGAAGAGTGGTTCCCGGATAGCCAAATCGACGGCGTGCGAACGTGGGAGATCGACGATTCCACGGTAATAACCGGCTACGACGCCTCGCGCCCGTTCAAATTGCGCTCCAACGGGCTTTTCACCGATGAAATCGCGGAAAAGTTGGACGCCGAGTTGGGCCGCCAAGCCGAGAAAACCGTGATCCTCATCGGTCACTACCCTTACGCCACCCCACCCCATCAGCAAGAGACGAACGGCCACCGGCTCATCGGCGAGGAGCGCCTGGCGGAGTTGGTCGCCAACCACCGGCCGGTGGTTTACTTGCACGGGCACAAACACGCCCGTTGGGAATTGCGCCCGGAGCAGACGCCGGACACGCTGTGCCTGAATTGCGGCTCCGCCGGGATGACATCGAGCCAGGCGGAGAAACAGGCCGGCTACCTAACATTCGAGCTGATCGACGGCGCCGTGCGGAACGTAACGCCGGTAATCACGTGCTGAGCGCTGAGGTGAGCCTGCCCGTTCGGGTTAAATCCGTCCGGCGAGCAATTCGCGCTGAAAAATCAACTCCTTGGGCAGGTGATCGTAAAGCCGCAGGTAGAGGGCGGCTTCCGAGAGCAGTTCCTGGCGAAATTCCTCCGCGTTGACCTCCATGACCTGCTTGAACTGCTCGTGGCTGAAATCCATCCCTTCCAGGTTGAATTCGTCGAAATACGGCATCCAGCCAATCTGCGTTTCGCGGCCGGCTCCGCGCCCGCGGCAACGGTTCACGATCCACTCCAAAACCCGCATGTTTTCGCGAAAACCGGGCCACATGAACTTGCCGTCCGCATCCTTGCGGAACCAGTTGACGTGGAAGAGCCGGGGCAGGTGATCGATGCGTTTGCGCATGCCGAGCCAATGCGCGAAATACTCGCCCATGTTGTAGCCGCAGAAGGGCAGCATGGCGAAGGGATCGTGGCGCACGTTGCCGATTTCGCCGGCGGCGGCGGCAGTGGTTTCCGATCCCATGTTTGCGCCCAAAAAGACGCCGTGCACCCAGTTAAACGCCTGGAAAACCAGCGGCATGGTCGTGGCGCGCCGGCCGCCGAAGACGATTGCGTCGATCGGCACTCCATCGGGATTTTCCCAGTCCGGATCGATCGTCGGGCACTGCGATGCCGGGGCGGTGAAGCGGGAATTCGGGTGCGCCGCCGGCGTTTTGCTCTCCGGCGTCCAGGGATTTCCGTGCCAGTCCGTCAGTTTTGCCGGCGGTTCGTCGGTCATCCCCTCCCACCACACATCGCCGTCCTCGGTCAGGGCTACGTTGGTGAAAATCGCATTTTCGCGGAGCGCGCCCATCGCGTTCGGGTTCGATTCCCAGCTCGTGCCGGGCGCGACGCCGAAATAGCCGGCTTCCGGGTTGATGGCGTGCAATTTGCCGGTTTTTCCGGGCCGCAGCCAGGCGATGTCGTCGCCCACCGTGGAAACTTTCCAGCCCGCTTTTTGGTAAGATTCCGGCGGCACCAGCATGGCGAAATTCGTCTTTCCGCAGGCGCTGGGAAAGGCGCCGGCCACGTAAGTTTTGTGTCCGCCGGGCGATTCCACGCCGCTGATGAACATGTGCTCGGCCATCCAGCCTTCTTCGCGCGCGATCACGCTGGCGATGCGCAACGCCAAGCATTTTTTGCCGAGCAGCGCATTTCCGCCGTAACCGCTGCCGAATGACCAAATTTCGTGTTCGTGGGGAAAATGGACGATGTATTTGGTGTCGTTGCAGGGCCAGGGAACGTCTTTTTCGCCGTTTTTGAGCGGCTTGCCGACGGAATGGAGGCAGGGGATGAAATCGCCGTCGCTGCCCAATTCATCCAGCACCGCCTGGCCCATCCGCGTCATGATTCGCATGTTGACGGCCACGTAGGCGGAATCGGTCAACTCCACGCCGATGATGGACATTTCCGAGCCGAGCGGTCCCAGGCAAAACGGCACCATGTAGAGCGTGCGGCCCTCCATGGAGCCGGAAAACAGCTCCAGCAGCGTTTCGCGCATTTCGTCCGGGTTGCGCCAATTGTTCGTCGGCCCGGCAAAGGCTTTGCGCCGGCTGCAAATGAACGTGCGCGATTCCACCCGCGCCACATCGGACGGATCCGACCAGGCCAGGTAGCTGTTGGGGCGCTTTTCCGGGTTAAGTTTGCGAAACGTCCCCGCCTCGACCAAACCGGCGCACAGCTCGTCCCATTCCTCGCGGGAACCGTCGCACCAGTGGACCTTGGATGGCTGGCACAGTCTGGCGACATCCAGGACCCAGCGGGTTAACTCGGCGTGATTCGTCATGACTAGCCACAGTGGGGAGAAGTGGAGCAGGCGCCAGCCAAATCGTGCGCCGTTCTCGGCGCTGCGCTACTTGAAGCGTCGCAATTGGTTGTCGATCCAGGCCATGCCGGAAGAGGCTTCGGTATCCTTGGGAAGCAGCGAAAGGACCGAATTCCAAGTATCCTTGGCCCGCTGGTAGCAGACTTTGGCCTTCTTGTCGTCGTTGAGTTCTTCCCACACGAATCCGGCGTTGCCCAGCGCTTTGGCCAGATTGGTCAGGTAGCGCTCGTTTTTCGGCTCTTTGGCGATGAGTTCCTCCAATTTGCCGATCGTCTCCGTGAAGAGTCCCGCGGCGTCGGTGAATTTTTCGCGGTCGGCCATAACCTGGGCCAATTCTCCGCGCTGGCGGGCGAGATTGAACTGGTAGCGGATGACGCCGGGCTCTTTTTCGACCAGTTTCTCCAATTCGCCGACCGCCATTTGGTTGAGCTTGAAAGCTTCGCCGGTTTGGCCCTCATCGCGCTGCATTTCCGCCAACCGGCCGTAGTTGTAGGCCAGCTCAAAACGGTAGCGGTGGTCGTCCGGATTCATGGAGACGATGCGGTTGAGCAAATCCAGCGCGCCGAGCAGTTTTTGCTTTTCCTGCGTGATCTCGCCCTCCTGGTTCAGGCTCAACGCCAGGTAGTACTGGTAGTCCTCAATTTGATCGTTGTTCACGACCAGTTGGGCGAAGAGATCCTTGGATTTTTGATACATCTGGAGCGCTGCGTCGGGATTTTTCTTGTCCTTGCGCAGCAGGTGGCCGATATCGCAAAACGTGCGGCCCAGCAGGAACATGTACTCGTCGGAATCCGGGTTGGCGTCGCGAAGCTCAACCAACGAATCGGCGATGATCCGCAAATCCTGCAACGCGCCGGAGTAGTCCTCGCTCTCGCGCTTGATTTCGGTGGCGATGAGCCGGTTGCGCACCAACTCGAAGGCGAGCCGCTCGTTTTTGCCTCCGCCGCCGGCAATTTGCTTGCGAAAACGATTCGAGGAGCGTTTGAGCGCCTCCTGGGCTTTGGCTGGATGTCCGAGCAAAAGCTCCATTTCCGCAACGCTGCGCTCGATCAACGCGGTTTGCGCCGAAAGCCGCTCTTTTTCGGAGGTGGAGACCTCCAGCGCGTCGATGGCGTCGCGCGCTTTGAGCAAATCGGCAATGGCCTCGCTCAGCCGACCCTGGGAGCGCTTGATTTCGCCCACAAATTGGTGCGAACGCGCCACTTCAGCGGCAAAACCGGGATCGGAGGCATATTTGCGGCGAAAATCCTCGAAGTAGACCAGCGCATCCTCCATGCGGTGGCGGCGGACTGGCTGGAAATCGGGAAAATCGACGTCTTTGGCCAGCAAAATCATGTCGAAGAAGCGGTCGGCGTTGGCCTGGGAATATTTGAGCATGCCGCGGGCGTCGGCGGCTTGGCGGCGGCGCAGCAAGGTCTCGTCCTCGGCCTCGACCTTGGCTTTTTCCTTCATCGCGATGATGCCCTCGTAGGCGTCTTTTTGCTGCTTGAGATCCGCGCGGCGGCGAGCGTCTTCCTGCAAGACTTTGGTCGCTTCCACGCCAAATTTGGCGAAGCCGATGATCGCGCCAATCAGCAGCAGCAGGCTGGAAAACAGGAAAATCCCGGTCGTTCCCAGCAACGTGCGAATTTTGATGGTTTTCGAGCGAATTTGCGCCCCGTGCTGGTCCTTGACCGACTGCAAATCGGCCTCGTGGCGAATGTTTTCGAAAGTGCGGGCGACTTCGCGCAGGTCGACCGGGCGATTTTGCGGATCGAGGTCCAGGCAGCGGTCCACCACGTCGCGCAACCGGGCTTCGTACTCGTTTTTGGGCTTGGAAGGCCAGGTGATGGCCGGTTGCTGACGCAATTCCTCGCAAACCTCAGCCGGGTTCTCTTGGGCAAAGACTGCGGTGGGGTTGTCCGGGTTGCGCTTGCCCAAATCGGCCAAAAAGCGCTTGTAGCGGTCGGCCAGCCTGGGCAATTGGCCGGTGAGGAGCTGAAACGCAATTACGCCGAAGCTGTAGACATCCCAGCGCTTGCCCTTGCCGTGGGAAAAATCGCCGTTCGCCAGTTGTTCCGGCGCCGCGTAGAAGCCGCTGCGGCCCATCTCGTAGTAATGCAGCCCGCCGACCAAACCCTGGCCAAAATCGCTGAGTTTGATGCGAAAGCCGATGCCCTCGTCGTCCTGCTCCACGAAGATGTTGCTGGGTTTGACGCTGGTGTGGACGATGTCGTTTTTGTGGAGGAACGCCAGGGCGTCGATGAGTTGCTCCACCAGCCGCCAGCCTTTGTCAGGGCGCAATTGGCCCATCAGCGCCTCCAAGGTGGCCGGTTCTCCCCGGCCATCCACGCCGTAGTAATGGCTGGCGTAGTAGTAGGGCGCCTGGGAGAGGTTGCAGGTGTAAACGGGGATGAGCCCGGGATGCTCCAAGCCGGTGGTGGTGTTGAGAGAGTGCGACACCAGCCCCGCGTTGATCGCCAAGCCGTTGAGGATTTTGACCGCCCGATAACCGCCATCTTCAAAGCGGCAGCGGTAGACGGCTCCGCAGCCGCCTTCGCCGATCAACTCTTCGAATTCATAGCCTGGGATATGTGGCAGGTTCATCTAACGACATCAAAGGCGCCGGGAAAATCGGTCCCCGTCCGATTTTCGAATGTTAGGGCGTGAGCGTGGCGGCGAGTGCTCCCTATCATCGCAATTTCTTGGGCGTTCAAGGAGGAAAAGCATGGATTTGGAGCCTTGGTACGACGCGGGGAGGGGTAGTGTATTCGAAAGTCCAAGATTGTAAACGAAGGTTAGAATTTACGAAGTAATGACCAAAAAAGCGCGCTCCCTCACAAGTTCGCGCGAACCAGTTCCTCCCATTCCGCGGGAATTTCCGATTGGTCGCGCCGAGCCGGGACGCTGGCCCGGTTGTACCAGTAAGCGGCGTTGCCCAGGTCTCCCTCGATCAGGTGCAAATGGGCGTGAATCCACGATCCCATGGACGAGTGGATGTCGTTGACCACGTCGTGGGAATCGTCCCAACGGTCCTTCTTCACCAGCCAAAGCGCCCGGAGTTCGCCGCTCAAACCTTCCGGCGGGTCGTTGTGGTCCTCGATGCTGGCGGAAAATTCTTCGAATGTCATGATCCGGCTACTTCAGCACGTCAGGGGCACTGACAACAACCGAAAAACGGGCGATTTGGCCAAAAAATCGCGAATTTGTCGCGGTTGCAACGCCAAGGGCCCGTGCCTATCCTCCGGAATCATGACCAAACGCCGCACATTTCTCCGATCCACCGCCGCAGCCGCCACGGCGCTCCCAAGCTTCAACATCCTGGCCGATGGCAAAAAATCGCTCACCGTGGGCAGTGGCGAGCACACCTACGAATGCATCCACAACTGGGGAAAACTGCCGGACGGCCACAGTTACGGCAATGCCTCGCACGGCGCGGCGATTGACTCCACGGGGCTGATTTACGTTTCGCACCAAGGTTCGCCGGGATCGGTTTTCGTCTTCGATGCGAAGGGAAAATTCGTGAAGTCGATGATTCCCGAGCACGGCAAACCGGGAAATCGCGCCGGCGGGCACGGGATCGACATTCGCCGCGAACACGACGGCAGAGAGTATCTCTACCTCTCGCCCAGCGACTCCTCCATGGCCTTCACCAAAGCCACGCTGGACGGAGAAATCGTCTGGTCGCGGGGGAAACCGGACCTGGAAAAGCACGCCGGCCTGAAACTGGGCCGCTACCGGCCCACGAACGTGAATTTCGCCCCGGACGGCAGCGTTTACCTGGGCGACGGCTACGGCAGCGGCTACATTTTCCGCTACACCTCAAACGGCGAGTTTATGGGCGTGTTTGGCGGCTCGGGCACCGAAGACGGCAAGTTCAAAACGCCGCACGGCCAGTGGCTGGACATGCGCGACGGCACGCCGAAATCGTCGTTTGCGACCGCGCCAACAAGCGGCTGCAATGGTTCGACCTGGAAGGCCAGCACCTCCGCACCATGGACGGATTTCTCTTCCCGGCGGACATCGACATTCAGGGCGACCTCATGGTGGTGCCGGATTTGCACGCCAGAATCACGCTTTTGGGCCCGAAAAACGAGATTTTGGCCCAGTTAGGCGACGACGAGGCTTGGAGAAACCAGGTTTTGGACAAAAAGGCGGGTATGCGCGGAAAACCCGAAAAATGGCAGCCGGGCAAGTTCGTCCATCCCCACGACGCCTGCTTTGACAAGCAAGGAAACATCTACGTGGCCGAGTGGGTCGTCGGCGGCCGGGTCACGAAGTTGAGGAAGGTTGGGTGACCTACGGCTCGATCCGAATTTTGGTCCCGGTTCCAACCAGTTTCCACAGCCGATCCATTTCCCGGTTGCTGACAGCGATGCAGCCGTCCGTCCAATCCACCATTTTCATCACCAAACCCGGAATCGCGCTCATTTTGTTGGGCGAGCCGTGGATGTAAATGTCGCCGCCCGGGCTCACCCCGCGTTTGGCGGCGGCGGAACGGTCGGAGGCGTTGGGATAGGAAATGCGGATGGACTTGTAGTAGCTGCTGTGCGGATTTTTGCTGCTCAAGGTGTAGGTTCCCTCCGGCGTGCGGCCATCGCCGCGTTGGCGCTTGTGTCCCACGGGATTTGAGCCTAGCGCAACGCTAAATTCGGCCAAAACTTTACTCCCGCCCATCACGATGAGCTTGCGTTGGCTCTTTTTCACGATGACCAAGGTCGCCGATCCTGCTTCGATGGCGGGGACGGCGAAAAAGAATGCGAGGATTGCTGCAAACCACGCCAGACACCTACGTCTGGATCGTGTGCTCCGTTGATTTGTGCTGCGGATAGGATGAGTCACGATAGCGGGTCCTAAAAGTTGGGGCTGCGAAGCCCGGCTGCTGAATTGGACGGATTTTGGGTGAGTTTCTTCGGGATTCGCGGGCAAGCTAATACTTCCTGCCCCGATCGGCGCTGGGGAGTTTGGTCTGTGGCATGATGGAGGGATCCAGGCTCATGGTCACGAAAACGGGGGTCTTGGGCGGGGCCCAGTCAAACAACATTTTGGCGTTTTGCTCGGTCAATCCCACGCAGCCCGCCGAACCGAGGTTCGCTCCAAAGCGGTTGGCTCGCCAGCGCCATCCGATGGCTGTGCTGCCGTGAATGGCGATCCCGCGTTTGACCACGAAAAACATCGAGTAGGGCATGGGAACGTTGAATTCGCGGCTTTTGTAGTCCTCGCTCTTCCAGCCGATGGCGTGGATGCCGATTGGGGTCGGTTTGTGGCTTTTCCCGGTCACCGCGGGCATGTTGTGGACCAATCGGCCGCCCTCGTAAGCGTAGAGCCATTGACGGTGCAGATCGACCACGATGGCTTTTTCGACATCGTAGACCTCCGCCGGGATGCGAGGCGTGGCGGCGTAAAACGCGGGCAAAATGGCGAACGTTGCGAGAGGGAAGAAAATGCCGAACACCCCCAAAACGAGCCAGAAGCATCCCGGTTTTTTCGAACGATCAGGCGCTGGCGATTTTCTCCGGCTCATCGCGTCAAAAGTTTCGCATCCAGCGGATTATCGGTTTTTTGGGCGCTAGGGGCAAGTTGAAATGTGACCTGGATAAGGGACTGAAGAGACGTAAGGGACTAAAGCGACAGGTTTTGCGATTTTCGCGTCCAATTTCGATTGGAACTCAGTCAATCACACGAATTCCCAACCGCCTCGGACAGGGTTGCCCTCCTCATATCTGAGGTTCGAATTGGCACCTCCGTGCAGAAGCGAAAATCGCTAGCTTTTGTGCCCGTTTCTTTCGCTGCCCTTTGGACGTCAGTTGGTTGAAGTCAATCGCACAATGAGCCGGATTGCTCTTGGCCGGTTCCTGCTCATCCTCGATTGGGTCTCTCAGAACCACCAAGTCTTCCACCGATCCGACTTCCGCGATGGAAACCGCCCACGTCCCGGCGGATGCGAACCTCAAGTCCTCGGTAAAGTGCCGCCAAGAGTCCCCAGCCGAAATCAAGGAGGCGTCGTCAACGGAGAGCTTTCCCGCGTCCTTGGGCGTGGGACAAAATGCCTGGCTGTTGGGTAGCCCGCCGGAAAGAAAGTTGGGATGCACCTGCCGAAACAACAGGTCATCTGCCTTCCATTCCCCGTTCATGCAGACAGAATCCGAGTTACGCGGTCGAACGCCGCAGCCCACTGGCCGGCGTCAAAAGCCTCCTCCTCAAAGGTGTCGGCCTCGACGTCGGTGGCATAAAGCTCCAGCTTGCTTTCCCCGAAGTTCACCTCCAGTTCGATTCGCGCCTTGGGGCGGATCCATTCGAAAACCACGTTCCCTTCTTCGGTCGGAACGACTGCGGGATGCTCCAGAGAAACGGGAAATTCGCGCTTCACCTCGTCCATCAGCCAAGAAAGATTCTGGCGTGCAGGTGCAACGCCACCTCCCTCCAGCCAGCCGTCTTCAAGCCAGGCCAGACCGTCGATTTTGGATGACAGCGGCTCGTTGGCTGAGCCACTTGCAGGCACCGCCCGGGCCAAAAGATCCAGCGCCCATTCAGACAATGATTTGGCCTCCCGCGCGGCAGCCTCCGAGAACCGCCGGTGGGTTGCCTCATCAATTTCGAGGTTCAGGGTCATGTCCCAATCTAGTCAAAAACCGTCCCAATGCCACACACGATTCGAATCGCGCGCGGGGCGAGCTAACTTGGAAGATAAGCTGAATTGCACGCGGCTTGAAAACCCAGAGTGATGGGAAAGCTGCGAATCGGCGTATTTGGAAACAAGTCGATTGGGTCCTTTCAGTCCCTTTCGTCCCTTTTCCAGGGCTATTCCACAATCCGCCCGCCGTTCAATTCCACCGAGCGCGCGGCTTTTTCGCGGGCGCGCTCGTCGTGGGTGACCATGAGCACGGTGCCGCCTTCTCCGGCGAATTCCGCGAGGTGGTTGAGGATAATCCCGGCGTTTTCCGCGTCCAAATTCCCGGTCGGCTCGTCGGCTAGAACCAGGTTGGGCGAGCGCAGCAAGGCGCGGGCCAGGGCGACGCGTTGTTGCTCGCCCACGCTAAGCCGCGATGGGGTGTGGTGGAGACGGTGATCCAGTTGGAAGCGCTCGAGAAGCTCCTTGGCGCGCCGATCCAGCTTTTCACCCTCATCGGAGCCGTTTGCGGCCAAAAAACCGATCCTGACATTGTCCAAAACGTCGAGAAAGGGGATGAGGTGAAATTGCTGAAACACGAAGCCAATGTGCTGGCCACGAAACGCGGTGCGTTCTTCCACGGACAATTTGTAAGGGTCGCGGCCGACGATTTCCAACGCGCCGTCATCCGGCGAAAGCAAGCCGCCGGCCATGAGGAGCAACGTCGATTTTCCGCAGCCGCTGGGGCCGTGAAGGGCCACGAATTCGCCGGGCGCGAGTTGCAGCGACACGTCTTCGACGGCGCGGACCTCGCCTTCGCCGGTGGTGAAGCGTTTCGACAAATTGGCGGCTTTGAGGACGGGATCAGTCATGGCGCAAAACATCCGCGGGATCTTTCTGCGCGGCGAGCATGGCTGGCAACCACGCGGCGGCCGCCGTCAGCAACGGAGCGATGATGAGCGGGGCCAACCAAGTTCCCGTTTTCATCAGCCCGCCTAACGGTTGACCGAGGAACACGCCCTTGCGCAGGGCCCAAAATCCCAGGACGAACGCGGCTAATCCTAGCAATGCCCCCAAAAACCCGGCCAACGACGCGCGGGAGAGAAACGCGGAAAAAATCGTCCCGCTGCCGACGCCGACCGCGCGGAGAATCCCGATTTCGCCGACGCGCTCGCGCACGTTCATGAGCGCTAACATTCCCACCCACGCCATGCCGAAAACCGTCACCAACGGCAGCAGAACGCTGGCAAATCGCTCGGTTTCGGCCCGGGTTTGATTCGCGGTCGCCTTAGCCTGATTGCGCGCCTCAGCTCGGGCCAGGGCGGTGCTTTCGGTCTCGATGATCTGCGTTTCGGGCAAAATTTGCATCAGTTCGGCGCGAATTTCGCCCAACCGGTCGATGGTGGCGCAATTGCACTCCAGCGCCTGGATGGCGTTGATTTGGCCGGTTTTCCCGAGCATTTCCTGGGCCTCGGCCAGGTTCATCCAGATGGTGATGTCGTCCTTGGAGCCGCGCGGGGCGTGCGTTTTGGCGACGGCGAACTCGCGCCCCTGAAATTGGACCTTGTCGCCAGGTTTTAGCCCCTGTCCGGCGTGCAATTCGTGCCCCAAAACCAGCTTGCCGCGTTCGACGGGATCGATGAGCGGTTTTTTGAGGTCGCGATGGGCGATCGGCACTTCTCCACGCACGCCGATGAGGATGACCGAGCGCCCTTGCTCTTCCCAGGTTAGTTTTTGCGTCAGGCTGGGCAACAGGTGGTTCACGGTCACGATTTTGCTGTTGGCCAGGGTGGTGACGTACTCCTCCGGCATCGTTTTTGAAGCGAACCCCTCGGAGTAAACTTCGCTCAATTCCTGGTCTTTGGGGAAGATGTAGATGTTGAAGCCCAGCCCCTTCATCGATTTGCGGATCTCATCCTCCAGTTTGGCCATTTCAGCGCCGGTTTTCAGTTGGTGGGCGCGCAGCATAGAGATGGTGGCCACCACGCAGGCCACGGCCAGAGCCACGCCAAGGAGCGAGAGCAGGAAGTTGCCTTTGCGGTGGGCGATTTCGCGGGTAACCAGATTTGTCAGCTTCATGTCGTGCGGCGTTTGAGAACCAGGAACGAACCTAGCGCGATGACGCACACCACCAGGCCGATGGTCGCGCCCAGGACGGCGAGCGGCGAGCTTTTTGCCGGTTCAGCGGTCAGCATGGCTTGGGTTGGCGTGGTTGCGGCAGTGAGGACGCCGGTTCCTTCCAAGGGCGGGAGCACTTTGTCGATGATGATGGTGCTGTCTTGCAGCGCCGCGTCCCAGTTTGCGGCGACCAACAGGTCCATGCCGGGGTTTTGATCCTTCACCTCGCAGGAACACGCCCCGCAGAGGTAACCGGCGTAGTCGAGCACGTTGTCCCGGCTGATGCCCTTGCCGATCAACGGCTCTAACGCGCGGCCGCGGCCGAAAACCGGGAAAACCATCGGCTCGCCCGCGTATTCGCTCAAGTCGGCTTCCAAATTCAGCAGCATGGGAAGAAACAACTCCTCCGCGGGGTCGTTTCGAGCGATTTCCAGCACCGAAAAGCCGATTTTCAGCGGGACGTGGGATTGCAGGATGTTGTCGGGATCGCTGATGAAACCCGCATCCGGCGCGTCATCGGCGGAAACCACGCCATCGGGGATTTCGAGCACGTTTTGCCCCTCTTCGAGCGCTTCGGCCATCGTTTTCACCGCCGATTGGTCTTTTTCCGGGTTGCCGCTTTGCACCACCACCCAGGTTGCGGACTCGCCGGAGAGGATGCGCTTCACCAGCTCGCGCCGCGCCGGTGAATCGACGAGTTTGCGCGCGTTTTCCAAGGTCAACGCGCCGGACCAGATGGGCGGGACATTCTCCGCGGCAATCGCCGGATAGCGGCGCGGGTAGTAAACCGCCAACGAGCCGGTTTCGGTTTCGGCCTCAGAGTTGGCGTCGGTGCCAGCGCCGGATTGCGGCGTTTCCACGCGAACGAAGAAATTTGGCAGAATCTCCTCGTTTTCGGCGGATTCCTTCAAAAAATCGACGATCGCGCGTTCGGCGTCGCCAGGCTCATCGCCGGGCAAATTGACGACGACCTCGTAGCGGTCGGCAACCCACCGCTCCAATGCAAAACGGAAAACCGGCACCTGGCAGGCAGTGGCAGGCAGGATGAAGGCGAGGGTAAAAACCAGCGCCCTCCACCCCGGTCGTGGTGAGGCTGTTGCGGGCATGATTAATCCACGCTTGCACGGGTGGCAGGCTTTCGCAATTGCAGGCAAGCCCTAAAACAGCCGCTTGGTCTCCAGAAGCTCCACAAACTCGCTCAACGCGGGATTTTCCGGCTCATCCGGCCGCCAAATGACCCCCAGCGGCCGGCTGGTGTCGATGTCAGGATCGATCAGCGTGGCTTGGGCCAACCGGCCGCCCTCCACCTCGGCAAAAGCGGTGCGCTGGGGCACGATCGACACGGCATCCTCCAGTTCCACGGCTCGTTTCACCAGCTCCACGTTGTCCAGCTCCATCAACGCGTTCACGCTCACCCCAATCCGGGCAAACATCGCGTCGATGGCGATCCGCGTCGGCAAATCCGGCTCAAACGAGATGAATTTGGCCCCTTCCAGGTCGGTCAGATGCACGGAGCCGCGTTGGGCGAAATCGTGGACCGGCGTGCAGATCAGCACCAACTCGTCCTGCCAGAACGTCTTGGTTTCCAGCCCGGGCCGCGACTCCGGAAAGGCCACCAACCCCAAATCCGCGCAATTTTTCTCCACATCGGCGTAAACCTGGTTGGCGCGGCGATACTCCACCTGGACGTTCACGTTCGGGTAGTGATCGCGGAACCACTTGAGGTAGGGCGGAAGCTCGTGCAGGCCGATCGAGTAAACCGTGACGATGCGCAGTTGACCGCCGATGACGTCGTCCGGCGCCCGCAGTCTGGCGCGAAAATCGTCGTAAGTTCCCAGGATCTCGTGCGCCGCGGAAAGCAGCAAATTTCCCTCAGCGGTGGGTTCGGTGCTGCGGCCGCGCACCAACAATGTAGCGCCCAGCTCCTTCTCCAACGCGGCAATGCGCTGGCTGACCGCACTCTGGGAAATGCGATGCTTTTCAGCAGCCATGGAAAAGCTGCGCGCCTCGACGAGATCACAAAACAGCCGCAGGGTTTCGATTTGCATGAAAAGGAGGCGGAGGATAATCTGTCTAAGGGAATATGCCAAGCGCCGACTCCATCGCCAATAACCTGGAACAGGTCGAAACCCGCATCGCCAAAGCTTGCGAGAAAGCGGGGCGCGCGCGTGAAGAGGTGCAACTTTTGGCCGTTTCCAAGACCTGGCCGGCGGAAACCGTGTTTTTGGCCTACGACGCCGGATTGACGCTTTTTGGCGAAAACAAGGTCCAGGAAGCCATCGCAAAAGTTCCGCAATTGCCCGATCGCATCACCTGGCACCTGATCGGCTCCCTGCAGCGCAACAAAGTGCGCAAAGCCCTGCCGGTCTTCGACACATTTCACAGCATCGACAGTCTGGCGCTGGCGCAACAGACCGATCGCATTGCCGGTGAGTTGGGCTTGCATCCCCACGTTTACCTGCAAGTCAACCTGGCGGGAGAAGCGTCCAAACACGGCTTCGCGCCGGAGGAATTGCGGAGCCAGTTCGAGGAATTGCTCGGCCTGAGCCGGCTCCAGATCCAGGGGCTGATGATTCTGCCGCCGTTCGACCCCGAACCGGAAAACGTGCGGGCGTCGTTTGCGGGTCTGCGCGAATTTCGCGATAAATTGGCGGAAGAAAGCGGAATTTCGCTGCCGGAGCTTTCCATGGGCATGAGCCACGATTTTGAGGTCGCGATTGAAGAGGGATCCACCATCGTACGGGTGGGAACGGCGATTTTCGGGAAGCGGGGGTGAGCCATCGCCTTCAATCTGGATAAATTTCTGACTTCCACTCACTGATATTTCGCTCACCGGCATTGAATTCGATCCCCAAAGCAATACGCTTCATCCCACAACCGGCGTAGCGTTCCAAGTAACCGCGATCGGCAATTTGTTGGAGAGCATCGGCAGCGGATTGACCGCATTTCAGCTCGATAACGTAGACCTTGTCCGGAAACTCCACCGCCACGTCAATCCGCCCCTTGGAGGTGAGCAATTCGCAGTTTACCTGCATCCCGCTGACTGCCAGCATCATGTAAAACAGCGCGTGAAAATGGGTTTCGCTCAATTTGGCACTTTGCTGGTAGGGAACAGAAGCGAACAGGCTGGAGGTTGTCTTGATGAAGCCTTCCAGGTTTTGCTCGGAGAGAGATTTCCGCAGTTTGTTTGCCTTGGCGGCTTGGTTGGATTCGAGCGAAAAATCATCGCCGGCAAAAAGCAGCCGTTTGTAGAATCCGGAGCGGACCTCTTGGTTGGGAAAACCTAACGTAAATTCGCCATCGTGGAAATCGCGGATGGTCAGGTAGCCGGTCTGGAAGAGAAGGCCCTTGAGCCGGAGGTCCTCCAAATCGAAGTTGTCGAACTCCGAACTTGCCGCCGCCAAGCCCTCCAATTCGAGTGGCGGAAAGCCGCGCTCTTTGATGAGGCGAACCAAAAACGATGGGCTCCCGGAACCGAACCAGTAGTCTGCGAATTCTCCGTGATAAAAGGCTTGAGCCAGGCAAAACGGGTTGAACACTTGAAGATTCGCAGAGGTAAAACGGTAGCCGTTGTAAAGTTCGGTTAGCCGGTTAAACGTGCATTCCGGAGTAAGGTGCAGTTTCTTGGCCAATGAATTCAGGTGCCCGCGAAAGTAGGAGCGCAGTTCATCGGTCGTCCATCCCGCGAGAGTCGCATAGCGCCGGTCCATGCTCAGATCGGTGAGGTTATTTAACTCGGAAAAGATCGAAATTCGGCTAAATCGCGACACGCCGGTAACGAACAAGAGGCGCAAACAACCGCCGACGGTTTGCCCTTTAAGCACCCCAAACATCGATTTCAGTTCGTCTCGATTTTTCGCGGCTTGCTTCAGTCCGGCCTCGCCCTTGCCCAGGTGGTCAATCAACGGTTTGTCATACTCGTCGATCAGCACCACGACCTTTTCACCGGACTTTGCTGCCAATCCTTTGATTAAATCGCCGAGCTTCGCATTCGGCGTAGCGCCATTCAGCTCCAAGCCATGGTCGGCGGCAAGTGAATCCAGCCGGTAAAGGAGGCTTTGTCGCAATTCCCCTGGCTCCAACGACGAAATCTCGTTGAAATCCAGCACGATCACTGAGTGCGGTTTCCAATCCCAGCGGCTTTTTTCATCAATCCAAAGCCCGCCAAAAAGCTCCCGTCTTGCTTCGAACAAACACTGCAAGGTGGAAACGGTGAGCGACTTTCCGAACCGGCGTGGGCGTGACAGGAAAAAATACACTCCACTGGTCGCCATTTGCTGGATCTGGTGCGTTTTATCGACGTAAACGCAACCCGTCTCCCGCAAACGGGGAAAATCCGACTCGCCGAGGGGCAATTTTGGCAATTCAGGGCTCATGGGCGAACGCGAACATCTTCGCTTGCTTCGGTGAGGATTGCCAGCGAATTGGCGAGGGCTTGAAAGTGGCGTTCGCGCTTGCGCGGCGGGTCAGCAGGCCAATAGTGACCCTACGAAGCCCATGCGATACGTCAGCACCCGACAACAAGCCCCCGAGGTCTCCTTTTCCGACGCTTTTGCCAATGGGTTGGCTCCGGATGGTGGGCTCTATGTGCCGGCGAAAATCCCTGCGCTGTCGCCAGAGCTGGTGAGCGGCGATCAGGAGCCTTACCCGGCCCTGGCCGTGGCTTTGCTCTCTTTGTTCGACACCGATCACGATGCGGATGAGATTTTCCGGCTGGTGGACCGCTCCTACGCCAATTTCAGCGACATGGCCACCGCGCCGCTGCGTCAGTTGGACGAAAAACTCTTCGTCCTGGAGCTGTTTCACGGGCCCACGCTTTCGTTCAAGGATTTCGGGCTCCAACTGGTCGGCAACCTGTTCGCGGATCAAATTCGCCGGACGCGGGAGTCGATCAACGTGCTGGGCGCGACGTCCGGAGACACCGGATCGGCGGCGATTCACGGTTTGGCGGGCAAAGAGGGGGTCAACGTCTTCATGCTCTATCCCAAGGGGCGGATTTCGGAGCTGCAGGAGCGCCAAATGACCTGCACGGAGACCAAAAACATCTACCCCATCCCCATCCAGGGCACCTTTGACGACGCGCAACGCATCGTGAAGGATCTCTTCGGCGATCCGGAGTTTCGCGCTCAGGTGCGGCTTTCGGCGGTCAATTCCATCAATTTGGCCCGCGTTTTAGCCCAATCGGTCTACTACCTCCACGCGTTCACCCAGCTTCCCGCGGAAAACTCCGATCAGGTCGAATTCGTCGTCCCGACCGGGAATTTCGGCAACGTTTTCGCCGGTTGGCTCGCTTCAAAGATGGGTGTGCCCTGCAACCGGTTCGTGGTGGCGACGAATCAGAACGACATCCTCTTCCGGCTCTTCAACACCGGCGTTTACGAGCAGGAAACGGTGAATTCCAGCCTGGCGCCGTCCATGGACATCCAGGTCGCCTCTAACTTTGAGCGCTTCCTCTACTACCTGGTGGACGGCGATGGCGCGCGGGTTCGCGATTGGATGCAGCAGGTCCGCAAGACCGGCCGGCTCAAGCTCCCCAGGTTCCACCGCGGCGTGTTCCGGGCGACGCGCTCGACCGACACCGAAATTCTGGCCAACATCCGCGACGTTCACCAGCGCTACGACTACATCGTCGATCCCCACACCGCTTGCGGGTTCGAGGACATCGATCCCGACGCCAACACCGTCATCCTTTCCACCGCGCATCCGGCGAAATTTCCGGAAACGATCGAAAACGCCGTCGGAATCCGCCCCAAACACCCCACGTTGGAGAAATTGCGCGAAAAACGCCAGGTTCGCTACGATTTGGAGCCCACCGCGGAGGCGGTGAAAGCGTTCATGCTGCTGAACGGGGAGATGTAAGCGCGGGGGCGCGAATTGGGAGGCTCACTCCGATTCCGGCCGGCTCAGCTCAAACGTCCCCAAATTTTTCCGCTGCCTGCTGAATCGCGCATCGAAGCGGGAGGGCGTGATTTCCGCCTCGTGGCTGTATTTGCCGAAAGGGCCGAGTTTTTTCTGACCGGTCACCCGCGTCACGCCGCCTTGCCGGGCGCCTTCGCAATCGATCGCGAACGTTCCCTTCATTCCGCGGCCCCAGGTCGCCCAGTACTGGAAATTGTAACGGTCTTTGCCGGTTTCATTGACGATGCAGCGCAAATCGCCGGTGTGGCCGTTGGCCTCGCTATTCCACGATCCTTGCCAGGGGCCGGTGATGTCGGTTTGCTGCGGCGCGGGATGTTCAGCCAGCGCGGCCTCCCATTTTTTGTTGAATCCGGGTCCGGCGCAGGATGAAAGCAGCACGGAAACGGCGCTGTAGGTCAGGTGGCGAAGTTTCATCGTTTTTTTGGAGCGTTGGCCGAAAACATGGAACGAAAATTTCCGAATCCCAAGCACAAATTCTAAATCCATCCGCTTCGCGCCGCCGCAATTCCTAAAAAAGCCGCGAAAAGGCCGCTCCAGCTCCGAGCGGGCCGAGTTGGTGGCCTTGACCCGCGTTGCGCAACACCCATTGCACGAAGGTGTTGCTGTTGGGGCCCGGCCACACCCAGTAAACGTCGCAGGCCGGATAAATCCTCGGTGCTTGGTCCAGAATTTCGACGATTCGCGCGGCTTCAC
This sequence comes from Verrucomicrobiales bacterium, assembly GCA_965224535.1. Lineage (GTDB taxonomy): Bacteria > Verrucomicrobiota > Verrucomicrobiia > Verrucomicrobiales > DEV007 > JBCDHN01. The sequence goes on from CBDCZR010000008.1 coordinate 177,463, forward strand.
CGCCACGCCAGCTTTGTTCCACCCAACTGGGGCCGTTGCCCACGCCATCGTGCGGAGCTTTCAGGTTTTTGTGCAGATGCCCCCAACTTTCGCCGCGGACGTTGGAGCTTTGCCAGATTTCCCAGCGCTCGGGCGCTTGCTGTTCGCGATTCGTCACCAGCCAGTAGTGGGCGGCGACTTTGCCGGCCGGACCCGGGATTCGGGCCAGGCGAAGCTCGACCAGGCAGTTGGCGTCGGCCGTTGTCATCGCATGCTCGGCTCGGCTCAACTGGGCTCACCACTTGGCGCCAACCGGTTTCGCTCCGGCGTTTTTGAGGCGGATGGAGTAGAGCGACGTCCTTGCGGTGACGAACAGCGTCTTGAAGTCCTCCCCGCCAAAGGTGCAGTTCGCGGGGCCCTCGGGAATCGCGATTTTTTCCAGCAATTCACCGTCGGCGTCGTAGACGTTCACCGCGCCGGCGTGCGTGGTGTAGAGGTTGCCCTTCACGTCGACCGCCATGCCGTCACTGCCGCCGTCCATGTGAAACAGCTTCTCGCCAAGGTCGCCTTTCTCGCTAAGCGCGTAGCAATGAACCCGGTCCGGGGTTGCGTGAAACGCGGCGTCCGGATGGCGCTTGTGACCCCCGGTGTCGGCGATGTAAATCCGGCGTTCGTCCGGTGAAAACACGATCCCGTTGGGCATGGCGAGGTCCTTGACCACGGCATCGATTTTTCCGGTCTTGGGGTCCAGGCGAAAAACCCAGTGGCCCGGAATCTCGTGCTCGCCCTTCAAACCCCACGGCGGATCGGTGAACCAGAATCTCCCGCCCGAGTCGATCGCGACGTCGTTGGGCGAATTGAAGCGTCCACCGTCAAATTTCTCCGCCAGCACGGTGATTTTTCCATCCGGCTCGGTCTGGATGAGGTTGCGGCCGGCGTGTTGGCAGGAAATGAGGCGGCCTTCGAGATCGAGGATGTTGCCGTTGGTCTGCTGGCTGTCTTCGCGAAACACGGTCAGCCCTTCGGCTTCGCTCCATTGCATCAGCTTGTTGTTCGGGATGTCGGAGAAGATCAGTTTTCTCTCCTTCGGCAGCCAGACGGGTCCCTCGGTGAATTTCATGCCCTCGGCGAGTTTTTTCACCTCAGCGCCGTCTGACACCACCGTTTCAGCGGCGAACAGCGGCCCAATTTGGGCGGCGCACAGGGCGATCGAAAGGATTGGGTTCAATTTCATGATTTTTAGCGTTTTTGGAAGAGTTCGGACAAAACTAGCTGCTCGATCGTGGCGCGCAATTGGTAGTCGGCGTCCTGGGCTTTTTGCGCGATCGACGCGATTTGTTCCCGGTCGTCGATCGTCATCACCCGCCGCAACGCAAACGTCGCCAGTTGCTCGACAAAAGCTTGCGCAAACCGATCCACGTCGTCCACCAGCAACTGCTTGAACTCGGCGGGGCCGGCATATTCGCGGCCGTCGGCAAAAGCGCCGCTCGCGTCCACCTGGGGATTGTCGCCCTGGCCGCCTTCCACGATTTCTTCCGTGCGCCAGCGTCCGATCGCGTCGTAATTATCGAACGCGAAGCCTAGCGGATCGATTTTGCGGTGACAGGAGGAGCAGGTTGCATGCGTTGCGTGAGCCTCCAACTGCATGCGCACGGTCGCCTTGGGCTCGTCGCTCGGCGTGGGTTCCAGCGGTTCGACGTTGGGCGGCGGCGGAGGCGGCGATTTGCCGAAAATGGCTTCGAACACCCAAACACCGCGGTGAACCGGCCGATGCCGCGTTCCGTCCGAAGTTTGCGACAAAACCGATGCCTGGGTAAGCAGGCCGCCGCGGTGATTTTCCGGGCGCAGCGCCACTCGCTGAAAACCGGCCTCCGGCGGCATGGGAAGCCCGTAGTGCATGGCCAGGCGGGCGTTCGCCATCGTCCAATCCGAGCGCAGAAATTCGCGCAATGTCAGGTTGCGCTCGAAGACTTGGCCAAAGAATCGGGTGGATTCCAGAATCATGCTCTTCTCCAGCCAGGCGTCGTAGTCCGGGTAGAGTTCCTTGTCCGGCGGAAACATGCCCACCTTGTGCAATTGCAGCCACTGACGCGGAAATGCGTCGATAAATCGCTCCGTTTTTGGATCGGCGAGCATCCTCGCCAGTTGCGCGCGCAATTCGCCGGGTTGGCGCAGTTTTCCGGATTTTGCGGCGTCAAACAGCTCTGCGTCCGGCATGGAACTCCACAAAAAATACGACAACCGCGACGCCAGCTCCCAATCGTTGATCTCGTCCCGCCGTTCGGCTGCCGAGCCTTCCTGAATGTAGAAAAAGCTCTTGGCCGTGAGGAGCCCGGTTGCCGCCGCGAGGTAAGCCGCGCGAAAATTTTCACCAGCCGCCAATTCGGCCTCGAACACCCTCACAAACCGCCCAATTTCGTCCGCGGCCGGCGGACGGCGCCACGCGCGTTGGGCGAAATTTGCGAGACTGGCGCGGACGGTCTCCAAATCCTCGCCGGCCGGCAAAAGGCCCTCGCGTTTCGCCAAATCGGCCTCGGCAACGACTGGCCCCTCCCATTCCAGCCAATCGACGATCAACATGGGGAAAATCGGCTCATTTTTGGCGTCGTACAGCTTGTAGCTCGCCGGATGGATGAATCGCCGCTCCTGGGTGGTGGTGAACGGCGTCCGTTGGGTGAGTGCAAGAGTTAGGGCCTCGAACGTGCCGGGCGCCTCGTTCATGAGGTGGTGCCGGCCGGCTGGCAAAAAGGCCTCAAACTCGATCGTCGTCGGTTGGTCTTCCGGCGCGCGAACATCCTGCCCGAACAAGCTGCGCTTCACCTTGTCATCCCAGACCGTCAGGTGGGGCAGGCGGCCTTGGAACGACGGCAAACCGCTGAGGCGAACGCGAATTTTGTAGAGCCCGGTTTCGCGGGCGTAGATCGTGGCCTTGGACTTCACGCCCGGCAAAAGGAGCATGCGCACCGGCTCGGCCACGTTGTTTTCCTCGCGCCATTTCTCGGCCCGCGCGTCGTTCGCCTCAACGCGCCCGGACGTGGTTTTCGGCGGCTTGGCGGGAAACGCGGAGTTCACGACCGCCTGCGCCGCATCGAAATATCGCTCCACGTGAGAGGGCGAAAGCGAGAGCAACGAACCGATCCGATCGAACCCATGCCAACGCGGGTCGTCGTTAAACGCGCCCGGCGCTTTCACGTCAAAGTGGACGCCCAGCAGATCGTAGACCGTGTTGGCATACTCGTCTCGGCTAAGCCGATAAAGCGTGACCGGGCCGCGTTTTGACATCCGGGCCGCGCGGCCTTCGCTAATGCGCGCGGAAATCCACTCCACCGCATCGCCAACCTCGGCAGCCGTGGGTTGCGGCTCGTCCTCCGGCGGCATTTCGCCGGAATTGATGCGAAACATCACTTCCGCCCAGTCTTGCGCCACCAACTCGTCGCCAAATTCGCGCGGCAAGTCGTCCAGCCGGAAATCGCCCTTCTGCTTCTTCGCATCGTGACAGCGGTAGCAGTGTTTCTCGAAAAACGCGTCCGGTTGCGCCGGCAAACTCGCGGCAGCGGCGAAAATCGCGAACAACGCGAAAATGGGAAGAAATCGGTTCATGGCAGTCGAAAAGTCTTGGCGGCTTCGCGATCCTCAAAATCCTTGATTCGCTCTTCCGGCGGCACACTCACAAAAACCCAGTCGTCTGATTTGATGCGCACGGAATTGCCCGGGCGGTAGTGGTCGATCAACTCCGCAAACTTCATGTGAAGGCGAATCCCGCTGTCGCCGGGCCGCGGATTCTCCAGCGTCTCCCACTTGAGGATTTTGCCGAATTTGCGGTCCGAGCGATGCCGCCAGGTGCGCAACGTGGGTTCGGCGGCGGCTACGGCAACGCGCTTGTCCTTGGCCGCGTAGAGTTCGTCGTGGATCTGCTTGGCCACACCGCCGTAGAGGGCAATGGTGATGAGACCGCCACCGTAATCGAACTCCTCGGCCGTCTCGATTCGGCCCGGCAACCAACGAATGTGATGGTAACGGACGTTTCGCCTGCGTTGCAACTCGCGAGCCTGCGCTTGGCTCTCTTCATCCAGCCAAATATCGTTCAATCCCAGCTCTTTGTCCTGCCAACCGGCGGCCCAGCCGAAATTGAGCTGCACGATGGCGCCCGGCTCCACATCCTTCATCTCAGCGGCGCGGCCTTCCTTCCAAACGCGGACGCCGACGTCGAAATCAAAGGTTTGTTTGCCGGTTAGGCCGTTTTTCGCGGATTTCCCGACCGATTCGACCTGCATCTTGTTCGTCTCGAAATCGAGCGACAGCACTTTCCAGGCTTGGCCGCGGCTTTTGTAAAAACTCAGGTCATCCTGAAGCAAAACCGCGTGATTTTGTTTGGGCATGGACGCTTTGAAGTCATCCGGCGGCGCAGGAATCAGATTCTCCTCACCGGCCGGCGGTAGGTAAAAATAGCCCTGCACGTGAGTCCCGAGCGGAATGTCGCGAAGCGTCGCCGGGGCACCGTGCAGCCAAACTTCCCCGCAAGGCAGCATCGCGAAGTAGTGCAGCGGACCGCTCAGGTAGAGCTTTGGATCGCCCGTTCCATCCAATCGAAGGCCACCGCGCCGGTTGATCGGATCGACGAGCACCAGCTCGCCCGAAAGGTAGACTCCCGAGCCGTGCGGCGGAAACTCGGCGTCGTTGGGAACGTAGTCCGCTTGCGCCACCGCGGAGGTCGCCGGCAACAGCAGGCCAAGGAGCGCGAGCACCGGAAAACGCCTCATGCCAGCACCTCCGAAAGGGTTCCGTTGCTGTCCGCGAACGACTCCGCCTCCACGCCCATCGCCTGCGCCATGGTCAGCAACAGATTGCTCATGCGGGCGCGCTCGTTGACGGGATTGAAGCACAGCCTGTAGTGCTCGCGCGGCACATCCAGGGTGTAGGCGCTCAAGCCGCCAAGCTGGTTGTAGTCGACGTGCTGACCGTGCCTGAAACCCAGTTTCGTCCCGCCGGCGAGCAGCAACGGCAGGTTGGCGTTGCCGTGGCTGTGCCCGTAGGCCATGCCGCTGCCGTAAAGCGCCGTCGTCGTCTCGATCAACGGCCCGTCAGCGTCTTCAACCTCGCTCAAGCGGTCTAACAAGTAGCCAAACTGCTCGATGTTGAAGGTGTCGCTCTTCGTCAAATCATCCATCCGCTTGGGGTTGCCGTTGTGATGAGAAAGCGAGTGCCGATCCTGCGCGATCTGGATTTCCGGGATCGGCAAACCCTGTCCCTCGTTGCCCGTGCTGAACGTCGCCACCCGCGTCATATCCGTCTGAAAGGCGAGCACGATGAGGTCGTACATCGTCCGGAAATAGTCGCCCACCTGCTGCTGCGAGACGTTGCGGCTGAGTTTTGACTTCGTCGCCTTATCGACTTCCGGCAACGGCGTATCCAGCCATCGGTCAGCGCGCTCGGTCCGAATCTCCACCTCGCGCACAGAGGTCAAATACTGCTCCAATCGGCCGCGATCTTCCTTTCCCAGCCGCGAATCGAGCGATTTCGCGTCGTCCAGCACCGCATCCAGAATGCTGCCCTTGCGATGGAGCCCACGCCGCTGTTTGCCGATGCCGCCTGCGGGAACCTCAAAAAGTCGCCTGAAAACCACGCCCGGGTTGCGCTCCGACGGCAACTGAATCCCGTCCGCCGTCCAAGCCAAGGCCCGGCTCGCGTTGCTGAGTTCCAGCGAGGCGTGCCGCGTATGCTCGGCCGTGTGTTGCGCCATCAATTGGTCGACGGAGATCGTGTTTCGCTCCGTCGTGCCGACTTTTCCCGCCGTGAGCCAGATTTTCTGGCAATTGTGATGGTGGCCGAGCCCGTTGGGATGATGGAGGCCGCTGATCGGCGTAATGACCGCCCGATGCCGCTCCAGCGGCTGGAGAATTTTGGAGATCGCGTACTCCGCGCCGGCTTGCTCGATTTGGTAATCGATCGTGTTCACGCCGTTGGGCAGATACATGAACACGCTGCGCCGCGGCCGGCCGGAGGCGGTTTCGGCGGCCCGCATGCAATCGAGCATCGGCAACGCCAGGGAGACGCCGATCCCGCGCAGCGCGTGCCGCCGCGAAATCAGCCAGGATTTGGATTGGAAGTGGCTCATGGCAACCGTTTCTGAAAATGAGGGTAGATTCTCGGCAGAAACACGGATTTGTCATGCCCGACATTTCCTCCTAACCCTAGCCTGCATTTCTCACGGGTTTTCTGCTGCGGCTTGCTGCGGCGCATTCTGCCTGCGTTCCGCGCGAAATTCGCCTTGGACAGTGTGTCCTCACACAGCCCGGCGGCAAATTTCGCGCGCGCCTTGGCTGAACCCGTCCAGAGCGGCGCCTCGCGACGAAAACCCGTGAGAAATGCAGGCTAGCCGAAAACCACTTTTTGGTTTTAGCTTAGCATTCGCGCTAAACGCGATGCCTTCATCTTCCGCTTATCACTCCGCGGTTTTCGCGTGCGCCGCCTGCGCTGCTTGCGGGCCAAATTCGCGGTGCATCACCGTTCCGCTGGCCGCCATCACGTAAATTTGGCCCACCACCTGGTTGTTGGCGGAAAGCAGCGTCGCCCGCCAGGTCGGCTCCGGGTCGTTTCCGCGCCAGCGCAGTTGGTAGTTGAGCTTGGCGAAGCTGGCCCCGGCCTCGATCGCCTGATCGTCGGCCAAGTGGTAGAGATCGGTCGAATCCAGCTTCATGGAGGCAAGCAACACCGGTAATTTGGGCAAGTCCTGGCCTTCCTGCCGAGCGATGGTTTTGGGACCGGTCACCGTTTTGCCGCGAACGATGAATTCGTGCAAAACCGCGTCGTTTTTTGGCGCCAGGGTCAGGATTTGCCAGGCTTCGGGTTGGCTGGCGCCGTTGAACCCAACGATGGCGACCATCTTGCCGATCACCTCCTCACCGGCATGACGTTCCAGGGTTTGCAATGCCTGCCGGGCGCCGGTTTGGGCCCCGAGCGGAGTTACGGCGACAAAAATGGCGGCGGCGGCGATGAAGATTTTCATGCCGGTATATTCGTCTAAGATTGCCAGAATTCTAACCAAATTTGACCAACAGTACCCCCACTTTTTGGCCGCCACTCCTGGCCATGTGGACCTTAATCTCGAACACGGCGGTCAGCATGTGCTTGCCTGGGTGTTAGGCTTTCTGGGAGTCGGAGCTATCAGTTGGGGTATCTTCTAGCTCTTCCCATCGATGACCTGAGAGAAATGGGCGATTGAATTCGCGGCCAAGGCTCCTACAGTCGCGCGCGTGAACGACCTGACCGAACGCCTAAATTCCGCCGTCGCCTCAAAACAATTGCTCGAATCCAGCCGGGACAACGTCCTGGAACTGCTGGATGGGAGCGAGAACCCGCTCTACGAGACGAGCATCGTCCAATTGCTCGACGCGGGCGAGTTTTCCGAGCTGAACGACCGTTTTTTTAAGAAACTGGCCTTCGGAACAGGGGGGATGCGGGCGCGGACGATCGGGCGGGTGGTGACTGAGGCGGAACGCGGGACGCCGGCCGAATTGGACCGGCCCGAGCACCCCGCCGTTGGCACCAATTGCATGAATTTTTACAACTTGAGCCGCGCCACCCGCGGTTTGGCCAATTACGCGAAGGATTGGCACTCGCAGCAAGGCATCGCCAAAAAACCGTCGATCGTGATTGCGCATGACACGCGGCATTTCAGCCCGGATTTCGCCCGTTTTTGCGCAAAAGTCGCCGCGGAGAACGGTTGCGACGTGTTTTTGTTTCCCGGACCGCGTTCCACGCCTCAGCTTAGCTTTGCGGTCAGGCATCTCAACGCCAGCGCGGGCGTGGTGTTGACCGCCAGCCACAATCCGCCGCACGACAATGGTTACAAGGTCTACTTCGACGATGGCGCCCAGGTCGTTCAGCCTCACGCCAACGCGATCATCGCCCAGTTCAATGAATCCACGAGCGAGGCTTACGAACCGTTGCCGGCTGACGATCGGGGCGAAATTACGACGTTGGGCGAGGAAATGGACCAGGTTTACATGGACCGGCTGGAGTCGCTGCTCCTTCAGCCGGATTTGGTCGCCGCGCAAAACGACCTGAAGATCGTGTTCACCAATCTGCACGGCACCGGCGGGGTGATCAGCCCGCAGATGCTGCGCCGGCTCAATTTTCAGTGCAACACGGTCGAGGCTCAGGACCAGCAGGATGGCCGATTTCCCACCGTGGCCTCGCCGAACCCGGAAAATGCCCCGGCGCTGGAAATGGCCATGGCTCAGGCAAATGCGGAAGGCGCGGACATCGTGCTGGCGACGGATCCAGATTGCGACCGCATGGGAGCCGCCGTGCGCAACGCCGCGGGCGAGTTGGAGCTGCTAACCGGCAACATGATCGGCTGCCTGATGGGCTATTACCGCATCAAGACGTTCTTCGATCTCGGCATCCTCAACGAAGCCAACAAAAACAACGCGGTTTGGGTCAAAACCTTCGTAACCTCGCCCTTGCAGGACGCCATTTCCGCGGGATTCGGCATTCACTGCGTCAACACCCTGACCGGGTTCAAATATATCGGCGAAAAGCTGCGAAAATACGAGGAGCAGATCCCCGCCGATCTGCGTCGCAACTATCGCGAGCTAGCGCCGGAGCAAACTCGCGCCCTGCGCCTGGAGCACTCGCGATTTTTCGTGTTTGGCGGCGAAGAGAGCTACGGCTACCTGGCTGACGACGGATTGCGCGATAAAGACGGCAACGGCGCGGTGGTCATGTTTGCCGAGGTGGCCGCCTACGCGAAATCCCGCGGCCAGACGCTGGTTGAGCTGCTCGACGAAATTTACCGCGAATTCGGCTATTTTCTGGAGCGCGCCGAGGCGATTTACATGGAGGGGGCCGACGGCGCGGAGCGAATTCGCAAGCTGGCCAACTCCTACCGCGAAAACCCGCCCACGGAGGTGGATGGCCGCGCGGTGGCCGAAATTCGCGATTTTTCGGACGGCGACGTTCGCGACGAAGAGGGCGACCTGATTCCGGCGGAGAAAATGGCGATCGTGAAGCTGCAAGACGGCCGCAGCTTCGCGGTTCGGCCCAGCGGAACGGAGCCGAAAATCAAGTACTACCTGTTCGGCAACCAAACCGACGCTTCCGCGGATTTGCCGGCCGCCAAGGAAGCCGTAGCCGGCTCGTTGGAGGCGATGTGGGGGTGGATTCGCAAGGATATCGACGCGCGTTTGGGGTAACTTGCCACGGGCCTATTTTTGCGCCACTTCGGCCTCGTTTCCGGCGCCGGAGACCAGAAAGCCCAGCAGATCCAGCACCTCCGCTTTGTCGAACGAATTGAGCAGCCCCGGCGGCATCATGGACACCGGCGAGGGCTGGATGGACTCCACATCGGCGCGATTGACCCGCTCCAGTTGCATGGGATCGCGCAGGTCGGTGTTGACGATCAAGTCGTCGCCGTCGTGATCGATGATTTGGCCGATGACCACGCCGGCGCGGCCGCGCTTGGAGATGACTACCGAGCCGTAGCGGCTGCTGATTTGGCCGCTGGGGTTGAGGATGTGGCTGAGGATGTCGCGGGCGCCGAATTTTTGGGTCAAATCCGTCAAATCCGGCCCGATTGCGCGGCCTTCGGCCCCAAAACGGTGACAAGCCTGGCAATTGGCCTCGCTAAAGAGCCGGCGGCCGTTTTCCAGGTGAGCCCGGCGCAGGCCCTGGCTCAAATCGCGGTCGAAATCGCGCACGGTCCAGGATTTCACGAACGTGCGTCGCGCGGCGCCGGCGAAGACCATGCGGTTGACGGGGTCGTCGTTGAGCAAGGCGCTAAATTCGTCCTTTTCGGCTTCGTTGATTTGGGAAACCGCGGCTTTGCGCATGTGGGCCAGGTAGTGCGGGAGTGACTCCCCGCCGCGAAAAGACTCCGCCTTCAAAAACCAATCCAAAAAGCGCGTCCGAGACACTTTGCTCCATCCCGCTTTGAGGTGGCATAACGACTTGGCGTAAGAAATTTGCTCTTCCTGCGAGGTTGCCCGATCCAGCAGCAGCAACGCCGGCTCAGCCACTTGCTCCGCTTGCAAAAACACGAGCAGCTCGAGAATTTCGGCGTTCAGGGCGGCGGAATCCGAGGGGAAACGCTCCATCCAGATGCGAACCAGGCGGTCGCGCATCGGTGGGATCGGTGCTCCGGTGCGGGCGAGCAAAATGGCGTGAGCGCGGGTCACATCCAGGCGCGCCGGCTCGTCGAGGTGCTCCCAAAACAGGCCGTCCAGGCTGTCGAGAATGCTCGTTTGCAGGTTCGCGTCTCCCACTCGGGCCAGAGCGGTGAGCGCCTCAATTTTGCCGCGGGGATGAACCTCGCGGAGGGCCTTTTTTTGCCAGGTTTCGGCCGGTTGATGCTCCAGCGCGGTGCGGGCCGCGTAACGCACGTGGCGATCCGGATCGGTCAGGTAGGGCCACACCGTGTCGGCGGTGCCGGGGATGGCGTGCCCGTGAAATTGCTCCAGCGCTTCGCGAATTTGGAACGATCTCGGCAAATCCGCGGCCAGTTGCCCTTGCGCCGGCGGATCGGTGCTTTCCCCGCCCACGTAGGTTACGCGATAGAGCCCGGATGGCGTTTGGCGGCCGCCGGAGGTGAAATACAGGGCTCCGTCCGGGTGGATCAAAATGTCCGTCAGCGGCAACGGCTGCGCGCTCAGAAATTCCTCGGCGGTTGCACGGTAACTCGCGCCGTTGGCTTCCAAATGCACGGCGTAGAGCCGCCCGTGACTCCAATCGCAGGCAAAGAGCGCTTCCTGGAATTTCAGCGGAAATTTGGCGCCGTGGCCAAACGTCACTCCGGTTGGAGCGCCGGTCCCGATTTCCAGCACGGGCGGGACGCTGTCCAGGTAGTGGCTCGGCCATTTGCCGCCTTGCGCCCGCCAGCCAAATTCCGCACCGCTCACCACGTGGCAAACGCGGGTGGGCCGATACCAGGGCGTGCCCAGGTCCCACTCCATGTCGGAATCGAACGCGAACAACTCTCCTTCGCGGCTAAACGCGGCGTCAAAGTCATTGCGCAGCCCCGTGGCGATGATTTCCCACTTTTTGCCTTCCGGATCGGTTTTTGCGATCCAGCCGCCGGGAGCCTTGGCGTCAGCATCCCCGAATTTTTTCCCAGCCGGAGGTTGGAGCAGCAGATCTTCCCCCCAAACCTCGCGAATGCGGGTGCGATGCCAATCCACCGGCGGCGTCTGATTGCCCACGCAGACGTAGAGCGAGGCTCCGTCGGGCCCCAAAACCACGGAATGAGGGCCGTGCTCGCCTCCGGCGCGCTGAAACTCGCGCAATTTTTCGGCGAGATCGAAATTGTCGTCGCCGTCAGTGTCACGCAGCCGGTAGAGCCCACAAGCCGGGGCGTTTTCGGCCGTTTCGGGCGAATTTACCACGACGTAGAGGCTGTCGAAGGCGAAAAGCAAACCCTGCGCGTTGCCGATTTTGAGGTCGATTTTTTCGATTCCGGCCGGTTTCAGCGTTTGGCCCGATTTTGGGACGCTCATGCGATAAAGCCCCCCGGTTTCGTCCGAAGCGATGAGCCGGCCCGCATCGTCGATGCACAGCGAAACCCAGGACCCTTGGGTGGTTTTCGGCACGGAGTAGAGGCGCTCCACCTGAAATCCTTCGGCCACGCGAATGGCGTTGGCCGGCATGGCTTCGTTGCCAAAGGGATGGGACCCGCGGTAGGGCTCGGAAGTGCGGGGAAGAGGGCTTTTTTCGGATTTTTTCGCCAATTTCGGCTCAATTGGCTCAATCGGCTGCGTTCGGAGCGAATTTGGCGCGATTGGCGGTTTTGCCTCGGAAACCGCGGCCGGCCGGGGTTTTGGCTCAGTTTTGGGTTCAGGTTTGGGCGCGATTTCGGTTGGGATGGTCGCGGCAGGCAGTTTTTTGATTCCCGCGGCGACGAGCATCGATTCGCGGTCGATTTTGGCGCGATTTCCTTGTCCCAACGTGCCGAACGCCGTGGCCCTCTCCCAACGGGCGTCGTCGTAATCCGTTGATTTCCAGTTGGTTGGCACCGAAGCGCGGATTTTCCAGCTTTGGTCGGAAACAATCGCCGCCGTGGCGCCATTGACGAACGCCGACACCTGGAGCAACAGGCCGGCCTCGTTGTCACCCCCGTTGAATCCCTCAACCGCGATCAAATTTTCCCCTTTTTCCAACAACGGCGCGATGTCCCGGTAGAACAAATTCTCCCAACCGCGTTGCAGCACCAACTTCTCCCCGTTCACGTAGACGATCATGACATCCGCGGCGGCCCAAAGGTGCGCCCGCTGCGGTTTTTCGGGCAATTCAAAGGTTTTGCGGAAAAATACGCTCTGGTTGCGCTCCGGTTGGGGTCCTTTCCAGATCCACTGCGGCTCGTTGGCGAAAACCGGGTGATGGAGCAGCGCAAAACCGAAAATGAGCCAAAAGGCCCGCCAAAAGGGGAGTGAGTTCATGGGGAGGGGTAGAATTCTACGTTTTGGGTCGCAATTTTGTGGAAATTACAATAATCGCAAAATTACGATGTAGCAGCAATTATTTCACCCGCTTTGGTTTTTTGGGCATTTTGCGCCAAAAATCCCGATTTGCGCCCTCACAGGCCCCGCTCCAAGGTCCCGGCCAACATGAACCCGCGAATCGCCATCCTGTCCGTCTTGTCCGCCGTGTTTTTCGTGTCCGCCGGGCTGTTGCACGCCGCGCGGCCCAACATCATCCTGGTCATGACCGACGACCAGGGCTGGGGGCAAACTGGCTACTACGGCCATCCCCACCTCAAAACGCCCAACCTGGACGCCATGGCCGCAAACGGGCTGCGTTTCGACCGATTTTACGCCGGAGCGTCCAATTGCTCCCCAACTCGCGCCACCGTGATGACCGGGCGGACCAACGACCGGAGCGGCGTGCACGATCACGGCTATCCCATGCGTTCGCAGGAAAAAACCGTGGCCCGAGCCTTGCGCGATTCCGGCTACGCCACCGCGCATTTTGGAAAATGGCACCTCAACGGGCTGCGCGGGCCGGGCGTGCCGATTTTAGGCGACGATACCCACAGTCCGGGCGCGTTTGGGTTCGAAACCTGGTGCTCGGTGACCAATTTCTTCGACCGCGACCCGCTTTTGAGCCGGATGGGCGAATTTGAGGAGCATTCGGGCGATTCCTCGGAAATCGCGGTGGCTGAGGCGCTCAAATTCGTCCGCGCGCGCAAAGATGGCGGCAAGCCGCTGTTCGTGGTGATTTGGTACGGCTCGCCGCATTCGCCGATGATCGCCAGCGAGGGGGATCGCGCGCCGTTCGCGGATTTGCCGGCCCGCCACCAGCATCATTTGGCGGAATTGGTGGCGATGGATCGCAGCGTCGGCGCCTTGCGCGATGGCCTGCGCGAAATGGCGATCGCGGACAACACCTTGGTTTGGTTCAACAGCGACAACGGCGGGCTTTCCGGCTACGGACCGGAAACCGTAGGCGGCTTGCGGGGTTTCAAAGGCTCGATGTTCGAGGGCGGGCTGCGCGTGCCGGGAATCGTGGAGTGGCCGGCGGTCGTCAAGCCACGCGTTACCAAGCATCCGGCCGGCACGGTGGACATTTTCCCGACGTTGGCGGAAATCGCGGATTTACCGGAAAGCGCCGCGTTGCAACCGCTCGACGGGGTGAGTCTTCGCGCCTTGTTTGACGGCGAAATCGGGCCACGCAGCAAGCCGCTCTTCTTCCGCCACCGCAACCGCGGCGTCGTCATCGACAATCGCTGGAAACTGCACGCTGCGAAGGGAAAATTCGAGCTTTACGACCTGGAAAACGACGCCGGCGAGACCACAGACGCGATCGCGAGTCAACCGGAGATCGCAGCCCGGCTCCGGGCGGCGTACGAGGAATGGAACGCTACCGTCGAGGCCAGCGTGGCCGGAAAAGACTACCCCGGGGGCAAAGTCGATCCCAACCAGCCGAAACGCCGGTTTTGGAGGGATGACCCGGCCTACCAGCCCTACGTGGCGGACTGGAAGAAGCGGTTCGGCCGTTAGCCACCCATCAAAATCAACCTATTCTGGGCGTCATCAATTTTTTCTCTTATTTCATCGGGTAGGGCAGGGGCCTTGCGGCCCCATTGCCCCCTCAGCACCGGACAAGTAAGTTTCCAAACTGACGGCGCAAGCTTTCCAAAGGGTTCACCCGCCAGCGTACTTCCTGGATGTATTGCTCGCTGAAGGCGATTTTCATCCGGGAGAAGAGCGCTTCCTCGCTAATTTTCGGACGGGTTAAATCTGCCTACTACGGAAAAATATACGGCTCGCCATTCAGATTTGATTATTATCTGAATCCGAATCCAAATGACCGAAATGTAGAATTTGATCCTGAGCGTAATCTATCCGCGACTGAAGACCGGTTTCATCCATGATTTTCCAACAATCAAATTGTCTTAATCTTGGATTCTAAAACGCACCCTAATCGAAATTAGCAGAGGTGGTCTATTTTTTCATGCGCACCATCCAATCACCGAAATCCGCGATGCGGGCCAAGTCAAAGGGAATGCGGGAGACCGGAAAAAGCTGGAAGCAGCATCGCCGAGATCAGTGATGATGAAAGACTCACCAACTGGTCGCGTAAGCCGGGTGGGACGTTAAAGTCCACGCCTTTAGAGTTACTTGAGCCGTATCTCGGAAACTGGGATGTCCGGTTCTTAGGGGGCAATGGGGCCGTGAGGCCCCTGCCCTACCCGAGCAGTCCAAGGTCCAAGCTTCAGCCGCAAATTTCCTCGTCGGTGAGGTAACAGCCCGGATCCGGCGCCCACGGATCGCCGTGCACGGCCTCGGCCCGCGCGCGAAGGCCGCCGCCGCACATTTCCTGGAATCGGCACCCGGCGCATCGCCCTTTCAGCAGCGGCAGCCGCTCCTTGAGCCCCGCCATGATGGGGTGCGAGGTGTCTTGCCAAATTTCCGAAAACGGCCGCTCCCTCACGTTGCCAAACGTGCGGCCCATGGAGAATTGATCGGCATGCACGTTGCCGTGGAAATCGATGTTGGAAATGCCGACGCCGCTGGAATAACGCGCCCCGCCGTTCCAGCTTAGCATCTCCGTTACCTGCGCGGCTCGCGGATGGTTTTCGCGCTGCATGCGCATGAGCAGGTAGGGGCCGTCGCAGTGATTGTCCACGGTCAAAATCTCCACGCGTTTGCCGGCTTGGCGAAAGGCGCGCGTGCGGTCGAAAATGGTGTCCATGGCTTGGCGGCTTTGCTCGCGATTCATGCGGTAGAGGCTCTCGCCGCGGCCGGCGGGGCAGAGGTGATAGAAGCAGGCGCGATTGATTCCTTCGCGCTCGATGAGGTCGAAGACCAAATCCAGGTTTTCGCAGGTTTGCGGGGTCAACGTCAGGCGCAGGCCCACTTTTTGCCCGGCGTCCACGCAATTTCGGAACCCCTTCATGGTGCGGTCGAAAGCGCCTTCCACGCCGCGAAAGGCGTCGTGCACTTCGGCCAGCGCGCTGTCCAGGCTGATGCCGACGTAGGAGAACTCCAGCTCTTTGAGGCGGCGCGCCGTGTCGGCGTCGATGAGCGTCCCGTTGGTGGAGAGAACCACGTGCAAGCCGCGTTCTCGCGCGTAGGCGGCCAGCTCAAACACGTCCGGGCGCACCAGGGGTTCGCCGCCGCTGAAGAGCACGGCCGGCACCTTGAACGCGGCCAAATCATCGAGGACGGCTTTGCAGGTTGCGGTGTCCAACTCGCCCTCGTAGCGGCGGTTTTCAGAGTTGGTGTAGCAGTGCTGGCACTTCAAATTGCACGTGCGCGTCAAGTTCCAAACCACGATGGGGCGGCGTTCCCGGGCCGAGCGGGCTTGTTTCATGCGCTGATGCTCGGGCGGGTCGATCTGGGTGATGGCGCGGCCGTAGCGGTGCGGTGTGCTGGGCGTTTCCAGCCCGGTGTAGAGGACGCTGATGTCGATCATGAGTTTTTTCTCGCGAAACGAGGGATTTGCACCAATTCACCCTCGCTGCCGATGGCTGCCAGCGCGCGAATTGCCGTAAGCTTCGCGATTTTTGCGGAGCGGAGGGCACCCGATGACGCTCCCGACCTAGCCAAAGGGCGCGGACCGGTCACTCAGCGGAAAATGGACGCGTTTTCGCTGAATCGCGGCTTGAAACACGCCGGTGATCATTTCCAGCGACTTCATCGCGCGAAATCCGGAACAAATCGGCTCCGAACGGCCAAATTGGATGGCGCGCAGCCAATCTTCCACCAGCCGGCGATTTCCCAAATCCATCCAGAACGAGCCCGGCCGCTTGGGGACTTTTTCCTCCTCACCGGCAAATAGTTCCACGTAAGGGTAGGTGTAATTTTTGATCTTGGCCGCGGTGACCCAAAACGTCCTGACCGGGTGCCCGGCGAAGACTCGGACCTTGGCCTTGGAGCCGATAAGTTCCAAGCCCCAGGCACCGTTGATTTCGCTCCCGTTCGGACGACTCTGAAACGTCAGGTTGACGCCGCCGCTCATCGCGAAATGGGCGAAAACGTGGTCGCCGGCTATCTTGCCCAGGTCCTCCTTGAGCGCGCTTCTGCCGGATTCGCGGGTAATTTCGCGGCCTTTCTCCATAACCCTGGCCGAGCACCAATTGGCGTTGCCGGCGAAGTAACGCGCCAGGTCAAAGAGGTGGGTTCCCAGCACGATCATGTCTTCCGCGCCGGCGCGGGCGTCTTGCTTGCCAAAAATCCGGATTTCGTGCAAATCGCCGAGTTCGCCCTTGTCCAGCGCCTCCTTGATCTGCGTGATTTTGGGATCGAGCAGCATTTGATGCGCCACGGCGATTTTCAGGTTCGCGGCCTTCGCGATTGCCAGCAGTTCATCGGCTTGCGCCAGGGTTTGAGTGAACGGTTTTTCCATGTAGACGTGCGCGCCGGCCTGCAACGCGGCCATGCCCATGGTGTGATGCTGATCCGTCCAGCGCGGGGCGACGCTAACCAGGTTGGGCGTCTCTTTTTCGAGCATTTCGCGATAATCGGCGTAGGCCACGGGCGCCCTGGTCGCTTTTTTCGCCGCATCGTGCTGGGAGGCGTCGGCATCCGCCACGGCAACGACCTGGACGTTGGGCAAATCGCAAAAAATCACGTCCAGCCGGTGCCCGTAGTTGCCCCGGCCGCTGTGGCCGATGACCGCCGCGCGCAGGGGTTGCCCGTCCTGTCCCCGGCCTCCGGACACAGAAAGGGCCGCTGCCCCGCAGAGCAGCGACCGTTGCGAAAAATATCGACGATCCACGCGCCTACTTTTTCAATTTCATGATGAGGCTGCCAAGGATGAGCAAGATCAATGCGCCGCCCGTTGCAATCAAAATCTGTATCAGCGCGGATTCGCCACCAATTTTAAAGTGGTTCGCCAGATAGCCGCCGACGTAGGCGCCTGCGACTCCGAGCAGGATGGTGAAGATGATGTTCATCTTCTGCCTGCCCGGGAGCAGGAACCTGGCCAGGGCGCCGGCGACGAGGCCAACGACGATCCACCAGATGAATGTACCGAATGATGCTAAAAACATGGGTCAGTTTGATTTTTGGTTGTTTTGAGTTGGTTAATGGTTAGTTCCGCCAGACTTGTTGGCATGGTGTAACCTAACGTCAAGTGCCATCTTTTGACGAAAAACCGGCATTTGCACAATTATAAAATGCCCTCTTTCGTGCACCCCTCACCCCGATGTACGCCGCAAAACCCCGTCCAGGGCCTCCACGGACGCTCGTTTTGGCCCGATTTTCGCTTCCGTTGGCGGCCGGGAGCGTTTTCCCGTTGCGCTTGGGAGTCAGGGTTTTGCAGATCTTGAGGAGGCCCGCCCTAACGCTTGAAAAACGGAAACCGGCCAGCCGATCGCGGCCTTTCGCGCTTTTTCGGCGCGTTTTTGGATTTTTCCGAGCGCTCGAAGTCTTCGCGCAGGCGTTCTTCGGTTGGTTGGCCGGGGGGTGGGAAGCTCTCCGCGGCGTTGGCGCCGACGTCGGTGCGCAAATCCTCGTCGTAGCTGGCGCCGATCAGTTCATGGTTGTCGGTGACGACGACCGGTTGGATGAAAATGAGCAATTCCGTGCGGACCAAGTCGCGGTCGGTGTTTTTGAAGGCGTGACCCACCACGGGCAACCGGTTGATGAACGGGAGCCCCTCGGTGACTTTGTTGTCGCTCTCGGAGATGAGCCCGCCCAAGACGATGGTGTGGCGGTCGGGCACGGTGAGCGTCGTCACTAACTCTTCCGTGCCGATGACCGGGACGGTGTTGTTGGCCACAACCTGCTCGCCCACGACGGTGTCGTTGATTTGCGCGATTTCCAGCGTCACCTCGCGGTCGGCGTTGATGAGCGGGATGACCTCCAGCTTCAAAACCACGTCCTCAAAGCCGATCGTCGTGTTCAACGCGGCGTTGTTGGCCCCGCCGGTGGCGTCGGTGATGGTGCTTTGCGGCACGGGGATTTTCTGGCCGCTGGTAATGCTGGCGCGCTTGTTGTTCTGCACGCTCAACACCGGCCGGGAGACGACTTTGAATTTGTTGCTGGTTTCCAGCGCGGAGATGAACACGTCAAAGCTGCCGCCAAACGAGCCGTAGAGGTTGAGCCCTTCCGCCGGGCCAAACGCGTTGCTGATGAGGTTGTTGCGCACATCGCCAATGTTGCCGCCGGTGATGACGTCATCGCGCTCGGTCAGGATGCTGGCGGCGACGCCGGGCGCGTTGAGATTGCCGGGGTTGAAGCTCTCGAATTGCTTCAGGTAGTCGACGCCGATGTCGATCCCATCGCCAAGCGTGAGTTGGCCGATGACCATGGCCAGGTAAACCTGTGGCGGCTTGCGGTCCAATCGGTCGATCAGCTCGCCAACGGCGCGTTTGGCCTCCTCAGAGCCGATGACGATGAGCATGTTGGCCTGGCGGTCGGCGATGAGCCGCGTTTTGCCGACGAGCACGGAAATGGGCGCGCTTTCGTCCACCGGAAACGCGAGCCGGTCTGCCTGGCCGCCAGTGGCGTCGATGCTGTCGCTCTGTTGCTGGAAACGGCTCTGCTGCTGCTCGTTTTGAATGCCGGTCAGGGCCTGAAGCTGGGAGGAGGCGACCGGCGTCTGGCGGGTGTCGAGGCTGCGCCCGCCGGGCAGTTGGGTGACGCCGCTGCCGGTGTCCATGAGGATGTCGACCACGACCGGCAGGATGTCGATGACCTTAACGTAGCGCAGCGGTTTTTCCAGCGGATCCTGATCGGGCAGCGGTTGGTCGAATTCCGCGATGAGGTTGAGGATGAAGGCGAAATCCAGCGGCGAGGCCTGGACCATGATGCGGTTGAGACGGTCGTCGGCAATGAGCTGGGCGGCGGGATCGCTGGCGCTGCCGATGCCGTAGCTGGCGTTGGGATTTTGGCCGCGGTTTTGCGGCTGACTTCCGCGATTCTGGTTGTTTTGATTGTTTTGGTTGCCTTGGTTGTTGCTCCGCTGGCCGCTGATGGTCCGGCCCAGTTCGTCCAGCCGGGCGCGTTCCTCATGCCGCGCGTCCATGGCTGCCTGGATGATTTGGGCAACGGTGTTGGCGTCGGCGTAAACGAGCTGGACGAATTCCGTCATCAATCGCGCTTCATCCGGCGGAACGTCGATGATTTCGCGCAATTTGGCCAATTTGCGGATCAACGCGGCGCTTTCGGTCACCAACAGCCCGGGGGGCGATTCCACCGGCGTGATGCGGCCGTAGGGGTTGAGTTGCACGTGGTTGGCCATGATGGTGGCGGCGTCATCCGGCGCGATGAACTCCAGCGTCATGAAAGAGCCGATCAACGCCTCACCGGCGGGCAAGGCCATGGGGTCGGTGTAGATGATCTCGCCATCGTTGAAGCTGGCAGCGCCATCGCCGGCGCGTCCCAGCATGAGCTTGATGGTCTTGTTGTCGGCCTCGTGAATGACGACGTAGCCGTTGAGAATGAGCGCCGATTCAATGAGCCGAACCGCTTCCTCCGGCGGAACGGAGCGCGGCGTGACCAGGCTGATTTGCGGGCCGTTGAACACGGCGCTGTCCTTGAGCACCACCTTGCCGGTGAGGCGCTCGTAGACCGGGAGGATGTCGTTGACGGCGTTGAGCGGAAATTGCAGGGTCACGCCGCCAGATGCCGCGCCGCCGCCGCGCGGGCCGAAACCGGGCCTTCCTCCGCCTGCCGGCGGTTGCGCGGGGGCGTCCGCTGCGGGGGGATTTTGGGCAAACGCCGAAATGAGGGAAAACAGGGCGAAAACGGGGACAAATTTCCAAAATTGCCGGTTTTTGCGGGGCAAAGGCGCGATTCGTGGTTCGGTTGGCGCCATTACCGCCCCCCTTTCTGAAGCATCTCGTCGGCCATGGCGCTGATTTTCTCGCCCATCTGCTCGCGGGTCAGTTCCGGGTTTTTTTCGCGAATTTGGCGCAATTTGTCGAACAGCTTGCGGCGCTGATCTTCGCTCAATTTGCCAAGTTTTTCGCGAATTTCCGATGGCGGCCCGCCCATGCGCTTTCCGCCGCTGCCACGGCCCATTCCACTGCCGGGCGCGGGTTTGGTCTCGCCCCGTTTTAGCTGATTTTCGTCAAAACGCACGGAAACGATCTCCCCGCCGGCGACGACGATCTTGGCGGTGATTTTTTGCAGGTCGCTTTGGTCGCCCTCCACCTCCAGCATGCGCCAACCCTGGGCGTTCGCCTCGGAGCTAACCACGTAGCTCTCCTTCGAGGTTTTGTCGATCACCGTCGCGATGGTTTCATCGCCGATTTGGGCGATTCCCGTCAAAATCAGCGAGTCGCTCAAGTTCAGCGAGCGGGTAAACGGCGAACTGGCCCGCAACGCGCGAAAATCGTCGTCGTTGACCGGCTGGGGCCCGGGAGTGCCGGAATTTCCCGGTTTTGGCGCAGAAATCGGCCCCGGCGCGGATTCGGGCTCCCTCTCGGGCGGTGTCTCTTCCGTGGCCTCCTCGTTGCCGCTTTCGCCACCGTCGCCAGAAGCCAAACTGTTGGCCAGTTCCAGCGCCGCGGCGTTCGCCTCCTCCTCGCTCACGACTTCCGCCGTCGGCGCGGCCGGCGCGGGCGCCTCCCGATCTTGCGACCACAGGCAACTCCCGCCGAACGCCAGCGCCAGCGCCAGTCCGAGGACCAGCCAGGGACGCGGATTGGAGGTTTTCATGGGTTGTGTTTCAGTTTCTGTGCGATTTTTCGCTCACGAATCGGCACCTGCCGGTTGAAACCAGCGGGCCACGGTCAAGTTGCATCGCGCCTGGGGCTCTTTTTCCTTCGAATTGGTGTCGAGAGCAAGCTCCAGATTCTTGACGACGTAAAAAGATTCCGGGCTCTGCAGGGTTGTCAGCCACTCGTTGATCTTGGCCAAATCACCGCGCACGATGACGTTGACCGACACTTCCTGGTAAAACTGCGTCGACTGTGGCTCCAGCAGATTTTGCCGCTCCAGGCGCAATTTCCGGTCGAAAGCCTCGGTTTGCAGCTTCTCCAGCAACTGGCCCTGATCCTTGCCCGCGCTCTTCAGCACCGGCATGTTCGCATCGATCCATTTTCCCCGTTCCACGGGATCGTCCCACTGTCCGGTGCGCTCCGCCAGCCAACTGCGCTGCTCGATTTCCTCCGTCTTCAGGTTTGCCAAGACCGCTCCGCTTTTGCGCAACCCGCCGGTGACGCGTTGCAGCCCAATGAGGTTGCCCATCACAAAAAGCGCGAGGAGGCAAAGAGTCAGGAGGAGTTTTTCGCGGGAGGTGAGGGAGCGCATGTAACCGGTTGGTTGAAGAGACGTCCGCAACCCGTTGTGGTTTCAACGGAGCCAAAAGTAAACCATTTTCACGAAAAACGGGCCGGAAAAGTCAATTTCCGGCCCGCTCATGGTGTTGTGGGTTGGGTAGAAAGTTGCGTTTGGCGCGCCGCTAACTCAAAGCCACGTACATCGCCCGGCAGTGCCAGTAGTCGGTGGCTTTGGCCAGGTGATTGCGGGAGCTGTCAAAGCAGCCGACTTTGAGGATCTTGATCTTCACGTGCCGCACGCCCCAGCGATTCATGGAGGCGCGGGAGGGGCGATAGATGTCGATGGTGTTGGTGCCGACCAGCGCCGAGCCGTAGTCGTCGATGACGTAGGTGGTGGGCTCACCGACAATCTCGAACGTGGTGCCGAGCGGAAAGCGCGACCAATCCGCAGCGGCGGAGGTGTAGCCGGTGCTGCTGCGCAGGGTGGAGCCGACAGCGGTTTTGCGGCCATAGGCCAGGTGATCGGACTCGCTGTGGGTGTAGGCCGTGGTGCGCACGTCTAACGTGGGCTGAATGCCGCGCAACGGGCTGGTTCGGGGGGCGCGTTTCTGGGATTGGCCGGCGGTGGAGGAAACGGAGGCTTGCTTGAGGCGGGCGAACAGGCCTTTGCGCTTTTGGCCGGTGTTGACCTGAATTTTGGCGGTCACCTTTTGTTGGCGAGGCGAAGTTTGGGCGCTGATCTTCGTTCGGGAAGCGGCGCTGCGGGCCGTGGGGGCGGATGGTTGCGCGCGTTTGCCGAAAATTTGGAACGACGGCCGAGATTCGGCGCGTTCGGCGGAATTTTCGCCCCGTTCGGCCCGAATTCCACGAATGGCGCGGCTTTGCGCGTCGGAGTGCTTGGCCTCAGCGAAGGTGGCCATTGCGAGGAATCCCAGGGAGGTTAGCCAAAGGCAGGTTTGTTTCATTTCGGTAATTTTGATTGGAATTGCGAATAGTTATAATTTTGAGACTGAATTTCAAGAAATTTCTTCCTGCTTTGATCAATTCTCGATCAATTTGCCCGTTGTGGCATCACGCTGAACGACTTGCGTCCGGGCGCGATTTTCAGCCAAAACTCGCCGTACCCGCCAAAAACTCGTGAGAAACGATGCTGAGGGCGTAAATCGCCGCCGTTTCCGAGCGCAAAACGGTGGGGCCCAGGCTCAATCGCCGAAATTCGGCCCGATCCAGGATTTCCAGCTCCGCGGGGGAAAAATCGCCCTCCGGGCCGATGGCGATCGCGACTGACGTTGGCGCGATTGGCGCGATTGGCGATTCCGCGGCGATTTCGCGCAATTTTCGCGATTTTTCGCTCAACGCGGCCACCAGCTTAAGCGACGCCGCGCATCGCTCGAGGGCTTGGGTCAGCGGTGCGGGAGATTCCACCTTCGGCAGCCAATTTAGGCCGCACTGCTTGCACGATTCCAGGGCAATGCGCTGCCATTTGGCCTGTTTTTTGGCCTCGTCCGCCAATTTGACGACGGTTCGGGCGGTTTCGACCGGAACGATGCTCGCAGCACCGATTTCGGCGGCTTTTTGCACGATTAGATCCATGATTTTGGCCTTCGGCATGGCCTGGATGAGGGTGATTTCAACGGGCAAGGGCTCGGTAAACGCGGGTTCGCCGGTTTCCACCTCCACCGCATTTTTCGAGACGGCTGATATGCGTCCGGCCGCGGAATTTCCCGCGCCATCAAACACCTCAACCTCGTCACCGGCCTCGTGCCGAAAAACCCGCGAACAATGGTGCGCTTCGTCGCCCAAAAGCCGCACCCGGCCGGAGGAAAAATCCGCATCGGGAGCAAAAAAACGGTTCATAGCGGGGAAATTGGAATCTCAAATTTCTAATTTCCAATTTCAAGTCTCCAACCCTCCCACTCACTTGAAAAAATTCTTCGCCCGGCTCAAAAACGACTTCTGGATGGGCCCGTTGCTGTCTCCCAGGCTCTGGGTAAACTCCAGCAGCTTGTCCTTTTGCTTGCCGTTGAGCTTGACCGGAATTTCGACGCTGACGTGGAGAAAAAGGGCGCCTTTGTCGTCGCGCCCGTGGCCGCGAATGCCTCCGCCGGCCACGCGAATGGTGTCGCCGCTTTGGGTCCCGGACGGGATTTTGATGGACCGCTTGCCCTCCAGGGTGGGGACGTCCATGTTTCCGCCGAGAACCGCTTTTTCCAGGTCGATCGGCAGGGCGACGTGCAAATCGTCCCCATCGCGCTCGAAGAATTCGTGTTCGCGCACGTGAATGACGACGTGCAAATCTCCGTGCGGGCCGCCTCGCAGCCCCGCTTCACCGTTGCCGGGCGAACGCAACCGCTGACCGTGGCGGATACCCGGCGGAACGTTGAATTTGATCCGCGCTTTTTGGATGGAGCGCCCGTCGCCGGCGCATTCCTTGCAGGGATCGGTCAAAACCTGGCCTGTGCCGCGGCAGGTGGGGCAGGTTTGCTGCACGTGGAAGAAATCCGCGCGAAGAGACCACTTGGCCTTTGCCGCCGCAACTGCCGCAGTGCTTGAATCCGCCGGAGGTGGAGCCGGAACCCTTGCAACCGCCGCAGGTGTCGTATTTTTCGATCTCGATGACCTTGCTGGTGCCAAACGCGGCTTCTTCCAGCACGATCGGCAAATCGTAGCGCAAATCCGAGCCGCGCTGCTTGCCGCTGGGATCGCGCTGCCGGGAGCCGCCGCCGAAAATCTCGTCAAAAATGCTGCTGCCTCCTCCTCCCGCAGCGCCGCCGAAGACCTCGCGAAAAATGTCGAACGGATCGTGAAAACCGCCACCCGCGCCAGCGCCGGTTCCGGTTCCCTGCGAAAACGCCGCATGACCGTAGCGGTCGTAGGCGGCGCGTTTTTGGTCGTCGGCCAGCACGTCGTAGGCCTCGCCCAGCTCCTTGAATTTGTCTTCAGCGGCCTTGTCGCCCGGATTTTTGTCCGGATGAAATTCCACCGCCAGCTTGCGGTAGGCTTTTTTGATTTCGCTGGGGCTCGCATCGCGGCTGACGCCGAGCACCTGGTAGTAGTCACGTTTTTGGGCCATGGTTGTTGGGTTGTTAGTTGCCCACTCCGGCCATTTCTTCGCCTCTTTCCGCCTTCGCCGCCTGTTTTCCGGCTCTGGACCCTTGGAGACCACGACCTGAGCCGCGCGCAGAAGGCGGTCGTGGAGCTTGTAGCCGCGCCGAATCACCGCCGTGAACGTGGCCTTCGGCCGCGGCGTCGTCGTGCTCGTGTTTCACGGCATCGTGCAGGTTAGGATCGAACGGCAGCCCCTCGGCGGGGACTTCCACCACGCCCTGATCGGCCAAAAAATCCTCGATTTGCTTGGCGACCATGGCCATGCCCTTGAAAACGTCCGATTCCTCGCCCTCTTGCCGGGCGGCGTCCAGGCCGAAGCGGAAATTGTCGATGACCGGCAACAAACCTTCCAAAAGGCTGGAATTGCCGAACTTGATGGCTTCCAACTTCTCGCGGGACATGCGTTTGCGGAAGTTTTCCAGCTCCGCCTGGTTGCGCATCGCCGTTTCCCGCCATTTTTGGGCTTCGGCCTCCAATTGGGCCATGGGATCGGCGGGTTCGGCTTGCTCTGAGTTCATTTCGGGCTCCGCCGTGTCGGATTCCGGCGGCAAACCGGCGTCCGGAGCTGTTTTGAACTCGGTTTCGGGGGATTCGGGTTGAGGATGCTGGGATTCGTCGGTTCCTTCCATCATTGCTTCGTTAACCTGACAGATTTCTAGATTTAGTCAGCTAGACTTTTATCGCGGAAGACTCGATTAACCGAGGCTTCCGATTCTTAGCCTTTCTCAGCAGGCTTCTCTTTTTCCTCCAATATTTTGCGCAGACGGGCCAATTCTTTTTCGGCGTCTTCGCTTCGCTTTTCAGCTTCTTCGCGCCGCTTTTCGGCTTCCTCCAACTGCTTGCGACTCTCTCTGAGTTCCCTTCTGGCCTTGGCGGCTTCTTCTTGCTGTTCGATGAGGAAAATATCCTCCAGGGTCATTATCTTTTCCATTTCCGGACTTTCTTGGATTCGGTTGAGCGCTCGGTAGATCTTCCCGAGCAACGGATCAGATTTCACCAGTTTTTCGTCCATTTCAAGCCGGTGCTGATCGTCTGCGAGCCTGCGGTGTTGGTCGAAGACGCTGAGCACGCGCTCCAACTCTGTTCCCATCTGGCCCTTGATTTTCGGGATTTGCACGAAAATTGCGTCGTGGCTGAGTTGTTCGATGAATTCGTTGGGCTTGGCTTTTTTGATCGCCTTGCCGGTCACCGCATTGTAGTAGCCGCGCTGAACCTTGATGGCCATGGGCAGATTTTGGTCCAGCGTGTAGCCGAGCAAATAGATTGAAATAATCGGCAGGGATTGGAGCCGGGTTTCGCCGTCTTGGTAGACTTCCTCGGTGCTCGTGTAGCGGCTGGCCAGGTAAAAGCGAAAACGCAACGGGTTGGTCCCGATTTTGGCTTTCTGAAGCTCGATGATGACCTGGAAGAATTGGCCGTCCTTGGTCCGGACGACGGCGCAGAAATCCAGCCGCATGGCAATCAGGTCCCCGGTCTCCTGATCTTTGCGGACATGCTCCTGGGATACCAGGCGCAGTTCGAGAATGGTCATGCCGATTAACGCGGAGAGAAATCCCCGGGCGATTTCCAGGTCATCCAGAAGCGCTTTGATGACGATGTCGTAGATGGGATTGGCAATGATGATCATCGTTCTACTTGAATTCCAAGGCTTAGCTCCTGCGAGTATTAACCCTTTTTGATCGCAATCAAGGTGATGTCATCGCTTTGGGCCCCATCGCCGGTAAATCCGCGCAATTCGCCGTTGAGCCGGGAAATGACGCCCGTTGCGGTGTGGGCGTGGTCTTTGCGGAGCACTTCGTGAATCCGCTCGACGCCAAATTCCTCGCCTTTGTCGTCTTCTGCCTCGCTCACGCCGTCGGTGTAGAGCAGCAGCAAATCGCCCTGGCGAACCGAAAATTCGTGATCGGTGATGATGCGCTCGAACACGCTGCCGCTGTCGATTCCCAGCGCCATGCCGCGCGGTTCGATCGCCTCCACTTCGCCGCTCTCTCCCCGGTAAACAAGCGGCGGATCGTGGCCGGCTCGCGCCATTTTCACCGTGTCGGAGCTTTCGTCCAAAATGAGGTAGGCCATGGTGATGAACATGTCTTCGCGAATGTCGGCGAAAATGTGGCTGTTGACCGAGCGCAACACGTCGGCGGGAGAGAGGTTGCCGGCCGCCCTCGCCCGCAAAACACTGCGGCAGTTGGCCATGATGAGCGAGGCAGGGACGCCTTTTCCGGAAACATCCGCGATGACGATGCCGAGGTGCGTTTCATCGACGCTAACGTAGTCGTAGTAGTCGCCGCTCACCAGCTTGGCGGGGTAATTGACCCCGGCGATGTCGAAGCGGGCCAGGTCCGGAGCGGCTGAGGGCAACAAAATGCGCTGAAACTCGCTGGCGGTGCGCAGATCGGCATCCAGCAGCCGTTTATCGTGCGCTTCCTTGTGCAGTTCGGCGCTTCCCAGGGCGTAGGCGCTCTGCTCGGCCAAAGAGCGGAACACCTCCACTTCGTTCTCGCCAAACGGCTCACCCGGACGATTGCGGGCAACCATCAGCAGGCCCAACGGCCGGCCCGCGTAGATGAGCGGCGCAATGACGAGCGCCACGCCATCGTGGAGATCCGCGACGGCCCAAGGCCGAATTTCCGCGTGGGCGCCCATGTCGCCGATTTCCACCAGCTTTCGCGTCTCCAGCGCGCGGCGAAAGATGGGATGGGCGGCATCGACGCTCTGGAGGCGGAGGTAGTTGCTCACGGCGCCGGGTTTGGCGGCGCGTTCGCGGATTACCTCGTCGGTTAGGGCGATGGGCGGGGGACAGCGTTCGGACACAAATCTCGGCACCAGTTGCTCCTTTTTTTCATCCAGTTGGTAAAGAGCCGCGCCGCTGGCTTCCAGCGCGCTGATGATGCCCTCAACGATGCAGCGGTGCAAATTGGCCGGGCCGTAGTCGTTTTCCAGCGCCTCCCCCAAACCGTGTAAAAACCGAAAGGCGCGATCTTCCTCGCCGATGATGCGGTCGCGCGAACGGCGCAGTTGGCCGATAATTTTGTGTTGCTGGCGGAGGATTACGGCCAATCCCGCCGTTACCAGGAGCAGCAAGATAAGCAGCAGATACGGGATCACGAGCGTTGGGCTCCAAAACCAGGCCTGGCGGGCCTATCGGCTGTCGGGCACGTCTTGCTTCAGATACTCCAGCACGTCGGCAAATCGGCTCTCGTTCTCCGCGTTGGCCCGGCAGAGGGCTTCGTGAGCGTCCAAAACGTGCTGTTTGTGCTCGGTGCGGTCCATCGGCCCCGCGGTCACGGCCTGGGTCACATTTTCATGCACCAGCTTGCGTTCCTTCTCCCAGGCGTTGCCGATGAGGTCGAGATCCAGAATTTGGTCCAGCCCAAGGCTTTGCAGCAATTTTGCGTTGCGCGGGTTGGCGTTGATCACCTGAAGTTGGCCGCTGGGCTGACCTCGCAAAATCAGGGCAATGCCGGTCAAGGTGCCCATGAACGTCGAATCCATCACCGGGCACTCTTCCAGGTCCACCACCAGCCGAAAATGTCCCATCCCCGCCATGTGATCGGCAAAAGCGCGCAGTTGGGGGCTGTTTTGAAACGATCCCTTACCTTGAATCCGAATCCAGGCCACGTCGCAGAACAGTCCCGCCAGAATGGCGGAAGTTTTTCTGGGATCTTTCACCGCGTTGGGCATTTGGGGGGAAGGGGAGGAGGGCTGAAGCGGAGCGGATTTTTTGGGGGGACTTTTCCGCGTGAAAAGATCGCACAGAACCGTTAGGCGATCAAATCCGAGCGCCAGGTTCCGAAGGAGCCACGTTTATTCCCACAAAAACGATTCCACGGTGGAAACCACCTCGCCGTCTCGCACGAGCGAAGCACGCCAGGCAACGACGTTGCCGTCCTGGTGGTATTCTTCACCGATGACGTTGACGTCGGTCGTATTTTGCCGCTTGACCTTATCGACGGTGACTTCTTTCACCTTGATCTGGTCGCCGGTGTTTTCCTGCAGGTATTCCAGGCGAACGACCATTCCGGGCCTCCGGTCGCCTTTGGAATACCAGAACACGGTGTAATACTTGCCCTCGCGGGCCTTGTATTCCTTCGAGGTGACCGCGCCGTGAAGCAGGTAGCGCTTTTCAAAGGCGATCATGGGATCGGAGGTGACCAGGCGTTGCTTGGTGTCCAGGTGAGTGTATTTCACCTTCCGAATTTCGGGTTGCTTGCCGTCCGCCAAAGCCAAGTGTGGCGTTAGCATGGCAAGCCCCGCGGTTGCAGCGATGAGAGTGTTGGAGAGAGTGCGCATGACAGGGAGAGTTGTCACAAGTTGAATGCCCCTAAATGCCCAGCTTTCCAGCGATTGTCCAGAAAATAACGCAGCAAATTGGTGACTGCGCCAGGGCGCGGCAATTTCGGCCCCCGGCGCTTCGCGCTTGAGGATTTGCTGAGAAGGGCTACCGACGTTTTATGAACCTCTCGACCATCCCTTCCCTCCTTCTTCCGTTTTTCCTGCTCTCCGCCCTTCACGCCGCGGAGTGGCCGGAATGGCGGGGCCCAAGTCAGCAGGGACACGCGCTTGATGCCGCCAACCTACCGGTCACCTGGTCGGAAACCGCCAACGTGGCGTGGAAAACGCGAATTCCCGGCCGGGGCCACTCGACGCCCGTCATCGAGGGCGCGCAAATCTGGCTCCTCACCGCGCACGAAACCAAGGCGCCGCCTGCTGAGGTGAAAAAGCGGCTGAAAGCCAACACCGGCAGCCAACCGCTCACCGTTTTGGAAAAAGCGACGTTCCACGCCGTCTGCATCGACCGCGATTCCGGCAAAATCGTCCACGACATCGAACTTTTCGCCCGAACCAACCCGCAGTGGGTCCACAAGCTCAACAGCTACGCCTCCCCGACCCCGATTTTGCGCGATGGCCGGCTTTACGCGCAATTTGGCGCGTTCGGGACCGCCTGCCTTGACACCAAAGCCGCCAAGGTGCTCTGGACCAACCTGAATCTTCACGTGATGCATGAAAACGGCCCCGGAGGCTCGCCGGTGCTCTGGCAGGACAAGCTCATTTTCCACCTCGACGGCAGCGACGACCAGTTCATCGCCGCGCTCGACGCCAAAACCGGCAAACTGGCCTGGAAAACGCCGCGATCGGGCGAAATGGACTCCAATCCGCAGCTTCAAAAAGCCTGCGGAACGCCGCTTTTGCTCGATGTCGCCGGCCGCACCGAAGTTCTCTCCCCGGCGGCCGACTGGCTCTACGCCTACGATCCCGCAACCGGCAAAGAGCTGTGGAAGCTGCCCTACGGTCACCTGGGTTTCTCCAACGTTGCCCGGCCCGTCGCCGGTCATGGCATGATTTACCTGCCAACCTGCTTCATGAAGAGCAAGCTGCTGGCAATTCGCTACGACGGCGCTTCCAAACCCAAGATTGCCTGGGAAGTGACACGGGCCATGCCCAACCAACCGTCGCCCTTGATCGTCGGTCACGAAATTTACACCATCGCCGACCGCGGCATCGCAAGCTGCATCGACGCCATCACCGGGGAGGTGTATTGGCAGGAGCGGCTGGATGGCAACTTTTCCGGTTCCCCGTTGTTCGCCGACGGCAAGATTTACGCCGGAACCCAGGATGGCAGGATGGTGGTCTTCAAGCCCGGCACAACGTTGGAGAAACTCGCGGAAAACACGCTGAAAGGCGCCCACATGGCCTCGCCGGTGGCGGTGGGCAGCGCGTTGTATTTGCGCACCGACAAGGCGCTCTACCGGATCGAAAACGGCGAAAATGGCCGATAATCATGAAATTTCGAGCCTTTTTCGCCGCAACCGCCACTTTGCTGGCAATGCTTGCCGCCACCACTGCAGATTCTCCCCCAAACCTGCAAACGGAAAATCTCGTCGCCTGGTGCATCGTCCCGTTCGACGCCAAAAAGCGCGGCCCGGCGGAACGCGCGCAAATGCTCGAAGAGCTGGGTTTGCGCCGTAGCGCGTATGATTGGCGCAAGCAACATGTGCCCGAATTTGAGGAGGAAATCCGCCAATACCGCAAACACGGGATCGAATTTTTCGCGTTTTGGGGGACCCACGAGGCCGCGTTCGCGCTGTTCGAGAAATACGGCCTGCATCCGCAAATCTGGCAAACCCTGCGCGATCCGGGCGAGGGCTCGCAAGCGCAAAAAGTGGAAGCCGCGGCAAAGGCGATGGAGGGCCTGGCGACACGGACGGCGGAGCTGGGTTGCAAGCTGGGGCTCTACAATCACGGCGGTTGGGGCGGGGAACCCGCGAACCTGGTGGCCGTTTGCAAGCGGATGCGAAAAATGGGCCACGAGCACGTCGGAATCGTCTACAACTGGCATCACGGCCACGGACACATTGCCGATTGGGCCGAAGCGTTGGCGATGATGAAGCCCTACCTGCATTGCCTCAACCTCAACGGCATGAACGACGGCGCTGAACCCAAAATCCTAACCTTGGCCCAAGGCAAACACGAAACGGCGATGCTTCAGGCCGTTCGCGAAAGCGGTTACGACGGGCCAATCGGGATTTTGGATCATCAGAGCCACCTGGACACCAAAAAAGTGCTTCAAGACAACCTGGATGGTTTGGAGCGGCTAAAGAGTCAGTTAGCCGAGCCGGTTACATCCTGGAGTTATCCCCCCGCCAAACGCCAGGACCTAATCGAAAAACGCCACGGCGTGCAAGTCGCCGATCCTTATCGCTGGCTGGAAGACGTGGATTCCGCCGAGACCAAGGCCTGGGTTCGAGCGCAAAACGCGCTTTCCGACGAATACTTCGCGCAAGCGCCGGGACGCCAGTGGATCGAACAACGCCTCACCGAGCTTTGGGACTACGAAAAGTTCGGCCTGCCGCGAAACGTCGCCGGGCGCCTGTTTTATACGAAAAAAACCGGTTTGCAGAATCAATCCGTTCTCTATTGGCGCGAAGACGCGCCGGATGCGAAAGCGAAGGTGCTTTTGGACCCGAATCTCTTCTCCAAGGATGGCACCATCGCGTTATCCGGTTGGGATGTGAGCGAAGACGGCAAGCTGCTGGCTTACGGCATCTCAGAAGGCGGCTCCGACTGGATGGAGTGGAAGGTCCGCAATATCGATAGCGGGGAGGATCTGCCCGATCACCTCAAATGGATCAAATTTTCCGGCGTATCGTGGACCAAGGACGGTAGCGGCTTTTACTACAGCCGTTATCCGGAACCGAAAGACGGCGAACGCCTGGAAGCGGTGAATTTGAACCAAAAAGTCTACTTTCACCGCATTGGAGAACAGCAAAGCAACGACCGGCTTATCTACGAACGCCCCGACCGGTCGAAATGGGGATACTCAGCTTGGGAGAGCGAGGATGGCCGTTATTTTACGCTATCGGTCTGGGAAGCATCCGGCGATAAAAACGCGTTTTTCGTACGCGACCTGCAAGCCGGCGAAAAGGCTCCGTTTATCGAGCTAATTCCCCGCATCGAGCACGAATACAGCGTTTTAGGCAACGACGGCCCGCTATTTTACTTCAAAACGAACAAAAACGCTCCCAACGGCCGGATCATCGCGATCGACTCTTCCTCGCCAAACCCGCAAATTCGCGAAATTATCCCGGAAACGCAGAATCCGGTGAATGACGCCAATTTGATCGGCAATCGCCTGTTGTTGACCTACATGATCGACGTACTGGCCCGGGTCAAAGTGTTCGATTTGGAAGGCAACCACGAACGGGACGTGAAATTACCGGGAGTGGGCTCGATTTGGGGATTTGGTGGCCGCCGCGACGCGCGGGAGACGTTTTACTATTACTCCAGCTACACCACACCCGGTTCGGTCTATCGATACGACCTGGAACGAGGTTCCAGCGCGATTTTCGCGGAGCCGGAGGTTGCGTTCGATCCGGAAAGCTACGAAACGCGCCAGGTCTTCTATCCCAGCAAGGACGGGACCCAAATTCCCATGTTCGTCACTTGCCGCAAAGATATTCAGCTCGACGGCAGCCACCCTACCTATCTCTACGGCTACGGCGGTTTTGATATTTCGCTCACACCGTATTATTCTACGGCCGTGGCGGTTTGGCTGGAAATGGGCGGAGTCTACGCGGTGGCGAACTTGCGCGGCGGCGGCGAATACGGCGAAAAGTGGCATCTGGCGGGAACCAAGGAGCGCAAACAAAACGTGTTCGACGATTTTCAGGCCGCAGCCATGTTTCTCATCTCGGAAGGTTATACCAATAGGCAAAAACTGGCGATCGCCGGCGGCAGCAACGGCGGTTTGCTGGTCGGCGCCTGCCTCAATCAACGTCCGGAGCTGTTTGGCGCCGCCATCGCCCAAGTTGGCGTGTTTGATATGCTGCGCTTCCACAAATTCACCATCGGCTGGGCCTGGACCGGTGATTTTGGCGATCCTGACAAGGCCGAGGAGTTTCCCGCGCTCTACGCTTACTCACCCTATCATCGCACCCAGACGGAGCGGCCCTATCCGGCCACGTTAATCACCACCGCAGACCACGACGACCGCGTTTTCCCCGCTCACAGCTTCAAATTTGGCGCCGCCTTGCAACACGCCCAAACCGGCGATCGCCCGATTTTGCTGCGAATCGAAACCAAAGCCGGCCACGGCGCGGGTAAGCCCACCTCCAAGCAGATCGAAGAGATCGTCGACCGGTGGAGTTTCCTGGCCAAGGAGCTGAAAATCGAAGTCGGATCGAAGTAGGAAGCCAATTACCTCAGCCTCGCTCATGAATCTACGCATCTTAGCTGTCATCCTCGCCGCCGCGGCCAACCTGGACGCGGCAACGGTTCGCGGGACCATCACCGACCGCGAAACCGGCCAACCGGTCGCCGCCCGCCGAAGCCCGGGCCGCAAAAGCGAATCAGCAAAAAAAGGCCGCCGAAGCCGAAAAAAAAGCCGCCGATGCACGGGCGAAGGCCGCGGAGAAAGAGCTGGATGCAATGCGCAAGCTTCTCGCCAAGAAAAAGTCCGATCGAACCCTCGACGCTGCGCCCTGTTTTTCGGCCTCCTCCTCGCTACGCCGACGCTGGGGTTGGCCGAGCTGGATTTCAACCGCGAGGTTCGCCCCATTCTCGCCGCCAACTGCTTTGAGTGCCACGGGCCGGATGCGGATGCTCGCAAGGCCAAGTTGCGATTGGATCAAGAAGGCGCGGAAGTGCTGGGCGATGGCGAGTTGCTCGCTCGAATCACCAGCAATGACCCGGACGAGGTCATGCCGCCGCCAAAGTCGAACAAATCGCTCTCGCCGGAACAAATCGCGACCTTGCGAGCCTGGATCGCCTCCGGCGCGGCGTATGAGGAGCATTGGGCGTTCGTGAAACCGAAACGGCCCGATTTTCCGACTTTTGAGGCGAAAAATCCCATCGACCGGTTCGTCTTCGCGCGATTGGAGGCGGAAAGGTTGGAGCCTTCGCCGCCGGCGGATCGCTACACGCTGGTTAGGCGCGTTTACCTGGATTTGATCGGTCTGCCACCCACCCCGGAGGAGGCCGACGCCTTCGTGCAAAGCAAGGATCCACAAGCCTACGAGACGCTGGTGCAACGTTTGCTCGCTTCCCCGCGTTACGGCGAGCGCTGGGCCCGGCCGTGGCTCGATTTAGCGCGCTATGCCGACACCAACGGCTACGAAAAAGACCGCGCGCGCTCCATTTGGCCTTACCGGGATTGGGTCATCCGCGCGCTCAACGCGGACATGCCGTTCGACCGGTTCACCATCGAGCAAATTGCCGGAGACATGCTGCCCAACGCCACGCGGGAGCAACGCATCGCCACCGGTTTTCACCGCAACACGATGCTGAACGAGGAGGGCGGGATCGACCCGCTGGAATACCGTTTTCACGCCATGGTCGACCGCGTTTTGACCACCGGAACGACGTGGCTGGGCCTAACCACCGGTTGTGCGCAATGCCACTCGCACAAATACGATCCCATCACCCACACCGACTATTTTCGCCTCTTCGCCCTGCTCAACAACGCCGACGAACCGGCGCTGGCGGTGGTGGACGATGCAACGCAAAAACGGAGGGCTGACGTCGAGCGGCAAATCACGAAATTGGAGCGCGATTTGTTGGCAAAAGCCGATCCGGCAAAAGTTTCGGCCTGGATTGCTGCGGAACGCGAAAAAGCTGTGCCGTGGATGCCGGTCGCTCCCGCTTCGTGGGAGACTAATTTGCCAAAACTGGAGGTTGAGGACGGCGGAGCGGTTTTTGCGAGCGGCGATTTCACGAAACGCGACGTTTTTACCCTAACCTGCGAGCTGAGCGACATGGGATCGATCACCGCCCTGCGGCTGGAGGCGTTGCCCGATCCGCGGTTGCCCGCGGGTGGCCCGGGCCGCTGTTACTACGAGGGACGCAACGGCGATTTTTTCCTCAGCGAGTTCAACGCGGCCGCCGGAGGCAAACCGATCCGTTTCGCCTCGGCGAGCGCGGATTTCGGCAAAATTGCGGTTGGTTCCGGCAACGCCAACGCGGAAAACGTCTACGATGGCGAAGGCTCGACGGGCTGGTCGACGGCGACTCGCGAGGGCGAGCGGCATGAGTTGGTGCTCAATCTGGCCGAGCCGCTGAAAACGCCCGCGAACCTGGAAATCGAGCTGCTTTTCGAGCGTCATTTTGTGGCTGCGTTGGGAAAATTTCGCATTTCCGCGACAAATTCGGCAAAACCTGCGTTGGCTCGGCCCGGCTCGGCGGTTGCCCCCCTTTCGGCGGACGAGGACGCGCTGCGGCTGGATTTCGTGCGATTTGCGCCGGAATTCGCGGAAAAACGCAAGCCGCTCGAGGCTTTGCGCAAAAAACGGCCAAATCCGCCCACAACGCTCGTTTTTGAAGAGCGCCCGGCCGATAATCCGCGCCCGACCCATCGCCATCATCGCGGTGAATATCTCCAACCCCGCGAGGAGGTGACTCCCGGTGTTCCGGAGGTTTTCGAGCCCCTTCCGCCCGGCCAACCGGCTAATCGGCTCACCTTCGCCCGTTGGCTGGTTAGCGGGCGCAACCCGCTCGTCGCGCGCGTGACCGTGAATCGGGCGTGGCAGCAGTTTTTCGGACGCGGCATCGTGGAAACCGCCGGCGATTTCGGCACGCAGAGTTCGCTGCCCAGCCACCCGGATTTGCTCGATTGGCTCGCGGTCGAATTCGTCGAAAGCGGCTGGTCGATGAAGGAATTGCACCGACTCATCGTCACCAGCGCCACCTACCGGCAAAGCTCGCGCATCACCCCGGATTTGCTCGCGCGCGACCCCAAAAACGTGCTTTTGGCACGCGGACCGCGAATTCGGCTGGAAGGCGAGGTCATCCGCGATCTGGCGCTCAAATCCAGCGGCTTGCTCTCGCCGAAAATGTTCGGTCCCAGCGTGTTTCCGCCGCAAGATCCCACCGTCTTCGCCGCCGCCTACGGCAGGCCCAAATGGTCACCGTCGCAAGGCGAGGACCGCCTCCGCCGCAGCCTCTACACGTTTGCCAAGCGCACGGCGCCATTTGCCGCGTTCACCGTGTTTGACGGTCCGACCGGAGAAACCTGCGTGGCCCGGCGAGGTCGCAGCAACACCCCGCTTCAGGCGCTGACGCTGCTGAACGACGCCATGTTCGTGGAAATGGCCGAAGCCTTGGCCGAGCGCGCCATCGCCGCGGAAAAAACGCCGGAATCGCGGGCAGAATTCATCTTTCGCCGTTGTTTGACGCGGCCGCCGGCCGAAGCGGAAATTGCGGCGTTGGTGGCTTTTCAGCGCGCGCAGGCCGAGCGGTTGGGCGACGAAAAACTGGCCTGGAAACTCACCGCACGCGCCGTGCTGAACCTGGATGAAACGGTCACAAAGGGCTAAGCACTCCGGTTAGGCGGCCCGTGTCTTGGCGATCGGCTCGCTGGAACGTTCGTGGTTGTCGATGCGCCCTTGGCGATGTAGTTTGCCGGATGAAAACGCTTTGGTTGCTGCTGCCGCTGTCGATGATGTTGCTTGCCGCTTGCACCACTACCGATGGAACCGAAAACGGCATCAATGTGCCGGATAACTCGGGAATCACCTCCGGGCCCGCCTTTTTGCAAGACGACGATCCGATCAACAAACACCAACAGTACATGGGCGCCGGATTCCAGCATCAGTAGTCGCTTGATTCTTGCTAACCCTGGTATTTCGCCCTAACGTTAGGCCGTGAGTCTCGCCCGCCTGGTTTTTCTGCTCTTCGTTCTTAGCTCGCAATCGTTTGCGTTCGACACAGTCGTGCTCGATGCGGGGCACGGCGGAATGGACGCCGGTTCGTATTGGTATGGGGTGAAGGAAAAAGATCTGACGCTCGACCTTGCCAAACGAATGCAAATCATCCTGAAGGAGCGTGGGCTCAAGGTCGTTATGACGCGGGAAACCGACACTTACCCGGAATTGAGCGCCCGCGCTGCGCTGGCGAATAAGGAGACGAACGCGATTTTTTTGTCGCTACACTTTAATGCGGTAACCAAGAACGAGATCACCGGCATTGAGGTGTTTCACATGAGCAGCGAAGGCGAAAAACTGGGGCACATGGTGCAAAGCGAGCTAACCCGCCGGCTAAATACCAAAAACCGCGGTGTGAAGCATAAAAACCTGAAAGTCTTGCGCGAAACGCAGTGCACCGCCATTTTGATCGAGGGCGGATTTTTGAGCAACCGGTGGGAGTGCCAGCGTTGTTCCGCGCCGTGGTACCGTCAGATCCTGGCGGAGGAGATCGTGCAGGGGTTGTTGCGTTATCGCTGAGATTTGGCTGGCGTGTGGCGGGATACGCGCTTGGTTGGGCGCAGCCACACCATGAAACCCTGGATTCTCGCCACAACCTGGATTTTTGCGCTCACCAACCTGCATTCGGCCGAATTTTGGCTGGGTTGGGAGTGGTGCGCGCAAAAAGGCCACGCCGCTGCCACAACGTCGCCGTCATCCGCGGCCCAACGCAAATACGCGCCGGACCGGCGGATCGACGTAAAGCACCTGAAGCTGGATTTTACGCCGAATTTCGCCAAACGCAGCCTCACGGGCACGGCAACTCTAACCTTCGCACCAATCGCCAAACCGGTCCGGGAAATCAAGCTCGACGCAATCGATCTCCGCATCGAAGACGTGGAAGCAAACATTCCGCTGGAGAGTTACCACGTGGAAGAAGAGCACCTCAGTTTTCTCTTCCAAAATCCTGTCCCCGCCGGTCAGGAGGTGCGTCTGACGGTGCATTATTTTGCCGAACCTCAGGACGGCCTCTTCTTCCGGACGCCGGAAATGGGCTACAAACCGGGCGACACGCATCTCTGGACGCAGGGCGAGCCACAGCGTCACCGCTATTGGTATCCGTCGTATGATTATCCTAACGAGCGGTTCTCGACCGAGATAATTTGCCACGTGCCCAAGGGAATGACGGTTCTTTCCAACGGCGAGCTGATTGAGGAGAGCGTTGCCGGCGATTTGGCCACGTTTCACTGGCTGCAAAAAGAGCCGCACGTGAATTATCTTGTTTCCGTCGTGGCCGGCTATCTCAAAAAGCTGGAAGACGATTTTCGGGGCATTCCGCTGGGATTTTTCACGCCGCCGTCCGATTTTCCGCAAGCCGCCAATTCGTTTACCGACACCAAGGAGATTTTGGCGTTTTACGAGCGCGAAATCGGCGTTCCCTACCCTTGGGCGAAGTATTACAACGTATGCGTACAAGGGTATCCTTACGGCGGCATGGAGAACACCAGCGTAACCACATTAACCACGCGCACGCTTTTTACCAAGGAAACGGAGACGTTGTACACGACGCGCCACCTGGATGCTCACGAAGTCGCCCACCAATGGTTTGGCGACCTGGTGACGTGCAAGGATTGGACGCATTTGTGGCTCAACGAAGGCTTTGCCACGTATTATACCGAGCTTTACGAAGAACATAAATTTGGCCGCGACCACAAACTCTATCGCATGCACCAAAACGCGCGCCGCGTCATCGAATCCAAGGATGACAAGCCGATCGCCTGGCGAAAATACAGCCGGCCGTGGGAACAGTTCGATTACCGCGCGTATCCCAAGGGCGCCTGGGTTCTGCACATGCTGCGGAGCCAGCTTGGAGCCGATTTATATCGCCAAGCCGTGAAGACCTATCTGCAACGGCACCGCTTTGACGTGGCTGTGACCGAAGATCTGAACGCAGCGGTTGAGGACGTGTCAGGACGTTCGTTCGACCGCTTTTTTGATGAATGGGTCTATCACGGCGGCACGCCCAAGCTGGGCGTTAGCTATGCTTGGGACGGTAAGCGAAAACAGGCTCGGCTCAGCGTCGCGCAGACCCAGAAACTGAGCGATCGCGTCCTGTTGTTCCACGTTCCGCTGCCGGTGCGTTTTTACCTTGGAGAAGAGCGCCACGATTTCGAAATTGCGGTCAGTCAAGCCAGGGAGGACTTCTATTTCGACCTGCCCGCGGCGCCTACAGCGGTTCGAATCGACCCGGATTACACGGTTTTGGCGGATGTAAGCGTAAAACTGCCAAACCCGCTGGTTGAGGCTCAGGCTGAGTTGCCGGACGACATGCTGGGCCGGTTGTTTGCCGTGCAAATGCTCGGGAAACGCAAAGATTCCAAATCGCTGGACCTGCTGACGAAACGGTTGGCGAGCGACCCATTCTTCGGTGTCCGGATCGAAGCAGCCAAGGCGCTCGGCAACCGGCAGAGCGACGACGCACTTCAGGCGTTGCTTGGCGCCGGGGAACAGGAAGACGCGCGGGTTCGCCTGGAGATCGTGAAGTCGATCGGCCGCTACTATCACCCCGACGCGCGCACCAGGCTGGCGACGTTCGTCCAGCACGAGGCCAATCCCGGCATCGCGACCGCCGCCATCGAGGGCTTGGCGAAGTTTCCCGGCGAAGACGTGGAAGCGGCGTTGTTGGCGGCGCTGGATCGCGAGAGTTTTCGCCACCGAATCGCCGCGGCCGCCATCGAAGCCCTGCGCGTTCAAGACCGGCCCACCGCCGCGCAACCGGTGCTGGCCCATCTGCGGGCGAAATCCTCCGCTTTCGTGGATCGCGACTTCGGCAAGGCCCTCAAAAGCCTGGGATTTCTCGGCCGAAACCTGGAATTCGGCCCCCGCGAGGAAATTCGCCGCTTCATCGCCGGATTCACGAGCGATCCGCGGGAGCAACTGCACGTTCCGGCCATCGAGGCGCTGGCAAAGCTGGAAGATCCGCGCTCGGTCGCGATTTTGGAGAATTTGGCGGTTGAAAACGGCTCGCGGCCCAAAGTCGCCGAAGCCGCGAAAAAGGCCGTCGCCGCTTTGAACGCGGAAAAAGGCCAACCGCAGGAATTGAAGGACTTGCGCGGCGAAGTTCTGGATTTGCGCGAGGAACTACGGAGGATTCGCGATTCGTTGCAAAAGCTGGAAAAGCAAACGACGCCGGAAAACTAGCGATCTTCGTTGACATCAAATTTTGCTGGCAGAAAATGCATGCATGGATGGTACCAAAGTCATCACGGTTCGCCTACCGGAGGGAGATTTCGATCGAGCCAAGGAAATTGCGGAGCGTCGAAACATCAGCCTGAACAAATTGATGCAAGAGGGGCTGAAGATTCTTGAGCGCCAAGATCGCGAACGCCGGCTTTTTGATGATTTCACCCTTTTGGGGGAGGCCGGGAACAAGGAAACTTCGCTCGAATTCGGGTTTGAGGCGCAGAAGGAAGTGATCGACAGAGACCTGGAATGAAGCATCCGAAGCGCGGGGAAATCTGGCTGGTCGATTGGTCGCCGGGACGCGGCTCGGAACAGCAAGGCCGGCGTCCGGCAGTCGTTGCGCAGACTGATGCCGCCAACTCAAACACACGCTATCCGAACACGATCGTTGCCGCGGTCAGCACCAAGGGACGCCCCGTGGCGACCCACGTCGAAATCCAACCTTCCAAGGAAAATGGCCTCAGAAAAGTGAGCTTTGCCAAATGCGAACAAATCTTTACCATCGACAAAAATCGGCTTCTGAAACGGTGGGGCAAGGTCGATCGATCGACCATGGATGCCATTGATTTGGCCTTGCAAGCCGCACTGAGCCTGTGACGCCACGGCTCTACAGCGCCGCCAGCAATTTGTCGTGAATTACCAATCCGCCGGTGGAAAATGGATCGTTACCTCATCATCACGAGACTGCAGATGAACGTGATTTTCCTGTCCTACCTTCATTTTTTTGAGTGCCTCAATCAGGTCGCGCACGGCGGTTTCGCTCTTCAAATTCACAGATATGTGCGGAAATTTCTCGCTCGACGATCTGTTGATGCCGCAATTTGTGATCGGCTTAATCATCTACAGCGCCGCCAGCAGTTTGTCGTGAATTCCCCCAAATCCGCCGTTGCTGAAAACCACGATGACGTCGCCGTTTTGCGCTTCGAGGTTGAGCCGCTCCACGATCGCGTCGGCGTCGGATTCGTGAAAGGCGCGCCTCCCTTCGCCGCTCAGCTTGGCCACGATCAGGTCGGGATCGAGCCGGTCGTCCTCTGGAAATTTGTCCGCGTTGGGGATCGAGGCGATGCAGACGCCATCAGCGGCGGCCAGCGCCTTGGGTAGCTCATCCTGGAAGATTTTTCGCCGCGTGGTGTTCGATCGCGGCTCGAAAACGGCCCAAATTCGCTGGTCCGGGTATCGCGTGCGAATCGAGGCCAGCGCTTGGCGCATCGCCGTGGGGTGATGGCCAAAATCGTCGATCACCTTGATTCCACGCGCCGTTTCTCCGCGCAATTGTTGGCGGCGGGCGATCCCCAAAAAACTGGCCAACCCCGTCCGCACGGAGCCGGCGTCCAGGCCCACTTGCATTGCCGCGGTGGCGGCCATGGCGGCGTTTCGCACGTTAAATTCGCCGACCATCGGCACCTCAAACGGCTCGCCGTCCAGGACGAAGCGCGAGGTCTCCGGCAGATACTCGATGGCATCGATGTGCCGGTCGTTGCGCTCGTCAATTCCAACCTTGATCACCGTGGTGTGCGCGCCTTCGGCGACTTCCAGGCAATTGCGGTCGTCGCCGTTGATGATGACCGCGCCATTGCCGGGCACCACGTTGATCATGCGCCGAAACGCGAGTTTGATCGCGTCCAAATCGTCGAAAATGTCCGCGTGATCGAACTCGATGTTGTTCACGATGGCGATTTCCGGCAGGTAGTGGACGAATTTCGAGCGCTTGTCGAAAAACGCCGTGTCGTACTCGTCGCCTTCGATCGCGTTGAACTCGGAATCGCCGTCCATGCGCGAGCCCTTGCCGAAATTCGCCGGAATCCCGCCGATCATGAAATTCGGGCTCTTACCCGCCGATTCCAGCAGCCAAGCCAAAATCGAAGCCGTGGTCGTTTTCCCGTGGGTGCCGCAAACCACCAAATTTCGCTTCCCGCGCAAAAAATGTTCCTTCAGCACCTCCGGCAATGATGCGTAACGCAGCCGCTGGTTCAAAACCGCCTCTACCTCGGAATTTCCGCGGCTCATGGCGTTGCCGACCACGATCACATCGGCGTTGGCGGGCACGTTTTCCGCCTTGTAGCCGTGCAAAATCTCGATCCCCTTTTCCTGTAGAAACGTGGACATGGGAGGGTAAACGTTCGCGTCGCTGCCGCTCACTTGGTGACCCACATCTTTCAGCGCCGCGGCCACCGCGCCCATGGCGGTGCCGCAGATACCCATGAAGTAAAAATGTTGCTGCGTGCTGGCGTGACCGTTCGTCATTTTTTGGGTTGAGGGAGCGCATTGTTAGCCGAAATCGGCGATCGACGCGAACGAAATTCTCGGTTTGCCAGGATCTTGAATGACGCAGAGAGGCTAACGTCTTATTGATGAGAAAAACAGGTTGAAGCCCTGATTTCTAACAAAACTTAAGTTTTTCGGCGATTTTGGCTTGCCATCGTTCCTAACTCCGTGTAAAACCGCCGCAATCCGGGCCGGAAAGCCTGACTTTCCGCCCATTTCTCCATCACCCTCCCCCAAAAAAATAGACTCTCTCCATGCACCACTTCATGGTCCTCAAATCGTTCGCCGTTGTCCTCACGCTCGCCCTTACCGCCTCAGTTGCTCCCGCCGAATCTCCGGCGCCCATGGAGCCCAAATTTACGCCTGATGTCCTCAACCAGCTAAAGTCCGGCAAATCCGTATTTTTCGAAGAAAAACGCGCTCGCGGCCAAGCCGGCGTCGCCATCCTCGTCAACGGCGCCAAGGAAGACGTCTGGCGCGTATTGAGCGATCCGGAATCCGCCCCACGCTACGTGCCGTCGCTCAAATCCGCCCGAATTTTGCGCACGAGCGGCAACACCCGCATCATCGCGCACGAGGTAAAAATGCCGCTCATGCCCAGGGTTCGCTACCAATTTGCCGCCACGGAGTTGCCCATGCGCACCATCCAGTTCAAGAAGACGGCCGGCGATTTGAGCGCCATGCAGGGCGAATGGAAGCTGTTTGAGGGCGAAAATCACGGTTTACCCGGCAAAGTCATCGTTTTTCACCAAGTTTACCTCAATCCCGGCAAACTCGTGCCCGCCGGGATGGTGCAACGCAGCTTGCGCAAGGATTTGCCGCCGATGATCGAGAGCGTCCGCGAACGAATCTACGATTTGAAGAAATCCGCGAAGTAAACCGGGACACCCGCCCGTTCCCCGAAGACTTCCGCCGCGTCTTGGGCTCCCGGAAGGCAACACGCGATCAAAGGGCACTTTACCTGCATTGCCTTCCCCCCACCCAGGGGTAATTGGGCACGTCGTCTGCAGGAACGGGCCGGTGTCCTGTTTTACCTGACTCCCGCCGATACGAACCGGAGGCCGTGGTGAAAACGAGCGAGAAAGTTGGTGGATCTGCCGAATTTGGGCGCTCGCAGATATAATTTCCACATTTGCGAGGATAATTAAGTTTGCAACAACGCTGAATTCTTGTAACTTCTCGAAATTCCACAAACACCAAGCTCAATGGACCAACAAGCCCCGCATTCAATCGACAAGGATCTCACCGAATTGCAACGCATTCGCCAAGCTCTGTTCGGCGAAGATCTCTGCCGCATCAATTTGCGCCTCAAAACCATCGAGGACCACATGAAAGCGGTTGTCGACAACGTCCAGGCCTACGTCAGCAACCTGGAAAAAACCTTCAACCAGCGCCTCAACGCCATCCAAAAGTCGATGACCGAAGAGTTCAACGGCCGCGACGAGCATCTTCGCGCGGTTCAAGTTTCCGTCGCCGGCATGCAGCAACTTTATGGCAGCTCGCTGGAAAAAGTTCAGGCGGAGCTGAGCGAAACGCAGCAAAACCTGCACGAGGAGATTCAGGGGGTGGAATCGAGCCTCTCCGGTCATTTGACCGAGAAAGACAGCGCCCTCCGCTCGCTGGTGGAGAAGCAGGGCAACGAATTCAGCAAGGGCCAGGTGGAACTGGGCGACATGCTGGTGAAATTGGGCGGCCGGCTCAAGGGCGACCAGTCCGCGCAACCCGCCGAAGCACCGGTTTTCGCCAAAACCAACGGCCACCGCAAACCGGCGGCGGAAAAGTTGGCCAGCAACTGATAGCCTCCGGCGCCGGTCAGCGGGCAGCGGAAATTGACTCACTCGCGCCCCCGGAATTCGCCAAATCCTGAAATTCATCCCGTTGCGCCTTCACGAAGCGCAGCCCTTGTCGATCGCTTTCACGTAGCCCTCGGCCGCATCCACCTTGCCGAAGGCGGGTTCTCCCAAATGGCGCGCTGAGTTCGTTCCCACTGTC
The DNA here is from genome assembly GCA_965224535.1 of Verrucomicrobiales bacterium. Taxonomy (GTDB): domain Bacteria; phylum Verrucomicrobiota; class Verrucomicrobiia; order Verrucomicrobiales; family DEV007; genus JBCDHN01. The sequence goes on from CBDCZR010000008.1 coordinate 221,890, forward strand.
GCCACTTCTGGCTCTGCGCGGCGCTCCTTCTCCGCATCTTCGTTAAAGCCGAATTCGTGATACCACGCACGATGCGGCGACCAGACGTGGCAGGAGGGGCATTGGGTTTCTTCGTGTGCTTTGCCACAGGATGGGCAAACGCCGCCGGTGTCGAACGTATTCCACGCATGATAGCAGCCGCAACAGGCCCAGCGGTCGTTTTGATGCGGGCGCCAACTGCATTTTGGGCAGTAAATCTCGACGCGCCGTTCGTCTTTTTTCGCCATGGGACACCATAGTCCAGCCTGACCTATTCGCCACCGCCGGAATTCGCCAGTTCCTGAAATTCATCCGGCAGCGCCTTGACGAAGCGGCTCTTGTCGATGGCTTTCATGTAGGCCTCGACCGCATCCACTTTGCCGGAGACGAGTTCGTCCCAAATGGCTTCGTCCATGAATTGCATGCCGTGGTTTTTGCCGCCGGTGATAATGTCGTAGAGCTTCTGGGTCGCGCCTTCCCGAATCACGGCGCCCACCGCGGGCGTGGCCACGAGAATTTCGTTCACGGCCACGCGGCCAGGTTTGTCGGAGCGCTTCAGCAACAATTGGGCCACAACCCCGCGCAGGGAAGCCGAAAGCATGGTGCGAACCTGGGATTGCTGGTCGGCCGGGAACACGTCGATGATCCGATCGACGGTTTTGCGGGCGTTGTTGGTGTGCAGGGTGCCGAAAACGAGCAATCCGGTTTCCGCAGCCGTCAGAGCCAGGGAAATGGTCTCCAAATCGCGCATCTCACCCACCAGCACGATGTCCGAGTCTTCCCGCAACGAGGCTCGCAGGCCGTCGGCGAATGACGGTGTCTGGATGCCTACTTCGCGCTGGGTGATGATGCTTTTTTTGTTGCTGTGGACGAATTCGATCGGCTCTTCCACGGTGATGATGTGCCGGGCGAAATTGCGGTTGATGTAGTCGATCAAGGCCGCCAGCGTCGTGCTTTTCCCCGATCCGGTCGGTCCCGTGACCAAAACCAGGCCGCTGCGCATTTCGCCGAAGTGTTCCACCACTTTGGGGATGCCTAATTCCTCCAAAGTCGCGATTTTCGTCGGAATAAGCCGAAAAACCGCGGCGAGGCCGTTTTGCTGCTTGAAATAGTTGCAGCGGAAGCGCGAGTCCACGTCCATTTCGTAGGCAAAGTCCAGATCGCCGCTCTCCAGGAAGCCTTCGAAGGCCTTGGGATCGCAAATTTCCGCGAGCATGCTTTTGATGACGTCGTGGGTCAAAACTCCGTCGGAAATGGGGCTAACCGCGCCGTGAACGCGCACTTTGGGTGGTTGCCCTTCGCTCAAATGCAGGTCGGAGCCGCCGCCGTTTACCAGCACGTCAAAATATTGATCGATTACAGCCATGTTGGTGAGAGGGGGAGAGTTTGGGTTGAGGGAAAAGTTAGCTGGAGGCAAGGCCGAAGTGCTGGCGCATCACGGTTTGGTCCACGGAGCGCATGATGCACTCCTCTTGGGTGATGGTTCCTTGTTCGTGAAGGTCGCGAAGGGCGTCGTCCATCAGGATCATGCCCACGTTGCGCCCGGTTTGCATGATGCCGGGCAACATGAAGGTTTTGCCATCGCGGATGCTGGCGGAGACCGCCGGGGTGTTGACGAGCAACTCCAGAGCCAGCGCGCGTCCGGTGCCGTCGGATTTCGGGACCAGTTGTTGGCTGATGACGCCGCGCAGAGATTCGCTGACCATCTGGCGGATCTGGCCGCGTTGATCCACGGGAAACACGTCAAGCACGCGGTCCAGGGTTCGTGCGGCGCTGCCGGTGTGCAGGGTGCCCAGCACCAGGTGCCCGGTTTCCGCCGCGGTAATGGCCAGGGAGATGGTTTCCAGGTCGCGCATTTCACCCACCATGATGATGTCCGGGTCTTCGCGCAAGGAAGCCCGCAACGCGCGTGCAAAGGAATCGGTGTGCAGGTGAACTTCGCGCTGGTTCACGTGGCATTTGTTGGAATTGAACACGTACTCGATGGGGTCCTCCAGCGTGATGATGTGATCGTCGCGCTCGTTGTTGATCTCGTGGATCAGGGAGGCCAGGGTGGTGGATTTTCCGCTGCCAACCGAGCCGGTCACCAAAATCAGGCCGTTGGTGTATTGCAGCAGCGGTTTGATGTGACCGGGCAGGCCCAAGTCATCCATCGAGCGGATTTCCGTGCTGATGATCCGGAAGACGATTTCCCAGCCCAGCCGCTGTTTGACCACGCTGGCCCGGAATCGGCCAAAATCGTTGTGGTAGGCAAAATCCACGTCGCCGCGTTCCTGAAATCGCTGCCATTCACGTTCTTGCAGGAAACCGCGGACCATGCGCTCGGAGTCTTCCTGGGTAATGACCTCAGAATTCTCCCAAATGGGCTGCAAAACGCCAAATCGCCGCCAATGCGGCATCGAGCTGGTGGAAAGATGCAGGTCGGAACAGTCGTATTCGATGGCAACCTTGAGGTATTCATCGACGTGATCGAAAACGGAGATGGTGTCTGACATAAGCCAGTTTGAGGGGGTTTCTGAGGAGTTTGGTTGCGCCTATCTAGACCAAAACCCCTCCACATTGCAACCCTATTGCTTGGGAAGGTGGGAATTCGTCCATTTCTCAACCGCGTCGCGGGCCATTTTCGTCAACGCGGGCCGGGCCAGTTCGAAGCCGCCGCGTGCCAGGGAGCCCATGGCCAGCATAACCAGGGATCGCTTGGCCGGGGGCGCTCCGTTCAACGATGGTTTGCCGCCGGACAGCCTGGTTTTGGAGGAATTTTTGCGTCTTGAGGGGCCAATCAGCAATCCGGTCACCAAACCGGCCACCAGGGCCCCGCCGAGCCACTTCCACTTGTCGTCCTGGAACGATTCGCGGATTTGGCCGGGAATGTTGAGCAACTCGCCGACGTCATCAAAATCATCGGCAAGTTCCACGCGCGTAGCGTCCAAGGCCGCGATCAGCTCCCGTTTGTCTTTGTCGATGGACTCTTCCGATCCAGCCATTGTTCGTCTTTTTCCAATTCCTGGAGGGTTGCCTCAAACAGGGGCTTGTTTCCCACGGTTTTGGCGATAGCGACCAAAACGCCGCCTCCCAGCAAATGCAACGCCGCGATTCCCAGGGCGACCAGTTCCCACCTGGCGCCGAATTTTTCGGCCATCAGGGAAACCAGCGCCGCAACGCTGAGCAAGTATCCCACGAAGAGCAGGGCCGCGCCGCCCACCAGGTAAACGGCCTGGCTCCCGAGCAATTGGCAGGCTTCGCGAGCCTCCAGCACGGCCAAACGCACCCGAATTTGGGCGTGACCCACTACCGCGCGCGACCAATCGCGGACCTGCTGCTTAAAACTGCCGTTTTGGGCTTCATGCGGGTTTCGTGGCGTGCTCATCGCGTTTTGCCCGGTGGGCCGGCGAAAAATCAGCGCCGTAGCAACAAGCCCAGTAACACTCCCGCGCCGAACGTCGTCAGGATTGCCTTGGTTGGGTTTTCGCGCACGTATTTTTCCAGTTCCACCCGCAGATCATCCGCCTTGGACCTGGCGTCGTCCCAACTGTGCTGGGCCGCGTTTTTCAAGTGGGTTGCTTGCTCGCCGGCGGCAGATTTTAAGGTTTCAGCCTGTTCTCCAGCCACTTCGCGCAGGTGGTGGGCCCGGTCCTCGGCCACCCGCTTGATTTGTTGGGCTTTGGTGCCGGCGGCGGCGCGCAACTCCTCCGCGGCTTGCAGTGCGTGGGATTTGGTTGCCTCGAGCGAATTGCCGGGAGATGCGTCTTGGGTTGTTTCCATCGGTTTGGGGAAGTTTGGTGAGTTATCGGCAACCAAGCACCGGGACGCGCAAAATTCAACCGGCAACGTGGTTAGCCTGAGATGGATGCTAAATATCGCCGGATTCAACCGCGCAGCCCAGGATTCGCGCCTGTTTCATGTCGTAGGCCGAAAATTCGAGCCGAACGCGGTCTCCAGCCGCCAATTTCGCGTTTTCGGCCCTCAACGACCGGTCGAGGTGAGCGCGGACGCGGTAACCGTTGGGCATTTCCACCTCAAAAAGGCCGTTGGGCATCAATTTTTCGACGGTGCCGATGCCTTGGATGGGGCGGCGTGGATTCATGAGAATCAAAAAGTTTCAACAAAATTGCGATTGTGAAAATTCAGTTCGTGTTTATAATTTCCATAAGTTCCACGATAAATGAACCATCCTCAAGACCCTGTCCCCCCCATTCTCCACCAGCTTTGGAATTTGTCCGCTCAAATTCAGCACACCGGCGACTATCTCCCGCCCCATCGCGAGTTGCTGGGCGACGAACACATCACCTACGTCCGTGACGCCGCGGTGGGCATGTTGCAAAAGCTTCAAGCCATGATGCAGCACTGCGTCGCCCTGGCCACCACCGGCCAACCCGTGACCAATCCGCTGGAAAACAAGGATGAGCGTCACGACATGCGCAACCAGATCGCCGTCGTTCGCGGCTTTAGCGATTTGATGCTCATGGACGTGCCCCACGGTCATCAGGCTGGAGCGATTTTGGTTCATTTGCGCGATTTGGCCGACCACTACTGCCAGGTTTTGGATCAAATCAAGGCGCACGAGCCCGGTGTGAGCGTCTTCGCCGGCTAAATCCCGCCCCCTGACAAACCGGCGAATTTTCGCTAAATTGCGAGCCCATTTGCGCGATTGCCGCAAAACCTGGAAAAAAGTGGGCGGAAGTTAAATTTTAGCATCCTGACAAGTTCCAAAAATCTGTAATTTCTGAATTTTTTGGAAAAGTTTAGTTGTTTGGCGGGAAAGAGTTGGCATTCTTTCCCTCCATGGAAAACGACAATCCTAAAGAAGGCCAAGAGGCCAACGATAAAACGGTCGTCGCAACTCTTGCGATGGCGTTAGGAATGCCGTTTCTCCTGGCGTTGTTCATCATCATCTCAAGCTGGCCTCACATCGTCGCTTCCAAAGGCGAAAACGTGGAAGGTTCGGCTCCGGATACCGCGAACGTCGCCAATACGGAGAAAACGGACGAACCCACCACTCCCCAAACGGTCGCGGGCCAACCCGCCAAAACCAACGGGGGAGAAGTTGTAGCTGCCGCTGACAAATCCGCGGATCCAGCCACTCCCGCTGCCATCGCCACCACTGCCAAAGCCGGGGATGACGGAAAGTGGAAAAATCTGGCCCAAAAGTCCCGGAATCAACTGGCGCAGGACGAAGGCGGAAACAAAACGCCGGAAACCGCCAACGCGCTGACCGCAGCCGGCAAGCCTCAAGGCCAAGCTGAGGGCAAAAAACCCGCGACGGTTGCCGCAACCGGTCCGGATACCCCCGCAAAATCCGCGGACAACCAGCCGAAAGCGCAAAACGCGGGCAAAACACCCGCCACAGTCGCTCAAGCCGACAAAACCTCGGAAAATTCCCAGCCCAAGGCCCAATCCCTGGAATTGAAGCCCAACCTGTTGGCCGGCCAACCCGCGGACGCCCCCGAAACGGGCACAAACAACAAAGCCGCGAACGAGGCCACCGCCAAGCTCAAGCGCCAGGTCGAAGAATTGCAAGCCAAGCTGAAAACCGCCGAAACCAAGCTGAAATCCGAGCAATCGGTGAAAACCGAGCTGTTGGCCAAGGTGGCGAAGGCTGAAAACATCACCGCGGAGGCGGACAAGTGGAAGGCGCTCGGAGCCCAGGCCCAAGCCCGCTTGACGGATGCCCAAAAACTCGCCAACAGCCGCCAGGAGCGCATCGACACCCTTCAAACGCGTCTCAAGGCAGCCGAAACCAAGGTTACCGCCGCTGAGAAGAAGCTTGCCAGTGCCGCCCCTGCTAAAACCAAGACCAACGCGCAGCCCAACGAAGCGCTCGCGGTGAAGCTGCGCAGCATGCAGGCCGAGCAATCCGCCGCCGCCAAGAGCCTGGACGATATGCGCAAGCGCCTCAGCGAAACCGAGAAAAATCTGGCCAGCGCCAAAAAAGAGACCGCATCCGCCCAAGCACTGGTTGCCGATCTTCGCAAACAAATGGCCGGCGCCGCCAAGACCGCGGCTTCCGGCGAACCTACGCTGGTGAAACTGCGCTCGCTGGAATCGGAAAACAAGGCGTTGCAGGCAAAACTGGCTGAAGCCGGCAATCCGTCCCAAGACGCCGCCGTTGCCGCTGCCAAAAAACAGGCTCAATCAGCCACGGCCATGGCCAATCAGCTCGCCGCGAAGTCCAAGTCGCAGGTCGCCGAGTTGCAGAAAGCGCTCGCCGCCGCCAAGAAGGGCGCGCCGCCCAACAATCAAAACGTGGCCGCGTTTGAGGCCAAGCTGAAGTCGGTGACGGCTGAAAACAAGGCTCTCCGGTCGCGGATTTCCGGATTGGAGGCCCAAGTCGCCGCTCACGGCAACGCCGGCAACCAGTTGCGCCATCAGGTGGCAACCTTAAATCGCCAGCTTTCGCAAAACGTCACCGCGTTGGCGCAAAAATCGCCCGCAGCGTCTCCGAAAGCCCCGGCATCCCCGGCCGCATCCGGTGACATCGCCGCGCTTCAGCAGCTCCAGGCCAAAGCCCAGGAACGCCTTGCCGCGGCTCAAAAACTCGCCAATTCGCGCGCTCAATCCATCCAGACGCTGCAAACGCAGTTGGCTGCCGCCAAGAAACGGGCAGCCGCTCCGCCGAAACCCGTCCAAGTCGCCGCAAATCAGGCCGGCAACGCCAAAAACGCCGCCAAGGCTCAAGGCGACCAGTTCAAAGTGCAGGTCCAAAGCCTCAGCGCCAAATTGACGAGCGAGCAAGCGGTCAAAGCCGACCTGATGCGCAAGGTTTCCGACCTCCAATCGAAGCTGAAAGGCGCCGCCGCCAATTCCGAGTGGCTTGCCAAGCTGCGTCAGGAAATTGCCGCGTTGAAGCAGCAAAACGCGGAAACGCAGGCGCGTCTGTCTGAAGTCCAGGCGCAAGCCAAGGCCCGGCAAGAGAAGTTCTTCGAGCTGGAAAACGCCGTGAATCGCGCCCTCAAGGGAGCTTTCTAAAATCCCGGTAAAATCTCACCTTTTCCCAAAGCGGCCGTTGCCTTCCACGCAGCGGCCGCTTTTTTTTGTGTGAAAGGGGACGGAAGGGACCCAAAGGACGAAAGCGACATCGGTTGCGGGTCCTTTTGGTCCCTTCCCGTCCTCTTCGTCCCTTCAAGGCCTAAACCGGTTCCCCCGGCAACTGATCGAAGTGAAAGGTGCAGCAGCCCAAATTCAGCACGTTTTCATTTTCTTGCAGTTTCTGGCGAAATTCCGGGGCTAAGAGACATCGCTTGGCCTTTCCGCACTTTTCCATGACCACCAACTCCGCCTCGCGCAGCACGCGAAGGTGTTTGGACACGTTGTAGGTGGAAACGGCCAGAGCATCGGAAATCTCCCCAACGCGCAACGGCCCGTCGAGCAAGAGCTTCACGATCCGCAACCGCGTATCGTCGGCCAAAGCCTTCAGAACCTGAATCCAGTCGTCTGTGGAAGCGGCAACCACGGTGGCGATCCTAGCCTCGTTCGGGGTTCGGGGCAAGCGGCCGGTAAACCTGCGGCCGTGGCCGGTTTCCCCCAAAAAAAGGCTTGCTGCGAGGTGCATCGCTTGGGATGATCCGCCAGTTATGCCTGAAGATTCCCCTCCTCAACCCTCCTCACCCGCAGCCGAAGCCGGCCAGACCAACGTGCGGATCGTCTACGAAGAAACCACCGCCAAGGCGGCCAGCCAGGTCATCGTGAACACCGGCCCGGACCAAGTTATCCTCAACTTTTCCTCCGGCGCGATCAACGATCCCTCCGCCGGTTCGCAACTGATTTTGCCCATTCATTCGCGCATTGCGATGACCCCGATGGGCGTGGCTAATCTCGCCCAAACGCTCAACACGCTCTTGCAGCAGTACAGCCAAGAAGCAGCCGCAAATCCCCCGGAAGCGCCGGCGGCGGGAGGAGTTGAAGCTGACGTAGCCGGCCAGCAACCACCTGGCGCGTAACTTCGCCCGCTTGCCCGGACGGCGACAAAAAAATCGAGGCCGCCGTGCCGGCTGACCGCATTTTCATGAAAACGTGCTCATTTCTTCCCAAAATCGCGGCCGCCGCGCTTTGCGGCTTCGTTTCATGCGGATGGAGCGCCGAATTAACCCACTTCGTCGCCGATTCCGGCGTTGTAACCGAGGCTGTTCGCGTAAAACGCGGCGCTTTGGTCCACACTCGGCAATTTCTCGGTTTGGATGCGGAAACCGGCGATCTCGGGGTAGCTGACATGTTCGGCCAGCTCAAGGGCGCGGCTCGGGCTTACGATTCCGGTTTGGCCGACGTCGCGAAACTCAATCTTTACCTCGCCGCCGACGATGCGGAGCTGAAAAACGCGGTCGAGGCCGGATTGGCGGAAAACTGGCCCCCGGGCAAACGTCCCGCGGTCGCGATCGCCCAAACCAAGCTCCCGGGAGAGACGAAAGTTGCCTGCGACGCAGTGATTGCCTGCGATGCGAAAACGGAAGAGGTGGAACGCTTTGAGCGCGATGCGGCGGTTTTGTCGGCAGCCCGCGACATCGTCTACGTTTCCGGCCGCGCCGCCAGCGGCGAGTTGGCCGAGGCCACCAGCGGCACGATGGAGCAGTTGTTTGCCGTGCTGGAGCACTTGGGAAGCGGCCGAAAAGACGTCGTCCAAGTCAAAGCCTTCATCCAGCCGATGACTGGCTGGGAAACTGTGGAGGCCGAGATTGAAAAAAGCTTCGGCGCCGCGGGGGCTCCGCCAGTCGTCTACGTGGAGTGGACGTCCAAATCCCGCGCCACGGAAATCGAGCTGATCGCCGCCGCTCCGGACCGGGCAAGGTCCACGCAGAGCGTCAGCTACTTTACCCCGCCCGGCGACAAGCCCTCGCCCGTATTCAGCCGGGTAGCGCGCGTGCACGGGGATGAAGTCGTCTTCATCGCCGGCATCACCGCCCCGTCAAAGGCCGCGACGCCGGACGAAGAAGTGCGCGGACTTTACAAGGAACTCGACCGGATCGCCCGAAGGTCAGGCAGCGACTTGCGCCACTTTGCCAAGGCCACCTACTACGTGTCTGATGGCGAAGTTTCCGCCGCGCTCAACCGGCTGCGGCCAGATTACTACGACCCCAAACGTCCCCCGGCCGCTTCCAAAGTTCAGGTGCCCTCGGTTGGCGTGAGCGGCCGCGGCTTGCTCATCGACATGGTGGCCGCGCCCGTCGCTCAATAGGTGCGGTATGGGCGAATCGGCTTCGGCCGTTCGGGCGATTTTCGAAGCAACGGACGACAAACCAACCGGGCTCGGAGACGTCTTGAAGATCACATCGTAGATGGGGTTGGCGATGCGAATCACCCAAGCAGGCGTCGTTTTTTTGGCCATGACCGGTTTGCCGTTACTTGTTCCCGCCAAACATGTTGCCGAGCGCTCCACCCAGCCCGCCGCCGCCGAGAAACTTGCCGGCCAGATCGTTGACCGCGTTTCCGTCGCCATCTTCGTCGAGAATCCCCAAAATCGCGTCCATCCCGCCGCCGGCTTCGGATTTTTTCTTGGCCAGGGCGCCCAAAATGAGCGGAACGATCATGGTCACGGCTTTGCCGGCTTTGTCGCCGTCGATTTCCAGATGCTGACCCAAAATTTGGCCGATAATGCCTCCCCCACCGCCGTCACTTCCCCCGCCGAGCAGGTTTCCGAGTCCCCCGCTGAGGATTCCCCCCAATCCGCCGCCGGCGCCGCCGAGCAGCGAGTTCAAAACGTTGCCGGAGCCTTGTTCGGCGCCATCCATGGCTGCCTCCACGTTGTCCAGGGCGTTGGCGTCGCCGTGTTCGTCGATCAGCGCCTCCACGCTCTTTGGGCCATCCTTCTTTGCCTTGGCGGCGAGCCCGCCCAAGATGAGCGGCGCCACCTTGGGAAGCATCCCGGTCGCTTCCGCTTCGGGAATGTCCAATTTTTGGGATAAGGCGCTTCCGATTTGGCCTCCGTAGGTGTCGGTTAGGGTTTTGAGAAATGACATGCCGCCGACCTTAGGCACGTGTGAGGAAATTCGAAACTCCAAAATTGAAATTCAAAAATTGGCGCTGGGGAAACGCAAGCCGACGCTTGCACCACTCCTCCCGCCGATTTATTGGCAGCCATGGACCGTGAAATCGCCTACGTCGCTCTGAATTTGCTTCCTGGCATCGGCCCGGTGAAGGTTCGAGGCCTTTTGGAGCGCTTTGGGACGGCCCCGGCGATTTTGGAGGCGAAATCGGCGCAACTTCGCGAGGTTTTGCCCGAAAACCTGGCTTCCACCGTGTTCAACTGGCGCGAGGAGATCGATCTGGACGGCGAAATTGGCCGCATCGAAGCCGCCGGGCTCAAACTGATCGATTGCGAGCACGAACTCTACCCGGCCAAGCTGCGCGAAATTCACGCGCCTCCGCTGGTTTTTTGCGTGAAAGGCAACCTGGCGCCGGAAGACGAGCACGCCCTGGCCATGGTCGGCACCCGCCGCATGACCCACTATGGCCGGGAGAGCGCCAAGCAAATCGCGTTTCAGCTCGCCCACGCCGGTTACACCATCGTCAGCGGCTTGGCTGCCGGAATCGACACCGCAGCCCACGAAGCCGCGCTCGCCGCGAACGGGCGCACAATCGCCGTGCTCGGCAGCGGCTTTGCCCGGATTTATCCGTCCGAAAATCAAGCGTTGGCCGAAAAAATCGCCGAAAACGGCGCCGTTATCTCCCAATTTCCCTTCGCCATCAACTCCGATCCCCGGCTCTTTCCCATCCGCAACCAAACCGTCAGCGGTATGAGCTACGGCGTCATCGTCATTGAGGGCAACGTGCGTAGCGGCTCCATGATCACGGCCAAAGCGGCAACCGAGCAAAATCGCCTGGTTTTCGCCGTGCCAGGTCAAATCGACCGCCCCACCTCGGCCGGCCCCAACGCGTTGATTCAGGATGGCGCCAAATTGGTGACCAAAGCCGAAGACGTGGTGCAAGAACTGCCGCTGGTCATGCCAATCGACGCGCCGCAACCCAAGCCCACCGAGTTGAACGTCGAAAATCTGGCTCCCGACGACCTGGCCATCTACCAGGCGCTGAGCGATCGAGCCACCAGCATCGACGATTTGGCCGCAGAGGCGAAATTGCCGCCTCACCGGGTATCCACCTCACTTTTGCGGCTGGAGATGCAAGGCTTCGCGCGGCAACTGCCGGGGATGTTGTTCGAAAAAGCCGGTTAACGTGCCCGAACGCGCAAAACGGCCGGCGAACGTTCAGATTTGGTCCGTTTCGAGTCGACAAGCAATCGGCGATACATTACCGACGAAAAAAAACTCGAAGACCACCTTCCCATGATCACGTTTTTGCGCGGCATCCTTCAGGACAACCTCTCCAGCCAGATCACAATCGACGTCAACGGCGTGGGTTACGAGGTGAACGTGCCGCTTTCTGATTTGGACCGGTTAGGGCGCCCGGGCGACACCATCACCGTGCTGACGCACCTGCACATTCGCGAGCAGGATCACACCTTGTTCGGCTTTTGCACGACCGATGAGCGCGATCTGTTCCGGCTGCTGATCAACCGCGTTTCCGGCGTGGGTCCCAAGGTGGCGATGGCGGTTTTGAGCGGAATGACGGTGGGCGATTTTAAGGCGGCGGTGGTGAATGAGGATGTGAACACCCTGTCCAAGATCAAGGGCCTGGGGAAGAAGACGGCCGAGCGGATCGTGCTGGAATTGAAGGACAAAGTGGGCGTGGCCGCAGCTTGGGAGGCCGCCAGCGCCGTCCACGAGCCCAGCCCGGAGCAAGCCAAGCAAACGGACGCGATTTTGGCGCTGATTTCGCTGGGCTACAAACAGGGCGAAGCCGCGAAAGCCGTCGCGGCGGTGGCCAAGAGCCGCGGGGATGACACTGCGGTGGAAGAACTGGTGCGCGAATCGTTGCGGCAGTTGCAATAGCATGGCGAGTAATTTGATAGGGGTAGGGACGGCGCATTGGCTTGCGCCGCCCCTCCCCCTATCAAACACTCCCTTCCCGCGAGCCCGTTTCAGCAGGGTTTCCACGCCGCTGTTTACCAAGCCACAAAGCTTCGATTTTTCGGGCAAAATCTCAACCAAGCGAGTAGCTTTTCGCATCAACACACCGGCTGACAACCTTCCGAACCTTCCGAACCTTCCAGTTTGAGGACTGGCCGGAATTGCGGAATGCTTGCCGAGCCATGGACGAAAAATCAACCCCAGCCACGAACGATCCCTTTCGCGATGCCCGCGGCGAGGGCGCCGTTCTGCCCTGCGATTTTCAGGGCGAGACCGTTCCCATGATCCTGCGCCATGCTGACGTTCGCGAAGCCGCCAAAGACTGGCAAACCTACAGCTCCAACGCGCCCTTTCGCGTTCCCATCCCCTCAGAGGAAGAATTTCGGCGCATGCGTCAGTTTCCCATCGAAACCGACCCTCCCGAGCACACGGAGTATCGCAAAATCGTCGAGCCGTTCTTCAAACGCGCCAAAAACCCCGAGGTCATCGGCAAAGTCGCCACGCTGATGGATGAGCTGATCGGGAAGGCGCTGGATGCCGATTCCATCGAGATTGTGCGCGATTTCGCGCTGCCGGCGCAGTCTCGCGCCCTCACCTACTTGCTCGACGTCCCGGAATCCGAGGCCGAAACCTGGATCGGGTGGGGCATCCACGTCTTTGGCGACAAAAATCCCGGCGAACGCACCGGACATACGCTGGAGACCTACCTGGAGGCGCAATTCGACCGCGCGCAAGCGAATCCCGGCGACGATTTTTTCAGCGCGCTGACCCAGGCGACCTACGACGGCCGCTCCTTGACGCGCGATGAAATGATGGGGTTCGCGAACCTGACCTTTGCCGGCGGGCGCGACACGGTCATCCACACGATTTCCGGCATTTTTCACCACCTGGCGACCCATCCCGAAGCGTTGGCGTTTTTGCGCGAAGATCCCAAACGCATCGACCTCGCCTCCGAGGAATATTTCCGCGTAGCCACGCCGCTCACCCACATCGGGCGCGTTTGTCCGGTGAAGACGGACGTTCATGGCTTTGGCGTCAAACCCAAGGGCCGCGTCTCGCTGTGCTGGGTCTCCGCGAACCACGACGAAGCCGTTTTCGACGAGCCGCACGAAACCAAGCTGGATCGCAAGCCCAATCCGCACATCGCCTTTGGCGCGGGTCCGCACATTTGCCTGGGAGCGCCCCACGCGCGGCTCATCGTGCGCACGCTGCTGCAAAAGCTCTGCCAGCGGGCGGAAACGCTCGGCATCGTGGAAGCGGCGCCGCTCACGGAGGACGAGGCCCGGTATCGGCGCGCCAACGGGTTTGAATCGCTCACGGTGCGGGTGGAAGGAAGGGACGAAAGGGACCTAAGCGACTGAAGGGACGCAAATTTCGGGGCACGGCTGTCGCTTTGGTCTCTTCCGTCCTTTTGGTCCCTTCTGCCCTTGCTTCGGAACGCAAGAAATCGCCGCTAACCCGCGTGAATCCTGCGATGAGCCGGATTTTTACCCTCTTTTTCGCCGCTGCTCTGGGTTGGCCTGCGTTTGGGGCTGATTTTGCCAGCGAAATCCAGCCGATTTTCGCCCAACGCTGCCTCGAATGCCACGGCACGGACAAACAGAAGGGCGATCTGCGTTTCGACCAGCGAGATTCCGCGTTGCAGGCCATCGACCTGAAAAAACCGGAATCCAGCGAGCTGATTCGCCGCATCACCACGGCCGACGAAGACGACCGCATGCCGCCGGACGGCCCGCCGCTCAGCGCGGAGGAAGTCGCCAGTTTTCAGGCTTGGATCGCCGCCGGCGCGGAATTTTCCCGCCATTGGGCCTACGAGCCGCTCGATGCCAGTCCGCCTCCAGCGGTGAAAAACGAGGCTTGGGTGCGAAATCCCATCGACCGCTTCGTTTTGGCGAAATTAGGGCAAAACGGCATCCAGCCGGCGCCGGAAGCGGACCGTTACACGCTGATCAAACGGCTTTCCTACGACCTGATCGGTCTTCCGCCGACGCCCGAGGAGACCGACGCGTTCGTGGCTGACGATTCGCCGGACGCCTACGCCAATTTGGTGGCCCGCTTGCTCGATTCGCCGCATTTTGGCGAGCGTTGGGGCCGGCATTGGCTCGACAAGGCGCGCTACGCGGATTCCGACGGCTACGAAAAGGATCGGCCCCGCCCGAACGCCTGGAATTACCGCGATTGGGTCATCAACGCGGTCAACGACGACATGCCCTTCGACCAGTTCACCACCGAGCAACTCGCCGGCGATCTGTTGCCGGATGCGAGCGAAGCCCAGCGGTTGGCGACCGCGTTTCACCGCCAAACCCTGACAAACACCGAGGGCGGCACGGACAAGGAGCAATTTCGCGTCGAAGCCGTTTTCGACCGAACCGAGACGACTTGCACGATTTGGCTTGGCCTGACCTCCGCCTGCGCGCGCTGCCACAGCCACAAGTACGACACCATCTCCCAGGCGGAGTACTACGGGTTGTTCGCCTTTTTCAACAACGGCGACGAATCGACCTTCAAGCTGCCGACGTCCCAGGAAGCGATGGCGAAATATCGCCAGCAAAAAGCGGCTCACGATGCGCGGATCGCCAAATTGGACGGCGAGCTGAAATCCGCCAAAGCGGGGCATGAAGCGGTGTTCGAAACTTGGAAAAATCGGCTGACTGCGGCGCTGGCGGGGCAAAATCCGCCCAAATTCCACGATTTGCGCGAAATTGCGGCAAAATCGGACGTCGCCGGGGTTGAATTCGCGGTTGAAGCGGACGGTGCGGTGCAGGTTTCCGGCAAAACGCCGGATGGCCCGGTAACCTACGAATTTTCCGCAAAAACGCCGCAATTCGCCGCACCCACGCCCGTGACCGCGATTCGCATCGACGTGTTGACCGACAAACGGCTCCCGCGCAACGGTCCCGGCCGCGTCGGTCACGGAAATTTTGTGCTCAACGAGGTGGAAGCCTCGCTCGGCGGCCAAAAGCTGGAATTCGCCGGCGCCAGCGCGGATTTCACCCAAAGCTCGTTCGATCCCGCCCAACTCATCGACGGCAACCGCGATGCGAAGAATGGCTGGGCGATCGCGCCGCAAATGGGCAAGCCGCACCACGCGATTTTGCGCCTGAAAGAGCCGCTGGAAACCGGCGAGAGCACCCTAACCGTTAAACTCGCCCAAACCTACGGTCAGCAGCATTCCATCGGCCGTTTCCGCATTCGGCTCATGACCGGCGAGGAACGCGAAAACCTTGCGCCGAAGGAAATTCAGCCGATTTTGGCCCTGGCGCCGGAAAAACGAAGCGCCAAGCAAAACAAGCAACTGCTCGACCATTTTTTGCAGCAGGAATTCGCGCCCAGCAAGGCCGCGTTCGCGAAAATCGAGGCCGAAAAGAAAAAGGAGCCCAAGGAGCCGGTCATGCAGGTGCGCATCATCGCCCAACGCGACGCACCGCGCCAAACCCACGTCCTAAGCCGCGGTGATTTCCTCAGTCCGAGCGATGCGGTGAAGGAGGGCGGATTTTCGATTCTGCCGCCGATTCAAGGCCGCGAACCGGGCAAACTCGACCGGCTGGACCTGGCAAATTGGCTCATGGCCGAGGAAAATCCGCTCCCGCCGCGGGTTTTGGCCAACCACCTGTGGACCCACCTCTTCGGCCAGGGATTGGTGCGGACGAACGACGATTTCGGCGTGCGCGGCGAGCTGCCCAGCCACCCGAAATTGCTCGACTGGCTCGGCGCGGAATTCCGCCGCTTGGGTTGGAGCCGCAAACGGATGATCGAGACCATCGTGACCTCCGCGGCCTACCGTCAAAACTCAGCCCACCGGCCGGAATTGCTCGAAATTGACGCCACCAACCAGCTTTTGGCCCGGCAAAACCGGTTCCGCGTCCAAGCCGAGATCGTGCGCGACCTGTGCCTCTCGGTTTCCGGCCTGCTAAGCCGCAAAATCGGCGGTCCCAGCGTTTTCCCGCCCCTGCCGCCAGACGTCGCCTCGGTCAGCTACGCCAACAACTTTAAGTGGGCCACCAGCAAGGGCGAGGATCGGTATCGGCGCGGCATGTACACCTTTTTCAAGCGCACCGCTCCGCATCCTAACCTGATTGCCTTTGATTGCCCGGATTCCAACACGGCCAACGTCCTGCGGCGCACCTCCAACACGCCCATCCAGGCCCTGACCACGCTCAACAACGAGGTTTTCGTGGAAGCGGCGCGAGCCCTGGCCAAACGCGCGCTCAGCCTGGAAGCGGCGGACGACCGCGAACGCATCCGCGGCGCGTTGCGGCTTTGCATCGCCCGTCCGCCCGCCGACGCGGAAATCGCCAGTTTTCAGACGTTGCTGGCGACAAGCCGGGATTGGTACGCGAAAAACCCCGAGGCGGTGGAGAAAATCCTGGGCGAACCCGGAAACGCCGAATCCGCCGCCTGGGTTGCGGTCGCGCGCATCGCGTTGAATTTGGATGAACTGATTACCCGTGAATGATACGCTGAAGCCATGACCATCCGAGATAGAGCTATCGACGCCATTCGAGAACTGCCCGAAGACGCCAACGTCGCCCAAATCATGCGCGAAGTTTCCTTCATCGCAGGAATTGAGCAGGCAATGGATGAAATCGACGCCGGGGAGGGCCTGACCGCCGATGAAGCAAAAGAGCGGCTCAAACTAACGGAAAGATGACGACAAACCCTGACATTAACCTCCAAGCCGAATTCACCGCCACCCGGCGCTCGTTTCTCAACACCGCGGCCAGCGGGCTTGGCGGAATCGCGTTGGCCAGCTTGTTAGGCGGCGATGGCCATGCCGCGGTCAACCCGGTTGCGCCGAAAAACTCGCATTTTCCGGCCAAGGCCAAGAACTGCATCTTCATTTTCATGGCCGGGGCGCCCTCGCACATCGACCTGTTCGATCCCAAGCCGAAGCTGAACGAAATGCACGGCCAGCAGTTGCCGAAATCGATGACCGAGAACGTGCGTTTTGCCTTCATCAAGAAGGAAACCGCGTTTTTGATGGGCTCCAATCGGACCTACAAAAAATACGGCCAATGCGGGATGGAATTCAGCGATCTAACGCCTCACCTGGGAAGCTGCGCGGATGATTTGCTGATGATCCGCTCCCTGCACAGCGAGCAGTTCAACCATCATCCCGGCCAGCTCATGATGCAGTGCGGGCGGGGAAGTTTCGGCCTGCCGACCATGGGTTCGTGGCTAACTTACGGGCTGGGAAGCGAATCGTCCAATCTGCCCGGCTACGTCGTGCTCACCAGCGGGCGCGGTTCCAGCGGCGGGGCAACGCTCTGGCAGTCCGGCTTTTTGCCCAGCTCCTACGCCGGCGTGCTGTTTCGCGATTCTGGCGAGCCGGTCCTGAATTTGAACAATCCCGCGGGCCTGCCGCCGGAATTGCAACGCGCCGGGCTCGATACCTTGCGCGACGTAAACCAGCGCCGCTACGAGACGATGCGCGACCCGGAAATCGCCAGCCGCATCGCCAGCTACGAACTGGCCTTCCGCATGCAGACCGCCGCTCCGGAGCTGATCGATCTTTCCGGCGAATCCAAGAGAACGCTGGAGGCTTACGGTGTGGATCGCGACGATCCACCCAACGGCGGCCGCGGAAAATCGGCCAGCGGCAACACCGCGCAGAGTTTTTCGCGCAACTGCCTGCTGGCCCGGCGCATGGTCGAGCGCGGCGTGCGATTCGTGAACATCGTCTACGCCTCGTGGGATCACCACAGCAAGCTGGACCCGGAACTCACCTACAACGCCACCGTCGTCGACCAACCCATCGCCGCGCTCATCAAAGACCTGAAGGAACGCGGCATGCTGGATGAAACCATGGTCGTTTGGGGCACGGAATTCGGCCGCACGCCGTTGGGCGAAAATCGTGGCGGAAGCAACAACGTGACCGGCCGCGACCATCATCCCTTCAGCTTCACCATGCTGGCGGCGGGTGGCGGCCTGCGCGGTGGCCAAATTTACGGGAAAACCGACGAAATCGGCTGGGGCGTGGAAGAAAAGCCCGTCCACATCAACGACCTCCACGCCACGCTGCTGCACTGCTTCGGCATGGATCACGAAAAACTGACCCACCGCTTCCAAGGCCGCGATTTTCGCCTAACCGACGTGGGCGGCAAGGTGATCGGCGATTGGCAGGTGGCTTGAAATGAGAATGCCCGCGCTGCGACAACGCGTCACCCGTCAATCCCGGCTCCCCTCCTTCGTCCTGTTGGCCGTGTCCGATTCGCGAATGATGCGGATCTCGAACTTGCCTTCATTTTCGGGCACCGGCGGATACATAAGCCTCACACACGTGACGACGGTGTCGAGCACCTGTTCCAAAGTAAACGGATATCCTTCCGGCCGCTTCGCAGCTGAACAATCGATAACCACCTCGATGTCAGATTTGCCGGGCGTCGTGTAGGTTCCTGCAACCGTAATGCCGTAGATCGATGTCAGATTGACGTCAGCTGGCTTTCGCCATGAGCCGTCTGTCGCAGGAATTAGGGGTTCGCAGATCGCATTGAACCTCCAACCCGGATCTGAGTTCCTCGTCACAAATGGCACGTCGACTATACTGATACTGGGATCGAAGCCTGTTTCCGCCAAGTAGACCGGTTGCTTCACTGTGGCCAGCCTCAGCTCGGATGCGAACACCGGGCACACCATTATCAGAAATGCGATCAGAACAGCCTTCATTTGGATTCTCGATTGGCGCCCAACGTTTAGGTTTAGGGCGCGGCGCGCGGGAGTCAAGCGTAAATGAAGCCAAGCAGGGCTGAGGAACGAGGGGCCTTGCCGCAGACCGAACCAGCGATGTTCCACCGGGTCGGCACCCACTTGTTATGCCCGCGTAGTCTCACCGCGTTGTTTTGCCAACCGACGCCGCACCTGAATTGATCGGTCATCCCAAACACCCTCGTGCGTAGCGCCCCTTTTTCAAACTAACCGCGTAAAAATTCAGCCTGGTCACAGGAGGGTTACGGCGGTCAGGCGTTGAAAATTATGTTTCTAAGTCTTTGGTGTGCGCTCTCTGGAACGATGTAAGGGCTCTTTTGGGCATAACATGGGGATCATTCCCCAGAGTGTCAATTACGGAGCCTCAGTTCGTTTAGCTTTACCGTACCCTAGCAGGCTGTCGGACTTAGCAAACGCGGGTGGACTTTTCCCAAACCCTCCAGGTGTGGATCGCCGGATTGACGATGTCGCGCTCGAATTGCTCGGACGCGCCGGCGCCGGCATCGCCGAAAACGTAGATCCGGTGGCGGAAATCCAGGTTTTTCAGCTCAAATCCGGGATTTTCCAGGCTGCGGTAGTAATCGAGCACCGCCTCTTTCTCCAAATCCAACGCACCCGGCTTCATCCCGAATTCCAGCGCAAACGCGTAGCCGTCCCAGGGTTCCGGCCCGGTGGAAAGCTCCTGGCTAATTTCATCCAGCAGGCAACGCCGGACAAACTCGGTCAACCGGTCCACGGCGCCCTCGAACTCAAATTCGTAGCTGCGCGAGCGGCGAAAACTCAAGGCGTCGCTCGGCGGCGCGTAGAGCAGGGCGCTGCAATCGGCGGGTTCCTCAAAACGGCCGGTAATTTCGTAGCGAGTGTGCACGGGAGACGAAGGAGGGTCGTAGCAACTAACAGAGCCACCATCCATCCACGCGCCCAGCCGCCTTTGCAACCGGTTTCAGTCCGCCAATCCCGCTGAATCCGCCGAATCCGTCAATTCCGCCGAATCCTCCAAAATCGGAGATTCCTCCAAACTCACCGCCGTTTCGTCCTCGTCCGCGGGGAGAAAACTGGCTTCCGCCACCATCTCCGGGGCCACATCGGAGTAAAACACCGGCGAAGAGGCTGAATCCGGGCCGATCGACAGTTCCGTCTCGCGTTCCCGCACGCCGCTGGCCACTTTTTCGGCGATTATGGACCAATCCAGGTTGCCGGCGGGTTCGCTCTGGTCGTGCAGCGCATCCAGGTAAATTTGGCCAAAATGGCTGTGAAAATCGCCCATCGCGCCCCGAAATCCCTCGCGGTCGTGGCGCGAGGACGCCAACACGGTCGCGTTGGGCACGGCCGTGAGATTATCGGAGGTCAACTCCTCAAATTCGTGGCGCACGAAGCCGCCGCTGTAGCTGCCTTGCAAAACCACGATTTTCCGCGTTTCCTCCGGAA
Organism: Verrucomicrobiales bacterium; assembly: GCA_965224535.1. Taxonomy (GTDB): domain Bacteria; phylum Verrucomicrobiota; class Verrucomicrobiia; order Verrucomicrobiales; family DEV007; genus JBCDHN01. The sequence continues at coordinate 241,995 of CBDCZR010000008.1, forward strand.
AATCGCCCAACGCCTCGCGCAAATAACGCGGGGTGAAGAGCAGGTGCTGGATTTCGATGCCGTCGCGCAACGCTTCCAGCCGCATTCGCGCGTTCATGTGGCCGCTGGGGCCGCCGGCCAGCTCCATGCGAAACTGGCCGAAATATTCCGCGTGATGCTTGGCCAACTCTCGCTCGGCGCCCTTGGCCTTTTTCATCCAAATTGGCTTATGCCCCTTGGCCGTGGCGTAGATGTAGACGAAATTCGGCTTGGCCTGGGCCGCCGCGCGCAGGTGGCGGTAGATGAGGTGCGGCGCCGCGAGGTAAAATCCATCCACCCGGGAAGCGAGTTGCTCGAACCGGTCCGCATGCGCCGCATACTCCTCCGGGCTGGGTTTTACGTAAAAACAGGCGATCTCGCTGGCGCCGTGGCCGGCTTGCAGCAGGTAATCGCGCTGATCCACGATTTCCTGCAGGTAATTGGGCGTATCCGCGCCTCCGGCGATGAGAAACACGCGGGTTTGCGGCGAGGCGGCGGCGCGGCTGTATTCCGGAAACTGCTCTTTCATCCCCAGATCGCCGGAATTTTCCTGCTCGGTCAGTTGCCGCAGTTGCAGGCTGTCTCCGGACACCGGGGTCAGCTCCTTTTTTCCCAGCTTGGTGATGGAACAACCGGCGGCGGCGAAAAAACTGAGGCACAACAAGAGCAATCGCGTCGCGCGGAAGATGGAAATGGGGAGCGTGGACATAGGAAACAGAAGGCGGAAGGGAAGGTAATTTTGAATGCTGGACTATCAACAAATCTTTGAGATTTTAGCGGCGCATGACCCGCCCCCATTATTCGGTGGCAACTGCCGCCCCGGCGCGCATCGTTCACCCGCCATGGATTTCGTCTTCGCCTTCAAAAAAGTGGTTTCCCGGCTCATTTTTCCGCTCCCGCTGGTTGCCTATCCCCTGCTGGCGGGCGTGTTGCTGCTTTGGTTCGGAAAAACGCGGCGAAAACAGCTCACCGGCAAAATTCTCGTCACCGTGGGTTTGGCGCTGTTTTTCACCTTCGGCGCGGGACCGATTCCGGATCTGATGCTGCGCTCGCTGGAGAACGATTACCCGCCTTTTGCCCTCTCCTCGGACGCAAATTCGCCATTTTCGCCGAAATTCGTCGTCGTGCTGGGCGGCGATCACACGGCGGCGGCGGAATTGCCGGTAACCTCGCGTTTGGGGCCGAAATCGACGGCTCGGCTCAACGAAGGCGCGCGATTGCTGCGTTTGTTCCCGGAAGCGAAGCTCATCGTGACCGGCGGCAAGGTGAGGGCGGATCAACCGGTGGCAATCGCCGACGACATGGCGGAAATCGCTGAAATGTGGGGAATTTCGCGAGATTCCATCGTCGTGGAGAACCAATCGCGCGACACCAAGGATCACGTGCGCTACCTAACCGAAATGCTGGGCGAGGAGCCGTTTTTACTCGTCACCTCCGCCTCGCACATGCCGCGCGCGATGGCGTTGTTCGCGAATGCGGGGCTGAATCCGACAGCCGCGCCGGTTATGTTCGACGCCAGCTCGCGCGGACGGTTTGGCTGGCAATCGTTCGTCCCCAAAGCCTCGAAATTCGGCCGCAGCGAGGGCGCGTTCTACGAATACCTGGGTTGGGTCTGGGGAAAGTTGCGCGGGCAAATTTGACCCCGCCGCCGGCCTCGTTTTGAATCCGGGCATGATTTTTCGCGCCGTTTTGATCTTCGCGCTCGTGCACTCGCCAGTTCGGGGCGATGAGGCTGTCGAGCAACTGCTCCTGGCCACCTACAAACTGGTCGGAGACGGCTCGGCCGCCACCGGCTTGGCGATCGAGCGGGAAAAAGGCGGCTCCACGGCGCGATTCATCCTCACCGCTCACCACGTGCTCGCCGGGATGAAGGGAGACTCCATGCGCCTGGTTTCGCGCGTGCGGCAGGACTCCGGAGCTTACCGGCGCAACGAGATTGAGGCGCCGATTCGCGAAAACGGGCGCGATTTGTGGAAAAAACACTCGAAGCACGATTTGGCGGTGCTGCCGTTGCCGGATTCGATCGAAATTTCGGCTCTGCCGCTGGATTCACTCGCCACGGAAGCTGCGTTGACCCGCGTTCACGCCGGAGACGCCGTTCGCGCCGCGGTTTTTCCCGAAAAAAACGAGAGCAACGGCGCGGGATTCCCGATTTTACGCGCGGGGATCATTTCCAGCTTCCCGATTCGTCCCGTTGAGCCGCACCCCATCTTTTTCGTGGATTCGACGACGTGGGAAGGCGATAGCGGCGGCCCGGTCATGCATGCCACGGAGCGCTCGCCGAGCGGTGGGCCGCTGGTGGTGGGAGTGATTTACGGGATGCGAAATCTCGTCGATACGCACCGCGAATCGCGATTCGTCGAACGGCGGGAGCGGTATCCGTTGGGACTGGCGGAAGTCATGCACGCGGCGCTGGTGGGGCCGCGATTTTTCGAGTGACGTGGGACGGCAGGCTAGACCTAGAAGCGAATAAATTTCGGCTGACGCCATTGTGGTCTCTCCGCTTCCCAAAACGCTAAACCCAAAATCGAAAGAGCGGTTGACCCGGAAATCTCCCATGATTTCTTCTTTTCATGAAAGCAACTCTCGGTTCCTCCGGCGAAATCGCGATACCACAGCCAATTCTGCAACGGCTTGGGTTGGCCCCTGGGGACGTTTTGGATTTTGACGACCACGCGCCTTATCTGAAGGCGACCAAGATTGACCGTGAGGAGGCTTGGAAGGCGTTCCGTGCCGCTAAGCTTGCTCCGGAAGACGATCCATGGAGCCATATGAGCAGCCAGGAAGCGCTTGAAGCGTTACGGGGAAGAGTCGAACCCGATGATTGCCGCCCGTGAAAACTGCCGTGGATACATCGGTTCTTTTCGCGATTCTAAACGAGGAAGCGGGTTTCGAAAGTTGGCAACGGTGCCTCAATCAGGCAGCCGAGGAAGGTGAGTTGGTTGTTTGCACGGTCGTCTTTTCCGAGCTTTCCTGCCGTTTCCCGTCCGCAAAACGCCTTTTGGATGCGCTTGAAGGATTGGAAATTGGCTACGATACCATTTCCGCGGCGGCGGCGCACGAAGCCGGCCGGGTTTTTCGCGCTTATCGAGACGCTGGCGGCCCTCGGAAGCATCTCATCCCGGACTTTCTCATTGCAGCGCATGCCCACGTTCAAGCAGACCGATTGGCAGCGGCGGACCGTGGTTACGTTCGACGATATTTTCCGGATTTGGCGCTTCTCGGACCCTCTGGGGATGGCGGCGGCGACTAGACTAGCCCGAAAATCGCCCGGACGCAGGTGCTGCGCGCCAACTCCCGCACGGCGTGTTTCAATTCAGACCCAACATTGGTTACCGCCTTTTGTTTGCGACATCGGCAACCACGTGGCAAATCGACTGCGGCTTCGAACCGGAACAGTTCAATTTAACCGGCCTCCAGCGTCAGCCCCGGCGCGCCCGGAATCTGATCGATGCGCATCAATTTGCCGGATTCGCGGATCAACAGGCGCGGCTGGCGAGATGCGGCGGGGAATTTGGCGCTCACCAGGTAGGCGCGCGAGGATTCGTCCCAAATCGCGGAAAAACGCGGCCGAAATGGGCGCAGGGCCGTTCGCAAGGCGGTTGGCGACGCTTTGGTGGCCAGCGCGAACCAATTGCGCCAGTTTTCCTGGCCATCGGACGTCGGGGCGACTTTTTCCGTCAGGCACTCGCGGGTGTGATGGAAGCGCGCCGGCGATTTCAGCACAGCCTCGAAGGTTTCGCGCACGTAGTCGTGCACGAGCTGGAAGCGGACCCCTCGCAGCACGAAGGCATCGTCAAAAAACAGCTCCGCGGCGGGTGGAACCAGTTGCGGCGAGATGAGCGAGCCGGGCGCGATTTCGTAGGTCAAGCCGTGCAACATGCCGGCTCCGGCCGGGGCGTGTTTGGCGCAAAATTCGGTTTCCAGGCGCACCGAGCCCAGATTTGCGCCGTTTTTGCGCACGTGGAGGAGGGTGGGCCTGCGCCGGGAGAAAAACGACTTGGCCACCTGCTCGATGGGGATGCGGGATCCGTCCGCCGGCCGCGATTGGAGCTTGAGCGGCGCGGTGATTCCGATGAATTGGGAGAACGTTTGAGTCGACATGGGGCAGTGTTCGCTACCGCATTTGGACGAATGCCGGCCGGCCCTGCTTCACGCGAAATTTGGGAGGATGGGCGCGGGGGAGCCCATCCAGCCAGCCATCAAATCCGCGCGCTCTCAAAGTAGAAGGGGCCCGGGGCGACGGGCGCGACTTTTTCCTCAAAACTGACCAAAAAATGGCGGCCGGCGACGGTGCGCTTGCGAAATCCGGCGATTGCCGCGTTCAGAGGGTCGGCTGCGTCCAAACCCAGGGCGAACGCCCCTCGAAACCCGTTTTCGCCGGCGCGTTTCATCGCGAAAGCGAGCATTTCGCGCAAAATCGCCGGATCGTCGCCGCGAACCAGGACGCTGTGGACGTAGCGGATGGGAAGCGTCTCGCCCGCGGGCGGGAGCGGCACCGGAGAGGCGAAATTCGCGAGCGGACGCAGAAATCGCAACGCGCCGCGATATTCGTGGATGCGCGTCTGCCGGAAGCCGGATTGATCCCAAATTCCCAGCATGCCGGCCAATTCACCCGCGCCGCCAACGCCGCCAGCGCGGCTGCGGGCGAGGACAAAGTCGCAAATTCGCTGCCCGCGGTGGTAGGGGCTCGATTCCAGGTCCGCGAGCCGGTAACACGGGTAAAATTGCCGCCGGGGCGCCTCGCGATCGAAAAAATCCTGCATTTCAGCCAAATCGCTGGATTCGGCCGTCGAGACAACCGCGGCGTTTTCCGGGGATTTGCCCTCGCATCGCAAAAAATGGGTCAAATACGTCCCGTGCGGGAAATAACCGGGCAAACCGGCCCTCCGGCTGGTCAGGATCTTCATGACGGCCGCGTTGTCGGACAAAATCAGGGTTTGGGCGAATTCTCCCGGCTCGAAAACGCGGCCGCGCAAGTAGCGATACCCGCGCGCGAGCCAGGTTTGGCGCCGAAACCGGGGATCGATGCGAAGATCGCTCAGATAGCGCACGTTTCTCGGCTGTCCATCCACGAAAACCCGGCGCGAACCCGCCGCAAAGACGCCGAAAATCCCCGGCTCGCCCTCCCCCAGCAAAACGAGCGGATTTTCCGCCTGAACGCCGGCCCCGAGGAAATAATCCGGCCGCCGCTCAAAGGTGAGGCGCAGATTTTCGCCCATCGGGCAGCGCTCCATCAGCTCGCAAAGCGCATCGGAGTCGCTCGGTTCGGCGAGGCGAATGTGCATGCCCTCCGTTGGGGCGATGCGCCTGAAAATCAACCCCCAAACGACCCAAGCGACCCCAGCAACGCCGCTCCCGCCGTCCATTCAGTCCCTTGCGTCCTTTTCGTCCCTCATCCCAGCGCTATCGGCAACCCGCACCCAATTTTGCTCCGACCAGTAGTTGCACGTCCAGCTTCCGTGCCGCAAAAAGTAGATCGCCTCGCGGTCGAAGAGATATTGCGGGTGGTACTCCAGGCCCACCTCGTCCATGGTCGGCGGCCGGCGGAGTCGTTCCACGTGATCCCAGGTGGACTCCAGGATGAACTGCTCGCCATCCACCTTCACCACGCACCAGGCGTGCCCCTGGCCATCTTGCCGGCCCAACGCGACGCGGGCCTGAAAACCGTGGCCGGTGAGCAAATCCGCCAACAAAAGCGAGGTGTCTTCGCAGTCGCCGGAGCCGATTCGGTAAGTATCGGCCGGCAGTTCCCAGGAATCGCCACCGGAGATGCGTTCGGGGTCGAGCTGGTAGCGGCATTTGCGGGAAACGTCCTTCCAAATGGCCATGAGGCGCTCCATCTCGCTTTTTTGGGCTTCAATGGGGCGGGAGGGCTGAATTCCGGTCAAAAACTGATTGGCGCGCCGCCAGTAACCCTTGGAATCGCACGCGATCAAATCGTAGGCCTGTTTGCAGCTCGGGCAGGTGAGAACCAGCGTGTTTTGCGCCTGATCCGCCAGGGTGATGCCGTGGCCTTCGCCGCACAGCCTGCATTCGCTAAAAAAAGCGCCGCGGATGTCGCTTTTGAGCGGCAATTCCAGCCGTGGCAACTGTCGCGCGAGCACGGCCAAGCAACCCAGGCGCTCGTTGACGGCATCCCGAAACAGCCAGGCCGCGTAATGGGAGTGGTGCCGATAATTCAGGTCATTCCACCGGCTCAATTCGGCCAGCAACTGCGATTCATCGCGGGCGTAGATCAAATTCGCGGCCAATTCGTGGATTTGCGGGGAACTGCTCTCCACGTGGTAGAAAACGTCCGGCAAACTCTGGGAATTCACCTGGCGGGTCTCAACAAAGCGCTTCAACGTGCTCTGCAGGTGCTGGCTGGTTTCTAGCGGCTCCAGTTCCGCCATTTTGCGCGCGGAATTGGCGCTGGTGACGGCGGTTGCGAGGAAAACCCCGGGATCGACAGGCCGCTTGGCAACGGGTTTTTGGCGTTGCAACGTGGCCAGGGATGCCGAGAGGCCGGAGATGACGAGGAGGTAGACGAAAAAGCGGGCACGCATGGGCCGCTATAATTACCATAATTTCCAGGCGCGTCAAGCTTCCCAACTCGCTGCTTCTTTCGCGAAATACGTCAAAATCATGTCCGCTCCCGCCCGACGAATCCCCGTCAGAGACTCCAAAATCACCCGTTTTTCGTCGATCCAGCCCGCTGCGGCGGCGGATTTGATCATCAAATACTCCCCGCTCACCTGGTAGGCGGCGATGGGGAGGCGAACCTCCGCGCGGAGGCGCGAAATGATGTCGAGATACGGTCCGGCGGGCTTGACCATGAGAATGTCGGCGCCTTCGGCCACGTCCAACTGCGCCTCGCGAATGGCTTCGCGGGCGTTGGCGGGATCCATCTGGTAGGTCTTTTTGTCGCCGGATTTTGGGGCGGAATCCAGCGCGCCGCGAAAAGGGCCGTAGTAGGCGCTGGCGTACTTGGCGGTGTAGCTCAAAATCGAGGTTTCGCGGAAATTTTCGGCGTCCAGCGCGGTTCGAATCGCGGCGACGCGGCCGTCCATCATGTCGCTGGGCGCTACGATGTCGGCTCCGGCCCGGGCGTGGCAAAGAGCCTGTTTGCACAGAATTTCGACCGTTTCGTCGTTCAAAATGCGCCCATCGCCGGCAACGATTCCGTCATGCCCGTCGCTGTTGTAGGGATCGAGAGCCACGTCGGTGATGACCGCGACCTCCGGGCAGTGCTCCTTGAGCCGCGAAATGGCGCGGGGGACCAGCCCGTCCGGGTTCCAGCATTCCTCAGCTTGCGGCGTTTTGGCGGAATCCGGGATTTTCGGGAACAAAACGACGGCGCGGATGCCCAAATCCCGCGCAGAGCCGACTTCACCGAGCAAACCGGGCAAACTCCAGCGCTTGCAGCCGGGCATGGACTCGATCGGCTCATCGGCGTCGCCATCGTGGACGAATAGCGGCAAAATCAGGTCCCCCGGCGAAATCCGGGTTTCGCGCGCCAACCCGCGAACGGCGCTGGATTTGCGATTTCTCCGGGGACGCTCGGCTGGGGGGAAGCGGCTCACTCGTTGACCTGTTCCAGGACGACTTTTTCGGCCTTGAGCGCGGCGACTTCCTTCTTCAGTGCCGCCAATTCGGCCTGCATTTTGGCCAGTTGCTCCTGCATTTTTTTCATGGTGGCGGATTGCTGCTCGTAGTTTTGTTTCAACTGGGAAAACTGCTTGGGCAGGTCTTTGACGCCCTCGCCGGTGTCCAGTTCTTTCACGCTGTCCTTGAGCGAGTCGAGCAGGCTGGAGAGGCCATCGCTCTTTTTGTCCTCGGCATGGAGGGAAAAGGCAAAAATGCCGAGCGTGACGGCGGTGAGGAGGGAGATGGAGGCTTTCATGCTTGTCATGTTAGTGCGACCTAACACGCACTGGGGGCAATTTCCAGGTTTCTTCCGCAGATTCATCGGCTAACGCTTGCGCCACAGCATCGAGCACTGCTTTTTGAAGCGCCCCAACCGTGACCGAAATTTTCACCCGCTGGATGTGCCTGCTGCTGCTTGCAACGCAGGTTTTGCCGATCGCCGTTTGGGCGTGGCAGCGGCGTCCGGGGGCGCTTGGCGGCCCCATTTCGCCGATCAAGGCGCTTTGGCTCGTTTACGCCATCGTGCTCTGGATTCTCGTGCCCTGCCTGCTTTTTTCCCAACATCCCGGTTACCGGCTCCTGGCCGCCAGCATGCTGGTGCGCGCCATCTTGGAAATCCCGCTTTGCGTTGGTAAAAAATGGAAAGTCGCCTACGGGCTGGGTCACGACTTCCTCCACCTCGCCTTGACGCTGGGCTTGCTCCAGACATTCCGCCAAAACTCGGGTTTCGTCGCCATTTGCACCCTCACCGCGCTCAGTTTGCTGACGGAAATCGTCTTCGTCCGCTGGTTTGCCGCGGCCACTGCCGGACCGGATTCCGGCGTTTACTTCGTGCCCGGCGGCGAGGAATTTCGCGCTCTCAACCGGCGCACGGCCCTGCTATTTTTGCCGCAATACGCGTTGTTTTTGATCTTGATCGCGATCAACTTGCGAGGCTGATGGCAAATCCCCTGCACCACCAAATTCGTTCCCTCGATTCCCTCACCGAGGCTGAAATTGGCCGCATGTTCCAACTCATGTCCGCGCACTACGACTGCGTGAACCGCCAGCAGTTTGACGACGATTTATCCTGGAAAAATCGCGTGATTCTGTTGCACGACGACGCTAACAAAATCCAGGGTTTCAGCACCTTGGCCCTGAACCCGAAAGGCACCGGCGGCGCGGATTTTGACGTATTTTACAGCGGCGACACCATCATTGCCCGCGACTTTTGGGGCACTCAGGAGCTGGTGCGCGGCTTCAGCTTGGCAGCCGGTCAGGCCTTCCAGCCGGGGCGCAGACTTTACTGGCTGCTGCTCTCCAAGGGTCACCGCACCTATGCCTACCTGCCGCTGTTCGCGCATCGCTATTTTCCCGCCGCGGACCCAAAACGTCACGCAGCGGAGCTTGCGCCGATGGCCGATGCCGCGGCCCGCAAACTCTTCGGCGATGCCTGGAAGCCGGACCCGGGCGTGGTGCGATTTTCCCAAAGCGCCGGCCAATTGAAGCGCGAGTTAATCGACGGCACCCGCGAACGCGCCACCCAGCGGCACGTGGCCTATTTTTTGGCGAAAAATCCGCATTTTGCCGAGGGCGATGAGTTAGTCTGCATGACCGAGCTGACGCCGGAAAATCTCCGCCGGCATGTTCGGCAAGGTTTCGAGGAAGGCGCGGGTTTGGAACTGTCCGCCGCGGCGTGAATGAGCGCGTCGCTGCATGCCTGGCTCGATGCGAATCAATCCGAGGTGCGCGCCCTGGAATCTGCGCTGCGCGATCCCCAGCCGGCGCAAACGCGGCTGCTGCTGAAGACACTCGCGGCCAACGCGGACAGCGATTTCGGCCGGGCGCATGGTTTTGGCGAGATCGGCGAGATCGACTCGGCTGAGGATTTTCACCAGGCCGTTCCGCTGCAAACCTGGGAGAACCTGGAGCCGTGGATCGCGCGAATCGCCGCCGGGGAGCCTAACGTGCTCACCAACGAGCCGGTTGCCGGTTTTGAGGAAACATCCGGCTCGAGCGGCGCGGCGAAGCTCATCCCGTTTACCAGCCAGCTAAGCCGCGAATTCGAGCGCGCGGTCATTTGCTGGCTCTCGGCGTTGCGGCGCGAGTTTCCGCAAGCGTTGGCCGGCCCGGCGTATTGGTCGCTCTCCCCGCCGGTCAAGCAGCGCCGCACGACTTCCGGCGGGCTTCCCGTGGGGTTCGACAGCGATTTGGCTTACTTCTCCCGGGAAGGCGAAAACGCGCTGGCCGGGACCATGGCCGTGTCGCCGGAACTCGCGAAAATTCGCGACGCGGACGCGTTTTTCGACGCGACGATCCGCCAACTGCTCGATTGCCGGGATTTGGCCCTGATTTCGGTTTGGAGCCCGGTTTTCTTCCTGCGCCTGGATGAAGTTCTGCGCGAAAATTTTGGGAAAACCGCCACTTGGCGGGAAATCTGGCCGAACCTGGCTTTGCTCAGCTGCTGGGCCGACGCGCAGTCGGCAGCCTGGATTCCGCGGGTGCGCGAACGGCTCGGCGACGTGCCAATTCAAGGCAAGGGGCTGCTTTCGACCGAAGGCGTCGTCAGCCTGCCGTTTGGGGGCAAATCCGCGCCCGTTTTGGCCCTAACAAGCCACTTTTTCGAATTCATTGGCAGCGGTGGCAAAGTTTTCCTCGCGCACGAACTCGAACCCGGCCAAACCTACGAAGTGGTCCTGACCACCGGCGGCGGACTCTATCGCTACCGCACAGGCGATCGAATTTTCACCGAAAAATCCGGCGGCGTCCGCTTTGTTGGCCGGATGGGCCGGGTTTCCGACCTGGTGGGCGAAAAACTCAGCGAGGCCCAAGTCGTCGCCGCCCTCGACTCCACCGGCGCACTATTCCTCGCCGCGAGGCAGCGTGGCTACATGGCCGCCTATGCGGAAAACGCCGATCCAACCGGAAAAGCCGCCCTCGACGAGATCGAGCGCCGTTTGTGCGCCAACCCCTTCTACCGCCAAGCTCGCGCGTTGGGGCAATTGGAGCCCCTAACGCCAATCCTCATCCCTACCGGCGCCGAGCGAAAAATCGCCGCCTTTTTCAGCGAAAAAAACGGCTGCGCCCTCGGCGACGTCAAAATCCCCGCGCTCTTCAGCGCCGAAGAATGGGCGGCCTGCGCCAAAGCCTGTGAATTGCAGCCTGAGGACCTGACCGGGAGGTGACGAGCAAGGCCGAGGCTAAGCTTGCCTCACCCATTCATCACCTCGAACAAATCCTGCTCCGCTCCTGGCCGAGCTACAAATCCCGGATCGTCGCTCGCCGGCATCATCCTGGCAAAGAACTCCCGCGGCACCGCCACGCAATGAACCTGTGCCAGCTCGTTTTCCCCCGCGTTTTGGCACATGAAGCCCCGCAAACCGCCTCCCTCCTCAAACGCCGGCAAGTGGCCGATTTCCGAGGCCATCACCGCGTCCGTTTCCCGAATCGTGGTCGAACTGGTGATGTTTTGGCTGAAATTCATCTGCACGCCCTGCGATTGCGAAGCAAAGCCGCCGCGCATTCCCCCCCAATTCGTACCCTGCGATTCGGATGCGTTCGCCCCAAAATTCGTCCCCGCGCTGCGCGAAAACTGGGTTTCCCTCACCTCAGCCTTGCCGATGGAACGCGACGCCCATTCTGCGGATTCCGCGCCGAGCCGCAGGAAAAGTTTGTGGGCACAGGTCGCGGTCAATTCGTGAGCCACGTTTTCGCCAAACGCATGTTTCATCCCGGCAAAATCCTGAAAGCCCAAAACCGCACATACCCCACGGGAACGGCCTTTGTTGATGAAATCCGCCAGTCCCGGTACCTTTCCCAATTCACGGGCTTCATCCAGCACCAACCAGGTCCGGTTCATGGCCTCCCACTGTCCGTCCGCCACGTAATCCAGGGTTTGTTCCGCCAGCCGCTTCAAAAGCAGCCGGTTGACCGCGGATAGCGCCTCGGAATGGGTCTGATTAGCGCCCAACAACACAATCTCGTCCGGCCTAGCCAAAAAGGCGCTCACCGACACCGGCGTTTTCCCAGCGTTCTTGGCTGTGCGCCAACAGGCCGCGATGGGGAGGAATTCGAAGATGTGCGAACTCAGCTCCGCCAGGATGTTGTTCCGGGTCGTGTCTTCCTCCAAAAAATTCAGCGCCACGGACACGAACGGATTCTTGGGATCGCTGCCCAGGATTTTTTGCAGCGTTCCCGGCGTCAGGCAGGCCATCACCACATCCGCCAGATCCCAGGCTCCCGGTTTGCGCCGCATATAAACGCTGATCACCGCAGCGAGAAGCGCGGCAGCAGATTTTGGGAAAAAGGGCTGGGAATGCTGTTCCGGCGTTGGAATCATGGTCCGCGCTAACTGAAACGCCTCGGCGGGGTTGGTGTAGTCCGCCGCCAGATCCCAGGGATGACAACGCGCGTCAAACGGGTTGAGAATTTTGACCTTCTCCGCGCCTACGCCCATTCCCCGTAAAACGGGATAGAACTCCTGCTTTGGATCGTAGATCACCGCCCGGTCGGATCCCGGTAATTGGCCGGAAATTTTCGCTGAAAAAATGGATTGCAGCAGCAGGCGGATCGAAAACGTCTTTCCCGTGCCGGGCACGCCGGCGATGAGGTAGTGCAAATTGGCACGGTGAAGGGGCGAGGGCAAACCGGCCCAACAAATCTGGGGAATCACAACCTTCCCGTCCGGCGTAGGCGGCCAATCATCGGCGTTATCGGTATAAAGCGCCGGCGATACCTCCGCCTTGCGAACGCCCCGCGTCGTTGTCGCCAGGGGATTACCGCGCAGGATATCTTCCGCCAATTCGTGAGCATCGGGCGGCTTCGTAGGCAAATTCGGTTTCGGCGCTGGGGAATCACCGGCCATGATTCTGCTCCCGTTGCTGGCTGCGTTGTTGTTCTTGCTCCCGTTCCTGTTCTTGCCGCAGTTTGTCCTGCCGCGCTTCGTTTTCCCGCAGAATCTCTTCGGGACGAATTTCCGGTTCGCTCTGATTCGGCGGTTCCTCGACATCAGATGGTTGAAACGGCTCCGAGGGCTGGCGGGGATAGCTTTCGGTATAGGGATGCGCTCCATGTTTGTGCTGCAACCACTTTTCATATTCCTCACCCAAAGGATGTTCCGGCACTCCTTCGCGAGCCTTCCGGTCGGAAATCAGGGCATCACCGATGTTGTCGGATTGATGAAGCCCGCGAGTAATCCCGGCCTGCGCTTCGGCGCGGGCTACGTCTCTGGCAAACTTGATCCACTCGTGTTCGGAACCAATTCGCAGTTCGATTGATTGCTGCGTAGCCTCGCGTCGAAGGATCGGAATTGAATCCTCGACCGACTCTTCCATCCCCGGTCTCAACTCCTTTCGTTTTTGTTTTTCTCTCTCGTTCATCCTACTTGTGCTGTTGAAGGTTCTTGAGGCGGGCCTCAAGCCCGCCGGTAATTAAGTCCAAGGCCGAAACGAGGCGTTCGGCGAAAATCCGATGGTCGGCTTCTCGGGCGAAAAGCTCGTTTTGAGCTAGATAGTCGAACGTCGGCGTGAATCTCCGAAGGCGGTTATGGTAGCGGTCCACTTCTCCCGTGTTTACCTCCCAACAGAATTTTCCGAAACCAACAAGCAGGCCGATAATGACACCGATCATGAAACCACCCAAAACAAAATCAAAAAAATAGTCATTACCTTGTACAGGGTACTCGTTTTCATTTTCACGATAATACTCAAAAACGCCCAGCCCTACCATTCCCCCGAACCATCCCACCATCCCTACCCAGAACCCATAGCCCAAAAGATAGAGAAACATGTCCGGGAAATTGAAAATATTCGCAAAAACACCTGAGTCGGAATATTCAAGCTGGAAGGACTCTGGCGCCAAAATTCGATTCTCCTCATATCCCACATAGTTGACCTGAACGACCAATAAAAAACCTTCCACCGTCAACTTGAACTGGCAAATGCCCAATTGCCCATTTGCCAAACGCCGAAACACAAACAAGCTAGGATCAGACGATTCTTTGTCACAGCCCATAAGATAATCCCCATCGTAGGCATTCTCTACCGCCTGGGCGAATATCTTGAGGACCAAAAGGCAAAAACCGTTTTTGTCCGAACGATAGGCTTCGGGAATATCAATGGAAGTCTTGCGAATTTCTTCGGTCCAACCGAGGCGGATTTTGGGGATCTCATCGGGAGATTCGAACGACCGGAATCCGTCGGCCCGATGTTTGGCCACAAACGTCTTCGATTCCTCCAACCAAGCCAAAAACTCCTCATGCCGCTTGCGAAAAGCCGCTTCGCGTTCCATTCGCGATGGGAGTTTGTTTGCCACGGTGTAGAGCAAGACTCGCATCACTCCCGACAACCTGTCAACCCTTTCCACGTTTTCACCCTCCGAAATTCCATAGAATTTCGGGACCAACAACCCCTTGTTTTCAATAGGAACAAAACTCAGTCCACCGCCGCCTTTCATCCCGCCTAAGTTATTGAAGGCTGAAGGTTTTTGAGCCGAACGTCGAGCCCGGTGGTAATCAAGTCCAAGGCCGAAACGAGGCGTTCGGCGAAAATGCGATGGTCTGCTTCTCGAGCGAAAAGTTCCTTTTGAGGCAAATAATCAAAGATTGGCGTGAACCTTAGGAAGCGGTTCTGGTAGCGGTTCACCTTTGTCCTTTTCACCTTCCGGCGAGATATCCAAAAACCAACAAGAAAGCCGACAAAGAGGCCGGCGCAAATCGGAGATAGTACCAAAACTGGGTTATCATGGTGACCACTCCAAGCCAAATAGAGAGAAAATGGTAACCCACCCATCAAACCAAGAAGGAAAACACACAAAAAATACACGTCATAGGAAACGGAAATATTTGCGAACACACCTGAGTCGGAAAATTCAAATTTATAGGACTCTGGCGCCAAAATCCGATTCTCCTCATACCCCACATAATTGACCTGAACGACCAACAAATTCCCGTCCACCGTCAATTTAAACTGACAAATCCCAATCTGCTCATTGGCCAAACGCCTGAACACAAACAAACTGGGATCGGATGATTCTTTGTCCCGTCCCAAGAGGTAGTTACCATCATAGGCGTTTTCTACTGCTTGGGCAAAGATTTTCAAAATCAGTAGGCAAAACCTGGGTTTGTCGGAACGAAAAGTTTCGGGAATATCGATGGAGGTCTTGCGGATTTCTTCGGTCCAACCGAGGCGGATTTTGGGGATGTCCTCGGGAGAAGCAAACGACCGGAACCCGTCGGCCCGATGTTTGGCCACGAACGCCTTCGATTCCTCCATCCAACCCAAAAACTCCTCATGCCGCTTGCGAAAAGCCGCTTCGCGTTCCTTTCGTGATGGGAGTTTGTTTGCCATGACCAGACCTACGGGGTCACACGCAACGCCATCTGTCAACCACCCACATGGTGATTCATTTTGGCGGCCGCGGCGCAGCATGCCTACGTGGCCGATCTGGTCGAAAAGCCGATCTCGACGAAATCGAGCGCCGTTTGTGCGCCAACCCCTACTACCGCCAAGCTCGCGCGTTGGGGCAATTGGAGCCCCTAACGCCAATCCTCATCCCAACCGGCGCCGAGCGAAAAATCTCCGCGTTTTTCAGCGAAAAAAACGGCTGCGCCCTCGGCGACGTCAAAATCCCCGCGCTCTTCAGCGCCGAAGAATGGGCGGCCTGCGCCAAAGCGATCGGGTTAGAGCCAGGAGGCTGTCGGACTTAGCCCGCCCGGCGTCGAAAGTCGAGGATTCGGCCCAAATTTCCCTTCGATTTCGTGGGACCGAAAAACTGAGACTTGACATTTATTTGCATACGTGCTGGCTGACGCCCTTGCTGCGGCTCAAAAATAGGAGCAAACCTTCCGGGAGACGGGTGCACACGTCTTCCCGGAATTCTGCCATCGCACCAACGGGCTTGATCCTGGCGTATTGCGCGCTTTGTTGCCGCAACGGCGCAATGACATAACATGAAACGAAGAAAGACTTCGCATTCCCGCTCCAAAAAAAGGAATTTCGATCACGAAGTCTACCCGATCGACGCCAGTGACGCCTCTTTGGCCCGCGTGAAGCGCAGGCTGAAAATGGCCGGCAAATCGTTGGCCAAACGGGCGGAGAAGATGAAGCTGATGAGCGATCTGGCGGCGATTTACTGGAAGCGCGCGGAATTCAAGTCAGCCATCAAGGTGTGGAAGACGCTCTCCGAATGGCCGGAAGTGCAATCGATGCCGGAATTGCATGCCTCCACCTTGCAAACCAGGGCCATGAATCATTCCAATCGCGGCGAGCACGAAGAGGCGATCGAACTCGCCGAACGAGCGTTGAAATTGGCTCCGGAAAGCCCGGAAAACTTCTACGCGGCCGGTGGAGCTTACGATTTTGCCGGACAAACCGACCAAGCCATGGAGTACTGGCGTCACGCCCTAACCTTGAACCCAACCATGAGTTGCGTGATCGAATCCATGGCGATCAGCATGTCCAGAATTCGGAAGTACGACGAATCCGAGGAGCTGTTTCGGCAAGCCATCGAAATGAAAGAGGGCATCATCTCGCTCAACGGCATGGCCAGCCTGCTGATCTACCTTCACCGCTACGATGAATCGCTGGAGTACTTGCGCAGGTGCAAGGAAATCGCGCCTGACTCAACTTTCGCGCACACAAATTCGGGCAACTGCTATCTCCACATGGAGCAGCTTGAGGACGCCGAGGCTGAATTTCGCGAGGCCACCGACATCCTGCCGGAAGAAGCCCTAACGCCCGTCCTGGGCTTGGCCGTCATCCACCATCACCGCGGCGATTTGGAAGCCGCCGAGGATTTGTTCCAGCAGGCTCTCAAACTCCACGGCACCCGGCTTTCCTGGAGCATGACGCGCTGGCACGAACACGATGCCCGGCGCGCGATGGCGCTGGTAGGTTTGGGCGATCCGGAAGCGATCGAGGTGTGGGAAACGGTGCTGCAAAACCCCGACGTGCGTTTGTTAGGCGAAGGACCGGTCCTGGATTGGGTTAGGTGGATGCGTTTCCTGGCGGAATGCCCCCAGCCAGCGCCGGATGCCGCGGAGGTGGTGCGCCGCGTGAAGCGCTACCACAATGAGGTGCTGGTGGGGCTTTCCTGAGCGCCAATCGCGCCACCCAGCTTCGCTCGCAACCCTTGCGATTTTTGCCTGAAATAAAATTTTGGACCAAAAGGTTTCGTTGAGAGCTGAAGGGTTGCCCGAAGTGGTGGGACGGCTAGATTCAGGGGCAAAATCAAGCAACATGAAGCTATTGACCACTTTTCTCGCCCTTGCGCTGGCGCTTTTCCCGGCCGGCCGTGCCCATGCAGCCATTTTGACGGAAAATGGCGAATCGAAGGTCAGGATCATCGTTAGCCCCGCGGCGGACGAAATGGTTCGCGACGCCGCGGCGGACCTCTCCCACTATCTCGAGCGCATTTCCGGCGCTTCGTTCGAAATCGCCGAAGGGACGGGCGCTGCCGGGCTGGTGCTCGGACTGCCGGAGAATTTTCCTGACATTCCCACCAAATTCGCGACCGTTTTTGGCGATGGACCGTTCCAGCGCGATCGCTACCGCATCGTCTCGTCCGACGATGCTCTCTACCTGCTCGGGGCCACGTCAAACGCGGTGGAGTTCGCGGTCTGGGATTTGCTGCATGAGTTCGGCTATCGCTACTATTTCCCGTCGAAAACCTGGGAAATCGTCCCCAAACGCCGGGATTTGCGAATCGACATCGACCGCCTGGAAAGACCGGATTTCCACAACCGCAGCGCGCCGCGCGGCGGCATTCGAACCGGCCTCCAACCGTGGTTGCAAGACGCTTGGAGGCAGTGGCAGGTCCGAAACCGCACCGCGCCGAGTTTTGCGCTGCACACCGGCCATTCCTACATCTCCATCATTCGGCGCAATCAAAAAACCTTCGACGAACACCCGGAATATCTGGCGTTGCGCGATGGAAAACGCGGCGGGGTGAAGTTTTGCATCTCGAATCCGGGTTTGCGCGAGTTGATCGTCAAGGACGCGGTCGCGGCGTTTCAGGCTGATCCTGACAGAGACTCCATTTCGCTCGATCCCAGCGATGGCGGCGGTTGGTGTGAGTGTGAGGCGTGCCATGAGATGGGCAGCGTGAGCGATCGGGTGGTGTTGTTATCCAACCAAGCCGCCAAGGCGGTTAACGCGCTGGGATTCGGGCCGAAATATATCGGCATCTATGCGTATAACGACTATTCTCCGCCGCCCACTGTGGATGTCCATCCTAACGTGATCGTTAGCCTTGCCACCGCGTTCATCAAGGGCGATCAGACATTCGACGAGATGCTGGCGGGTTGGTCGGAGAGAACGGAAACCATCGGGATTCGCGAATACTATGGCCTGCCGGTTTGGCACCAGTCGATGCCCGGCACGGGCAAGGCGGGAAGGCCGATTCCGTTGGCGCAAACGATTCGCGATCAACATGCGGCGGGGGCGCGATTCATCAATGCGGAGTCGGATAATGCCTGGGGCGCGAACGGCTTGGGCTATTATATTGCGAGCCGCATTTTGTGGGATGTGGAGACGCCGGTGAACGCGGTCATCGACGATTTTCTCACCAATTGCTTCGGCGCGGCAAAAGAGCCGATGCGCGAGTTCTACGAATTCATCGGTTCCGGTCCGCGGCACAGCGATCACATGGTCGGGACGATGTACCGGCTTCTGCAAGAGGCTCGCAGCCTGACAAATGACCCGAAAATCCGGGCGCGGCTCGACGATTTGGTGCTCTACACGCGCTATGTTGAGTTATATCGCCAAACCGGCGATCAGGCGGGTTTCGACCGCGTGGTGAGCTTTCTCTGGCGCTCGCGCAAGAGCAACATGGCGGATTCGGTCGGCATGTTTTGGTATTTGAATCGCAACGCGCGGTCTAGCAAAACGGTTACCTGGATTCCAGGCAAGCCGCAGTCGATGACCTTGCCGCCGGAACGTTTGCGCGAGCGCGGGGACGAGCCGTTTGCGGAGGCGGAAATCCTAACATTCATCGAAGAAGGCATCCGCAATCACGACGTGCTCGACTTCACGCCGCTGGATTTTCGCGACGATCTGGTTCCGGCGGCCGCGTTGGAATTGGATGAGGTCAAACCGCTCGGCAAAGCGTTCTACGGCGGCGCGGAAGGCGCGACCACGACGCGTGGTGAGTTGCACAACTACACGTGGGTGGAGACTCCACCGCGCGAAATCCGGCTCCAGGTGCAAACCGGCGTGATCTACAATAATCGCGGCCCGGCGGCGGTGACGTTGGCGCATCGGGGCGCCGTGGATGTTGAGAAGGTCGATTTTTACGAAGTGGAGACGGTGGACGTTCCGGAGGACGAACAATGGCACGAAGTCCGCTTCACCGCGAAGAAGCGTGGGCTTTATCGCATCACGTGGCAGGAGCGGCTGACCGGCACGCGGGTGAAATGGCCCGAGGATTTGCCGCGCACCGTTCTATCCAGCGAAGGGGCGAGCAAGCAGGTTAGCGGGCGTTGCAGTTGGTATTTTTACGTGCCGAAGGGGACCAAAGTCATCGGCGCTTACAGCCAGGCGGGCGCAGGCGGGCTCTACAACGCGGATGGCGAGTTGGTGCTGAATTTCGACAAAACCGCGGCGGATTATCTTTCCATTCCCGTGCCTGAAGGGCAAGACGGCCGGCTCTGGAGCGTGCGGGCGCTGGCCGGGCGATTCCGGCTTTTGAACGTGCCGCCGTTTGTTTGCGGGAAGGCCGCGGATTTGCTGTTGCCGAAGGAGGTGGTGGAAAATCAATCGACTCAGAAGCGGTAAGGCTTCTAGTTTGCTTCGTGCCTAAGCTCAAGTTTTCCATCGCCATCCTCTTTTCCGCCACGCTGTGCCTTTACTCCGCGCTGTCTCTGGCGGCGGAAGCTCCCCCGCAGTTCGTGTTGCCGCTACGCGTCAATTCCGAACTCTCGCTTCCCAACGTGCCGATGGATCCGAAGATCGACTTCGCAACGCTGCTGGCGAATTTCGGCGAACCAGGCCGCGTGGATGGCAATTCGATCCGCGTGATCAATCTGGCAACCGGACAGCCGGTGGCGCGCGCCTTGTCGCACGATTTTCACTACGGCGACCGCGGGCAGGTCCGTTGGGTGATCGCGGACCCGCGCCATCGCGAATTTGAGATCCGTTTCCGCGCCACGCCCACGCGGCAACCCCTCCAGCCAGCCACCTACACGCCGCCGATCGGGGTTGGCGATTTGTTGCGATACAACGCCGGCGAACCGCGACCCCTCACCATGCCCTACCTCTGCCGCCTGGTCGATTTAACCGGCGACGGACGCCGCGATCTGGTTGGCTGCTGGATGTACGCTTACGAACCCGGTCAGCCCTGGAACGGGATTTTCTGCTTTCCACGAACCGGCAACGACGGCGCGCAAGACAGCTTCGAATTCGGCGATCCCGTGCGCTTGCGTTATGTGGCGGAGCGCGGCTCGCGCGAGTTCAAGCA
This sequence comes from Verrucomicrobiales bacterium, assembly GCA_965224535.1. Classification (GTDB taxonomy): domain Bacteria; phylum Verrucomicrobiota; class Verrucomicrobiia; order Verrucomicrobiales; family DEV007; genus JBCDHN01. The sequence continues at coordinate 262,074 of CBDCZR010000008.1, forward strand.
CTTCAGCAGCAAATACATGCACGCCGACATCACCGACCTCAATGGCGACGGCTTGGTGGACGTCGTGTTTTCCGGCTCGGGACACAAGGACTTGCGCTGGTACCTCAACACCGGCCAGCGCGATGAGGGCGGCATGCCGATCTTTGTCGCCGCCGGCAGCGCGCCCCGGGGCACGGCGAAGTTTGGTCCGTGCCGGGCCGCTGATCTGGACGGTGACGGAGCGATTGACTTCACGATCGGCAATGTGTGGCGGCGCAACACCAATCCGCAAAACTGGCCGCCGGCGCTGGCCGAACCGGTGAAGCTCGATGCCGGGCGCGATCCCTGTTTTCTCGATCTGGATGGCGATGGAAAGCTCGACGCGGTATCGTTAGGGCCGGGGCCGGGCAAGGAAACGCGCGCGTTTCGCCTGGTCTGGCGCCGCAACCTGGGAAACGCGCCCCGCGACGATGGTGAAACGGCCGCTGCGCCGGAATTTTCGCCGCTGGAGCCACTCGGCGGCATCGACCCGCAGTGGTGCCTGTGGCTGGCGTCGCAAGCGGACGGCGAGCGCCCCGGGTTGTTGGTTTCCCACGATGTTCGGCAAAAAATCTCGTTTATCGAGCTAACCAAACAACATCAGCGCAAGCCGGAGTTTCGCGAATTCGGCCAGGCGGTTTCGCGATCGGCGGTGTTGTCGATGACCGATCAGCCCTGGCCGTGGTTTTGCGATTGGGATGCCGATGGCGATCTGGATTTGCTGGTGGGCGGCGGATTTGGCTGGCCGCGAATCGCGCTCAATCACGGAACCCGGCAGCGGCCGGCCTACGGCGTGGCGCGGCGGATTTTGGCCGGCGGCGAACCGGTTCGCGTGCTGCGCGATGAAATTCTCGGCGGCCGGCATTGGCACAACATGGGCTATCCGCTGCCCGTTTTCACCGACTGGGACGGCGATGGCCGCTGCGATCTGATGCTGCCGAACGAGACCAACCGAATTTTCTGGTGCCGCAACACAGGCACTGCGAAAGCGCCGAATTTCCGCGCAAAACAGCAGCTTTTGGTCGATGGATTTCCGGATTCGCCGGAACATCGGGCGCACAGTGCCGCGTTGGCCGGGGATCGCGCGGTGGAGAATTCTCCCTACCCGTATCAGGAGGATCGGCCGTTTTTTTGGCGGGTCGGCGCCGGTTTTGCGGATTTGAACGGCGACGGCCACATGGACTTGATCACCCACGACGGTCACACGCGGAAATTGACGCTCTTCGCGCAATTTGCCGATGACGCGGGGAATTTGCGCCTGCGCAAAGCCGGGCCGTTGCAATTGACCGACGGCAGGCCGATCGACGACGCCATCGTTGGCCGAAAATCGCACTGGAGCGAGTCATTCCGCTGCATCGACTGGGACGGCGACGGGCTCACCGACGTGATTTACTCCTGCGCCGGATCGTCGGGGGCGAAAGGGAGCATTTTTCTGCTGCGCAACGCGGGAACGGCCGGCAAACCGGTGTTCGAGCCGCCGCTGACGGTGAAATGCTTCGGCAAACCGATTTACCTCACCGAGCACGGTCCGCACCCCTGGGTTGGCGATTACGACGGAGATGGCCGGCCCGACATCGTGGCCTGCGTGGAATTCGGCGTCTACCCGTTTTTCAGCAACAGCGCCTTGAGCATGAGCGCGCGCCCCGAGGTGGTTTTCGGAGAGTTGACGCGGTGAAGTCCCCTCACAACCGCCCTTCGTCGATGATCTCGATCTCGGTCACCTTCCAGGCATCTCCGCGCGGTTCGATGGCGAGCCAGGCGTGGTAGAAATTGGGACGCTTGTGAGTGTGGCCCCAGTGGGTCACCTCGCCCACGGCGCGCCACTCCACGTCCGCGCGGAAGCCCTGACGCCGTTCCATCGGCTCGGCGAAGGATTTGCGGAGATCCACGGTGGTGACTTTCACGCGCGGACCGCCTTGATCCTCCAACTCCAAACCCCGGCGAATGTCGAGGTAGATTTGTTCGAGCAAATCACCCTCCACCGTGGCGGCAAGCGTGTCGTAAACCTTCGATTCATCGCGGTAGTCAAAGGCGTGGTAGATGTTGCGCAACAAGGCGTAGACCACTTCGTCGATGTAACTCGGATCGTAAGCCGGAAGCTGCTCCTGGTTGGCATTGAGCGGCACGCGGCCCACGTTCCAGAGCAGCGCGGTTCCCGCCAGGCAAACCACCGCGGCGATCCCCAAAAAAACGTTGGTCTTGGCGGAGGCAAACCGGCCGGCAAGGCCAATCAACACCGCCAGGCCCAGGAGGATGACGCTGGGCAAGGGAAGCTCCGCGGGGCCCGTATCGGCCGCGGCGACAATGTCGGGAACGGGGAGCAATCCGGGCAATTTTGCGGTAGCGGGCACGTTCCAGGTTTGGCTGGGTTTCGCCGTGGAAAACGCCAACGTCGCGCGGCCCGCCGGGGTGACGAAAGCAACGGGAACTTGCAAATCCGGCCTCGGGAAAAAATCCCACGTCAGGCTGAGTTTTTCCGGATAACCCTCCATCGGCACGGCAAAAACCGCGGCGACTAGCGCTTCGCCCGCCGGAATTTCCGCCCGGTCATCGGGAATGACGCCCAATTCATCGGCAATTCGCACGAAGCGGATGCGATCCAGTTTCAGCGGCAAGTCCGCGCCATCGGCCTGGAGCGGACACGCCTTTGTCAACGTTGCCGCAAATTCCTCGAGCAACGGCTGACGGTCGGCTTCGGCGATGGTTTCGCCCAACTCCGCGGCGGCCTGCCACTTGGGAAACGCGCGCAGAAAGACGGCAAACTCCTTGCGCAGCTCAAACGGCTCCACGTAAACGTAGCCATGCACGTCCTCGGTCGGCATTTGCGCCCGAACCGGGGCTGCGCAGCAAAAAACGGCGAACAAAATTGGCCAACGAATCATTGCGGAACTTCGCCCGGAGCGTGTCGCAAGCTGGCGGCCGGTTCAACCCGGAAAATCGGGCATCGACTCAAATGGGGAACGGGCCGGTTGGCGGTTTGACTTGCGAAACCGTGTTTCGGGTGCGATATCGCCCGGGCCGAAATTGCCGGCAAACAACCTCTGCACAACCATGAAACGCCGCCTTTTTCTTCACGCCGGCTTGGGATTAACGTTAGGCCGGCCGCTTTTTGCCGCGCTCAAGGCGGAAAAGCTGGAAGCCGCCGCCAATGTCCTGACCGAGGCCACGAATTCCCGCCAAGTGCACGCCGCGGCGCTATTCGTCCGGCAAGGCGAACAGGAATTCTCGCGTTCGTTCGGCGCGGCGGCGGACTCGCTGGATTCCATGTTTTTGCTGGCGTCGATCACCAAGCCCATCTGCATCACCGCGGTGATGACGCTCTACGAGCGCGGGGAATTTGCGTTGGACGACCGCGTCGCCAAGTTCATCCCGGAATTTCGCGATGACGGCCGGGAAACGATCACCATGCGCCAGTTGATGACCCACGTGTCCGGGCTGCCGGATCAACTGCCGCAAAACGCGCAACTTCGCTCGCGGCATGCCGAGTTGTCGGAATTTGTGGAGGGGGCAATTCGGACGCCTCTCCGTTTCGCGCCCGGCACGCGGTTTGGGTATTCGAGCATGGGAATTTTGCTGGCAACGGAGGTGGCGCGGCGAATATCGGGCCAACCGATCGCAAAATTGGTGGCGGACGCCGTTTTTCAGCCGCTGGGCATGAAGCATTCGGCACTGGGAGTGGGACGATTCAAGCTGGAGGACTTGATGCCAGGTCAGGTGGCGACCGCAGCGCCCGAATCCGGCGCCGGCGCCCCTTCGACAAAGTCTTGGGACTGGAACAGCCGCTATTGGCGCGAGCTGGGCGTGCCGTGGGGTGGCGCTCACGGGTCCGCGCCTGACGTGGGCCGATTTTTAGGCGCATTTTTGCATCCGGAGGCCGGCAAGGTGCTGAAGGCGGAAACCGCGCGGCTCATGGTCGCGAATCAAAACGCGGAGGGAATTCGGCCCCGCGGCCTGGGTTTTGACGTCGGCGCGCTGCTGGGTTCGCCCGGAAACGAGACGACCTTCGGCCACACCGGCTCGACCGGCACGATTTGCTGGGCGGATCCCCCGAGCGACACGATTTGCGTGGTGCTAACCACGTTGCCCGCGAAAGTGGGGGATTCCCAGCATCCACGTCAACTCGCCGCGGCGCAGGTGCTCCAGGCGATGGAATGAAGGCGGTGAATTTGCGCGGCTTCGGCGAAAAAGAGCGGCAAAATTGGCGAGCTATTTTTCCGTTCCCCGCTATCGTCGATAACTCCGCAAATCCCATGAAATCCAAGGTTTTTCTGCTTTTTACCGCCACATTTTGGTTCGCCGTCAGTCCCACGTCCGCGCAGGATTTACGATCGGAGGCGGCAACGGCGTTGAAACGCGCCACGGCCTATTTTCGCGAAAACGTCGCCACCAACGGAGGCTACGTCTACTACTACTCGCCGGATCTCGCGACGCGTTATGGCGAGGGTTTCGCGACGAAGGACCAAATCTGGGTTCAACCTCCGGGAACGCCAACCGTCGGGATGGCGTTTTTGCGTTTTTGGAAGCTGGCGAAGGATCCCCAGGCCCTCCAAGCCGCAACCGACGCCGCCAAGGCGCTGATTCACGGCCAACTGGAATCCGGCGGCTGGACCAACGCGATCGACTTCGATCCGAACGGCTCCAAGGTGTCCCAGTACCGCAACGGCAAGGGCCGGGGGCGCAATTATTCGACGCTGGACGACGGGATCACCCAGGCGGCGTTGCAACTGCTCGTCCGCGTGGATCGGGCGCATGGTTTTCGCGACGCGCAAATTCACGAAGCGGCAAAAGTCGGCCTCGACGCGCTTTTGGCCGCGCAATTCGAAAACGGCGCGTTTCCGCAGGTTTGGGAGGGCCCGCTGCAGGTTCGCCCCAGCGGCCGGGCGTCCTATCCGGAATACGACTGGAAAACGGAGAACCGGATCAAGGAATACTGGGATCTCCCGACCCTGAACGACGGCGTGGCCGGGACCGTTGCCGCGACGCTGCTCGACGCTCACCGCGCTTACCCGGATGACGAGCGATTTCTGGCTGCGCTGCGCAAATTAGGCGAGTTTTTGCTCCTGGCGCGCCTTCCGGAGCCGCAACCGGCCTGGGCTCAGCAATACAGCCCTAACATGCATCCCACCTGGGCCCGCGCCTTCGAGCCAGCGGCCATCGCTGGGCGAGAATCGCAGGATGTGCTGAAAACGCTCGTCGTCATCGCCCGGGCCACGCGCGACTCCCGTTTTTTGGAGCCGATTCCGCGGTCCGTGGCGTATTTGCGCGGGTCGTTGCTTCCGGACGGCCAACTGGCGCGCTACTACGAGCTGATTTCCAACCGGCCGCTCTACATGTCGCGCCGCGGCAAGGTTTACTCCCTCACCTACGATGACTCCGACTTGCCGAGCCACTACGGTTGGAAGGTTGAGTCTTTCCTGGACGAAATCGAGGCTTCCGTGGCGCATTTGCGCGAAACGCGCGGCGCCGAGCCCGAGCCGGAAATCCCGCAGGACGCCGAAATTCGCGAAATCATCGGCGGTTTGGACGAAAACGACCGCTGGATGAGCAAATTTGACGGGGAATTGCTCGTGGGGCAGCCGAAATTTCAGCCGGGGCAGGAGTATCTCTCCAGCGCGGTCTTTGCCGAGAATGTGGAGAAAATTTGCGCCTGGTTCGAGGCGAAGCGTTGAAGGGACCTAAAGGACGAAAGGGACCAAAGCGACATCAGCCCGTCCTTTTGGTCTCTTAGGTCCCTTTCGTCCCTTCAGCTTAGCCAGTCTCAAACAAGCTTACTGCGCAAAGGGATCATCTTCAGCAGCGCCATCCATAGCATCGCCGGCAGGAGCGCCGTCGCCGCCATCCATGGCGTCACCACCACCGTCCATGGCGCCGGCGTCGCCGGCATCATCCGCAGCTGGAGCGCCGAACATTTCATCGACGCCCTCGGAGTTCAAACCATCGCCGGTAGCTTCAAATAACCCGTCATCCTCGCTTTCCTCGCCATCGTTGGCTCGGGCGCCTCCGCCGCCGGGCGTGTATCCTGAAGCCCTGGCATCCGCCGGAGTCTCAAACTCGATGCGCCGCTCCGGCGGGACATCGGAAAGCTCAGGAGCGCCGGGCGAGTAGTAGAGTTTAGTCTCAATATCGCCGATGACCGGGTCCGGAGATGTGGCTGCGCCAGGTCCTGGCTGAAGGGTCAGGGAAACGATCACCTTTTCGCCGTTCTGGGCTTCGAGCGGGAAGGAGAGTTGCCGGATGGCGCCGTTTTCACCCACTACCGCGGGCGTGGTGTAAGGGCTCTTGGTGCTTCCGACCGCCGAGGCATAGGAATCCTCACCTTTTTCGCCAGGCTCGAACAGGATCGCTACCTGTTGGTCGATTTCGTCGTAGGTGTTCTCGTCACTGGAAACGTCTTCCGAGTTGCCGACAACGAAGTCCGCGATGTCCTGGGAGAGCGTGTCGAAATCCGTGACCCGGAAGCTAACCGGGCTACGGCGATCGATTTGGACGAAGATAAGAGGCTCCGGCGGCAAAACCACGGTTCCAACCGGCTCCGGATCGGCAATCGCCAGAACCACCTCGATCACGCCACGGCGGATTTCGATCACCGGATCCGGTTCATCATCGCCTCCACCCGGCGCGGGCGCAGGCGCAGGCGCAGGAGTTGGTGTGGGCGTCGGCGTCGGGGTAGGAGTTGGTGTAGGCGTCGGGGTAGGTGTCGGCGTCGGGGTAGGTGTCGGCGTCGGCGTCGGGGTAGGTGTCGGCGTCGGGGTTGGGATGACGGTGTCCGTCAGGTCGTTGTAGTAAATGCCATACGCCTGAGCCAAACCGTTGAATGTCTGATAGGGCCCCTCCGGAGTAAAGCTTCCGGTGGGCTCGCCGTGCATCCCCGGTGCAAAGGTAAATTCCGGAAACGGCACATACTCGTCAGCGCGTTGCGGATCCGTAATTGCACTTCCAGCAGCTACGCCCGGTGTCCCCAGGTAGAGGGGATTAAAGATGCCCGCATTCAAGATGGTCCCCGGGGCCATTCCCTGGGTGTTGTTGCGCGTCGGCGCGTAAATGCGCAAATCGCCGTTCAGGCCCAAGCCCGCGCTGCTGAACACGGTCTGGGCGTCGGTGGTCAGGAGACCAATTGTGCTGTCGGTGGGATCGTTCCGCCCAACGGCAATGTAGGTGTGGCCAACTTCATTGGAGACCCCGCCATGAACATTGTCCCCGTCACTCACATCCTTGTGGCCAACCAGCGCCGCATTGAAAGTCGCGTCTTCACCCACGGCAACGAAGATGTTGCCATCCCAGGCATCGTTGCCCGTCGGCGTGCGACGGTTGGTGGTGCTGGTATATCCGTTCCAGGCAGTATGGTTGCGGAAATCCGCGTTGGGCGAGTAACGTTGCTGGCCGTGGCCGATCTTGGCGTAGGCGTTAGTGATGTTGAATTGCTGGCCATTGGTGTAGAGGTTGGTACCCCCAGCAGCCGGGATCACGCCGCCTGTATCCAAATAGGCGGAACCGTCACCTGCCGCTACCGGAACGCCGTTAGTCTGAACCGCGTAGGCTCCTGCCGAATCGATCACCAATGGTGCCGTCATCGTGGTATCACCGGTGAAATTGTTGCCGGCAAGGCTGCCCAATGCCGCGCCGCCCCTCGCCCTCGCTGTGCCCCGCTGCACGATCAAATCCCGGCCTACCGTAACGTCGATGGCCCCGTCCGTGCGCACCACGTCGTTGGACAAACCGCCGTGCCCAACCTGGGCGAAGGCGTCGCGTTCCACCGTGCCACCGAGCACAAACACGTCCTGCCCCGCCGTGACGCTGATGTTGGTAGTCAGGGCGCCAAGCGAGAGGTGCTTAGCAAATTCGGCATCAAGCTCCGCAGCACTATGATTGCCGAAGTTGGCGAAGCTTATCTGCTCTTTGGGCACCGCGTTAAATGTTGGCAGGCTGGTGCCCCGGGCATCGTGCGTAAGGCCCAGAATCAAGAGCCCGTCCAAGTCGCGGTCTTCGCGCACGTCAAACTCCATGCCCCCATGCCCGATTAACGCAAAGGTGCGCTCCGACTGGGCCGGGTTGCCAAGGTAACGCCGCATCTGCAGCCAATTGGCGTTGTGGCTGAAGTCGAAGTCATTGCGCTCAAGTCCCACGCCACCTTCCACGGTCACATCGCCCCCGTAGGAAGAAACGGTGATGTCACCGCTGATCACCGGGCGGTCATTGTCCACTCCTCCACGGTCCACTCCGTTACGCCAGTTCCAACCGTTGGCAAAGGCGTTGCCGCCGTGGCCGACTTGGGCAAACGAACTGTCGAAGGCACCGGCGCGGACGGTCACGTCGTTGTTGGCGGAAACCTCAATATTGCCAAACATATGGCCGTCGGCGTCCCAGCCGCCCCCGTGACCAATCCGGGCCGGGTTGCCACCATCCTCATTGAAGAGGAGATCTGCCCGGTTCTGGAATTCGTTCTGAAAGGTCGCCACCCCATCGCGGCTGGCGCCGTCAACGTTCCGGCGGCTGCTAATGCCATCGCCCCCGATCACGTCAATCTCGTTGGCGGCACGCACGGTAATGTGGCCAACCGCAGTTCCCCTTGTAGAACGGCCGTTATGGCCAATCTGAGCATAAGCATCCTCGGAGCCCGGCGCACCGGTCCAGTCGCGGTACTCCCGCCCGTCGTCGTTGTCGCGGTCCAGCCCGACTCCGGGGTTGGTGTTGCCCGGGCCAACTTCGCCGCTGTTGCCGAGCCCCGCGATGTGGCTCTGAGAGGTTCTCGGCTGGCCCGAATGTCCGATGTGGGTCTGCTGCCGCCACTCGCTGAAGTAGTCGCCGGTGCCAGCGCGCACGTTCACGCTGCTGTTGGCGTTGACCGTGGACCAGTCCGTCGGATTGACCCCAGCGTGGATGGTGATGTGGCCGGAGCGCATCTGGGAGTCCACGCCGCCGTCGTTGTTGACAGCATCGGAATCCCAGCCGCCGTGACCGACCTGGGCAAATGCACGCCGGCCGTCGCCACCAATGATGTTGATGTCGCCATCGGCAGCCGCAGCATTGGTGCCCGAAGTCAGGGTGATGTCGCCGATGGTCGACTCGGCGTCGGAATCGAAACCGCCGTGACCAACCAACGCGAAGCTCTCGCCTAGGCCGTTGCCGCCCAAGACGTCAATTCCGGCGCCGGCAGTAATCGTGATATCGCCCTCAAAGGTGTCGGCATGAGTCGCATTCATTCCGCCGTGTCCAACGATGATAGGCGTATAGCGGTTGTTCTCCGCAGCACCCAGCCCGGCCTGCAGTTCACCGCCGGCGCCGGTGGAGCCGTAGTCAAAGCGCCCGTCGAAGATTCGAAGGTTAGCCGGATTATTCAGCTGGCCCGCTCCCGTTCCGGCGGGAAGATTCGGGTCGATGTAGGCCACCCCGCGGTTGCGGCCCAGGGTGTCGAAATTCTGGCTGCCATCCCGCGTCCACGCGGCCAAGTGTCCGTTGGCAGTAGCGCCAAACAGCTGTCCCGCCCCCCCGGTTGCCACACTAAATGGATTGGTGGCTCCGGTGTTCCACAACTCGCCGCCAGGTTGCAACTCGGTCGGTAGACCGGCGATGATGTTGTTGTGGCCGCCGTCAGTGCCGATGTCGGCGGTGGACCGGCGCCCGTTGAGGACCAGGTCGCGGTCGGCGGAGAGGATCACGTCACCCGCCTGCGCGGTCAGGGTAATGTCGCCACTGTAGGTCAGCGGCGCCGCGCCGGCGTCGCGGTTCGCGTCGCGGTCGGCGTCCCAGCCGCCATGGCCGACCTGCATGCCGGAGCGGACGCTCTTGCCGGCAGTCACGTGGATGTCTGTCCCGGCCGAAATGTTGATGTCGCCGGAGTGCGTGCCCCGGGCGCTCTGGCCGCCGTGGCCGAACTGGACGTAATTCTCATTCGGCATCGCCATGTTCCAGTGCGCGGAGGGGTTCTGGCCGCCGTTGAAGCTGGTGTTGCCGGCCTCGGCGTCATCGCCGCCGTGGTTGGTCTCGCCGAACATGATGCGCTCGATGTCGCTGCCAACGCCCCGCACGGAGCCGGAGGCCTGCATGTCGATGTCGCCGGTGTGGCCGCCGCCGACCCACTCGGTGGTGCCGAGAGTCGGATTGGCGGCCTTCACCCCAGCGGTAAAGGCGGTGCGGAATTGGTTGCGATCCAGCCGGGTGTCGCGCCCGCCGTGACCCACCTGGGCAAAGGCGTCGTCCGCCCACGGAAGCGGCGTGCCCAGGCGCAGGTCACCGTTGGGGTCGTCGCGAACCGTGCCGTGCAAAATATGACCCTCCGGCGGATCCGGCACGGTAACGATGAAGACGTCGGCAACGTCATCACCGTCGAGATCCAGCGCGTGGCCATTGGTGTCGCGCAGCGTAGGATCGACAGCCGCCAGACGTCCGTCCCGGGCGCCAGCATTGGTATCCTGCACCGTAGTGTTGTTGCGGAAACCGTCGATGATGATCCGGCTCATCTGGGTGGCCCAAGTATGCGTTTCGGTATAAAATTCCCGTTCGGCGATCTGAAAATTGCGACCAGTCAACGTGCCCGCTCCAGTCTTGTTGTCAAACTGAGAAGCTTCAACAATCAATCCACCCGAAAGTGCATTCAGGTTGGCGTCCGTCCAAGTCGCAGGGTCCAGAGGATCGAACCCAGCCGGCAACTTCGCCAGAGAGGTAAAACCGCGGTCCTGGTATTGATGGACGCCGTCAATCTGCGGAGTGCCGCCGTTGAAATCCTCATCCCAGGTGCGGAGCTGATGCAACTGATTAATTACGTTGACATGTCCGTTAAAGGTCACCGGCACCGTGTTCAGGACGTAATTCGGTGCATTCGGGTCGTTCAACAACTGCTGCAGGGTCGGTAGGTTGGTCCCCTCGTGAATGTCGTCAATCGCCATCTGGTAGGCCTCGTAGATGTTGGCCGCGGTGCCGCCCGTGCCGTGGGAGGCCAGGTAGGTCTCGACCCCGTGGTTGGGCCCGACGATGGCGATGTTCGCGTTCGGATTGGTCACCGCGCCGGTCACCGGGTCGACCCCGGCATAGAGCCCGATGTCGGAGCCCACGTAGTCGGTGCTGGTAATGGCGACAATCTGGTCGCTGTCGGTTGAGCCGTCCCAGCGTGTCAATCCCGTGTCGAGGATCGAGTTGCGCGTTCCATCCGCCTCCGGCGCCATCCGGCCGAGGACGCCGATCCCGACCGCGTCGGACCCAGTGATGCTGCGGTGGGCCCCGGCATCGCGGCCGCCGTGGCCGATCATGGCGTAGCCGCCCTCCGACCACGTCCGCGAGAACATGGTTTCCTGGAGCGCGGAGTCATTGTTGCCATAACCAGGTTGAATCCGCCCAGGGGTCACTGCATGGAGATTATCTCGATCGGTGTTCCCGTCTGCCGGGTGTCCAGCACCGCCGTCGAAATCGGTGTCCGAATTCCAGGCGTCGTAACCGGCGGAAGCGACCATGTAGATGCCGCCATCGGCGACGACGTTGATGTCACCCCAGTGGTCGCCGCGCGAAACCCAGCCACCATGTCCGATCTGGGCGTAGCGGTCCCACGTGGAGCCGTTGGGCATATCGGGCTGCCCGGCAAAGAAATCTACGATGCCGCCAGCGGCGATGTTGATGTTGCCGTTGTGGCCTTCAAAGGCGTCGGCCTCAATGTGCTGACCGCCGTGGCCGATCTGAACCCAGTTGTGCTCTCTCCAGAAGCCTGCTCGCCCGACGACGTTTCCGCCGACGTTGACGCCGATGTCACCGGACAGGGAGCCTTGGGCAGCGATGTTGTCGTTATCGTCGTCCCATCCGCCGTGGCCGAGTTGGGCCCAGCTACGATACTGGCCACCCTCCAACACCAAGTTGCCAGTGGCATCGACCTGAATGTCGCCGGAGTGGCTGCCACTGGACTGGAAGCCACCGTGGCCAATCTGACCGAAAGAGCGCTCCGCGCCCCAGGTATTCCCAATGGGAGCGCCAAAAGCATCGCGTGTGTGGCGGTGGATCATCTGCACGCTGCCTGTCACCGGGCGTCCCGTGACCGGGTTGATGGTGGCTTCAAATGCGCCGGTAGCGGGATTGGTGGTTCCGCCAGCCTGCACGGTGATGTTACCCTGATGTGCTCCGCCCGCATTGTCCCCGCCGTGGCCGATCAGAGCCCAGTCGCGAGTGTTAACTCCGCCCTCAAACGTGACCGAGCCACTCGGAGAATGCACGGTGATGTCGCCCCGGTTGCCGATCCGCTCGCCCGCGGCGAGTTCCGGCGTTCCATCACCGTCGATGTCGATCGCGGTCGGAGTACGGTTAATCGGATCATTCAAGTTCCCCGGCCCGCCGGAGTAGCCGCGCACCCCGTCGAACTGGTTCCTCAGAGTCACCGAGGTAGCGGAGTCGCCGTTCCGGTAGACGTTCTGGTAGCCGCCCGGATTGTCACGGATCAGGTTGCTACGGGAGGCGAGAGTTCCGGTCGACTTTGTGAGACCGTCGTCCGGATCGACATAGTTTCCATCGAAATCGGTCGCATCCACGGGAAGGGCGTCGATATCACCGTCACCGTCCGGATCGTAGAGGCTGATGAAGTTGGCGTTGGAGGTATTGGCAACCCCGTACTTTGCAAAAGAGTTGACGTTGCCCCCGTTCGTATCGTAGTCGCCAAAGGCGAAGTCCACGTGGACACGATGGTTCCGGACGTCGTCATTAAGGCCCCCACCATCGAAGTTTGGTGGGTTGTTCACTTGGTTGGTCTGCACAACGGTAGGCAACCCCGCCTGTGCGTAGGGATGCCGAGTGATGTAACCGCCGTGGCCGATCTGGACGTAGTCGAGCCCGCCGCCCCGGTTAGGCCGGATGTTGGCCTCCCCAACCACCCCGAATTCCCCAGTGACGTTGATGTCACCGGCAAAGACGCCGCGCACGTTGCGGCCGCCGTGGCCTATCTGGGCCCGGGAATCGCCGTCATAGCCCGCCACCAAGCCGATGACATTCCCGGCCTCCACATCGATGTCCCCCTGCATGTTGATGAGGGCCGCACCGCCGGCGTAACGGATGTTGTTGAAGTTGCTGCCCTCGTTCACATGCTCGCCCTGGTAGACGTGCCCGATGTGGACAAAGCTGTCTTCCTCGCCGCCGATCATCAGCAATGAGTTGCCGGCCCGAACGGAGATGTCGCCCGAATAGCTCTGCACTTTCTGGGCCGTCAACAGGGTATCGCCCTGAAAATCCAGATCCCCGGAGTTCCCACCCGGGGTTCCGTCGTTAATGAGGTCCGCAAGGCTTCCGTCGAAGCCCGCCGCTGCCGCCGCCACGCTCCCGGGCGCCCCCACCATACCGGGGACTCCGACTGTGCCAATTCCAGAGTCGACCGCGCTGTTGTCGATGTAACCCAGCACCTGGTAGTCCTTCCACACGGCCGTGGAGCGGAACGAATCGCCCTTGCCCGTCAGCGTTTCGCGCGTTTGTCCCCATTCGCCGAAGGACTGGCCGCCGTGCCCGACGATGATCGGCTGGCGGGCGGGGTTTCCATCCTGGCGGGTCTGCATGATGAAGTTGCTCGCGGCCTCGATGTTGATGTCGCCGCTCACTTCCACTTCGCGGGTCGCGAGCGAGGCATCGTAGGTGGCGTCGCTCACAAACTTGCGGGTGCGGCGGTAGCCCACCTGGACCTGGTCTTCCCGGGCGGCGAGGGCCGAAAGGGTGATGGTGTTGCCGATTAAGTTTGTTTCACCGGCGGCGCTGCCGACCTCGACCTCGCGCGTGGTGCTGCCGATGTCGATGTTGCCCACGGCGCTGCCAAAGGTGCCGAAGGTGACGCCGTCATTGATGGTGGCGAAATCCAGGTTAGCCAGGGCGCTGGCATCAATGGTGCCGTCACCCCCGGGCCCGCCGGTGTTAATGCCTGCGCCGGTTCCCGCCGGAGTCCAACCCGCGGCCAAAGTGATGTTGCCGCCGCCATGGTTCTTGATCGAGGCGTTGACGTCGATACCCGCATTGGCGAAAAAGGCCAAATTGGCATCCGATCCGTAGCGCAAATCGTCACCGATGGTGATGGTTCCGGATCCGCCGGCGCCAAAATTCGTGTGGATGAGGGTGTTGGTACCGCTCTCGAGAGTAGCACGCAAGTTGGCAGCCATGGCAGCATCAACCGTCACATCCGTCGGGTCCAGCAAGAGGGTGTCTGCCTTTACCACACCCTCATAGGTGAGCGTCTGTTTCCCGGACACTTCCACCACACCGCCGCGGCCAACTTCGCCGCTGGCTTCCGCATCCACGTTGCCCTGGAAGCTGGTGTCGCCATCGGCCCAAACCACGACGTTGCCGGCGTTTCCTCCGGATCCATTGGCGCGAATCGTCGCTCCCGCGGCTACGTTGGTTTTGGAGGCTCTGCGCAGGCCGCCTTGACCTTGAAATCCACCGCCAACGTTGATGTTGCCGCCGGTAACGCCGCCGGCGTCAATATTGGCTTGAGGTCCCAGATTCACCTCATTGCCGCCGGTCACGTTGATGTTGCCGCCGGCGCCGCTACTGCCGATGGCGCGCACCGTGCCGTTGACGTTCATGTTGTTGGCGGCGTCCAGGTTAATGGTGCCGCCGCTAGCGCCCCCGGCGTCGATGAGGCCGGTTGGCCCGACGGTTACGTCGGTGGCGCGCACGTTGATGGTTCCGCCAGCACCTTCGCCGCCGGTTGCCAGCACGCGGCCCATGATGGTGGCGCTATTGATGGCGTCAATGTTGACGAAGCCGCCCCCTTGCGTGCCGCCAGCATCAACCAGGCCGGATCCGGCGACCATGATGTCGTTGGCGGCCAGGGCAATGGTTCCGCCTCGTCCGTCGCTGCCGCGCGCCGCGACTTCACCGGCGATGAAGATTTCATCCGTAGCCGACATGGCCACCGTCCCTCCACTGGCGCCGCTGGCGTCGATTCGGCCGGATTGCGGCACCAAAATGTCTTCACCGGTGAGGCTGATGTTGCCGCCTTGGCCGTCCTCGCCGGTGGCGGAGATTTGGCCGGCCACGAACACTTCATCCTGCGCCCCAATGGCGACGTTGCCACCATTTTGCTTGCCGTTGGCCGCAATTGCGCCGGTTTCGCTGATGAGCACGTTTTCCCCGCTGATGGAGACCCGGCCGCCATTGCCTACCCGTCCCGAGACGCTGGCCGTGCCGTCGATCATGACCAGCCCGGAGCCGGTCAGGCTCAAAACGCCGCCGTCGGTCTCGCCGTCGGCTTGCAAGGTGCTGCCGGCGTAAACCACGATTTCGCCGGCCTGGACGGCGATGTCTCCTCCGCGACCCACCTGACCGTCGGCACGCAATACCGCGCCCGCACCCACGTCAACTCTGCCAGTGTCGGGATTGGCAGTGACGGTGATGGAGCCACCTTCGTCGCCATTGGCCTTGACCATGGTTGCGGGCTGAATGTTTACGTTGAACCCGGTCAGATTGACCGTTCCGCCAAGTCCGGCATCGCCGGAGGCGTTGAGAATGCCGCCAACCCGAATTTCGCCCATTCCGGAGCTAATTTCGATGGTCCCGCCGCTTCCATCGGCGTTTTTGGCCGAAATTTGGCCGATGTTGGCCACGTCGCCGTTGTTGGCGCTCAAAACAACGCGCCCGCTTTGATTGTCCACGCCGGTCACGCGAATGGCGCCGGTGTTGTTCACGGCCAGCGCGCCAACGTTGCCGTGGGCCTTCAGTTCGGCCATGGCGGAGTTGATTTGGCCGGTGTTCGTCACCGTACCCTCCCCAGCGCTGACAAAAACGCGTTGATCGCCGTGAGCCTTAAGCAAGACACTGTTGCCCCCGGCCAGACCCACCGTGCCGTCCACCGCGCCAATGACGCCGTGGTTGGCCACGCTGCGGCCCACCAGGAACACGTCGCCCCCGGCGGCGGTGATGGTGCCGAAGTTGATGGTGTCGCCAATTCCGCCGTTGAACGTCATGTCTCCGCCGGCCATGAACGCGCCGTTGTTGACGTCCAGGGTAGATGCCAGGAAGCCAAACACGTCCACGCTGCCGGACGGGCCGATGACGACGCCGTTTTGGTTGATGAGCCAGACGTTACCGTTGCCTTGCAGCGCGCCGTTGATGGATGACGGGCTGCCGCCGGTCACCCGGTTCAAAATGGCGGCGTTTGTGCCTGGCTGCATGAACTGGGTCAATTCACCGGCGCCGATGGAAAAGTCCGCCCACTCAATGATGGCCCGGTCAGAAAACTGCTCGATGGTGAGGGTGCTGCCCTCCGGATCGAGAATTTCCGCTTCACCAGCGATGACTTTGCCGTCGATTGGGTTGGACCAAACATATTGCGGCAGCCAAATCATGGCCGGGATCAAGGCCAGAGCGACCAGAGCCTGAAGGGTTGGTTTTTGGCGAATGGTTTTCATTGTGTGGAATCGGTCAGGAAGTAGGGGAATGTTGGCCGAATGGGCCGGGGAAAGGTTGGAATCGAGTCGTTGGTTGGAAGGTGGTTTCGGTCAACGTGCGGGATTTTTTCGATTTTCTGGTTGGTTAAAAGCTAAAGTCCGCGTCGCCGCCGGCGTCCATCGCCGCATCGCCATCCATGGCGGGGGCGTCGCCGGCATTCACGCCGCTGTCGATGGTATCGGTGGTTCCCATGCCGTTTTCGCCGTCCTCATCGCCGTTGGCCTGGACGCCACGGGTGTAGCCGGACCCTTCAGCCTCTGCGGCACTCTGAAACATGACGCGGTTGGGTTGCGGAATGGCGGTGGCGCCCGTCGAATCCGAAGGATAGTAGAAGCGAGTCTCCTTGTCGCCGACGAATGCGCCGCTGGAATCCATGCCATCGTCCGCGCCGGTCCCGAAGGAAAACGGATCGGCCGCATCACCCGGCGTATCGCCGGACAGAACCTCGTCGCCGGGCAAAACGCCGGTGGTGCGTCCGGTTGGACTACCACCACCGTCAACCGCTCCGCGGCCGGCGGCCATTTGCTCGTGAGAAAGGACGGCGATGGAACCGGTCCCGCTATTTTGCAGTCCGCTTCCGGCAGGCCCAGCCGGGCTACCCACTGATGAGGCGGCGGACTCATAGGTGGCGTAATGGACGGAAATACTACCCCCAACCACTTGGGAGGAGTCCACCAGGAAGATGTTGTTTCCACCGGCTAGATCGGAGGCGTCTCCCGGCACCCGGTCCGGATTGGCCTCGTCGCCCGGGAATGGCCGGACGCGCTCGTTTTCGCGATGGATGTCCAGCACGGCGGAGGACTGAAGGAGGTCCAGCCCTGTTGGTCCCAAATCGATTGCGATGACTTCATCAATCAAAGCGCCCGGGTCCGGCAAGAGATCCAGCAAAGCGACTACCGCCGGATTACCGCCACTGGTGACGGCCAGAAGGTCCCCATCTCCATCACCATCTCCTCCTCCACCGCCACCGCCACCAATGTTAGGTATAGGTGCAGGAGTTGGAGTGGGTGTCGGCGTTGGAGCGGGTGTCGCCGTTGGAGTCGGGGTTGGCGCGGGAGTCGGGGTCGGGGTAGGTGTGGGTGTCGGCGTCGGAGTGGGCGTCGGCACTACCGGCGGGATAATCTCGCCGTAGTAGATGTTGTAATCGCCAAAGCCGTGCGCCGGGTAAGGTCCAAGCGGGGTAAACGTGCCGGACGGCAGGTCGTTTTCATAGTTGCCGGTGGGATTGGAGAAACTGAAGGCAAATTCCGGCTGCTCGGTCTCGTCTGCGCGGTAGGTTCCCAAAAAGCCCGGATGCAAGTAAGCCGAGCCATTGAGGCGGGTCCCGGTTCCGATGTCGTTGAAGAGCGTGGCGCCATCGTCACGATCTTCCATGTAAAAGCGCAATTGCCCACCCAAGGCCGGTTCAAAGTTGGAGACATCGAAACCGGTGTCACTCATGGACGCAAAGGTGGCTCCCTGTTGGTGATCGCCATCACGCACGGTGATGACTCCCGTTCCGGCGCGGCCCGGAGCGACGTTGATATCACCGATCAACGGAATGGCGGATGAAACCCGGCGATCGACGTGGCCGATCATGCCGCCGTTGATGTCAATGTTTCTCCCGGAAGCAACGTTGATATCCCCTTCCCGGGTCAGCAATCCGGACTGGGTTGGAAAGTCGTAAAGCCAGTCCCCGTGACCGATCTTGGAGAAACTCCCCTCGCCATTTTTCCGCAGAAAACCTTCACCCGCAATCGAGTAATTGTCAGCCTCACCTCGCTCGATGGTCAGGTCGTTGCCGACGCTGACATTGATATCACCCTGGAAAACACCATCCACACCTCCTCCGCCGTTGCCAATCATGGCATACGTATCGGTGGGCACGCTCAGCGCGTTGGAAGTCGGCACGCCACTTAAGTCATGGTCCCCCAATTCATGCAAGCCCGTGTTCCCTATCGAATCTTCAACATGTTCTCCCAGCGACCCCAGGGTAACATCACCCGGAATCCGACCCTGTGTACTGAAGCCTGGAAGCGTGCCGTCGTTGTTAAGGTTGCCACTGCGCACCAACAGATCGTTCCCCACAATGACATCAATGTCACCGGTAAACGTACCAGAATGCTTCGCTCTGGAGTTGGCGCTGGTGTTAAAGCTGCTGCCGTTGCCTATCCGGGCAAATGCACCGTCGCCAAAGCCAGCCTGAAGGGTCAAATCATTCCCGGCGATTACAGTCACGTCACCGTCTGCGTCCCCGGTGGCATCTCCGGCGGTTAAAAGAGTATGGCCAATGGCGGCAAAGTTGTGGGTGTTTTGTACCCGGGCATCGTTGCCCAGCACGCTGCCGTTCATGTAGCGCTCACCACCCAACAAAACAATGTCACTGGAAGCGCTTACGTTAATATCTCCCGTAGCGGGACCGGGATGGCGCAACCGCCGGCCTCCGTGCCCAATCAGGGCGAAAGCGCCCGTGCCATCCCCACCATCCAGGATGATGTCCGCTCCCGCGGCGTTGGCCATAACGTCGATGTCGCCAGCCATGATCATGGTAATCCGGCCACCGGAAGCACCAACCTCCGATCCGCCGTGCCCAATGCGGGCGTAGGAATCGTAGCGAAGGTCCGAATAACCCGTCCCGGCACGTCCGTTCGCTTCCGGATAGGAAACGGCTTCAGCCGTCAAATCGGTGGTGGTAAAGGCGTAGGTGTCTGGGCGGAGGTCTTGATCCATACCCCAAACACCCGAGCCAACACCGTGAACACGTTGGTCTTGGAGGTCATCCATTTGCCGCGGGCTATCGCCGCCGCGCAGCGTAATATTCCCAGCAGCGTAGACATCCAGATTGCCGGCCAAGGTTAGCGAACTATTGTTGGGCGCCCGCATCCACTGGTAGTTGCGAACATCACTCTGACCAACCCAGTGGCCGATTTGAATCGGCGAACGCCACGCTCTGGGGGCTATGTCGGGACGTCCGCTCAAATCCGGCAGCGCACCCATCTGGATGTCTCCACCTTCGGCGCGAACCTCGATGTTGCCTCCGATCATGACTCCATCGACAATTTCGCCCACATTGGCAACCGTATTGTATCCGCCATGGCCAATGAGGGTCTGCGACACGCCGTAGTTTCCAAAATCCGCGTTATCCCAGGGGTCGCTGTAAATCATCCCTCGGTCGCTCACCGCAACGCCCCCCGCTAGGAAGCGGTAGACCGGATCAACATCGATCCCCGCGTTGTCCATGACAATTCCGCCATTTCGGGTGATGACGCTGATATCCGAGTTGGTGACGTTAAAAGTCTCGAAGGTGTTAAAGGTGGTGGGAGCCTGGGCTGCGGTGGCCGCGGCACGGTCAAGATCGTGGAATTCAGCGCCACCATGGCCGATTTGGGCGTAGGTGTAAGAGCGGCCGCCGCTAATCATGGAGATGTCGTCGTAAACGTCGATGTTAATCTCACCCTGCACGTTGTTGGCCACGTTAAGCGCGTGGTTATCCGTCCACGTGCTGGAAAACCCTTCTCCGCCATGCCCAACCAGGGCCCAGGACTTGTTGGAGCGGCCAGCTTCGAGTTCGAGCCCCCCTGCGGTGGAATTGATGGTGATATCTCCCGTGAAGTGACCTGTGACCTCGCGTCCGCCATGTCCGATCTGAGCGTAGTTGCCGGCCGTGGGTACCGATCCCTGAGGAACGCCGCTTGTGCTGGGAGTAGTCCCGGTAAATCCTGCAGCGTAGAAGGTAGCAATGTTGCTGGGGCGATACAGTGGCAGAGCCCCAATGGAGGTATCGCCATTACCATCACCGGTCGTATCAATTTCTAAATCTTCATCAAAATCAAACTGGGTGTATCCAACTCCTCCTGCACTACCCAAATCATTGCCTTCTCCAGGCTGAATCTCACGGATAAAATCGCTCGCGATTGCTCGAACTCCTCCGCCAGCATTGATGGTGATGTCCCCAAAGAAACCCGTGCCGCCCTGAGTCGGATCGGAATCGCGCAGGTTATTGACGTAGGCGCCGCTGCTATCCAGAGCAGCCCGTTGGTGCGCGCTAACCCCGCCGTGGCCGATCTGCGCAAAGCCGTCCCGCGCACTCTGCACCATGTGCAGCCCAACGTCGGCCGTGGGCGCGGTCGCCCAATAGCCATCGTTGCGGCCGGTCATGGTCCGGCTCGTGCTGAACAACGCCGTCAAGTCGTCGGAATCCCAGGCTACGTCCCGCGTTGCGCTCGCGGCGGTGCCGCCGAGGTGACTGCCGCCGGCGACATCGTCGTCCAGGATGTAGTCTCCCCGCATCGGGTTGGTGGGGTCAAATTGGGCGCCAACGGCGCGGACTTCGCCCGTACTGGTGAGGGTAATGTCGGATGTGGCAATGAGAGCCGCGTCGGCAGCCACGTTGGGGTCGAGGCGGCGCGCACCGGTCACTGCCGGGCCAATGTGGAGCCCCAGGGTATCGTGCCACCAGTAACCCAGTGCTCCAATCCCAATGGAATTGCTGCCCATGTTTCTGCGCGGCTCCGTTCCATGCGTGCGGTGTTCGTAGTCGTATCCGCCGTGGCCAATCATGGCCCAGTTGCGTTCCCCGGACAAGGAAGCGTTGCCATTGAGATTGGTGTTAAAGGTGGGAAAATCGTCGGTGCTGCCGTCTGGGCCGGCGTTGTCATCGGCGAAGCCGATTGCGTCCCAACCGCCGGTAGCCTCAACACTGATCGCAGCGTTGGCGCGAGCCGCGACCCCCGCTCCAGCCGAAGACGTGCCGGCAAACGGGTTGCTTCCCGCGTTGACCGTGATGTCACCGAAATGATCGCCCGATCCCCCCCAACCATTGCGGTGCGATGCCCCATGACCGATTAGGGTGTGGCTGTAGTTGCCGTGGCCCTCGCGGACCGGTTGTCCGGGAAGAAGACCGTCCGCTTGAAAGAGCACGGCTCCGTTCGCATCCAGGACATCATGGCCCCGCCGTCCAGCCAGGAAGTCGACATGGCCGCCGGCCTGGACGGTGATGTCGCCGTTGAAACCCTGGTTGGGCGGCGCCAATGCGCCGAATCCCCCGTGGCCGAGTTGCGAAAAAGCGCCCCCGAGTTGGTTTTGGGTGTCTTCGCCCGCCTCACCAAACCCAGAGCGAAATTTCACGTCGCCTGTCGCAAGAACATCGATATCACCGCTAAGAACGCCGTGCGCAAACTCATCGTATCGGATCTCCCGCAGATTGCTCGCTCCCGGATCAGTACTACTACCTTGGCTATTCCAATTTCGGGTTCTCCCCCCGTGACCGATAAGCGCGTAAGCGTCCCTTCGCCCCGCGTGCATCTCCACGTTCCCGTTGTGGGCCTCAACCCGAATATCGCCTTGCGCGCCGGCCGTGCTAAAATACCCGCCGTGCCCAATCTGAACTTGGGAACGCGGACCGTGATCGGCGTTGGCCGAATCGGAACCCGCACCTTCGATAAAACGATCGAAAATGATCCCGCTATTGCGCGCAATGACGGTGATGTCGCCGTCTTTACCCGTGGCCCAGTCGCCGTCGCCATCTGCGTTGTCGATATCCCAGCCTCCATATTCTCCCAAAGTGCTGCGCCCACCATGACCGATCATGGCATAGCTGTCCTCGTCGCTACCGGCCCTAAAGTTGATTCCACCCGCCGCATCGACCAGAATGTTGCCGGCACTGCCTACCTTGCGAAAGATGGGGTCCGGATTGTTGTCGCCCGTAATGTCGTAAGACAAAAGCGTGCTCGCATCAGTCATGTGAGTGATATTGAGACGCGCGTTGCCTTCAAATTCATTTTGAAGGTTCAATCGATCCACAGTGGTCATTTCCTCACCAATCGTCGTGCCCTGTCCAACCGAATCGGCCTTAGTTGTGCTAGTGCCAAACGAACCGGAGATTCCGGTGCCCAAAACGCCCATTGGAGTACCTACACCAATAGGTATTGGAGCGGTTAAAGGATCGTTGTCATGGTCGTAGGTACCTGTGATGTCAATAGGCCGCGCGTTCACGTGATCGCTGTCGTAACCTCCATGGCCAATCTGAACCCAGGTCCGCTCCATGTTGGTATCGAGCGGAGAATTGCCGCCTTGGGCATCGATATTGCCCTGGGTGGCGATCACGGAAATGTGCCCGTAGTGCTCGCCCCTCACCGAACGGCCTCCATGGCCAATCATCGAATAGCTTTCATCGTCATCCCCCGCGAGCATCGAGATATTGCCACCCTGAACGAAAATGTCGCCCGATGCGTTCCCTTGGATCGACATTCCCCCATGACCGATTTGCGACCAGTTGTTGCGGCTGTCCTGGCCAACTTCCTGTGTGCCGCGCAACTCGATGATGCCGTCGGCCAGCACGCGAATGTCGCCAGTCATGTTGCCGTTAATGCGCTCGCCACCATGCCCGATTGTGGCCGGCGCCTTGCGGTTGCCGGAGCGAAGCAGAATCGCCGTTGACTCGATGTCAATGTCGCCATTCATGTTGAAAGTTTGAACGGGCTGATTGCCTCCCCAACTGTCGTTTGTGCCGCCGTGGCCAATTTTGGCCGGGAACCGGCCTTCACCTTCTCCACCCTGCACTAACATACTGCCAGCGCGAATGGTGATGTCACCATTCAAATCTCCCTCTTGATTGCTCTGCCAGTTGCGAACATTTCCACCGTGGCCAATTTGCACCACGCTACGCTGACCGCCATCCATGAAGATGGTTCCGCCCAGGTGCACGTTAATGTTGCCGGCATTGGCGTTGTTGCGAGCGTCACCGGCGCCGTAAACTTCAGCATTGCCGACCGTAAAATTGACCTGATCCTCGTTGAGCGCCTGCGGATTGACAACGCCTCCAGTGCTGCGATTTTCATCTCGAAGCGTGTCCCAGCCAATCCGCGCGCCCTCCCGATTGTCGCCGGTAAACATGAACAGGTTATGGCCGAAGACGTTGGTTTCGCCGTGAGCCGAACCGATAACCGCGGTGGTGTCTGCGTCCGTGTTAGCGACAAAGCGAACCGTGCCTACGCCGTTAGCGCCAAAGTCCCCAAAATCGCCACGCAAAATGTCGGCAGCCTGGATTTGTCCGCCCGGGCCGGTGCCGTTGGGCAGCGTTGGGGTAGTGGTCTCGTGGTTGTGGGTTTGCACACCAGCGGTTAGGGAGCCGATCAACCCCGGAACGGTGGTGGGGTCCCAGCCGGTAACCACGTTAATATTGCCGCCACCCCCGTTACGAACGCTGGCGCTTCGATCAATGATGAAGTCGTTGTGGGCGAAAAACGACAGCGAGTTGGGGCTGTTGAAGTCGAGATGAGTTTGGTGTTCGATGGTGATGTTGCCGGGTTGGTTGGGGTCGGCAATTCCCACCGCGGCGGTGTGGATAATGACGTTGGCGTTGCCGCCGGCCGGATCGAGGGCGTTTTGCACGGCCGTTGCGTCAATTTCGCCGGGATCGCCGTTGCCAACGGTTACGTCGACCGGATCGAGCAGCAGCGTTCCGTTTTCACCTGTTACACCGCCCGCATTGACAGTGCCAGAAAAGGTGAGGCTGCCGAGGCCTGACACTTCAGCCACGCCGCCGTTGGTTCCGCCGCCCACATCCACGTGCCCTTGAAAATTGGTGCTCCCATCGGACCAAATCGCAATCTGACCACCGTTGCCCGAGCCGCCCGCGGCGCGAATTGTGGCCCCGGCGGCGACATTGGTGCTTTGCGAGTTGCGCACGTTGGGGTTGTTGCCTTGGAACCCGCCGCCGATGTTGACCGTGCCGCCGTTGACCGCGCCGCTGGCGTCGATGTTGGCGGTTGGCCCCAAATTCACCTCGTTGCCGCCTACGTTGACGTTGCCGCCGCTGCCGCTGCTTCCAATCGCGCGCACCGTGCCTTGGACGTTCATTTCCTGAACGGCGTCCAGGTTGATGGTGCCGCCGTTGACGCCGCCGGCGTCGAGAAGAGCTCCGGGGCCGACGAGGACGTTTTCACCCGAGGCGTTGATGGTGCCGCCGTTGCCATTTCCTCCCGTGGCCATGACCGCGCCGAAAATATCGAGATTTCCCGCGGCCACCATGTTTACGTTGCCGCCGCCATCCGAGCCGCTGGCGCTGACGAAGCCGGTGGGGGCGATGGTGATGTCTTCACCGGACAGATCGACAAAACCCCCGGTTCCGTCGGTGCCATCGGCCACCACGCGGCCGGCGATGAAGAGGTCTTCCTGGGCGGTGGCGCTGATGTTGCCGCCGCTTGCGCCGCTGGCGTCAATGTTGCCGGTCTGGCTGATGAGGACGTCGGTGCCGGAGAGGTTGATGTTGCCGCCGCTGCCATCGCCACCCTTGGCCCAGACTCCGCCGTCGATGGCGAGGGTCTGGACAGCGGAGAGAGTGGCGCTGCCGCCGCCGTTTCCACCGGAGACGTTCACCAGGCTATCTTGAGCCAGCAAAATGTCTTCGCCCCGCATCGTGACCGTGCCGCCTTCTCCGTCGCGGCTGGCCGCGCCGATGCTGCCAGCGCCGAAAATCGTTCCCGTGGAGAGAACCGAGACGTCGCCGCCCCGGCCAACGCTGGAACCGGCGTCAACCACCGATCCCGGCGCGAAATTCACCGAGGAAGTGGCCGGCACGAGGGGATCAGTGC
This sequence comes from Verrucomicrobiales bacterium, assembly GCA_965224535.1. Lineage (GTDB taxonomy): Bacteria > Verrucomicrobiota > Verrucomicrobiia > Verrucomicrobiales > DEV007 > JBCDHN01. The sequence continues at coordinate 287,063 of CBDCZR010000008.1, forward strand.
CGTCGGAGCCGATATTGATGCCGCCGCCGCCGAGTTCGCCCCGCGCAGTGACTCGCGCATCGGCCATGAGGTTGATGGAGCTGCCGTCGAGGTCGATTTCGCCGCCGATTCCCGCCGAGCTGTTGCCGGAGACGATCCCGCCAATGTTGATGCCGCCGTCACCGGCGATGGTGATGGCGCCGCCGCCATTTTCCTCGCCGGATCTGACAACGCCGGTGGTTTCAACCCCGCCGCCCACGGACCTCAACACGATGCGGCCGCCGCTTTTGTCGGCGGTGTTGGCGCGGACGATGCCGCGGTTTTGCACGGCCATGGAAAGCGCGTTGCCGGTCGCGGCCAAATGCGCTTCGGCGCCGTGAATGGTGCCGGTTTCGCCCACGGTGATGTGGCCGTAGCCTTGGGCGCCACTCACGAAGACATTGCCGCCGCGGCCCTGCTCGATCAGCACCTGGCCGCCCTTGGCGAGAACCACGCGGTTATCGATCCCGCCGATGGAGCCGTTGACCTGGATATCGTGCGCCACGACGAAAAGCTCAGCCCCGTCCGCCCCGGTGATGTGGCCGTTGAGGATGATGGAAGCCGGGCTGGCGCCGTTGAGCACCACATCGCCCCCGTTCAAAAAGATGTCGTTGCTCACGTCCAGGGTGGAAAGCAACAGGCCGCCCACGTCGATGATGCCGTTGGGGCCCTGGATGATGCCGTTGGGGTTAATCAGCCAAACGGTGCCGTCCGCCTGCAGCAAGCCGTCCAGCGCGGAGGCTCCAAGGCCGGTAACGCGGTTGAGCGAGGCGCCGTTGCGGCCCATCTCAAAAATGGTCGATTCCCCGGCGCCGATGGAGAAGCTGTCCCACTCGATGATGGATTTGGAGCTGCTTTGCAGAATTCTGAGCGTGCCGCCGTCAGCCTCGAATTCGACCTCGCCGTCGATAATGTTGGCCAATTCGGAATCGGGGTTGGCAAAGGAGGCAGAGGGCCACCAGGCGAAGGAGGGCAGCAGCGCAAGGAGCGTGATTTTCTGCAGGAAGGGGTTCTTTCTCAAGGAGTTCATGGGAATGATGCGGGAAAGAAGGGCTAGGAATCTAGGATGGGGTGGAAGGGGGGAAATGGGGGCTAAAAGGGCGTCTAGGGCGTCTAGGGCGTCAGTTTCGCCTGTCGGCGTTCCCAAAGAGAGCGCCGTTCACCCATGATTTGTCGTGCAACACGGGGGTGTGACAGGGTCAAATTTGAAAAAGTTGGGGTCGGTTTTCCAGGTTTTGAGACGCAATTCGGCGCCGAAACCCCCTAGAAACCGGATTTGGACGATTTTGTCAATGCAAAGTCGAATTGTGGCGCGATTGACAGGCTAAGGGACGAAAAGGACCCAAGGGACAAAAAGGACGCCATTTCTCAGAACGGCGTCACTTTGGTCGCTTGGGTCCTTTTCGTCCCTTTTGGGGCCGGGGCCTACCCCGAAAGCATGATGTTCCCGCCCAACTGAGCGCTTTTGGCGAAAACCTCCAATTCCCGCCCGAAAAGCCGGACTTCGTCCTCAAGTCTCACCACCAAAGACGGCGTTTGGTCGATTTTGCCCTCGCCGGCGATGTGCTCGATTTCTTCGGCCAGGCTCCGCGCCCGTTCGGCTTCAAAATTGGCAACCATGCCCTTTAAAGTGTGGGCCGCGTCTCTCAAGGCCTTGGAATCGCCCGTGGATTGAGCATCGCGAACGCGCTCCATCAGCGTGGGTAGGTTGCTGATTCCGAGTTCGATGGCCATGCCGAGCAGGTCGAGATCGCCGCCAACACGCTGAAGGGCGATTTCAGGATCGAAGCTGACCAGGTTTACGTCGATGGTTTTGGTGTCGCTCATGGTTTTGGAGTGAGATTTTGGGGGGATTTTTTGCCGGGGATATCAGGACGGTTGCAAACATTCAAGTTGCGATTCTGGTCTCCGAGCCAAAAAAGCCGCAATTCCAACAAGTTATGGAAAATATGAATTTTGTAAAGCCCGATCATTTTGGATTTTTTATTTTCCGGTTTCGCGGCAAAATCTCCCTTCCCCACCCCCCTTGCACCTGACGCTGGACAATCCCCAAAGCCGCGGCTAGAGGTCACGCCGTCAAAAATCCGATGGCGCGCCGATCCCAGCAACCGAACCCAGACCCAGGAACGACGAACGAAGAACCGGCAAAGGGCAATCTCTCCATCGAGAGCTTGAAAAGCAGCCTGTGGATTTTCAGCTACCTGGCGCGCTACAAAATGATGTTCGTGCCGGGATTCATCGCCGTTTTGATCACGGCGGGGATGTCGATGGCGTTTCCCATTTTGATGGGCGAGTTGATCGGCGAAGCGATGAATCACGGGGATGAGGGGGGAAACGCGGCTTTGTTGGAAACCGTCAACCGGGTGGCGCTGATTTTGGTGATCATCCTGTCGATCCAGGCCTGCATCACCTTTGGGCGGATGCATTTGCTGGGAAGAGCCGGTGATTTGGCGGTTGCAGACATGCGCCGGGACACCTACGGCAGGCTGGTGCGGCTGCCGATGGCGTTTTTCAGCGAACGGCGCGTTGGGGAGGTTTCCGGGCACCTGGCGGCGGATTTGAGCCTCATCCGGGACACGCTTTGCGTCACCACGCCCCAATTTTTGCGCCAATGCGTCATGCTGCTGGGCGGGTTGACGTTTTTGTTCGTCCTTTCGCCCAAACTCACGTTCACCATGCTGTTGAGCCTGCCGGTGGTGCTCATCGCCATTTCCCTGTTCGGCTTCCGGATTCGCGGGCGCTCGCGCGAGGCGCAGGATCTGCTGGCGGAAACCAACGTGATCGTGGACGAGACGCTGCACGGAATCGCGGACGTCAAGGCGTTCGCCAACGAGTCGTTCGAGACGCGCCGCTACGATCGAGCCATGAGGCGCTACCTGACGGTTGCTTTTCAACTCATTGGCGGGCGAGCCATGATGGTGGCGATGGTGATTTTCGCGCTGTTCGGGGCCATCACCTTCGTGGTCTGGTCCGGGGCGCATTTGCTGGTGGAAGGCGAGATTGCCCGGGACGCGTTCACCAAATTTTGCTTCGTCACCGCCTTTGTCGGCGGCGCGTTCGCGGCGTTGCCGGAAATCGTCAGCAACATCCAGAAAGCCGTGGGCGCGACCGACCGGTTGCGCGAATTACTCGACGAAACTGCGGAAACCGACAACGCGGCCGCGGAGGGCGAATTGGAGCATCGCGCGGCGGGAAAAGTCGAGTTTCGCGGGGTGACCTTTGCCTATCCGTCCCGCCCGGAGACCGCGGTTTTGCAGGATGTCAGCTTTGTGGCGGAAAGCGGCCAGCGCATCGCCGTCGTGGGCCCCAGCGGCGCCGGAAAATCGACGGTTATCTCGCTTTTGCTGCGTTTTTTCGATCCCAAGCACGGAAAAATCTTCGTGGACGGCCGCGATTGCCGCGATTACCCGCTAGGCTGGCTGCGGCGGCAAATGGCGCTGGTTCCCCAGGAAGTTTTGCTGTTCGGGGGCTCGATTCGCGAAAATATCGCCTACGGCAACCCCGAAGCGTCCGAGCAGGAACTGGTGGATGCGGCGAAACGCGCCAACGCCTACGAATTCATCGCCAAATTCCCGGAAGGTCTCGACGCCCTGGTCGGCGAACGCGGGGTCAAGCTCTCCGGGGGCCAAAAGCAGCGAATCGCCATCGCCCGGGCGATTTTGGCCAACCCATCGGTGTTGATTTTGGACGAAGCGACCAGTTCGCTGGACTCCGAGAGCGAGCGGCTGGTTCAAGAGGCGCTGGACGACTTGATGCGGGACCGAACCTCGCTCATCATCGCGCACCGGCTATCGACCGTGCGCAATGCGGACCGGATTTTGGTGGTGAACGAAGGCCGTATCATCCAGCAAGGCACCCACGATGAGTTGCAAAAGGACGCGGATGGCCTCTACCGCATGCTGTCGCAATTGCAGTTGTGTTGAGGCCCTCCCTCGAAGTTTCCAAATTTCAGTTGGTCTGGGAACACTTCGGCCCCGCGGGCAACAACTCAGTCAGATCCAGGGCTACAGCGAGCGTCTCCGGCGCCGGGGGTCAATCAATCGCCAAATTTCACCTGAATCTCCACCAAAACCGGGCAGTGATCCGAGCCCATCCCGGGACCGATCGCGTGATTGGCGACGTGAACGTCCTTGGAAACGAGGATGTGGTCGATAGGTAGGATGGTTAGGTCCCGCCGGTAGGTGTTGCGCAGTCCGAAGCCAGTGGCGGTGTTCTTGAGGGAGCCGCGTTCCAGCAGTTTCGCGAAATGTGAGGAGAAGGGCGTGCAGTTGAAATCGCCGGCGACAATGACCGGAATCTCGGATTTCGCAGCAAAGTCGGCAACCGCGCGGAATTGAGCGTTGCGGCGTCGAAATCCGCTTTGGCTGATGGGAATTGGCGGGTGGATGCCGAAAAGGTGGATCGGGCCCCGCGGCATCCGGATTCTCGCGGAGAAGTAAGGGTACTTGAGGTTTGGATCAATGCCGGCGGAGTCGATCGACACGATGGGGTAGCGGCTCAGCAGCCACAAGCCGTTGGAGTCGCGGCGTGGTTCGGCGACTTGGTGCGGAAAGCGGTTTTGCAACTCGGCGAGTTGTTCGATCCAGTAGTCGTTGATCTCGGTGAGGAGCAGGATGTCCGGACGAAATTCTTCGGAGAAAAACCGGGTTTGCTTCTCGCCGGTGCGGGTTTTTGAAGCGCGTATGTTGTAGGCGGCTACCCGAATCGGCTCACCATTTGCCCAACTTGGCGTTGGCTCCGCTCCGAACTCAAATCGCAGGATGCTGGCGAACGCGCAAAGGGTCAGGGCGATCGCCAGGGCGGCCAATTTGGCCTGGCGCGTGAGGAAGAAAAAGGCGGAAAGCGCCAAGAGGACCGGGATCCAGTAAAACCGGAAGTTGGCAAACATATCCAGCCGCGAAATGAGCTGCAGCGCGGCAGGGGCGAGGATCGAGGTCGCTGCGAGAAGGAGCACGATTTTCGACAGGAAGCGAGCGAGTCGCATGAGGTGGGCGGAAAGTTTGCGGAGGTCGGGCATGGGGATCAGATCAGCCTCCTAGCTTAGCGCAAAAACACCCCTCGCCGCAGCTTGCCGGTGGCGCGGATTTGGTGGCGGATGGCGCGGGCGTAGTCAATCCGCGCTGTCTTCCTTGCCACCGAGCATTTGCGCCAATGGCACGCCATTTTCGAACATGGCTTCAATTTCCTCACCGGTCAGCGCCCGCTGCCAAACCGCCAATTCGTCCACGTTGCCGCCGGGGCCGGACAAACCTGCCGCACCCCCGGCGTTGCCGATGCGGAGCCGGTGCGCGGCGGGAAAATTGCCGCCCAGAGTGGCGATGTCCAGCTCGCCGAGGTCGTTGCCGTCAAAATAGGCGCGCAGCATGCCGCTTTCCGCATCGAAAACCGCAGCTACGTGGTGCCAGGCGCCGTCGCGGATGGAAGGGCGCAATCCGCCGAGTTGAGCCCGGGTAACGCCGCTGCCCAGCAAAAATTTGAGCACGCTGCCCTGCAGGGTGATGAGAAATCCGGGATCTTCCTTGGTGCGGGCGCCATTGCCCAGCAGGCGGATTTCGGTGCGGGGCGGATCGGTCAGTTGCACCCAAAAACTGACGCTCAGCGCGCCATCGCGAATGGCGTAGGTGCGGTCTTTGCCGAAAACCAGGCCGGAGGCGGCGTCCAGGTGGATTCCGCCGCCAAACTTGCCTTCGGCGCGGTCGGGTTTTCCCACTCCCAGCCCTTGAAACGGCGCCCGGCCGGCGTAACCGCGCGTTTCGGCGTCCAGCGGCCAGTAGCCGAAGAGCGCCTCGGCCATGGGCACGCCGGATGCTTCAATTTGCGGAGGTGGCGCGCCTTCCAGGCCGAGCGGATCCCTGGCGACGTCGCGCCGTTGGGGATCGAAGAACCACTTGCCCAGCCAACCCAGGGCGATGGACCCGACAACGAGCCCGAGGATGAGAAACGTGGATTTGGCCGATTTTTTGGTGGCCTGGCGCGAGGCTTCACGGACCTGGCTCATGGTCGGCAGCTCCATCTTCGCGATTTGGATGCCGGCGCCGGTGGTGGCCGCGGGCGCGTTCATGGCGTGGACGAAGGATTGCTCGGTTTCCAGTTGATGGTCCAAGATTTGGAGGAAATAGGGAAATGCCGAGGACCCCGAGGCCTTGAGATCGGCACGGTAGGCCTCGGCATCGAACTCAATGCGCCGAAAATAGACCGTGTGGGCCTCCTCGTCGTAAATCACGTAGCGCGCCCGAATGTCCTCCGGATTGCGCGGCTCGCCCACGGAGCCCACGTTGACGATGTAGCGCTGCGCGTGTGCGAACTGAAAGTCTTCGTCCGCTTCCAGCCCCACCAACCCGTCTTCACCCATCACGAACACGCAGGGATGATGGGTGTGGCCGATGAAGGTGCAACGGTGCTGGCTGGCGGCGAAATCTTCGCACGCTTTTTCGACCGACTCGACGTAATCGAAGCGGTCTGGGTAGGCGACTTCCGCGTGGACGAAGAGCAGATCGCCGGATTCCGTGGCGTAGGGGACGCCGGCCAAAAAATCGATCGATTCCTGGTCCAGCAGCGCGCGGGTGTGGGCGATGCCGGCCTGCGCGTTTTCGTTGAAGTAGCTGGAATCCAGCCGCCCGCAAGCCGCGGCGTCGTGATTGCCGAGCACGAAGGCGTGGGAATGCTGGCGAATGCTGGTCAGCACCTCGTAGGGTCGCGGGCCGTAGCCCACGGCGTCGCCCAGACACACCAGCACCTCGCACTGATTCGTCAAAATATCCGCCAACGTGGCTTCCCAGGCTTGGTTGTTGGCGTGGATGTCTGAGAAGATGGCGTAGCGCATGGTGCGGGGGGCGATTTTTTTTCAGTTGGTGGCGGCGCTAGGGGACGGGTTTGGCTTTGCCTTGGCCGCGGCGGGATCGTGCTTGGAGAGCAGCTTCAATTTCACGAACGGCAGCACGATGAGGCAACCGATAACCAGCGCGGGCATGGCGATCGAGACGACGGCGACGAATTGCATCACGAACCGGGCGTCGGATTGCGCTCCAAACGGCGCCAGCAGCATGCCCAACGCGCCGCAGGCAAAATGGATGGGCACCAGCGCAAAGGGGTCGCGCAGCTCTAACGTGTCCAAAAATCCTAACACCAGCACCATGACCGGTACGGCCAGGGCTCCGAACAGCGCTGCTTGCCAAATCGCGTAGTGGTCCACGCCCGCCGCGGTAACCACCCAGCCAGCCATGCAGCCAAACAGCGTGAGGTGCAGCCGCGGCCGAAACGGCACGCGCGAGGCGAACAAACCGGCCACGATTCCCCCGCAAACTGCCGCCGCTGCGCCATTGGCCAGCACCGTGCGCATGGTCTCGGGATTCGGAAACGCCTCCCGCCCAAACATCCCGGCAAAGGTTAGCTGAATCAGCAAAAAACCAAAAATCGCGGAAAACGCCTTTTGGCGTCGCATTTTTTCCAATGGCAGCGGCTCGCGATTCGACCAGCGGGACCCGGTCAGCACCACCACGCCGATCATCCCGGTCAGAATGTGCAACGTGTCGCCAGCAAAATCTCGCACCCCAATTTTTCCCAGCCAGCCATCGGGTTGAAGCCAACCCTGGAGCACCGGAAAAATCAACGCCGCCAGGGCCGCCAGCGCCAGGAGAAAACGCGTTCGCACCCCGCAAATGGCGTAACCGGCCATGGCCGCCAGAATCACGCCTGGATCCAGATCGCGGCAGAGAAAAATGCCCAAACCCAGCACCCCGGCCCGGCGCAGCACGATTTCCAGCGTGGGATCCGCCCGGACGAAGCTGCGCTCCACCAACATCCAGCCCCAGAGGCCGATTCCCACCACCGTAGGCCAAATGACGAACAAGCGGTCTGCAACGATCTCCGCAGCGCTAAAACCGGCGAGCGCTTCGGCCAAAAGCACGCCAAAAACGGCCAATCCCACCAATGCCAGCACCAAAAGCACAATGCCCTGCGGCGTCCTCAGCGCCTCTCCCAGCGAAGGACGGTTGCTGCGCGAGGAAGAAGGGGACGGAGCAGGAGACTGCGAATCTTGCGTTGCCATGAATCAGCGCCTAGGAGTCTGTCGGACTTATCCCATCCGTCATCGAAAGTCGAGGATTCGGCCCAAATTTCCCTTCATTTTCGTCATTTGTGTCTCCACAAACTCCTCAATTTCATGAAAATTTTGGCTCGAACCTCGAATTTCGCTGCCAGACGGGCTAAGTCCGACAGACTCCTAGCGGGATGATAGCGTCTCTTGCTCCCTGGCAAACAACAAAAAAGCGATTTTGCGCATCCAGGCCTAACTCCACGACATCAGCCGGGTCGAGGCGGGCTGGTATTTCCGGCTCCGCGGCAAGATGTCCCGAAAATGGGATGCGGGCGCCAGGAATCTCGATTCGTTGGCCCATGCGAACCGACCAACACCTGCTGATGATCTTTCAGGATCACCCGGAATGGCTCTTCATCCTCACCGAGGAACCAGATCCCGGCGAATGCCAAATGGCCAGCGAAAACGAGCTTGAGCAACATGTCAGCGACGATTATGCTACGCTCAAAGAGTTGGAAAAATCCGGCTCTCTAAGCTCGCAGGTTTGCGACGCCTACCTGGATTTGGTTTGGCAGCGTTTCCGCGAGCGGCCAATCGAAGAAATCAAGAAAATGCTCACTTTTGAAGAAGTCGATCTGAAGGAATCCGTCGCGGGTAAGCAGATTTGGGAGGAAGCGTGGGATGAGGCCACAGTCACAAAGCATGCCGACGTTTTGGTCCAGTTGGCCAAGAAACGGTTTGGCAAAGTGAAAGCCTCGCTGGTGAAGAAAATTCGGTTGTTGCCGGCGAAAAAACTGAACCAGTTGACGCTGGATTTGCTGGATTTGGAGTCCTGCGCGGATTTGGAGAGTTGGCTGGCGAAGCATTCGAGCTAATCTGTCGGATTTAGCCCGCCAGGCTGCGGAAATCGAGAAATTGACCCCGGATTTTGGCGGTTGACTTGGGCTTGCGACTGCGGCTAGATCGTCTCTCCGCCGTGCCCAGACGCTTCATCCAAACCGTGACGATCGTGGCCCTGACATTCAGTCTGGGCGGCCATTGGCACGTGTTGCAGGTCGCAGCTTGGATGAAAATGATCCATCAGGCGGCTCCGGAAATCGGTTTGGCGGAGGCGGTTGCGGCAACGCTCGGCGGAGAGAATCCTTGCCGGCTTTGCAACGGGATTCGTGCGGCCAAATCTCCCAAATCCGGCGATGAAGCACCGATTCCGCGGCGTTGGGACGTCAAAAAGCTGGATTCGCTCGTTGCCGGCGCGCAAATCGGGCTGAAGCCGAGAAGTGACGGCCGGCGCTTGGCGATTTCCCGGTTCCGGTTGCGGATTCCGGATTCGCTCGTCCGCGAGGTGCCGTTTCCGCCGCCCAAAGCAGGTTGAGCCCGAAAAATTCGTAGCTCGCAAGTTGTTCCGCTAAAAAATGCGCCTCCGCCCGAGTGGGCCGGTTGGGCGCATGGTGCGGAAGCGGTCTCAATCGTGAAAAAATCGGTTGGAGCCCGCGCCTTCCTGAAATTTCAACATTTTCCCAAAAAACCTGCTTTTCCTAACATGAAACCTAACCAAATTCTTGTCCTTTTTTTCCTCTCATCAGCCTCGATCCTCTTGGCCGACCATCCGGACCCGCAAAACCCGGATCCGATCGTCAAATCCGCCAACCTCTGGGATCCATCGCGTCCCGACAGCCACGCGCCCATTGGCGTGATGGCCGACCACACCCATGGCGGGGGCGAGGTGATGCTCTCCTACCGCTACATGCACATGGCGATGGAAGGTCATCGCGCCGGGACTAACAGCCTAACCACGCACCAAGTCTTCGAGCGCGGTTTTGATGTGGCGGCCACGCAGATGGATACGCACATGCACATGTTTGGCGCGATGTTTGCCCCGGCCGATTGGCTGACCTTGTTGGCCATGGCAAATTACGTGGAAAAAGATATGCACCTGACAGCAAGGCCGCGGCCCGCTCACGGTCATGGCCATGGCGGTGGTCACGGTCACACCGGCTCCTTTGGGCACTCCTCGGCCGGCTTGGGCGACGTTAGCGTTGGTGCGCTGGTGAAGATTTACGACGCCAACCGGCAACGTATCCACCTCAATTTGGGCCTCGGCTTGCCCACCGCTGACGTGGATGAAAAGCAGGACGGCGTATTTTTGCCCTACGGCATGCAACTCGGCTCCGGCACGTGGGATTTGCGGCCGGGCATCACCTACCTGGGGCAGAGCGGAGGACTATCCTGGGGATTGCAGACGATCGGCAATTTTCGGCTGGAAGATGAAAACGAAAGCGGCTTCGGCTTGGGCAACAGCGTTAATTCGACCGGTTGGCTGGCGATTCCGCTGGCGGATTGGTTGAGCCTCTCCGGCCGGCTGAGCTACTTGCACCAGGAGGCGATCGATGGGCACTACAACGGGCCCCACGCTCACGCTGCTCCGCCACATTTTCCGGAAAACTACGGCGGTGATTTTCTGGACGGCGGGATTGGTCTCAATTTCTACGGCCGGCAAGGTTTTTTGCGCGCTCATCGCTTCGCAGCGGAGGTGCTTTTTCCGCTGGTCCAGGATTTGAACGGCGTGGGGATGGAGCGCGACTACTCGTTCGTCGTTGGCTGGCAAAAGGCATGGTGAATCAGGTTGAACCCAGGCAACAGCCAGTCCGGGCGAGGTTCACTTCGCCGGCCGCATCCTCACGCCCAGGTGGTTGGCCACCGGCCGCTCGCGCATGGGGATGCGGGTGTGGAACGGCGCGTTGAGGAGGCGCGGACGTGGCTCGGCGCCGAAAACCATGGTGGATGAGCCGCCTCCGTCCAAGGCGATCGCTTCGGACGCGCCGAATTTCTGAATGATTTGCGCCAACTCCGTGCGGGTGACGCCCTCGCTGTAGCCGGGCTGGCGGCCATCGACCACGAGCAGCAGCAACCGATCCTGTGCGGCGTCGATGCCGACCGCGGTTCTGGGATTCAAATCGCCCCCGTCGCGAAATTTCCGCGCGATTCCGCCCCGAACCGGGATCGCGTCGCCGGCCAGCGCGGTGGTTGTGTTAGGCGGCAAAAAGCTTGGCGCGATGCCGGTTTTTCGTCCGGATTCGTCGTTGGAAACGAAGAACGCCGGGAAGTTTCGTTCCTGCCGAGAGTAGAGCTTGCCCGTGCTCATCGCTTGGCCCAAAACATCGACCGGGTCTCCCTCATGCGGGTAAAAATCGAGCGGTCCGCGCGCGTGAAACGGCTGAAAAAAGCTACCGTTGATGGCCAGTTGCAAATCGTGCCTGGCGGCGAAGGCGGTGGTCTTTTGGGCGAGCAATTCCAGCTCTGAGGCCGGATTTGGCGGGGTAACCACCAATTCCGCGAAATCCAGGTCGACCCTCGCCAGGTGGATCATCAGCGGCCGGGGCGAATCGTGGGCAAAGCGGTGGTAAGTGATGCCCGAGGCGAGATCTTGGGTGGCGCCAATTCGCGGAGGACGCTGAGATTTGCGCCATTCATACCACGCCAAGCATCCTAACACCACCACTACCAACGCCACCAGAATACGGACGGCGAGTCGAATGAGCTTGGAGGTCATAGCGGCGGTGAAGCGGAAATGTTAGGGCACAAGGGACGAAAACGAAGGGAAATTTGGGCCGAATCCTCGATTTTCTCGGCGCAAATCCTTGCCGGCGCAAATTTGCGCTAATTCTTCGTTTTTTCCTGGTCAGCGGTGTCCAGCGCTTCAGGTTACGGCCTATGAAAACGAAACCTCTCGCAGCCGCGGCGCTCCTTTTCGCGGCGACCCTTGCCACCGGCCAAGCTCACTATCTCTGGATCACCATCGACCCCGCTGAAGGCGAACTCGGAGCGGCTGACCTGGTTTTTGAAGGCGGAATTCGCCCCGGCGACGGCAAATACATGGATCGGTTCATCGCGCGTGGAAAAACCTGGATTCGCACGCAGAAATCGCCGGAATACCGCGAATTGAGCATGACCGACACCCGCAAGGACAAGCTGCGCTGGTTGCGGGGCGCGCTGGACGCGGGATCGCCGCGGGCGCTGGAAAGTTACGGCCGGTTTGGCGTTTGGCGCTATGGCGAGACGGACGTGCAACTGCACTACAACGCCAAGCACGTGGATTCATCCGCAGCCGAAGTTTTGGCTCAGTTAGGGCGCTCGGAGAAGCTGGAGCTGGACATCGTGCCGAGTTGGAGCGATGGCGGCAAGATGCAGGTTCAGGTGCTTTGGCGCGGCAAACCCGCGGTTGGCGCGAAAGTCAAGGTCAGCGGCGCGGTCAAGGTCACCTTGGAAACGGATGAAAAGGGGATGGCAAACCCAACGCAAGAGCTAACCGGTTTGGTGCAATTTCACACCAGCGTGGATGAGACCAAGTCCGGCAAGGATCCCGCCGATGGGAAGGAATTCACGCTGGTGCGGCATCACTCCACGCTAACGCTAACGCTCAACCTCAGCCAACCATGAGCAGCCGCGCGGAGACGGAGTATCGCTACGAAAAGCTGACCTGGCCGGAAATCAACGACGCCATCGACCTGGGCAAGGTGTGCGTCCTGCCCTGCGGCGCGGTGGAGCAACACGGGCCGCATTTGCCGCTGGACGTGGACCTGGTTTGCCCCACCGGCGTGGCTAACGGGGCTGGTAAGCTGGCGCCGGACAAAATGCTGGTTCTCCCCATCGTCGCTTACGGTTACACCGGCCACGTCATGGATTTTCCCGGCACCATCAACAACGATTTCGAGCACTTCATGCATCACGTGCTGGATATCACCCGGTCGCTGGCCTACCACGGCTTCAAGAAGATCATCCTGCTCAACGGCCATGGCTCCAACATGCCGAACCTGGATCTGGTGGCGCGCCGCACCAATCTGGAAACCGATGCGGAGTGCATGCTGACCGGTTGGTGGCAATTGCTGACGGTGGACAAGGATTTCTTGCCGAACTGGCGCGAGAGCAAGTTTCCCGGCGGTTGCGCGCACGCCTGCGAGTTGGAGACATCGCTGTATCTTTACCTGGATGGGGACAATGTTAGGAAAGACAAGATCGCCAACGGCGCCATTTCCTTCAACGAGGAGGACAACCCGTTCAACTTCGTGGATTTGTTCCAGCAAGGCTGCGGCACGGTGGTTTCCTGGACCAGCAGCTACTCGGAGAGCGGTGTTTTGGGCGAGGCGGAGCTGGCGAGCGAGGAAAAGGGCAAGGCGGCCTACGAAGAAGCGGTGAAGCAACTGGTTAGGCTGGTGACCTGGTTCAAGGATCGCCCCAAGGACGTGCGCAAGGACCGCCACCGCACCCCGCCGACGATGCCGATTCCCTGGAAGCAGCGGCCAATCGGAGGCTAAACAAAGCGTTCCGCCCAGGTGAGCAAACCGGCCTCCCAAAGCGTCATCCCGGTCCAGTAAATGCCCATCCCCAGCAGAATACAACTGGCTGGGATGACCAGCAGGCTCCGGTACCACTTCTTTTTCCAAAACGCGCCCAAAACGATCCAGGTTACCACGAAAACGGCGAGCAACGCGGCGACTTCGCCCGCCAAAAAGCCCGAAAGCCGCGAATATTCGGCCGTTTGCGTGCAAAAGCCGACTAACATGCCCACCAGCACGACCAGGGCGAATCGCACCGCCGTTACCCGCGGATGAGCCAGGTTGCTCCACGCCATGAGCACGATGCTTGCGCCGAGCACCAGTTCGCCCAAATACGGCCATTCCGGCACGCGGCCCACCAACGCCAGCATTTGCCCGAACACGAGCCCTAACACCAATGCCACGACTTGGGCCATGCCGCGAAAAAATCCCGTGGCGAGCAAAAAGACCGCCAGCGCCAAAACGGCTCGTTTGGCGTCGTTGGCGAAAAGTTCGCGCGCGCCCGCCAGCAAATCTTCCACCACCGGCGATTCCGCGGCTTCGGCGAAAAACTTGGCTCCTGGAAGCGAGAATTTCGGCGGCTCCTGCGCCAGAAACGGATCCTTTTCCTGCACTTGTTGGTCGATGAAGCCGAGATCGATCGGCCGGCTGAATTCGCCCGCAAACAGGGTGTGGGGCCGTTTTTGCATCACGCCATCAATGATGACGGCCATGACCAGCGCCACGTCGGTTTCCTCGGAAAGGCGGACCATGAAGTTCATGGCGCCTCTTGGCACGATGCCCCGGGTCTCGGTGTAAAGGTGGGTCACCTGATCCATGCCCGGGAAGGGGTTTGGCTGTTCGATCGACTCCAAGGGGCTAAATTCCGGCAGTAACTCCACCTCGTCGAAATGCAGCGTTATCGACTCTTTCAGGTAGCTGAGGGCGGCTTGCTCGGGAGAAATCGTGTCGTTGAGCGCGGGATCTTCGGAGGCCTGGATTTCCAGGCTCAACCCAAAAAGGTAGGAACCGTCGCGCTCGAAGATGGCTTTGGAGACGACGGCCTTGATTTGGTGCGCCCGGGCGACGTGACCGGGGGCCAGAAACCCCAGGCAAAGCAACAACGGGACGAAAAACGGTCGGATTCGTGGAAAGAGGCAACTCACAGGCGACATTCTTACAGAGGGTGGGAAATCGCGCAAATGAAGCACAAAATTGAAGAAGAAACAGTTCAATCGGGTTAAAAATATGGAAATTATGATTTTTAAACCCCAGAGGGTTGACCCATGGGTTACAATCATCGACAATCCCCTCGTCATGCGTTTGTTGAGCTTCATTTCCACCGTTTTCCTCCTCCAATTTGCCGGATTTTTGACGCAAAAGGCTTCCGGCGTGATTTACCTGGAGGTCATCGACGTTCCGGCCACTGCGCCAACCCAAGCGAAAAAATCGGGCTGGGGTTGGGGAAAGCGAAACGCGTCTCCCCAAGTCGCCACCACATTGAGCGAGCGTTACGCGCTGACGCCGGAGGGCAAACGCAAGGCCAGGGCCCGGAGCAAGAACGTCAACCCCAACGAGACGCACCGCATCATGGTCTACAAGTGCTCCGAGGTGCTGCGCCAGGCCGGTCCGCACAACACGGAGGTGGTGATCGATATCGGCGGCCAAACCGCATACTTGCTGGTGAGCGGCGCCATTGGGTTGGAAACTGAGATTTCCACGGCGCGCTCCGGAAAAGTCACCCCCCGTGGCGTTTACAAAATGACCGAGCGGGTGCGAAACGGCAAAATCTCCAATCTCTACGACGTTGAGATGCCCTACTGGATGCGGCTGGGCGAGACGGCTTACGGCGTCCATTCCGGTTATCTTCCCGGTTACCCGGCTTCGGCGGGTTGCATCCGCTTGCCGGAAGTGGCCGCGGAGATCATCTACCGCTACACCGAGCGCGGCTCGCTCGTCCGCATTTCCGGCTCCTGGCGCCCTTCGCCGCAGACGCCCGTTCTTCCGGTTCGGCAGGCAAATCCCCCCAAGGCGCGGCCCTACAATCCGGACATCCTGCGGCCCAGCATCCCCAAGTATCCCAAATTCGGGATCGGCACCGGGCTGACGCGAATTTTGCGCTTCTGACAGGTTTTGGCGGCCGATTTTCCCGCTGAGGCGAACTTTACGGATGCCGAATTTTCGCGGCTCTGCTTGCGCGTCACCGCAAGTCAATCTTCCTTCGCCGTCTGACAAAAACACGAAACGAACATCGCAATTCGATTGACGAAAGCCGCGATTTAGTGCCTAATACCGAAACCTAACTTATCCAAATTATGAAGAAGACCTACATTAAACTTCTGGCCATCGCAGCCCTGTTTCCAGCCTTCGCGCTCGTATCTTGCGAAACCGCGGGTCAAGGCGCCAAAAAGGGCGCGATTTACGGCGCCGGAGCGGGAGTCCTGAAAGGCGCCCTCGACAACAAGGAAGGCAACGTGCTGAAGTCCGGAGCCATTGGCGCCGGTGTTGGTGCGGCTGCCGGGGCTGCCGTTGGCGCTCATCGCGACCGCAACAACAACGACTACTACTAGCCCCGGCGCGCGGCTCGTAAAAAACCGAGCCACCGCCAGTTTTTCGGGAAAAGCCGACGGTTCCGCCGCCGGCTTTTCTGCTTTTACCCCAAACCGAGTTTTTCGCGCGAAAACGCGAACGACCGGCGCACGTTCGCTTCCTCGAATTCCAGCTTCCCCGCGCCGGTTCGGCCTTCGACGCTCGGCAACGATTTCGGATTTCCGGCTTTGGCCAAATTCAGCGTCTTGGCGATTTCGCCCTCCGGCAGGCGCGTCATTGTGGTCCAGTAACCGTCCTCGTGGACAGGGACGCGAAGGGGATTGCGGGTGATCATTTCCAGGTTAAAGGCGATGGCGGGGTTCGCAGCCTCGCACAGGTCCATCATCCGCCGCAGATCGAGCACGCCACTGCCCAAAGGCACTTCGCTGAGGAGAAAACCGCCGCCGTATTCGGCCAGGGCCATGTCTTTGACGTGGGTAGACATGACGTGAGGCGCGAGTGCTTCAGCCACAGCGTGGGGGTGCTCCAACAGCGAGAAATTGTTTCCGAAATCGAGCGTTACGCCGATCCATTCGCTGCCCAAATGCTCCAACAGGCCTAGGTGCTCCTCAATGCGCCAATCCTTGTGATTTTCGACCGCCAACTGCACGCGATGCCGCGCTGCGAGCGGTTCGGCGCGCTCCAACGCCGCGCGGGAATCGGCAACGAACTGTTTCCACGCCTCGAGCGTCTTGAATTTCTCGTAGCGCCGGCCGCTGAGGCAAACCGTGCGCAAAATCGTGGCGCCGGCCTCCTTTGCAGCGCGAATTTCCGCTTCAAACCGCGGCAGGTCGCCATCGGTGCGGGGCAAGCCAATTTGGCCCTCAAGCGCGATTCCCAGCGCCTCGCGTTTGTCGCGCACCTGGCGGGCAAAATCTTCCGTCCACCCGCGAACGCCGATTTGCAGGCAGCCGGCGCCAAGTTTCTGGCAGTGATCCAGGACGTCCAGCGCATTGCGCCAACCGGGTTTCTGCGCATCAGGCATGCGATTTCGCCAGCGAATGTTGTAGGACCAAATCGTCAGGCCCAGCCGTTTAGTCGTCGTCGTTGACGCTTTTGCGGAAACGGTCGGCGCGACGACGGCCACAATGGAGATGAAGGTTCGGCGATTCATGGGCGTGTGATCGATCGATCAATTTCGCAAGCTAGTGGTGGAAGCGCCAAGCGTCATCCCCGAAATTTCGGCCATCAACCTGGTTGACCGCGTGGTGATAGTCGTTCGGTTAGAGCATGGCTGAAACCGACGACAACGAAATGGGCGAAAAGCCGGATGTGCGCAATTTTCGCGATCGATTCTTCCAGGATTTTTTCGGCATCGCCGAAGCCTCACGAGGCGTTTTGCACCACGTGCCCCCGGACAAGCTCGTGGAGCAGGCGCTTTGGAATGAAATGGAATTGGTTCGAGGAAGCTGGATTGCTCCCAACCTGAAGTGGCGAGCCAACGACCTGTTCTGGAGGGTCCCGCTAAAAAACGGAGAAAACGTGTATTTCTATCTTTTGTGGGAACACCAGACCCAGGCGGAAAGGTGGATCGGTCTGCGTTTGCTGGTGTACATGGCGCTGGCGTGGTGGTCGATGATGAAAGGCGACGAATCCAAACCGAAACGCAATTTGCCCGTCATTCTACCAGTGGTGATCTACCAGGGCGAGGAGGAATGGACCGCCGGCAACCTGTTTTCCGAGCTGATCGATTGGCTTCCGTTTCTGGACGAGGATCTGCGAAAAGAACTGAAGAAAAAGATGCCGGAGTTCGAATTTGAGGTGATTCGGCTCATGGAGATACCAGATGCCGACCTGCCCGCCGAACTCTTGTCACGAATGGGCCTAACACTGATG
Organism: Verrucomicrobiales bacterium; assembly: GCA_965224535.1. GTDB lineage: Bacteria > Verrucomicrobiota > Verrucomicrobiia > Verrucomicrobiales > DEV007 > JBCDHN01. Next base: position 304,853 of record CBDCZR010000008.1, read on the forward strand.
CAAGCGGTGACCCGCGATCAACCTCTGGACTGGTTTCACGCTCATGCCACCGACGTGAATGCGCTCTTGCAACGCGAGGATGGCGAGGCTATTTTCGTCACGATTCTGCATTACGTGGGCTATGCGATGCATGGCCAGGAATGTGGCGATCAATTGGAAGAAACCGTAAAATCCGTTACCGAACCCGAACTTGAAAAAAAGACCATGAACGCGATCGAGCAATGGGAACTGCGCGGCGTGAAGCGCAACCAGATCAAAGTGGTGCAAAACATGTTGAGCGAAGGCTTGGAGGCGGATGCGATTTGTCGGATTGCAGGGGTGGATGCCGATTTTGTCGGAAAAGTTCAGTCCGGAGAGCTAACCACGGAGAATTCGGCGGCCAAGAAGGGTTCCTGATCGGGAAATCGTTCGATTTTGATGCCCGGCGGCGCCTCGCGGCAAAATCCCGCGAAAAATCCGGATCAAGCGCTGGCGGGGTCCTTGGCCGGCAAAATCTGGTGCGCCTTTTCGAGCAACCGGTCGAGGCGAATCGGCCGCATGATCACGCCCTTTACCCAGACGTCGCGCTGCAACTCCTCCACGCGCGTGGCGTGACTTTGATCGCCCAGAAAAATCACCGCCGGCGCGGTTCGCAGGCCTTCGTGGCAGTGGAGGTAGGCTTTGGAAATCAGCTCGTAGAGCAATTCGCCGTGAATTTCCGGCAGCGTCAGGCTGAACAAAAACAGGTCGTAGGGCCGCTGCAAGGCGCGTTCGAAGGCGTAAACCGCGTTGGGGGTGGAATCGATGTTGCTGACGGTGAATCCCTCCAAGGCCTCGCGCACCAAGCGCATCGTCCCCACGTCTTCGTGGGCCAGAAGCACTTGGCGCTCGGTGGTTTCGCCGCTATCGGTAGCTTCCTTGCTCATGGTGCAAAGAATCGGGCGAACGCCGCCCAGCTTCCAGCAGATTTTGAAAAAACCATGGATCCGCCCCCAAAATCAGCCACAGCCAAGTTTCGCGTCTGGATGCTGCCAAGTTGGCTGGGTTTGGACGCACCGTGTGTGGTTTGCACCTGGGCTTGGGCGGTTTCCCGAGCGTTGGGGCGCACGTTGCGGGTGGAAGTCTACGCGGCGTTATTATTAGCCTGCTGGGCTATTTACCTGAGCGACCGGCTCGTGGATGTGGCCCGATGCCGGGACTGGAGCCAGGTCACCGGCCGGATGCGGTTTGGGAGACGATTTCGCGGGCTGTTCGTGGCTTGCCTGGCTCTGGTTTTGGCGGGATTGGCGGCGTTGCTAGTCAGCGGACGGGTCGCGCACGAAGCCGGGCGCGGGTTGTGGGTTGGCTTAGCGGTTTTGGGATATGGAGCCCTGTTCGTGATTCCCGTTTTTTCACGTGAAAAGCTGCCGGGCAAGGAATTTGGCGTTGGCCTCGTCTTTTCGCTGGCCATTTGGGCCGCTTTTGGTTCCCAACCGGGAATCGCGCCCCTGCTTGCGGGCTGCTGGGCTCTGGTCACCACCAACTGCCTCGTCATTGCCGCGCGCGATGCGGAAACCGACGGCGCCAACGATCCGGGAGGCGCTTCGCAGTGGTGGCCTCACATTCATCACAGTTTGCCGGCCATCGGCATGGTTGGCGTGCTTTGGGCGGTTGCGTTCGCCGAGGCCATCCCGTTTTTCACAGCTCTAGCCCTCGCTTTCGCCGGCCTGACGCTGCTCCAAATGATCGCCGCGCGAATTTCCGCTGACGCCGTCCGGGCAATTGCGGATTTTTGCCTGCTAACGCCTTGGCTAACCGCAATTTGGGAGTGGCTGCGTTAGGTCGGCTGAATGAATGAAATCCCGGAATCCCGTGCCAAATTGCGGGAAGCTTGAACCTCAAAATCTCCAATTTCCGGGTCGATCTCGCGAATTGGCCCAAACGCCTGCCTTTTGGCGTTCGCGTGGGACTTTCCGCGGCTTTGTTGGCGGGTTTGGCGCTGCTCACGTTTATCATCGCTTCCGCGGCGATCGTGTTCGACAACATGATCGAGGAAGCCGATTTTGTCCTGGCCGAGCGCAGCAAGGCGTTGCTCCAGCAGTTTCGCTTCAACCCGCCTTCGCCGGGCGATCTGGAGGCTGAGGAGCACAGCGTTCCCCTCAACGCGGAGATGTCTGCGGTGAAGTTGATCCGCTACTCCAGCCCGGAAATCGAGTGGTTCACCCGGGACCAACGCTGGAAGCAAAAATCCTGGCGCAAGGAGGGCTGGGGCAGCAGGCGCAAACACACCGTGTGGTCCTGGAACGGCCTGGACGTGTGGCGGACTTATCGCGCGCAGGCCGGCGAGGAACGCCGCATCTTGCTGGCCATGGATTTGTCCGAAATTCGCCGCGAGGTCTGGCGCATGTGCAAGACGTTTTTGACCGCGCTGCCCATCACTTTGATTATCATCGCCTTCGGCGGATGGTGGATGGCTCGGCGCTCGACGGTTCCGCTCCAGCACCTGGCTACAGCGATGGAGCACGTGGCGGAGGGCGACCTGACCGAGCGGGTGGAACTCTCCCACGCGCGGGATTTGCTCGACCGCCTGGCCCGCGTGTTCAATCGCATGACCGGGCGGCTGCAAACCAGTTTCGAGCAGGCTACCCGCTTCTCTTCGGACGCTTCTCACGAGCTGCGCACCCCGCTCACCATCCTGCGCGGCCAACTGGAAAACGCGCTGCAAAAGGCTCAAGGCGAACAGGCGGTGCAGTTGGCGGAATTGCTGGCCCAAACCGAGCGTTTGCGCGGCATCATCCACGGTTTGCTGCTGCTTTCGCGGTCCGATGCGGGAAAACTGGCGATCGGCCGCGACGAGGTGGATTTTTCCGAAATCGTGAGCGAAGTGGCCGGCGATTTCGAATCTGCGCTCGGCGAGGCCGGAATTGCGCTGGAAACGCGGATTGCGCCGAATTTGCGGGTCCAGGGCGATGCGGGATTGCTGCGTCAGGCCGTGGTGAACCTGCTCAGCAACGCGGAAAAGTTCAATCTCTCGCGCGATGGCCGAATTTCGGTGAAATTGGCCCGCGGAGAGGGCGAAATTCGCCTGTGCGTGGAAAACGCCGGCGAACCCATTCCCAGCCACGACGCCAAACGCGTGTTTCGCCGATTTTACCGCACCAGTTCTACGCGCGAGACGCCGAGCGCGCCGGGAACGGGATTGGGGCTCTCGATCGTCGAAGCGGTGACCGAGGCGCACGGCGGAAGAGCTTGGTGCGAGCCGCAAACCGCCTCCAACTGCTTCAACCTGGCTTTTCCCGACCGGGAGGCGGCCGACTGAAAATTTTCCTTTCACGCGGGGGCAAACCGCATCATCCTTCGGGCATGAGATTCGCCCTCCGCACCCTTCTTTCCGCCACGTTGCTGCTGCAATTCGCCCCGGGAATCGCCCTGGCGCAGGACCAGCTTCAAGAAGCTGAAAAACTTCGCGAAGAAGCCCAGGCCCTCTTTCGGCAGGAGAACTGGGCCAAGTTCATCGAGACCTTTCTCAAAGCGTTCGAAGCCTCGCCCGGCACCTCGCAGGAATACCGGCTCGTCGCCTCGGTGATGCTGCGCGAAGACCGGGCTGACGAAGCCGTTTTGCTGCTGAAAGAGGGGCAAAAAGAGCATCCTGACAGCATCCCCATCCAGGTGGATCTCGCCGTGGCCTACAACGCGACCGAGCAGTTTGATTTGGCGCTGCAACTCTTCGAGCGGCTGGAAATCCGCGTCGGCCAAACCAACCCGAATTTGATCAACGACGCGTTTTATTTCTCCTACGGCGCCGCGGCGGAACGGCTCAAGAAATTCGACCTCGCCGACGAGTGTTTTCGCAAATCCATCGAGCGCGTGCCCGTCACCGCCCCGGATCGCGCCGCCATGCCGATGAACTACCTGGGCTACATGTGGCTGGAGCAAGATCGCAACCTGGACGAGGCCGGAATCATGATCGTGAAGGCCAACAACCTGATCCCGGTTTCCGGCGCTTATGCCGACAGCCTGGGTTGGTGGCAGTTTAAGAAGAAAAACTTCAAAGCCGCCCTCAGCGAGCTGCAACGCGCCGTGAAGTTGATGGCGGCCGAAGAACAGGAGGACGCAGTGGTTTACGACCACCTGGCGCAGACTCATTTCGCCCTGGGGCAAAAGGCCAAAGCGGTCGAGTACCTTGAAAAAGCCGTGAAATTAGACCCGGACAACGCGGATTTTTCCAAGCGGCTGGAGGAATACAAGGCCGAGTGAATTCCCGCCGTCAGGTTCTTGACACAACGTTAGATCGAACGGTTCTTGGCAAGCTCGATGCGCCGATTGTAAGTTGGCGTCACCCTCAACAGACACATTCCCATGGCAAATCTGATCGAACTCAACGCTGACAATTTCACCCAAGAGGTGGAACAAAGTACCGTCCCCGTCCTGGTGGACTATTGGGCCACCTGGTGCGGTCCCTGCCGGATGATTGCCCCGATTTTGGAGGAATTGGCCACGGAAGTGGGCGATCGATTCAAAATCGCCAAGGTCAACGTGGACGAGCACCAGGATTTGGCCGCCAAACACAGTGTGCGCAGCCTGCCGACCCTGCTCTTCTTCAAAGGGGGCGAGGTAAAAGACACCGTCGTTGGCGCCGGCACTCCCAAAGCCGGGCTTTTGCAAAAACTGGAGGCGCTTGAGTAGCCGGAGCGGTTTTTACCCGCTTTGGCGCACTTTTTCCTTCGCTTCCTCCATATCCGCGTTCAGCCGGCTAACCTCGGCGGTAAGCTGCTGGCGTAATTCCGCCGATTCGCCCAAATTTTGCTCGGCCTCCGCTTTGTCGATCAATCCTTGCAAAAACACCTCTTTTTCCGCGATTTTCGCCTGAAATCGCTTCTCGATGTCCGCCAGTTCCGTGCGTTGTTCGTCGGTTAGCTTGATTGCCGGGGCATCCTGCTCCAGCCGTTCCATGGCAAGTTCGTAAGCCGATTTCATGCGGGAACTATGGCGCGAAACGGGAAAATCGGAAACTCGAAATTCGGAAATCGCGCCCAGCCACGCCTAACATGGCGCCCATGGGCCAACCGGCGTGATTTTTAGGCGCCGGCCACCACGACCGGCGATGTTTCCGGCTTTTGCGGGGCCTCCTCCGGCGCCGGTTCCCCGCTGGGCGCCGCTTTGGGCTCAAGTTCCGTCTTTTCCTCGGGCGTTGCATCGGGCTTTGCATCGGCGGCTTTCTCCTCGGGCTTTGCTTCGGTTAGGGGCTCAGCCTTCGCCTTGTCTTCGGGTTTATCCTCGGTTTTCTCGCTTGCCGGGCCGGTTTTTCTCTTCTGCGGTTGCCCGCCCAGAAACAAGGCGCTGGAGGCGTACTCGATGATGAAGCCTTCGTCCACCAACCAGTGCAGGTTGGTCAAAACTTGGGTCTCTTCGGGCGTGAATTCGCCTTCCTTTACCTCTGGAGCGGCGGATTTGCGACGTGGGGCAAGGCTGGTGACGAGTTGCGAGACCTTGATGCCGGGCTGAGCTTGCACCGCATCCACAATATGCTGGATCGGCTCCGAAAGCGCGGTGTCCGGCGCGATGGGACGCGGCCTGGCTTTGGAGACGAACAGCTTTTTGCCTTGCCGCTTGAAAATCTTCAGCCCGCGCCGCTCCAGGTCGCTGCACATCTCGCGGACGACGGGAAATGGCGATCGGCGCAGGTGCTCGACTTCGCGGCGCATGAGATTGAAGAGGGGCGGGGGCAGATCTTTGCCGGAAATCTTGCCGGGCACCCAGGCGCGGTCCACTTCTTTGAAAATTTCGCCGGCTAAATGCGCGTTGGCGTGCCGCTCAAGCGCTTCCAGGGATTCGATCTTTAAGCGGTCGTCGTTTTCAGCCGGAGGCGCGGGTGAATCCGCTGCTTCCGAGGCTTCTGCTTCCTCGGGCTTCGTTTCGGCGGCAGATTCGGGACTGGCCGGCGGTTCTGACTCAGCGGTCACCGGTGCGTCGGCGGCGTCTTCGGGCGGTTGCGCTGCGTTTTCGGCTGAATCCGGCGATTCCGCGGTTGTTTCCGGCGTTTCGGCTGATTCGGCAGTGTCAGCCGCCTCAGCATCCGCGGTTTCGGCTTCCGCGGTTGTGGCTTGCTCGTCAGGGGGCGTCTCGACCGCGGTTTCGGCCGAATTTTCGGCCTCGGGCTGGGTTTCCGCGTCGGCAGCCGGCTCTTCTTCGGCGGGTTTTTTGGGAAAACGGTAGACCGTTACCTTGCTGAGCGATTCCTTCCATTTCGCGACCAAATCGTCGTTGGTCTCGATCCGAATTTTGCCGCGAAATCGCTCGATCGGCATGTTAGGGAAGCGCAGCCGGTGATGCCGGGCCACCGCGGTCTGGTAGCTGTGATGGTTCGGTGGGCCCAGCAACTCGCCCGTCAAGCCGCAGATGGCTACCGAGTGAAACTCACCCTTGGGGGCATCCACCCGGGTTTCCTCCACGTCGTAAAAGGTCTCGATGCGTTTGGGGCTGGCCAAAAAATGGCGCAGCGCGTCCTCCTTGTTGAGCCACACGGAATGATCCGCCCGGCATTGGATGAGCCGGGCCGGGACGCCGGAACTTTTGGCCTGCTGGTTGGCCTGGTTGGCGTTGGGCTTGGCGCCGGGCCTGCCGGTGTCTTGGCGCGCCCCTTTTCGGCCACCGCCGGGTTTGGCGCCGTTTCCGCGACAATCGAACCCCACCTCAAATCGCTCGAATCCCGCCAAAACGAGCTTGGCCAAGTCGAACAACGCGAATGCGCGGCCGGAAATGCGGATGCGGCTCACCAGCGCTTCCAGGGATTGTTGGGTGGGTCGCACGGAGACCGAAAGATTCGGGGGGATGCGTTCGCCGCGTTGCTCGCGGCCGTCGCCCTTGCCGCCCCGCCCGCGTTTTCCCCTGCCGTCACGCCTTCCATCGCGCCCGCCTCGCCCGTCGCGCTGCCGGTTTCCTCCGGGGCGTCCGCGGCCCTGCCGATCATTGCGGTCGTTGCGTCCGCGTGGCCCGCCGCCGCCGCCTCCCTTGCGCTTAAAATCACGCGGGCCCTTGGCTTCGCGCTCTTGGTAGCGAGGCGAGTCGTATTTTTCGACAGCAGCTGCCTTGCCGCCATCGGTATCGAGTTCAGTCACCCAATCGGGCATCATTTGCAGATCCGACAGATCGAGGGACTGAGCGGGCTCAGGGGAATCTGATGGCATGACGTTAGGTTCGTTCCCTGCTTGAAGGGAGGGCATCTTACATCACGCCCGTGGCCCTGTCTTCTTCCAAATTCGAATAGATTTCCGCTTCGCGGCGTCGAGAATTCGGGGTTGAAAACCGTGGTGAAATTGGTAGACAGTTAAGCTTGCCTAAAGACCCAAACACTCCCAGAATAGGATTGATAATTCGTCAGATTCCTCACCAATGACGCCTTGCCACAGAGCTGTTATTTTTTGCTTTGCCGCAGCCTTCCTCGCTGCCCCGGCGCTCCATGCGATTGGGATGCGCCACGACGTGGATGAGAACGAATACCTGGCCCTGGGAGCCAACAGCGATGGCTACGAACCCGGGCGCGTGCCGGATTTTACGGCGGTGGCCGCGATCGGCGTCAACAACCGCAGGGGAGGCTTTGACGTCATGGGTTCCGGCACGTTAGTGGGCGATCAATGGGTCCTAACCGCCGCGCACGTCATTTTGGCCCCAAAACGCAGCCGCCACGATTTTGAGCCGAATTTGAAGGTGCGTTTCGGCATCAGCACGCGGCAGGATTTTCAGGAGTACCGGGTGGTGGGCATCACCACCGCGTTGCCGGTCAGCAAGCTGCGGCCGCTCCTGGGACCGGCCTGGCGTTACACGGAGCGCCAGATCGTCCACGCGGAATTTCACGATGTGGCCCTGCTGAAGCTGGAACGGCCGGTGGAGGGCATCACCCCCATCCCCTGGGACGAGAGTGGCGAGAATTTGGTCGGCCAAATGGTCTACATCGCCGGATTTGGCGACGCCGGCCCGGGCGACGACCCCCGCGAGGCGAATTGGACGCCGGCGGAATTGCGGCGCGCGGCTGAAAACGTCATCGACCGCGATATTCGCCAAAATCCAATCAGCGGGCAGCCTTCAGGCGGCGTTTTGCTGTTCGACTTCGACAATGGTCAGGAGTCGCGCAACTCGCTGAACGGAAAATCGCGGGTTTGGGAGCGCATTTTCGGCAAAGGCCGCAGTTCGCCAGCGCCCACCAAGCTGGAAGGCGCCTCCTACCCGGGCGACAGCGGCGGGCCGGCGCTGGCCAAGGTGAAAGGACGGTGGCGGCTGGTTGGCGTGAGCGGCTACGGGACCGGTTTCCCGCCCGACCGGCGCCGGACCTCGATTCAGTACGGCGACATCCTCGTTTACGCGCGCGCCAACAGCATCGCCGGCTGGCTGCGCAACATCGTGGGACCGCCGGCGGACCCGCCGCCCGCGGGAGACGAATCGCAACCGGAGAGCCAAGACGGCCGGGAAGCGCCCACCCCGGCCGAACCAGGCGAAATGGTTGCCGAAGTGAAGCCAGCCGCCGAAGTGGAGCCGGTGGGATCGGCGGAAACGGCAGCAGAAGCGCCGATGCCGGACGCGTCGCTCGCGGAGGCCGCAGCCGATTCTCCTCCCCCACCGGAAGAAACCGAAATTCCAAACTAACCCGGCAACCAGGGTTTCGAAAATTTGAGGTCCGTCGTTTTTGTCCTTTTCGTCCTTTTTCGCCCCTTGGCCATCGCGGAGGAGCCCCGCATCCTCATCGAGCTAAACGCCGGCGAACCTGGAAAAAGCCGCGGAATTCTCCAATCGCCCGGAATTGAGCCCATCACCTTCGCCGTTGGATTCGGGCGCCATGGTTTCGATCCCGCGGGTTCGAAATTTCGCGGCGGCCACTCGTTGTTGGGCCGATTTCGCGTCAACGCCATCCTAACCGCCGGCCGGTTCGAGATGGACCCCGCCCTCATCGCCAAATCCGGCAAAAGCGCCGAGTTTTTGCGCGAAAAGCTCTTCGCCAACATGAGCGCGTTCGACTTTGACGGCGATGGCCGGGGTGGCGAGTACGGCACCGCGTTCTTGAGCCTGGAATCGCTCGCCCGGACGGCTCAACCCTTTCGTTTCAACGTCTACAAGGGCCGGTTTCGCTGGTACAGCTACGCCATCCACGGCACCCAAGACCAAGCGCGAATCGGGCAAAAAATCACCGGCGGCTGCATCAACGTCGGGGCCGCGGATTTGGCGAAAATCGTGCCGTTGGTTAAGTTGGGCGATGTCGTTGAGGTCCGGGGGCGTTGATCGGCGTCTGCGCGCACTCGCGTGCCAAAATTCGCTTGGACGAGCGGCGGTTTTCGCGCAAAAATCGTCGAATCTTGACAATATCCTCCCAATCACCAAAACCCCGGTTTTTTGCGCTTTGCGGCTTCATCGCAATGACCGCGGCCGCATGCTTCCAAAACTCCGGCGCGGACCAATCTGCTCCCGAATCCGCCGGCTGGCCGCAATTTCGGGGCCCGGGCGGCATGGGCGCCGGCGCCGCGTCCGATCCCCCGATAACCTGGAGCGCAACCGAGAATCTGGTCTGGAAAACGGAGCTGCCCGGCGGCGGATCGTCCAGCCCCATCGTGTTTGGCGACCATATCTACCTCACCAGCTACACCGGCTATCTGGAGCCCGGCCAATCCGGCGGCGACCTCAACGCCCTAACGCGTCACCTAATCTGCCTGCGGGCCGCGGATGGCGAAATATCGTGGCAAAAAATCCGTGAAAGCCAAACTGCCGGAAGAAGAGCGAATTCGCGATCACGGCTATGCCGCCAACACGCCCGCCGCCGATGCGGACAGGATCTACGCGTTTTTTGGGAAGTCCGGCGTCTTCGCCTTCGACCACCAGGGCAACCAGCTTTGGGTGAGAAGATAGACGCCGGCTTCAGCCAAGCGGTGAGGAGGAGCGTGTGCTCAATCCCGCGAACCTTTGGAGCAATCCTCGGCCGAAGGGAGGATCGGTTCGCTTGTATCCATGCGGCAGGCTACGGGGCGGGGGTGCTGGTGCAAGTTGATTTGGAGTGCGTGCAGCAGGCTGCGCGGTGCGACGAGAAGTCGTTTCAAAGAATGAAAGGAGGTTTGCTACCTCATGTAAGAAACCCAAAACAAACTACATCGTAACTACCGACCTTTCCAGGTGTTCCACCACCTGCCCCTCTGGGAGCAAGTTAGCCAGGTGCATCCTGCCCGGGCTTGAGCCTCCTGAAAACGTCCTCTTCCACTGGGTCCAACCGGAACCGTGCGAACGATTCCGGCCTGCTGGCAGCCTCAACGCCGGCAAGAGGCTAGGGGCGGGCCATAAGGTTAACACAGGTGAACTTCCGCCTAAGCGTCGTCAAGCTGAACCGAGCTACAAGAGGCTGTTTAAGGCTCGTTACCAAAAGGTACTGCTGGACGGATGTGAGTCTCGTCAGAACTTACACGTGGACACTCAACCAGCCGGCGTAGAGGAAGAACCTAAGTGGCCCAACAAGGTCTTTGAAACGGAACTCGGTAAGCCCCCTCGCCTCTGTAGCGCAATTGGCAATCAACCTGCAGACAGCATCACCGCAAGGCGTGCCTACGGGCGGAGGCGGTAAACGACGTTGGACCAAGCCAACGCCCATCTATAACGGGTGCGGATAGAACTTGAGACCTTCCCCTGCCACGGGCGGGTCAACATCAGTTCAAGGTTAAATCCTGCTCAATTCCAACAGGTAACCCATGGCGAAACATCCCATGTCAGTCCTATTACAATCAGACAAGGCAAGCAAACAGACGGAGGAACCCGGTAAGGCGTCCTCTGGTGCTACCTTGCGTCCTGCCGCGAAGTGGAACTCCATCAATTGGAAGAAAACCCAGCGCGAGGTCATCAGGCTACATATCTTCAAGAGCCTGTACAAATGCGCCTCCACCAAAATCGTTCGCCGAGTCAAGATCCGGATGCACGCCAACCCTTTCGATCCGGCGCAGGCGAGCTATTTTGCGATGCGGGCCAAGTCAAAGGGAATGCGGGAGACCGGAAAAAGCTGGAAGCAGCACCGCCGAGATCAATCATGATGAAACATTCGCTGACTGGTCGCGTAAAGCCGGGTGGGACGTTAAAGTCTCACTTTTGGGGTTGCTTGAGCCGTATCTCGGAAAACTGGGATGTCCGGTTCTTAGGGGGCAATGGGGCCGTGAGGCCCCTGCCCTACCCGAGCGCTCCACGGAGCTTCGCTATTTCACGTGACAAACCGCCGAAAGCACGATTTTTTGCCAGTCCGCGCGGTTTTCGGCATACTCCGACACCACCTGAAAAGGCTTCGAAACGAATTCCTGCCGCAATTCGTGCCAGGATTCGGTGAGGATTTCGGTTAGGTTCGCCGCCAGTTGCTCAGGCATGCCGTCCAGCTTTCTCAGCGCTTCGAGCTTCGTCTCCAGGTCCATGGTCCAGGCGCACTTCAATCCAGCGATCAATCGTTCGGCCTCGGCGTTTGCTGCTGGCGATCCGTAGGCTTCGAGCACCATCCGGTCGGCCGTTTCCAACGCCGGAAATCCCGCGTTGGCGACTAACCGCCGCACGCGCCGAAAATTCGCCGCAAACACGGCACCGGCTTCCTCGGCGATCAACTCGACGATCTCGGCTTCCAGCGGCGACTGCACTTGGGCGGGCAATTTTAGCCACCACAGAATGCGATCGGCAAAGACGAGCCCGCGGCGAACCCGCGCCTCCATTTTTTCGTCGACACGTAGCCAGCTTAGGGCATCTCGCCAGGCCGAAAGCTCTTCCGCGGCAGTGAACTGCCCGTCATCGTGCCGAATTTTCGCCGCCGCCACGATGGCGAAGGCTAGCGCGATCCGGTTCTTCGACCAATTCGGGTCGATTTCGAAAATCCGGGTGCGAATTTCACGCGATCGCTCGAATTCCGTTAGGGCTTGGGCCGAATTGCCGAGGTCCCGGCGAATCGCGCCGAGGTAACTTTGAATTTCGGCCAAATCCTCTAACAAACGCAGATTTTTCGGCGCGTTTTCGACAAAATCATCGTGCATGGCGCGCGCGGTTTCCAAGGCCGCCAACGCTTCTTCCAACCGGTCGAGATCCTTCGCGGCAACGCCCGCACCGAAGTGGCTGAGCGCCAATTCCTGCTGGCAGCGCTGATTTTCCGCATTCTCGGCCACCAACGCGGAAAAAATTGGCACGGCTGCTTCAAAATGCGCCAAAGCTGCGGAGAAATCGCGGTTTTCGTGCTCGATCCAGCCCAATTTGCGGTGAACGCGCGCTAACTCAAACTGGCACGCCAAACGTGCGAAAATTCGGCGGGCGGCATCGAAAACTTGCCGGGCTTGCTCGGAATTTCCGGCGTCTTTTTGAATTTCGCCCATCCGCTGGTAGCAAACGCCCAACTGCTGACGCAAAGACGCGTTTTCCGGATCGCGCCCGACCAAATCGTCGAAAATGCCGCGTGCCGTTTCCAAATCGGCCAAGGCACCGTCAAAATCGCGCCGGTCCTCGGCGATTTTCGCCAAACACATGTGGGCCGTGCCCAGTTCTCTGCGGTATGTCAGGTTGTCCGGGTCACGATCCGCGAGATCCGCGAAAACCTGGAAATACCGCTGAAAGTCGCCCTCCGCGCCATTGGAATCTCCGCGATCGAAACGCAGCCATCCCAAGATGTTGTGACTCACCGCCAAGTTTTGCAAAAAATCCGCGCTTTCCGGGTCCCCAGCCACCAGGCGGCCGTAAGTTTCCGTCGCCCGTTCGGCTTCGTTCAGTTCGTCCGCCGTTTCATTTGTTGGGGCTTGTTGAGAGTCGCGCTGAGATGTTGCCACACCCCTAGGACCCGCCACGGCCCGAAAACTTAGCTAGTGCCTGAGAAAAATCGACGCGGAGTGCATTCTGAATGCGAGATGGGACCCAATTCATTCTGCGAATACTCTGGATTTCCTTACCATCAAACTCTCTTTGATGGCAAAAATCCCGTAATTCCTCGCCAAGAACGCCAGAAGATTCGTCTGCGCCCCTAACATGCGCAAAAGATTCGACGTTCAAACCTCCCTGGGCCAGACCCCAATCGAACAGGTCGCCATCCCAACCAAAAGCCGCGACGAATTGCCCCCGGTTTTGGCCGCTCTGCAATGGGTTTTCAGTGAACCGCAAATCAACCAAGAAGTCTTTGGCGTGCTCGAAGCCAACATCTGCCACCCCAAAAAGGCCACCGGCCGCCCCGGCATGGATCTTTGGCACATCCTGGTCCTCGCCGTGATACGCTTAGCTTTGGATTGCGATTACGACCGGCTCGAACACATCGCCAACCACGACTCTTTGGTCCGCGCCATTCTTGGGATCCACGACGAATTCGGCCAGCCCAAGAAGACCTTCAGCGTCAAAACCATTGGCAACAACGTCGCTCTGCTCGACGAGGCAACCTTGCACGAAATCAACGCGATCATCGTAGCCCACGGGCGCGAAGTGATGCCTCAAAAAAAAAAAAAAACGGCGAGCAAATCCAGGCCAAGGTAGACAGCTACGTTCTGGAAACCAACGTTCATTATCCAACCGATTGTAACTTACTTTGGGACGCGGCGCGCAAGTGCATCGAGCTGCTCTTTTCTTTGAGTCTTGCCCTTGGACTTCCGGGTTGGCGCAAAGCCAAGAAATGGAAAGCCAAGATCAAGAGCGCCGTGCGCGAATGCGAAAGGACGGCCCGCGGCGGGGGCGCCAACAAAGCTGAGCGCACCGTGCAAAGCGCGCGAAATCTTCTTGCGATTGCTTATGATATAGAGGCTAAGGTCCACGCCTCAATGAAGACACTGGAAGATTGTACGCTAAGCCCGTTACAAGCCGTCAAGTGGCTGGAGATCGGGTACTATCACGATATGCTCATCAAGCATATCGACCTGATCGAGCGGCGCCTGATCCAGGGCGAAACCATCCCTCATGAGGAAAAGGTCTTCAGCCTCTTTGAGCCGCATACCGAACTGATCAAGAAAGGCAAGCAGATGCCGCCGGTGGAGTTCGGACACCGGCTTTTGATCTGCACCGATCAGAACGAATTGAACGGGTGCAAATCCCCATTTTCCCCCGATAAAACGGGAATTTTTTGGTTCAGTCGAGCAAATATTTCGGTTTTGTTAGGATTTTTCCATCAAAGCTGGGATAACGAGGTAGGATTGATGCTTGCTACCAACAAACTCAACCCCACCTACGTTACCACAGCAATCGGATCATAAGCCGGCAAAATTCACCCCTCAAGATGAATATGACGTTGATGAAGTTGAAGCCAAACTTCAGTCCCAATTCGAGGAGATACTGACATTGTGCAGAAGCGCCCACTCGCCCTCGTTCGCTGAATTCGAGGCCACCTTGTTTTCCAGGCTAATGTCTTTGGGATGCCTCTTTGTGGCTTTGTTCCTGCGCATTCAGCACCAATCGTTCGATCCTGACAGTTATCTCAAGCGCACCGGCGGCCGCCTCAAGACAGCCGCTCGGCGAATCCTGCGCACGGGGTTTGGCAAGGTGGCCTATTGGAGAAGTTACATCGAACCCAAGAATAAGAAAAAGGGCCAGGGATTCTCGCGCAAACCCAAAGGCGCCGGGCGCAGCAAGTGTGGTTGCCAACGCCATCGCGGCAAAGCCTGCCGAAACAAAAATGGCAAACGCAAGCGCCGTAAGAAAGGGGATAAGAGCAAGAACGGACGTAGTATAACCCTGGTTGCAATCTACACCTTGAAGCGAGGAAAAGACGGCTTGCTCCATGGCCCGATAAACAAGAGAATCTGGGGAAGTTATGCTCCGCGCTCAGTGATGATGGATTGGGCCGAAGCTGAGGTCAAACGTCGCGGATTCGATCCAACCGGGACCAACGTGCATATTGTAAGCGATGGAGAAAACTCTTTTGGAAAGGGACTTCCCGAGCGCTTCCCAAACGCATCGCATGCCTTAGATGTTCGCCACGTCGAAGAAAAAATTTGGGACGTGGGGCGACTCTTTTATTAATCCGAAAATTAAATAGCCGACACCTAATGATGTGGTATTGTTAGGGATGAAGAGAGACGCCAGAAAGCTTTCGCCTGACCAGCAAGAGCACCTCCGAATGACTGCGGTGCGTATGGTTGTTGAAGAAGGCTACACCCAACGGGAAACAGCTCGTGCGCTTGGAGTAAGTCGGCAAGAAGTAAACCGGTGGTGTCGTAAGTATGAAAAGAGAGGGTGGGACGCACTTCGAGCAGTGAAGCGGGGTCGTAAGGTCGGCGAAAAACGGTTACTATTGCCTTGGCAGTGCGCCACGATTGTTAATCTGATCACCGATAATATGCCCGATCAATTGAAATTGCCATTTGTCCTTTGGACGAGGGCTGCGGTTAGAGATTTGATCGAAGAAAAGTTTGGGATCACCTTGAGTCTAATTACAATGGGAAACTATTTAAAGCGCTGGGGTATGACTCCTCAAGTTCCAATTCGCAAGGCCTACCAACAGAATAGCGAGTCTGTCCGGCGCTGGCGTGAGGAGGAGTATCCAGCTATTGAAAAGCGAGCCAAGGAAGAGGGCGCAACCATATTTTGGGGCGATGAAGGCAAAACCACTAACGAAGTTCACGCTGGACGAAGTTATTCGAAGAAGGGCAAGACTCCCGAAGTTCGCGAGAGCGGCAAAAAGCTGAAGCTCAACCACATTTCGGCTGTCACCAACAAGGGAGAAATGCGATTCATGACCTACACAGCTCGAATGACCCAACTCAAGTACATCCTCTTTCTGGGTAGATTGATTCAGAGCCACGATCGAAAAGTGTTCTTTATTGCAGACAATCTTTCTGTGCATCATGGCAAAAAAGTCAAAGCGTGGGCCAAGGCGAACGAGTCCGAGATAGAGCTCTTCTACATTCCCGCGTACTCCCCTGAACTCAATCCAGATGAATATCTGAATCGCGATATCAAGAAGAACGTCCACGGGAAGAAGGCGCCAAGGACCCTCGCTGAATTGAAGGCTAATGTCATAAGCTTCCTGAGAATGCTTCAGAAATCCCCAAGCAGAGTAATCCAGTATTTCAACAGCCCAAAAGTAAAATTCTGTGCCGCGTGAAGTGTCGGCTATTTAATTTTCGGATTAATACAAGGAAGCTAGCGAGGAACTGAGCCAGTGGGTGGAGAAGCAGCGTGAGATTCTTTACCAAGGTGAGATAGCATTGTTGCTCAAACGGCTAAGAAAACTCGAGCAAGGTATTGCCTCAACAGGGCCAGGAACCAAGGCTAAGCGAGAGAAACTAAGAAAAACCATCGCCTATTTGGACAAGCGCCAACACCTACTGCCTACGGCCGACTGATCGAACAGGATTTGGTCGTCGCCAGCGGCGTGATCGAGGGTGCGGTGCGTTATGTGATCGGCGAAAGAATGGATTGTTCGGGCATGCGCTGGATCGAAGGACGTGCTGAGATGCTCTTACATCTGAGATGCATCGAACTCAACGGAGAATGGGAGAGGTTCTTTCGATGGGCTCGCGACAAGATTGCCAAAACTCAGCATGACGAACTAAGAGCTGTTCAGATTCGAACAAACCTCCCTGCGCAACTCCCAGAAAAATGATGGAATGAGAGGATTTGCACCCAAAAGAAATCAATCTCTCACCCAGATAAAATCGCACGGAAAATGCGCCAGCGGGGATGTCGTCAGGACCCATATTGGCAACTTTAGTGTAAAATGTTACCTTATCTCCGACAGCGATGGTCGCAGGGCTATAACTAATGGAGACGGCTTCGAGATCGTACTGTCCGCTGGAAGTGATTCCTGGTGATGCTGATTTGCCGCTGTTGCCGCAACCGACCAGGAGTAATAGAGGCACTAACCTTAGCCACTTCATGGTCCGCAAGAGCCACAACTGAATTCCTTTCCTCTCTTTACCCAGCGAACACCAAGCGGGCCTCCAGAAACACATTCATATCGTTGCCTGCATTTCATCCGGCCACGACCACAATCAGTTAGACTATTAAAGTACCAGCAGGCAATATAAATATCACCGATCCGCCGGTCGCCTACTGTGCAAGGCAATGCAGGCGCCCCCTCGATAGGCTTGTCCGCCTCCTTTAAATTCTTCCTTTCCTCTTCCAATGTTTTGATATCCTCTTTCATTTGATCTCTCACCATTTCAAAATCTTCTTTCATTTGTTTCATCCTGTTTTTGATACCTTCCCTCGCGTCATCGATTAAATCTTTCATACCTCCGCCGTCGTTGCGCGAATGGCCACTGTTTGTATCGCCGGGCTGTAACGGGGGAGGATAGTCTATAGGATATCCGTAAGGGTATTTACCGAATCTGTCGGTAAACGTTAGCGGTCGATTGTTTACAAAAGCGTAAATATTAGCACCTCCAGATTCCTGAATTAGGTCGCGTGACGCCCATCGCCCAATCTCTGGCGATAGATATCTAAACCCATAATCATACCACCCAGTCTCTCCCTCCAAAAACTGCCCCTGAAACCCAAACTCAACCGCAAAGCTACTGGCGCCTCGCGCACTAAAATCCGGCGCCATGACCCTCCGAATCCCAAACCCGCTAAACCCGTACCGCTCGTGGACAACACCGAGCTTGTCAAAAACAGCCGTCGGGCTGAAGTAGTCCATCGCGCAGTAAAGCCGCTCGTCGAAAACCGGCAGGGCTCCGGTCTTGCGGTCACGCAGGATCAGCTCATCGCGATGGTTGGGACGCACTCCCCAGAGATACTGCCGCTCGGCATCGGTTGACGCGCCGGTCCGCTCTTCGAGCGGCTTCCACCGGTTCGAGTAGTAGCAGTGCCGCGTCACCCCGGAAACCGTCTTCGTGCTGCGCCGGTAGAGCCCGTCATACTGGTAGGCGCTGACTTCCGTCGCCCCGTCTTCGACCTTGGTGATCCGGTTCCAGGCATCCCAGGTCAGGGTGAGGCTATTGCTCCAGTCCCCGCTTCCATCCGGTGGCATCTGGGTGGTGTTGCCGGCCAAATCGTGGGCGATGCCGTCACTGGAGAGGTCGATCTGGGTAACCTGGTTGTCCTTGTTGTTGACCCGGGTTTGATCGAGATCGACCGAGCCGTCGCTTTTGCGCACGTAGGCGTCCCAGTTGCCGGTTGGATCGTAGGTGAACTGTTCCTCGGCATCCGGAATCGCTCCAATCCGGTCGCGGCTGATGTTGAGCGTTCCGCGTGCTAAGTCACTGAGCTGATAGAGTCCGTCGTACTCGTAAGCTTCATCTTGCCCTGAGGGAGCGACCAAATTCTAGCGGAAGGTGCGGTTTGAGGCGCGGTTGTAGCCGTATTGGATGTGGTCGAGGGCGGTGCCGTCGGTGGTCTTGCGCCAGTTCATATCGACGGTTCGTCCGAACCGGTCGAAGCCGATGTAGTCGTCTCCGGCGTCGCCGACCGGTTGGCTGGCGTCTTTGATGTAGGTCAGTTCCACGGAAGGTTCAGGATACTCGATTCTGGGATACCAGTCCAGTCCGGCGTAGGTGTAACGGCAGGCGGCGGTTGCCTCGCCTTGGATGGTGAGCGTTTCGACCCGGCTCAGGAGGTCGTCAGCGCCGTTGGCGGTTCCGTAGCCGTAGTCGACGATACGGCCGTTGGGGTAGGTCAGGGACGTCATCCGTGCGGTGTTGCCGGAGCTGGCGTCGGCGTAGGCGTAGCCGACCGCTGGCGTTGTTCCGGTAACAGCGCCGGCGTGCGATTGCTTGTCGGCGGTGAGTTGACCGAAGTCGTTGTAGTCGAACGCGACTTCGTTGACCACGTTTCCGCTGCCGACGGTGGCGTTGTCAACGCTGGTGACTTTTTCGAGCAGGCCACGCAAATCGAATGCGTTGGCGATGCGTTTGACGGCTTGATCGATGTGAGTAGCGAACGTTGTGACGCGATCCTGAATCTGGCGGCCGAGTTTGTCGAAATCGTATTGGTGGATGGTGCCGTTAGGATCTTTAAGCTGGGTCAGATTGGCGAGGCGGTTGTAGCTATATTCAAGGCGCTCGTAGACGCCGTCTGGTCCATCGCCGAGCGGAGCAGCGCTGTCGTCGCTTTCGGGGTAGATTTTGGCGCGGAGGAGGTATGAGGTGGCGATTTCGGAGTCTTCCAGTGATGTTCCGTAAATCCATCGCGTGACTTGGTCGCCGGTGACATTGTTGATCAATGTTAGGCGTTCCAGGCCGCCGTCGGCGTGGTAGGCGTATTCCGAAGTCCGATTTTCATCGGGCTTCGGGTTCTTTGTGCTTTGTGCTTGGTTCTCTGTTCCAGGGGCTTCGCAGCACGACGTGACGAAGTTTTCGATGAGTTGAATTTGGCGGCCGAGATGGTCGAGTTTCCACCGTGTTTCGGTGCCCATCGGATCGATGCTGCCTTTGCCTTGGCCATCTTCGCCAAACAAATTTAAGCTTACCAGCACTGCATCGCTGGCCTTGGGAGCAACACCGGGGCGATCCAAATCCGCGCCACCATTCGTGCCGAATTCGGCGGTGACGCGGAGCCGGCCGATAGGATCGGGATAACTCGCGACATAGGTGCGCCGGGCTTTGGGTTGAGCGCCGTTGGGACCGTTGAGCGCGCCCGTGCCGGTGGAATCGTGGAAACGACCACAGTTCGTGCTCAAAATCAGGTTGCTAGCCGCGTCCCAGGCCGATTCGTTTTGCTCGACGATGGTATCGGCCGTGACGTTGTTGTCATTGCTGGAGCCGCTCGGGTTATAGCCGATATATTCGTGGGTTTGGCGCGCAAGGCCGTCGTAAACCAGTTTTGTTACGGCCTCGCTTCCGGCGTTGATCTGCTTGATGGCATTACCGTCGGGATCATACCATGCTTCGTCACGCAGCGCATTGCCGACCGTGCCGGCAGGAATGGCTACCGCGTTGGTCTCTGATTTATAGATTCGGTTTTGATCGTCCCAAAAGGTCTTGCTCAACCCGGTCCGATTTGCGTCAACCACGCTTGTATGATAACGCGTTGCCTCAGTGATGCGATCCACGTTAATCGCCATTTGGCGTGCTGAGTAGAATAGGCAAGTGATTTGACAAGCAACACCAAGCCAACGCCTCCAACCCGCAAAAGCTGAGCAACTGCTCCATGACTCGGCGAAAATGCTCCTTCTCCTCGTCATGCAGGAGAAACTCGCCTCCTACTATTCTGGAGTAAACGTGATAGCAGGCCAAATCCTGCTGCTCGGCAGCCAAGATGCGTGTGTTCATGGGAAATTTCTGGGTTCGCCGACGATTTAGAGCGGGGTTTTCCAACAGTCAAGCTGTTTTAATGTAAATTCCCGATTTATAGCCTCAGACATCGTCCCTTAGCACTGCTAAGAGCGGCATGCTTCTTCGCTGGAGTAAGATGGTAAAACTGAGGTTTGCAGACCAAAGTTGTCTCCCGGTTTATGTGTTAAAGTGAGCTGACCGGACCGTCCCAAAATACCCAACGCGCAAAATTATGGCATCCTTATGGTTGACAAACCCATTTCGATCAAATTGCTTGTTAAATGGCACTCTTCGGACCTTATTTTACACGTGTAATTCGGATTTCTTCAAATTCTACAAAAGTTACCCTATCGCTTCCCACCGCTCCGTCAGGAACGAGTGTACATGACCAAATCTACTTTGTAGATAGCGACTTGGATATCAGAACTGATTTAGGAAATGACGACCGTGCCTTCGCGCTTTGTTCGGCTGCTGCAATTTCGGATTCATTGATCGTAATGACCTGTCAACGATTTGGAGACTCAAGCTCTCCAACTTTATATACATACCAGGACTTCAAGTTTGCAACTCACACAAATCTCATTAGTTGACAAAATACTAATACTAAGAATCGAATTTAGGTGGGATAACACACGCGGCAATGGAGGAACTCGCGCCGCCACATCGGTGAGGTTGAGCACTCATAGCCCGTTGCAACTTGCAACGGCCATGAGTGAAGTCAGGCTCGGGAACAAGGGCGCAACCAGCGCGATTGCCAGTTACCGTCATTGCAAGTGGATGGGGTTGGCAAGCGAAAAGTTCCGGGCCACTTTGTTAGTGACATCGCCAATTCGGTCGCATGCATTGCCGAAGTCTTCGAACGGGGCCGAGATTGAAAGAGTTGCGGATGGCTCGCGATTGGTTGACCGGGACAGCAGTATGGCGGGCAAACTGTTTGCATGTTCGGTAAGATGTAGGTTTTTAGATGTAGGTGAGTTTTTTCTCGTCACTAAGCATATCCGCACCAGCGATAATCCTCGGGATCATCCACCAAACCGGCACGACCCAGGTTAAGATTAATATAATAAGTTGCCATGGTCATCAACGCATCGCGCTTGCCCTCCACCAACACGCTTCCGTATTAATCCGAAAATTAAATAGCCGACACCTAATGATGTGGTATTGTTAGGGATGAAGAGAGACGCCAGAAAGCTTTCGCCTGACCAGCAAGAGCACCTCCGAATGACTGCGGTGCGTATGGTTGTTGAAGAAGGCTACACCCAACGGGAAACAGCTCGTGCGCTTGGAGTAAGTCGGCAAGAAGTAAACCGGTGGTGTCGTAAGTATGAAAAGAGAGGGTGGGACGCACTTCGAGCAGTGAAGCGGGGTCGTAAGGTCGGCGAAAAACGGTTACTATTGCCTTGGCAGTGCGCCACGATTGTTAATCTGATCACCGATAATATGCCCGATCAATTGAAATTGCCATTTGTCCTTTGGACGAGGGCTGCGGTTAGAGATTTGATCGAAGAAAAATTTGGGATCACCTTGAGTCTAATTACAATGGGAAACTATTTAAAGCGCTGGGGTATGACTCCTCAAGTTCCAATTCGCAAGGCCTACCAACAGAATAGCGAGTCTGTCCGGCGCTGGCGTGAGGAGGAGTATCCAGCTATTGAAAAGCGAGCCAAGGAAGAGGGCGCAACCATATTTTGGGGCGATGAAGGCAAAACCACTAACGAAGTTCACGCTGGACGAAGTTATTCGAAGAAGGGCAAGACTCCCGAAGTTCGCGAGAGCGGCAAAAAGCTGAAGCTCAACCACATTTCGGCTGTCACCAACAAGGGAGAAATGCGATTCATGACCTACACAGCTCGAATGACCCAACTCAAGTACATCCTCTTTCTGGGTAGATTGATTCAGAGCCACGATCGAAAAGTGTTCTTTATTGCAGACAATCTTTCTGTGCATCATGGCAAAAAAGTCAAAGCGTGGGCCAAGGCGAACGAGTCCGAGATAGAGCTCTTCTACATTCCCGCGTACTCCCCTGAACTCAATCCAGATGAATATCTGAATCGCGATATCAAGAAGAACGTCCACGGGAAGAAGGCGCCAAGGACCCTCGCTGAATTGAAGGCTAATGTCATAAGCTTCCTGAGAATGCTTCAGAAATCCCCAAGCAGAGTAATCCAGTATTTCAACAGCCCAAAAGTAAAATTCTGTGCCGCGTGAAGTGTCGGCTATTTAATTTTCGGATTAATAACGCGATTCCCAAAGCGTGCCGCGCCGATTATGCTTCTTGTTGTGCCAGGCCGAGAATCGGCGCTTGAGCATGTGCATGAACTTGGAGATATCGAACATCTGTCCCTTGCTTGATGCGCTCGATAATGTTAGTAGTTCCGGCTTCATTGCTTTGGGAACGAAAGTGATTCACCCGCCAGCGGACTTCCTGGATATATTGCTCGCTGAAGGCGATTTTCATCCGCGAGAAAAGCGCGTCCTCGCCAATTTCATCGCGCATTTGCTGGGCATAATCGCCGTTTGGCGTAGTAAGAAGAATGTGAAAGTGATTTGACAAGCAACCACCCCACCTACTATTCTGGAGTACACGTGATAGCAGGCCAAATCCTGCTGCTCGGCAGCCAAAATGCTCGTGTTCATGGGAAATTTCTGGTTCGCCGATCATCTAGGGTCCGTTTGAAAAATGGGGCGAGGCGCGCCGCGAGCGATTTTTTCGGCTGGGATTGATGGCTCGGGGCGCCGATGAGCTTCCTCACAGAGCCCCGAACAGCAATTCCAGCCGGAAAAAGCGCCGCGTTCTTAAAAAATTGCGAAGCGACTCTTCAAAAATCAGGCAAAATTGCGGGTAGTGTCCAGGATTTTTCGCACTTTTCTTTCGGTATATAGTTGGTTAGGTTGTAGGTTATACTGTTAGATTGACACTGAGCGAAGCGAAGGTTGGCTGGCCCGCGAAGTGGGCGGTCGAAGGCTCTGCTCCTCCCCTAGGGGAGGTTAAAATTTCCAGGTTTACCATATTGGAATTCAGGATCTTGTTGTTGTTCGTTTGCCAGGGCAATCTCCCGCTCTTGCTCGTAGAGACGGCTCATGTCCATGTAACGGCGCGTTCCCCATTTGGTCCCGGCGATATGATGCAACCGTGCCGCTACCAGCATCAGCGCGCTTTTGCCATCCGGAAACGCTCCGGCCACCCGCGTCCGCCGCCGGATCTCTTTCATGATCCGCTCCAGCGGGTTATTCGTCCGCAGGCTGCGCCAGTGTTCGCGAGGAAACTTCATGTAGCGTAAGGTCTCCTCGGCACCTTCCTCGACGCATTTGGCCGCTTCGGGCAACTTCATTGCTTTGAGCTTCTCCACCACGGCGTCCACCTTTTGCAACGCCGCTTCGCGGTCCTCCTGAGCGTGAATCGCCTTGAGCATCGCCGCGACCGGCTTCACCTTCGACTTCGGCACGAAGGACCACACGTTGCGATAAAAGTGGACCGTGCAGCGCTGCCAATCGGCCTTCGGGAAAAACTCGGGTAGCGACTCTACTAAGCCGAGACATTTGTCGCTCGCGATCAAGCGAACGCCCTTCAGGCCCCGCTCCCTCAAGTGGCGCAGAAAACGCGTCCAGCTCTCGCGATCCTCCTTGGCGCCCTCCAATACGCCTAACACTTCGCGGTAACCGTCAGCGTTGACGCCCACCGCGACCAGCACACTAACATTCTTCACCTCGCCGCCCCAGGTGCGCTTGAGCCAGATCCCGTCCAGGTAGACGTAGGGATGCTCGCCTTCGATCGGGGCATTGCGCCAGGTTTCGATCTTTTCGTAGATCTTCTTGTTCAGCTCGCTAACGGTCGATGGACTGACTTTCGTGCCCCAAAGCGCCTCGGTGATGTCCTCGACCCGTCGCACGGAGACACCGGCCAAATATATCTCCATGAGCGCTTCTTCGGCGCTGCTTTCGCGCCGTTTGTAGCGCTCGATGATCTGGGTTTCGAACGGGAGCGTTCGCAGCTTGGGCACTTTCAGGTCGACTTCGCCGGCCTTGGTGTGCAGCTTGCGCTGGTAGCTTCCGGCGCGGGTATCGACCCGGTCCGGGCTGCGTTCGTAGCGGGCCGCTCCACAGAGCTGATCGGCCTCGATGTCGAGCAAGGCGTTGAGGGTGTCTTCGACGCTCTTGCGCACCATCTCATCGAGATGGCCACGGATCTCTCCTTCGTTGATTTCGACGATTTTACCCGCGAGGCGGGCTTCTTTTTCGGTGGTAGGATTAGTTGACATTTGGTTCTGTTAGGTTAAGAACACCGAAATGTAAATGTGCGAAAGAAACCCTACGTTATCAAATTGCGCGCCCGTCCCATTTTTCAAACGGACCCTAGACCAGTGTTTTTCAACGGGTGAAATCCGAAAGTTCTGGTATCCACACTATCAGAAATCAGAAACACCAAAATTCTGCTTGTACAATAATTATTGTAGTTAAATTAGGTAGGCATGAAGCCTTCCGAGCCCATACCTACGGTACGCCGACGATTAGATCATTAGATCGGCATCTTCCAATAGTCAAACTTGTGTGAGTATCCGTTGAACTGTTTTAATCAAAATTCCATTTACCGCAGAGGCCGTGCGATGTCCCCTGCGGTTGGGGTCAGGGGTCTAGCATTTTACGCAAGGTCTTAGAACCCCTATATATTTCCCGGATGCACGATGCTCCGAATAAAAAACGCCGACCAGGTCGAATAAAGTACGGAGACTAGCAAAAGAAGGACAAAAAGCTTTCTGCTTTTCCGGGTAAAGAACGACATGAGGGTAATCGCTACAATGGTCG
Organism: Verrucomicrobiales bacterium; assembly: GCA_965224535.1. Taxonomy (GTDB): domain Bacteria; phylum Verrucomicrobiota; class Verrucomicrobiia; order Verrucomicrobiales; family DEV007; genus JBCDHN01. The sequence continues at coordinate 329,782 of CBDCZR010000008.1, forward strand.
AGACTATTGCGCTAAAATGGTAGGCCGCGCCCGTAAATCCTAGGAACTGGCATATATATCCCGGTATCGAGAGCCACTCCCACCAGCGCTGCTTCTCGCCGAACCCAGACAGAACGAGCAAAAACGGAAGGAATAATGCTCCCGCAAATGCCAAAACTCTGAATGTTGTTTTCAAAATGGTATCTTTCCAGGCGCCTGTCTTGAAAACCCCTCTGCCCAGATTGGTCTGTAATCGAAATATTCAATCTCTCTGCCAAGATCTTCTGCTAGGTGAAAAGTTTCAACGTCATGCTGTCTATGGGCCCAAAAGGTCCTCACCGCGCCTCGCACGAAATCCACACTCCCAGCAGTGGGTATCCTTGTAATTATACTACCGTCGGCATCGTATACACATTGATTTCCATGCGGAGTGTATTTATTTGTTGTTCGAAAACAATAGACTCCTCCCGGGTGATATCGTTCATTGCAGCCTGCTGGATACGCAAAATCACTTCCATGTCGGTATGACCACTCGTCCTTTGACATTGGCACTTCGGACGTGCATGGATCAGCAATTGATGACGGACACTTAGGTAACACTTCCCACCAACTTCCGTGTCTTCGCTTGTACTTAAACTCTAATCGCAACCACTCATCGAAAACTTGTTGTTTTGAATGCCTGCGCCCAGCAGCTTTGACTCCTCTTTTGCGCAAACTCGCTCTGGCCTCGTCAAGCGTGACTGCACCCAAAAAGTCCACCAGGTTCATGGGACGATTTCCCTCCAATTCATACAGATTCTCGCCACCACTCTCCTCTTCTGGATCACGGCTGTTCCAGCTGCCTAGATTAGGTGATAAATACCGGAATCCATAGTTGTAGTGAGATGTTTCACCGTCTGAAACCTGTCCTTGAAACCCAAAACCCCAATCAAATTCGCTCGCTGTTCGGCTTGAGAAATCCGCCGCCATAATCCGCCTTACACCGAAGGCGCTATACCCATAACGTTCCTGGACATTCCCCGATGTATCGAGAATCGCCGTCGGGTTAAAATAGTCATGGGTTACGTAGAGCCGCTCATTGAGCGATCCAGAGCCGTTGGTATCCCAGTTGCGCAAAACCAGATCATCTCGATACCGATTGCCCCACAAATACTGCCGATCCGCGTTTGTGCTGGCATTGATTCGCTCTTCGACCGGTCGCCACTGGTCGTTGTAGTAGAAGTGAGTGGTTGTGCCCGAAACGGTCTTCATCGTTCGCCGAGTGGTGCCATCATAAGCATACCTTGCAACCAGAGCATTTCCCTTGTCCTTAACCTCAACCAACCTGTTCCACCCATCCCACTTCAGCCGATAAAACTTGCTCCAATCCCCATCCTTATCCGGCGGCATCTGGGTGGCGTTGCCGGCCCGGTCGTAGAGGACGCCAGTGTTTGAGCCGTCAATCTGGGTAATCTGGTTGTCCTGATTGTGGACGCGGGTTTGATCCAGGTTCTCCGCGCCGTCATCACTGTTCGTGTAGCGGTCCCAGTTGCCGGTTGGATCGTAGGTAAACGTCTGCTCGTTAGCGGGGATGGCTCCAATCGCGCTGCGATTGATGTTCAACGTGCCGCGGGCGAAATCGGTCACCTGATAGAGCGTGTCGTACTCGTATTTTTCGTCCTGACCACCGCTTGTGGCAGCGAGATTCGCTTTCCAGGTGCAATTACCGGCGCGGTCGTAGCCCCATTGAAAACGGTCGCGAATTGCGCCGTTAGCCGTTGTGGACCAGCGCATGTCCACCGTCCGGCCAAACCGGTCGAAGCCGGTGTATTGGTCTCCAGCATCGCCGAGTGGTTGGCCGGCTGTTTTGATGTAGGTGAGGTTCACCGCGGGTTCAGGATAGAGCACTTTGACCGGCCAGTCCAGCCCAACATAAGTGTAATCGACGGTGTTTTGGGCTTCGCCTTGGATTTTGAGCGACACAACCTGACCGAGGCGGTCGCTGTCGCTGCCGGCGGCGCCGTAGCCGGTTTCGACGATACGTCCGTTGGGATAAATGACGGTGGTTCGTCGCGCGGTGTTGCCGGTGGAGGCGTCCTCGTAAGTGTAGCTAACAGCGGGGGTTAAGGCGTCGATCGAGCCGCTGTGAGCCTGGCTGTCTTTGATGAGTTGGCCGAAATCGTCGTAGTCGTAGCCGATTTCATTCACCACATTGCCGCTGCCGACGGTCGAATCGTCGAAGCTAGTGACTTTGGCGACCATGCCGCGCACTTCGTATTCGGTGGCGATGCGTTTGATCGCTTGGTCGATGTCGTCGCCAAAGGCGGTGATGCGATCCTGGGTTTGGCGGCCGAGCAGGTCAAAATCATACGCGTGGATGGTTTCGTTAGGATCTTTGGTGGTGATGATGTTGCCCTGGATGTTGTAGGTGTGTTCGATGCGGTTGTAGATTCCATCGAGGCCGTCACCGAGGGGTTCGGTTTCGTCGTCGCTTTCCGGATAGATTTTGGCGCGGAGCAAATCAGAACGCGCGATCAACGAATCCTCCAACGTTGTGCCGTAGACCCATCTTGTGACCTGGTTGCCAGTTTCGTCGTTGATCAACGTTAGGCGCGTCATTTGGCCGTCGGGGCCGTAGGCGAACTCTGTGATTCTTGGCGCTTCGGCGCATGGGTCTACTCCGGCGCCGTTTGATGGGGGCGACGTTTGACAAACGCCGCTACAACGAATGCCCTCCAAGAGGCGGATTCTTCTTCCGGTTGCGTCGTTCTTCCACCGGGTTTCGATGCCGTTGGGATCGATGGTGGCGTTGCCTTGGCCGTCTCTACCGTAGCGGGAGTTGGTGACAAGAATGACGTCCGAGCGCTCCGGAATCGAGTCCGGGCGCGTCAGCGCTGCCCCTCCATTCGTGCCGAAATCGGCGGTGGCAAGGCTTCGCCCGATGGGATCGAAATAATTGGCTGTATAACTACGCCGCGCTTTGGGTTGCGCGTCGTTTGGGCCGTTGAGCGGGCCGAATCCGGTGGCGTCGTGAAAACGTTTGAAGGTCGCCGTCAAAATCACCTCGCTGGCCTCGTTGTAACCGGTCGTGGTTTGCTCGTAAATTGTGTCGCCGGTTGTCTGATTGGCGGGGTTGTGCGTTACCGGAACGTTTCCAAAACCAGTAGCCGAGCCGTCATCGGCATAATAGGCGCAATCATAAAACGTGGTCGCCGGTTGGTTGGTCTCCGGATAAACCGTGTTGCTGGCAAAGGGATGGATGCTGACTCCGTTTACGGTGTGGGTGCGATAAGTGGCGCTACGCATCGGCAGCAACGCGCCTTGGTTGCCTTGCTTGACGGAGAGCTTTTTCTGATAGGTGGCTACATGGCCGTGAGCCGGGTCGGTTGCCGCATAGTACTCGTTGAGGTAAACCAGGCCATCGTGTTGCTTGAGCGTGACCGTCAGGTTGCTGTTGCCCGGCGCAGGCTCGGTAACGCTCTCAATCGCCGATGGTTTGGCGGAAATCGTGACCCGGCCATCGCCGTTATATTGCAGGTATTCGAACCATTTCTTGCCCGTGGCGACTTCTTCCAGCTTGCTCAAAATCGTCGTGCCCTTGCTATTGGTATAAACCGTGCGGCGATTGCCGTCGGGCAGGGTTTCGGTGGTTTTCCGCGTCCAGACGTTGTAATTCGTGGTCTGGGGCGGGTTGGGGTTGGATTCGTAGGTGTAGGAGTAGGTTTCGCGGCCGCCGCGGATCTTTTCCTCAACCACGCGCTGGTTGGTGTCGTATTTGAAAGCCAGCTTGCTGGAAGCGGCGATTTCCGCGTTACTGGCTGTCAGCGGGTCGATACCGCGCTTTAGCAGCCGCGCGTAGCCCTCCGAGCTAACAACATAGCGAAGCGCATGAGCGAAGCCATTCGCCTGGCCCTCCCGGTAATAGCGGTAGTAGTTTTGGCGCAGCAACCGCCAGCTATCCGCCTCGGCATCATAAGCGCCAATAGAAACGCGCTTCAGGTCGCCCAAACTACCAAACGGAAGCCCGTTGCCGTAATACTCGTAGTCCGCACGGCGAACATCGATGCCATTGACGCGCAAGGTTACTGATTTAAGCCGTCCGGCCAGGTTGCCGCCGAAATAAGTGTAATGATAGCCACTGGTCAGTTCGCCGTCTTCACTGACGAATTCCATCCGTTCCAGCTCAAAGTTTCCGTTGTAGACAGCGGAGGTGATGTGCCCGAAGCGGTCGATCATTTGTTTGAGCCGGCCGCGCAATTCTTCGGGCAAGGAATCATCGTTATCAAAAAACACCCAGCGCGTCCCGTCTTTGCGCAATAGCTCGAATTCTATGGGTTGCTGGTTTTACCCCGGCGCTCGAATCACATCGTTGCGCAGATCGCGCATCGAGCACAGTTCACCCCAATCGCCAAAACGCATGGTTCGCGCTCCGCTTTTGCGATTGGAACTGAAAAAATCGCGCCGCGCCTCGAACACGCCGTTCACAAAACCTCGCGATCCGATGGCGACGCCCTTGGTGAGATAACGCACCCGGCAATGAAGCAACTCTCGCCGGCTCAACTTGCCGCCTTGGCTCCAAACCGCCTCCACCTGCTCGCGGCTTACCCCGCGCCGGGTAGTTTTACCGGATTCATCGAATTGCTCTTCTCCACGTCCAAACAACCACGTGCGATAAAGCGCAATCGCCTCCTTCCATTGGACGATGCCACCATCTAGACCCAACTCATCACCCACCGCTGTCCGGATCGCATTTTTCGCCCGCTTCTTCCCCGCCAACGCCTCAGCATATCCGCACCAGCGATAATCCTTGGGATCAGCCACCAAACCAGCACGCACCGGGTTAAGATCAATATAGGTCGCCATGGTCATCAACGCATCGCGCTTGCCCTCCACCAACACGCTTCCGTAACGCGATTCCCACAGCGTGCCGCGCCTATTATGCTTCTTATTGTACCAGGCCGAGAACCGGCGCTTGAGCATGTGCATGAACTTGGAGATATCGAACATCTGTCCCTTGATGCGCTCGATAATGTTAGTAGCTCCGGCTTCATTGCTTTGGGAACGAAAGTGATTCACCCGCCAGCGGACTTCCTGTATATATTGCTCGCTGAAGGCGATTTTCATCCGCGAGAAAAGCGCTTCTTCGCTGATTTCATTGCGCAACCCTTCAGCGTGTTCACCATTTGGCGTGCTGATTAGAATGTGGAAATGATTGGACATGCAGCACCAAGCCAACGCTTCCAACCCGCAAAAGCTGAGCAACTGCTCCATGAGTCGGCGAAAATGCTCCTTCTCCTCGTCATGCAGGAGAAACTCCCCACCTACTATTCTGGAGTAAACGTGATAGCAGGCCAAATCCTGCTGCTCGGCAGCCAAGATGCGTGTGTTCATGGGAAATTTCTGGTTCGCCGATGATTGAGCAGCGTTTTCCAACAGTCAGGCTCATGCCCACGCAGGGAGTGGGTGAGTGGAGCCGGAGGCAGGCAGGGCGAGCAAGTGAGCCCCTACCTGTCCGGAGGCGAAACCCCAGCGACCGCGGCCAATCGCCTGCGCGGGAGCGGAGGCGCGCCACCTGCGGGCCGCATCCATCCTCACCCCTGGCGTCAGCCACAAATTCGCGGCCCAAAAGCAGGTGGCGTGCCGCAGCGGTCCATTCTGTTGCGCCAAGGGCAAACGTCGATCCGGGCGGCAGCCGTTTACCGCGTTGGGTGGCGAATCGAGGTCGAAATCGGCCTGAAATATCGGGAGTGACTGATTTTTAACGGAGAAATAACCTGTCCCTCCCTAATTTTACTGCGAAGCCTTTCCGCGGTGGGTCAACACGCGTCGCATCGGGAGTTGGGGATGCGATGCAAACACGACATGCAGCCGAACAACAAGAAATGGGAAGATTTGGGGAACGGTTGATTTGCAACGTAGAAATAGCCTGTCCGTAAAATTCCCTTACTCTGCGGCCATCTCGCCCACCAAATCGCGTAAAACTGCACCAATAAATGGGCGATCCTTTGAATCCAAATAAAGGAAATCCGATTCGCTATTTCGCTTGGCCAAGATTATAATTGGGTTCGGAACCAAAATCCGCATCGGACGATCGTAGTACGAGAGGTTAACCACATCTCCCTTGGACGGGCCATTGTCACCTTTCAATTTTTCAATTACCAAAAATTTGCCGAATTTGCGGTTAGACCCGTAGACTGGCGGCTGCCATATACCTACGAAGATATGCATGGCATCATCCTTGTATTCGTTAATAATCTCAATAGCCGTCTCCCTGCCTGCTAGATCCTGCGCATTGCTTTCTACCAAGAGAGCGAAACACAGGACAAGGCAAAGCCATCTAATATTAGTTCTTTTTTTCACAGCAGTCCTTCAATAGTGTTGAACGTTCTTGTTCGGTTAGCTCATCTAGTGACTTTCCGCCTTGCTCTCTCAACTTATCTTGTGGTCGGCTTCCAATTTGGGAAAGAGTCAAGTCACCTTCGTTATCAAAGTCCCATGCCTCAGCCTTACTTAGATTGCCAGGTTCACCAAGAAGCGCAAAACCATAACCTCGCCTCGGCGTAACCCTTTTGTCTTCATTGCAAGTGTCGATGATGTACCCTCGGAAATCTACTAGGATGTCAATAAAACCTTCGAACAGCGGCATTCCGTAGAGGCCCATTAGTCCCGGTCGGTCCCACCCAACAAATGCAATGCTTCCGTCCGGCATAAGGTAGTATTGTTCAGGCTGGAGTTCGCGACTATATTCGTCATCGGTCCATTCCGTGTCATCTCCCCCTGTCTTTTGACCGTTCAACCAATGCCACATATATCCCCATCGCAACTGCCGGAATTCACAACAAGTGGGGCAACATTCTGAGCTTTTAGAAAATCTTGCAGTCATATAGAACTCGATGAACGTCTCTGGCATCGTTTTGGTTACCGGATGCACCAACAGAAACTTGGGTTCTTCAGAGACACAACATTTCTTGGCGCCCAATAGATCGTAGTGCGACGTTGTTTGGTTCTCCAAGAACCCATACAAATTAACCCCACCCCGTTCCTCAATCGGATCCCGACTCAGCCACCGCCCCGTTTCAGGCACATAGTATCTGAAGCCATAGTCATAGTATTCAGTCTCCGAATCCAAAAACTGCCCCCGGAATCCAAAGTCCCACTCGAAGCTACTCGTTGCGCGGTCAGCGAAGTCCGGTGCCATAATACGCCGGATACCGAAGGCGGTGTATCCATACCGTTCCTTGACATTCCCTGAGGTGTCGAGGATCGCGGTCGGGTTAAAGTAATCGTGGGTGACGTAGATCTGCTCATCGAGCGTGCCATTTCCATTTGTATCACGATCGCGCAGCACTAAGTCGTCGCGGTAACGGTTTCCCCATAGGTATTGCCGTTCGGCATTGGTGCTCGCATTCTGCCGTTCCTCAACCGGTCGCCATTGCTCGTTGTAATAGAAGTGGGTCGTTGTACTACTTACGGTCTTCGTCGTCCGCCGAGTCTTTCCGTCATATTCATACGTTGCAACCAGAGCGTTTACTTTGTCCTTCACCTCTACCAATCGGTTCCAACCATCCCATTTAAGCCGATAAAACTTACTCCAGTCCCCGTCCTTGTCCGGCGGCATCTGGGTGGCATTGCCGGCCCGGTCGTAGAGGATGCCGACGTTCGATCCGTCAATCTGGGTGATCTGGTTGTCCTGATTGTGAACGCGGGATTGATCGAGAGTTTCCGCGCCGTCGGCGGCGGTTGTGTAGCGATCCCAGTTTCCGGTGGGATCGTAGGTAAACGTTTGCTCGTTAGCGGGGATGGCGCCAATTGCGCTGCGGTTAATGTTCAATGTGCCGCGGGCGAAATCGGTCACCTGATAGAGCGTGTCGTACTCGTATTTTTCGTCCTGACCGCCGCCTGTGGCTGCCAAATTCGCTTTCCAGGTGCGATTGCCGGCGCGGTCGTAGCCCCATTGAAAACGGTCGCGGATTGCGCCGTTAGCCGTTGTGGACCAGCGCATGTCCACAGTTCGGCCAAATCGGTCGAAACCGGTGTATTGGTCTCCAGCATCACCAAGCGGTTGGCTGGCTGTTTTGATGTAGGTGAGGTTCACCGCTGGTTCAGGATAGAGCACTTTGACCGGCCAGTCCAGCCCAACATAGGTGTAATCGACGGCGTTTTGGGCTTCGCCTTGGATCTTGAGTGACACGGTCTGGCCGAGGCGGTCGCTGTCGCTTCCGGCGGCGCCGTAGCCGATTTCGACGATGCGACCGTTTGGGTAGATGACCGACGTTCGGCGCGCGGTGTTGCCGGTGGAGGCGTCCTCGTAGGTGTAGCTTACGGCGGGGGTGGAGGCGCCGACCGAGCCGTTGTGAGCCTGGCTATCCTTGATGAGCTGGCCAAAATCGTCGTATTCGTAGCCGATTTCATTCACCACATTGCCGCTGCCGACTGTTGCGTCATCAAAGCTGGTTACTTTGGCGACCATGCCGCGCACTTCGTATTCGGTGGCGATGCGTTTGATCGCTTGATCAATGTTGGTACCGAAAGTAGTGATGCGATCCTGGGTTTGGCGGCCTAACAAGTCGAAATCGAAGGCGTGGATGGTTTCGTTAGGATCTTTGGTGGTGGTGATGTTGCCCTGAATGTTGTAGGTGTATTCGATCCGATTGTAGACACCATCCAGGCCGTCACCAAGCGGCTCGGTTTCGTCGTCGCTTTCCGGATAGATTTTGGCGCGGAGCAAATCAGAGCGCGCGATCAAGGAATCATCCAATGTTGTGCCGTAGACCCAGCGCGTAACTTGATTGCCGGTTTCGTCATTGATCAAGGTTAGGCGCGTCATTTGGCCGTCGGGGCCGTAGGCGAACTCCGTGATGCGTGGCGCCTCGGCGCATGGGTTTGTTTGTTCTTTGTTCTTGGTGCCTTGTGCTTTGTTGCTGCAGCATGGGTCGATTCCTTCTAAAAGGCGGATTCTTCTTCCAGTGGCGTCGTTCTTCCAGCGTGTTTCGATTCCGTTGGGATCGATGGTGGCGTTGCCTTGGCCGTCTTTGCCGTACCGGGAGCTGGTGACTAAGACCAAATCGCTGCGCTCGGGGATGCTATCCGGGCGACTAAGAGTCGCCCCTCCTTGAG
>CBDCZR010000009.1:0-22737 GCA_965224535.1 Verrucomicrobiales bacterium
CGCCCCGTTTGGAAGAAAAATTCGCCTCCAGGGCGTGTTTTTGGGTGATTGGCTGGATTTTTGGCGTTTTTTCCCGCTAACAAACCCGGCTCTTGCCACGTTACTATTTCCTGTCACCTCCACGCGATTTGGAGTAAGATCGCGAGAATTGAATCAACTGGCACACGCCTATGTCAACCATCATCAACGCATTGCGCAACGCTCTGGAAACCGCGCCGGAAAACTGGAACAATCGGCTGGCGCTCATGGAGGCCTACCTCAACGAGGGGCAACAGGACGAAGCCGTGGCGCTTCTCAACGAGGTGGAGACGCTGCCGCAGGACGCGCCATCGCTGCTCGTCGCGGCGCGCGCTTACTCGTTGGCCGGTTCGCCGGATGCCCGCGGCCTCGTGGATGCGGTGCTCCAGGCCAATCCGAATGATGCGCAGGCCCACCTGACCATGGCGATGGTGACGCATCGGGCCGGAGACACCGCAACGGCGGCGGAGCACTTTGCCCAGGCGCGCTCGATCGATCCCGGCGCGAGCGATCCGGAGCTGGATGCGGCTTACGGCTCGGAAACGGCGCAAGATTCCGATCCGGTGATGGCTGCGCAAATCGTGGACGATGACGACGATGGCGAGGCCGTTGCGGCGGTGCAGATCTTGGAACCCGAGCCGGCGGCAGCAGCGCCTCAGCCGATCGCAGCCATGAAACCGGCCTCGGAAACCGCGGCCCAAACCGTCGCCGCTCCGGAGCCCGAAGTGGAGGTGGAGGTTGCGCACGAGCAGCCGTCCATTCCGGAGCCGAATTTGGCCCCGGCGCCAAGTGCAGCGGCCATTCCACCGCCAAATTTGACGCCAACCCCGGTGCCCGCGGCCACCGCGGCGGCTTCCTCCGCGCCAACCATCGCCGCAGCGCCCAAAGTCGTCCCGCCCACCCATTCGGCCGAGCCCGACCAAACCGCGGAGATGCTCAAGGCTTGCGAACGGGCGCAAAAAGTCGCCGTCGATCGCTCCCGCCGCCGGGACAAGCTCAATTCGCTGTTTTTGACCGTGATCATGCACATCGGCCTGGTGCTGGCCTTTGGGCTGGTGGTGATGTCCGTGCCGATGATCGAGCCGCCCAAAATCCAGGCCGTTGCCGCGCCGCCGATGGACGACACCATCATCGAGCCGGATCAAGTGGTCAAACACGTGCCCCGCACGCCCACCTCGGCCTCCAACGCCATGCCGGACGTGGTCGCCGCGTTCGCCATGTCGGACGTGGCCGTGCCAACCATGCGGTTCGACGCCACGCAGCCCCCGGCCGACTACGGCATGTACATGGGGCCGCCGATGACCTTCGGCGCCGCCAGCGCGATGGGCGAAAAATCGATGATTTTCGGCATGAAAGTCGATGGCGACAAATTGGGGGTGATTTTGGACGTTTCCGGCTCCATGGCCGAGTTCCTCCCCCTGGTGATTCGCGAGATCGACCGCAATTTCGAGAACGTGCCGATCGTTTACATCAACAACGCGCTGGTGCGGGCCAACGGCAGCCCCACGGAGATCAATATGGTCGTGGCCGAGGACGTGGTTTCGCACCGCGACGGACGCCCCACGCCCTACTGGTTCCTTTGGGGCGATTTACCGCGAAAAGCGCCCCAACGCAGCGTCGATCGGCTCATCGACACGTTTAAAACGCGGCCGAACACGTTTTTGGCCGTCGGCGGCCACAACCGCTTCACCGCGGCCATCGACCACCTCATTGGCATGAACATCGACGCGCTCTACGTCTTCAGCGACTTTGAGGATTACGTGGATGCCGAGGTGGCGGAGGAATACGGCCAAAAACTGGGCCGTAACGCGGTGAAGGCCTACGTTCAGCCCGCGGAGCAAACCACGGAGTACCTGGGCATCGTCACCAACAAAATCGCCAATCGCAGCAAGGGCCGGCGCCTGCCCACCCTGGTCGCCACTTTGGCGGGAATGGACGAAGAATCCGACGAACCGGCGAGCCTGCCGATGACGCCGATCGCCGAAGGAGCCGTGAACTACGCCACAACCCGGGAGCAACGTGAGGGCCCCGCGGTTTTCGATTTTCGGCCCAACAGCCGCTGGGAGAAAAACCAGATCGCCATCCTGGAACAGCCGGAATACGACGTGGTGCTCTACGGGCCCGAAGCGCGCGCCCAAATTTTCATGAAAACGCCGGACGGTTACCTGCAGTATCCCATCACCTTTGGTTACCACAGTTGGAAGCTCGATCCCGACCCCAACGCGCTGCACGAGTATCGCTGGCGCAAATTCCTGCGCGTGCGCGAGGAACCCAAGCTGGAGAACAACGAGATTTCCTGGAAAATGGTGCTGGAGGACGAAATCGAATTCGATGTGACGCTGGAACTGGTCACCAAAGGCATGCGCGCCACCTACATCGCCGAACCGCCGCCAAATGGCGAGTACGACCACGCGTTCGTCTACTTTAACGTGCCGCCGGTGGCCCGGGAGAGCAAAGACATGTATTACAACTACGATTTTCCCGACGGCCTGACCTTGGATCAAGTGCGCCGCGTCGTGGCCGAAAATCAGGCTATGTTCAACCTCTCCAGCGCCGTGAAAGACACCTACGAGAAGAGCTGGAGTCAGATCGGCTTCAAATCCGGCCAAAACCAGCGCCCGTTCAACGAATTGGTTCGCCAATTGCCCAGCGGCGTGCGCGACGTGAAAGTGTGGGGCCCATCCTTCGGCCCGCGCGTCTTCCATGCGCGCACCACCAGCAACAAGGTCCACCTTCACGGGCGCCTGCACCGGGCCGACGCGGAATTGTGGGAAGGCTTCCAATGCCGGCTGGTTCGTCCCCAGGACACCCGCACGCGGAAGACGAAGACCGAGTCGATCGCGATCATGATCGAGTAATAGCGCAGCCGCGGGCGTTGTTCGACAATTTGCCAAATCACTCGGCCAACTCTTCGAGCTTCCGCACAAGCACCTGAACGTTGGTTGATGGATTTTGGCTCCACGGTCGAGGCGCGCCAAGCTGGGCGGCCTGGAGCTGATCCGCATGCCGTTTTGCCACTTCAAGCTTTTCCTCCAGTTCCGCGAAAATCGTCGCATCGCTTTTCGAATATTTCTTGGACAAGAGCTTGTTCAGCTGTCTTTCGATGTCTTTCCGTCCGATGGCAGCCTGCTGGAATCGGAAATGGAGCAGATACCAAAGCTCGAAACACTCATTCCCCCAAATCACGGTAATATTCTGGTTTGCGGCAACAAGATCGAAGGCCCGTTCGTAGCGGGCTTTGGTAAAGTCGTCTTTGTCGATCGCGCAATATACATGGACGTAAGGCTCGCGAGCTCGCACGGAGGCTTTCCAAAGTTCGATTCCCCTTTCCACCACTTTGCAAGTATCCCCCGCTTCCCCTTCCGTCTTTACCGATATAATGTCCGATGAAATCTTCGTGATGAACCCGTTCAGATACAACAACGAACTCTTTTTATCTTCGGATACGATGAGATAGCGGCGTAATTTGCGCCCCTTCTTTCGCCTCCCTCCTTTGCGTTGGTCGCGCTTACTTTTCTTGGCCATGATCTGCACCATAAACAGCGCCAGCCTTTTCCAAAGCCAATCGCGGTAGCGCGCCAAAAATTCCTTGCAAATATTGGCGCTCAAACTGGGTGGTGGGGCGAACTCGATCGGAGGAAAATTCAGCCAGCGAATAGAGCGCCGATGCGCCTTGCTCGTCTTTCTCCGTAAACCAAATCTGATCGCGTCTAAGCAAATCCGGCGACATCAGACCAGTGTCATGAGTTGCCGCGATCAATTGGGCCCCGGTTTTCCCGAGTCCGGATGTGAACCAAAACTTCACAATTTCCCGGGTCAATTTGGGATGGAGCCGCGCCTCAAATTCGTCGATGAAAACGACCCGGCCGGACAAGGTCGCGCCTAACAGAGGCGCCACCAACGTTACGAACCGTTGCGTCCCCTTGGATTCGTCGGAATCCAGATCAAACTCCGTCGAGCCAGTCACCTCTCCGTCCGGCCCAAACACAGGCCGGGTCGTTTTGATCTTCTTTGGCCTCCATCGCTTGAGTCGAAGACTTGGGCGAGAGTTTTTCGGTAACTTGGCAGCCACCTTCACTTGGCCAATTGCACGGGGCCGTTCTCGCTCTTCGGTTGAAAAATCCTCGATCGAAAAATCTGCCATTTGGCTCATGGTTAGGATCCACCGTTTTAATTCCGGGTTCTCGAGACAACTCGCCGTTAGATTGAAGTTTTCATTGTCGGAAAGCCCCGAAAAAACCAGAGCCGCTCGAAACCAGTCTACCATTTCGCCCGCAATCGTCCCGTTCCAGGTTGCGCAAACGGCAAGAAAGAGCGCTTCATCGCGGGTGCGCATTTCCAAGCCTTTTCCCTCGGGAAACTGTCTCGCGTTGAGCGCGATTTCACCGTTTTTTCGCGAAAACAACCGCGCCCGCCCCCGGTAAGCCCATTCCTCCCTGACTCGCTCTCCGTCCACGGCAAATCCGTAGCGATACCGCCGGTCCTCCACCAAAAATTCGCATTCCATCTCGCAAACTCCTTCGCGCTTGTCCTCGCGCAGTTGAAATCGCGGGATCGAGATGTCGTCGCGCTCCAAATCTCCCGATGCCGATCGCAGCACGAAACTCCGCATCCAATCAAATCCCTCGATCAGGTTTGACTTGCCCGAGGCATTCGGCCCGTAAACAAAGGCGCCCCGAAGCAAATTCCCATCGCCAACCCGGCTCTCCCGCAGATGCGTATCGGCGGTTGCCTCCATGGATAGCGACTGCGAATCGCGGAACGATTTGAAGTTCTCCAGCGTGAAACTAATGAGCACAAATCAACCCTAAACCGGGAATTCGTGCAGGAAAAGTGCGAAAACGGCGCTTTTTACGAACATTTCACCCACAAAATGGCCTGTTGCGCGCGTTTTCAGATCGAAGCCAAAGAAAATCGCGGTTTGCGGAATTTTGGCTCCAAAACGTTCTGGCTGGCGAGGGAATTCCGGCCACGTTGAGCCATGAAATCCGCCCTCACTCTGCTTTTCGCCGCCTGCCTGCTCGCCACCCACGTTTTCGCGGCCGAACGCCCGAACATCCTCCTCATTGTCTCCGACGACCAGGGTTACAACGACCTTGGCTTCCTTGGAAACGGGATCATCACTCCAAACTTGGACCGCATCGCCGCTGAAGGCACGCGGCTGACGAATTTTTACGTTTCCTGGCCGGCTTGCACGCCATCGCGGGCCTCGCTGCTGACCGGCCGTTATCCGCAACGCAACGGCATCTACGACATGATCCGCAACGAAGCGCCGGACTATGGCAAAAAATACACCGCCGCGGAATACGCCGTGACTTTCGAGCGCATTGGCGGAATGGATTTGCGCGAGATCATTCTTCCCAAAATGCTCGCCGGCGCGGGGTATCGCAGCGGGATTTACGGCAAGTGGGACTTGGGGACACTGAAACGTTTTCTGCCCACTTCCAGGGGCTTCGACGATTTCTACGGCTTCGTCAACACGGGGATCGATTACTACACCCACGAGCGTTACGGCGTCCCCAGCATGTATCGAAACCTGGAACCCACCGTGGAGGACAAGGGTGCTTACTGCACCAATCTCTTCGAACGTGAGGCGCTGCGATTCTTGCGCGAATCCGCCGGTAAGGAACCGTTTTTTCTCTACGTGCCGTTCAATGCGCCGCATGGTTCCTCCGCGCTGGATCCGCGGATTCGCTCCACCGTCCAGGCGCCGGACGAGTTCAAAAAGCTCTACCCGCCGGTGGAGCCGGAATTTCAGGAAGTTCCCAAATTTCGCTACGCCGAGTCGGCCACGGTCGCGACCAAAGACGCCAGGCGGCGCGACTATCGTGCGGCGGTCACCTGCATGGACGCGGCGATCGGCAAAATGCTGGCTGCGCTGGAAGAGAAGGGGATTTTGGACGAGACGATCGTCCTTTTTTTCTCCGATAACGGTGGAAGCGGCGGCGCGGACAACACACCGCTGCGGGGCAGCAAAAGCACGACCTGGGAGGGCGGAATTCGCGTCCCTTGCCTGGTACGCTGGCCGGCTGGCGAGGTCCCGGCCGGTGCGGTGAATCACGAATTTCTCACCAGCCTGGAAATTTTTCCCAGCCTGGCATCGGCGACGGGATCGGCCCTGCCGGAAGGCGTGATTCTGGACGGGTTCGACTGGTGGCCCGTGCTGCGCGGCCAGACGCCCTCACCGCGCAAGGAGGTGTTTTGGAAGCGCAAGAATTTGACCGGCGCGCGGGTTGGGAAGTGGAAATGGACGGTGATGAGCGACAAAAAAGGCCGGCCAAGCGGTGGTTTGTTCGATTTGGAGGCCGATCCCGGCGAAACCACGGATCTTTCCGCGCAAAAGCCGGAAATCCTGGAAATGGTGCAGGGCCGGTTCCAAAATTGGCTGCGAGAAATGGAAGCCGCGGAGCCACGCGGGCCATTCCGGGATTTTTAGGTTGGGTTTGGTTGGGCAACGAAACTGCCCCGTGGCAATCGGCTTAGCGCTTCGACACCACGGGCAGATTTTCGGCGAAATGCCTAACCTGCCTAAATTTCGGATCGATCTCGGCGAAACCAACGCGGTCAGTCTTCCTTGTCGCGCAATTTGGCTTGGAGTTCACGGATGAGGGCGTCTTTTTCGGCAAGCGCGCCGTCCTTTGCAGCAATCACCTCATCCTTCTCAGAAATCACCTCGTCCTTCTCGGCGATAATTTCGTCCTTCTCTTCCAATGCTTCGTTGGGCTCTTTCAACGGTTGGAGGGTGTCGGGATCGTAGAACACCAGCGCGTCGTCCAGCGGCTTCACCCTCACATGCAGTTCCGGGATGTTCAAAAATCCGAAGCGATCCGGCTTTTGCTCGCGGCCTTTTCGCCAAATGCGAATCCGGATTTCGCCCGTCTCGTCCCCATCTTCATCCAGGCCGTCGATCACCACATACGCCGGTATTCCTAGCTTCCGGCAAAGCTTGCGCTTGGCGTTAAGGTCCTTGTCCCGGCTATCCGGCGAGGTAACTTCGCCTGTCAGACACGGAACAGGCAGGCGATCCAAATTCCAGGATGAGCCGGCCAAATTACCCTCGCAAGGCATGAAATCGGGCGCAATTCGGCGAGAAACGCCTTTTTGGTCGCGGTAAATCAGGAACAAATCGGTCCAAAGCTGGACTCCGCGTTTCTTCAAATGCTGCCCAAGAACGGTTTCGACGGTTTGCATCAACAGGTTGTGGAGTTTTCCTTGGGGCATGAGTTCTTGCTCCGTTTGATAGGCATAAGGTGAGGGGTCCCAGTTCGCGGTAATGTGGTCGGGAATCCACCCGGGCCGATCGACCTCCGGCGGCGCGGGTTGGGCTCCGATGTTGTCGAGCGCTTCGATCATGGGGAGCAGGTTAGCACTTGCGCCGGCAAATTCCAGCCCGGCCGTAGTGAAGCGATAAATGGAGGATGATCTCCATTTCAGGGGGCACGCTCTCTATTTCCAGCTTTGCGTCGAGCGATCGTTCTCTCGATAAAATTCCGAATCTTTTTAATCGGCTCAAAATAAGTGGGTTGCGGGTTTTTCTCCAAAAGTTGGCACGGTATTCGCTCTAATGCCATCCGTCAGCCAACCAAACCAAGACACGGCGGACACAAACCAAACCAAACCAAACCAAAAACCAAAAACCAAAATCCGAACCAAACCAATCCTATGAAAAACCAAATCCTTACCGACGCCCAACTCGAAGCTACTTCCGGAGGCATCCAGAACCTGTTCATCGGCGGCAACGCCGGAATGGTGGTCGACAACAGCATCAACAACAGCGGCAACACCTTCACCCTGACCCAGGTCGATGCGAGCACGGACATCTCCGACAGCTTCAACCAAGATTTCTACGCCCGATTTTTCTCCTTCTAAAATCATCCTAACCAACCAACAAACAACAAGCAAACCAACCCTAACCCTACCAAACCCATGAACGACCAGCACCTGAACGAAAAAGAACTCGAAGCCGCTGCCGGTGGCATCCAGACCCTCGCGATCGGCGGCAACGTCGGAGCAGTTCTCGACTCCAGCGTCAACGATTCCTTCAACACCACGACCGTGACGCAGGTTGACGCCAGCACCGAAATTCTCGGCAGCTTCAATCGCGAGTCCTTCCTCGGCTACTTCCCGATGTAAGCGTACGCGTTATCCCCGGCCGGAATTTTCGGCCAAGAGCGGCTCCGGTTCACCCCGGAGCCGCTTTTTTTGTGGTTGGTTTGGCAATTCCAGCGCGCGCCAAGGCCGTCGCCGTCATTTTCCGAAGTTCGCCTTGCACGAACCCCAAATTTGTTAACCTTGCCTACCTATCAGCAAGGCTAAATTCCGAAAAAACGCGGAAGTCAACGCCAGCGCGAAGCTCAACCTCATGTCCATCCGATCCCCGCAGCCTGCTTTTCTCGAATTCTGCGTTTTAGGCAGCGGCAGCGCCGGCAACAGCGCTCTGGTTCGCTCGGGCGCCACCACGTTGCTCATCGACGCGGGGTTGAGCGCGAAACAACTGACCGTGCGGATGCAGGAGGTGGGGGTGGACCCGGATAAGCTGGACGGCATCGTGCTGACCCACGAACACGGCGATCATACCCGCGGGATCGACGTGCTGTGCCGCAAACGCAAGCTTGCGGTGTATTGCAACATCCGCACCCGCGAGGTTTTGCGCCAAAAAGTGGAGAGTGAGGTGTCCTGGCGGTTGTTTGAGAGCGGGGACGCGTTTTCGGTCGGCGATATCCGCGTGCAGAGCTTTTACATCCCGCACGACGCCGTGGAGCCGATGGGATTCGTGTTCGCCAACGGCGCGGGAAGGCTGGGGTTGCTGAGCGACATCGGTCACGTGACCACGCTGGTGAAGGATCATTTGGCCGGGGTCGAGACGTTGTTTGTGGAGGCGAATTACGACGATCTTTTGCTGCAAAACGATACCAAACGGCCTTGGTCGACCAAGCAGCGCATTTCATCCCGGCACGGTCATTTGTCCAACGCCCAGGCAGCCGAGCTGGTCGCGGAGGTGACCAATGGCGAGCTGCACCGCGTGGTGCTGGGCCATTTGAGCCGCGATTGCAATGCGCCGGACGTCGCCATCGGCGCGGTGCGCGGTGTCCTGGACGATCGGGCGCACGGCGAGGTTTGTGTGGAGTGCGCGGACCAGGATGAGGTGTTGCCTTTTCAGCCGGTGCGCAAGGGCGGGTTGCGCGTCCCGGTCCAGGTTGCCGATGAAAAGCCGCCCATCCGGCCCCGGCAGCCGCTCACACCCATGGCGCCGTGGACGGCTTCACAGCGATCGCTTTTTGATGGTTGAAGGGCGACGCGGCTACCTTTTGCGAAGCCGATCGGCTGTTTCGAGGATGAACTCGCCAAATTCTTCGCGGAGATCTTCGCGTTCCAGGCCGAAAATCACGTTGGTCTTCAAAAAATCCAGCTTGTTGCCGATATCGTAGCGCGTTCCGCCGAATTTCAGGGCAAACATCGGGTGATCCTCCAACATGCGCGCCATCGCGTCGGTGAGCTGGATTTCGCCGTTTTTTCCCGGTTCAGTGGCGTCGATCGCGTCAAAAATGACCGCGTCAAACACGTAACGGCCGGCGATCGCCAGATTTGACGGTGCAGTCTCGCGCGGCGGTTTTTCGATGAGTTGATCCAGCTCGAACAAGCCGGGTTCGATCTCCCGGCCGCCCACGATTCCGTAGCGCTCCACTTTTTCGTGCGGCACTTCTTCCACCGCAACGACGGAGGCACCGTGCTTTTCGTAGACGTCGAGCAATTGCCGTGTGATCGGCCGTTGCGGATCTTCGGAGCCCATCAGCGTATCGCCTAACATGAGCACAAACGGCTCGGTGCCCACGTGATCGCGCGCGTAGGAAACGGCGTCGCCCAGGCCGTTGAGTTCTTTTTGCCAGACAAAGTGGATGTTCACCAGGTTGGCGATCCCGCGGATTTGTTCCAGCTCGTCCACCTTCGCTTTTTCCATGAGTTCGGCCTCCAGCTCAAAGTTGCGGTAAAAATGCTCCTCAATCGCCCGCTTGCTCTTGCCGATGACCATGAGGATGTCGGTGATGCCGGAGCGCGCCGCTTCTTCCACCACGTATTGGATGGTGGGGGTATCGACGATCGGCAGCATCTCCTTGGGCTGCGATTTTGTGGCGGGGAGAAATCGGGTGCCGAAGCCGGCGGCGGGAATGACTGCTTTTTTGACCATCGCGGGAAGGAAAGGGATGATTCTAACTCAGCAACCAATTTCCGAAAATTATCCCCGGCGCCCATCCTCGACCAACGGAATGGGACCGAACGGACGAACGGATTTTTTTCACCCGTCCAAGGCCGCTTTCAGCTCGGCAAGTTGAAACGGTTTGGGCAAAAATCCGTCCATCCCGGATTTTTCGCACCGGTCGCGCATTTCGTCGAAAACGTGGCCGGTTGTGGCCAAAATTCGCACTTCCGGGTTCAGCAGATTTGGATAATCGCGAATTTTCCGCGTAGCCTCGATTCCACCCATCACCGGCAGCTCCAAATCCATGAAAATGACGTCGTAAGCGTTGGAGAGCGCCGCTTCCACGGCTTCAGCGCCGTCTTCGGCCAAATCCACCTGGTGGCCCAGGCGTTTGATGGTGAGCAAGGCCACCGTTTGGTTGACCGGGTTGTCTTCCACCACCAAAACGCGTTTGACCGGTTCTGGCGGTGATTCGTCGAAAATCGCGAACGGCGACCCGGCGCGTTCTTCCCCGTCATTTTCCGCCAAATCCGCGGCCGAACCCGCCACCGGCGCGATGGTGAACCAAAAATTCGATCCGACCCCTTCATCGCTCTCCACGCCGAGGCTTCCGCCCAGCGATTCAACCAATTTCCGGCTGGCGGCCAATCCCAGCCTTGCGCCGGCAAATTGGGCGCCCGAAGCGGGTTCGTCGTTCGGCCGAACCGGATCGAACACCCGGGAAAGCTCGGAAGCCGGGATGCCGATCCCGTCGTCTTCCACGCAAAACAAGAGCCGCCCGGTGGTTTGTGGCTCCATCCCCACCCAAATTCGGACGCCGCCGCGGTTGGTGAATTTTACGGCGTTGTCGACCAGGTTTGTGAGCACGTGATTGAGGCGCGATTCGTCCGTTTCGATGTGCCGGGGGACGGCGGGCTCCACGTGAAGCGCGATTTCCAGCCCTTTCTCCGCGGCTTTTCCCGCATGCGCCCGAACCACGTCGCCGAGCAATTTCTCCACGTTCGTGGATTTCAGGTTCAGCTCCTCTTTTTCGCCGGTGGGCCGGGAAAAATCGTGGATGTCGTTCAACACCTTCATCATGGCGTCGCCGGAGCGTTTGATGGTGTCCACGTAGTCGATCTGGGTCTCGTCCAAAATCGTGTCGCGCAGCAGATCAATCATTCCCAGCACACCGTGCATGGGGGTGCGGATTTCGTGGCTGATGTTGGCCATGAGCCGATCTTTCGTCCGCGAAGCCCGCTCGGCCTTGTCGCGGAGTTCCTCGGCTTCCGCCCGGCTGGCTTCCAGGGCGCGAATGTGTTGCTTGGCCTCGCGGCTCTGGAAATCGATGAATTGGGCGAACGCCTCCAGCAAGGCGCGGAGTTTTTCCGGCGGTTGCGCCCCTAACACCTCTTCCAGCGCTCGAGCATCGTTCCAAACCGATTCCGCCTCGGGTTCGGGAAGATCGAGGGCATGAGAGAGGAGCATGATGGGGAGTGATTCCATAAGTTTGGTGAAATTTCCGGACTTACGGACATTTCAGAGCCTTGGCAAGCCGGTTTTGACTTTCTGACTTTCGTTTGCGCTCCGCCCGAGCCTCTTTTTCGTCCTCCCAACCATGCAAATCCCCAAAAACGGCCTCGTTCGCGGCGCGGACGGAAAATCGCGCTGTTGGTGGCACGGCGGTCACGCTGATTATCTGGCCTATCACGACACCGAGTGGGGCCGCCCGATGGCCGATGACCAGCGTTTGTTCGAGAAAATTTGCCTCGAAGGGTTCCAGGCCGGCCTCAGTTGGCTGACCATTTTGCGCAAGCGTCCCGCGTTTCGCGAAGCGTTCCGCGAGTTCGATTTTCACCGCATCGCCCGATTTTCGGCCCGCGACGTGAACCGGTTGGTTGGCAACGCCGGCATCGTCAGGCATCGCGGAAAAATCGAGTCGACCGTCAACAACGCCAAGCGCGCCATCGAGCTAAGCGCGGAATTCGGCTCGTTGGCGGCGTATTTCTGGCAATTCGAGCCCGACCAAGCCACTCGGCCCAAGCGGATGACGCTCAACGCGGCCCTGGCGTTGACCCGAACCGATGAGTCCGCCAAATTGAGCAAAGATCTGAAACGCCGCGGCTGGAGCTTCGTTGGTCCCACCACGGTCTACGCCTTCATGCAGGCCATGGGCATGGTGAACGATCACCTGCACGGTTGCTGCGTTCGCCCGGAAATTGAAGCGGAACGGCGCGATTTCGTCCGGCCTCAACCGTTACCAACGTCATCGCCGCAATCGCCGCAACCGCCGCAACAAAAATCGTGACACCCGCCGCCGATTGGTTTTGGGTGGGCGACCATGGCCAAACCCAGCCCGGAACCCGTCGACCCCGGCCAACTGCCGGAACTGGCGCAAGCGGTGATCCAACGCGCCAAATTCCCCCAAATCGCCACCTGCGACGGCGATCAACCGCGTTTGCGGCCGGTTTCGCCGGTCAAAGTGGACGGGTTCACCGTCTACGTGGCCAACCTGAAGAGCTACCACAAGACCGCCGAAATCGCCGCAAACCCGAAGGTGGAGCTCTGCTACCTGGACGACCGGCACGATCAGGTGCGCATCACCGGCACGGCGGAAATTCTGGACGATCGTGAGGAATTGCAGCAAATCTGGGACGCCAACCCGCTGCTTCGCAATTACCTGGGGTCCATCGATAACCCGGAACTCATCGTCTACCGCATTGTCCCAAATCGCGTGCGATTCATGCGCGAATGGGCGCTGAACTACCACGAAGTCCCGCTTTCTCCGAAATCATGAGCAACAGCGACGCCGAATTTGCCGAGCACGTGCTGGAACTGATGGCCGACCTGGACGGCGTAACCAACAGGCGCATGTTTGGCGGCTACGGCATTTTTCGCCAGGGCCTGATGTTTGCGCTCATTGCCGGCGGCGAGCTGTTTTTGAAGGCCGACGACGAAAATCGCGGTGAATTCGAGGCGCTGGAGTTGCCGAAATTCACCTACCACAAAGGCGAGAAGGCGATGCACCTCTCCTACTTTTTATGCCCGGAGGAAGCATTCCAAAACAGCCGCGCCATGCGTCCCTGGGCGGAATCCGGCTGGAACGCGGCCATTCGCGCGGACCTGGCCAAACCCAAGAGCCAACGCAAACGCTCGGCGGCTGGGTGATTTACGCAGGTTAGGGCTCCGCGCTCTTTGAGCTGACCGGCAACAGGTTCTCCGGCGGTTGAATGACTCCCGTGGCTTGAAACACGTGCCTGTTGCCGACCTCAACGGTTACCTGGTTCAAATCGGTGAGCGCGAATTCGCCGGAAAATGCGCCCGATTTCTCCACGTGACGCTCCAGCCAATCCGGCGAAACCGAGAGGCGCAGAACCCCGTTTTCAACCTCGACAGCCGCGATTTCCGGCCGCGGTTGAAGCAGGCCCGCGGCGAACAAAAAGCCGAGCAGCGCCATTCCCACCAACGCGGCCGCCAGCCCCATTCCCCAAGCCGGCATCCCCGCCAATTTGCGCCCGGCCAGGTGACGCAGCAGTTCGGCGGTGGGCATTTCTTCCAGCGGCGGTGATTCGCAGCCGATCGGGATCGGCTTGGGCGCTGGTTCCGGCGTCGGAGCCGGTTTTTGCGGTTGCGGACGAGAATTCGCCGCGGGATCGGCCGTCGGTACTGGCGCGTGAACGGGCAAAAACGTGGGTTTGGGCCGAATGGGTCCCGCGGCTGGCGCCAATTCGGGCTCCGTTTCCCGTTTTGGCGCGGGTTTTGCGGGTTTTGTCGATTTTGGTGCGGGCGCGTGCGGTTTGGGCGGTTTTGCGCCTTCGGATTCGCCGGTTTTTTTCGCGATTTTGGCGATGTCCGCGGGTTTCGGCGGTTTCCCCGCTTTTTCAGGCTGAAGCCGAATCACCTCGCGTTGCAGCTTGGGCGCTTGTTTCGGCGGCGCTGGTGAAACCGCACCAATCGCGCCAATCACGATGCCATCGGGATCGAGATCGGAAAAAACCGGCATGCTCCGGCAACGCTCCCAGGCTGAGGCGCTCATCCCGATCAACGCGGTCATTCCGCGCTCGCGCACCAAACCGTCGAGCGCGCCAACCAACAGTTCCAGTTCCGGCTCGGCGAGCTTCGTGGCGGGGTCGAACGGCGAAATAACGATGACTCGCTGGCCACGCCGATTTCCCAGGTAACCGCGCACGAACATGCCCCACTGCGCCGGGGCGGCGGTGGGGAGCAACTCGGGATGCATCGTGGGAAAGACCCGCATCACCGCCTGGCACAAGCCGGAAACGTCGTTTTGGCCGGTCGGCTGAAACCGGGTCCAGTGCTCGCAAATTTCGCCCTTCTCACATTCCTTCAACCGCGGGGCGAGACGCCGGTCCACAAAAGTGGCCAGCGCATCCTGGTTTTCCGCGGTAAAAAGCAAGGGTCTCGGCCAGGCAAACACGGCCTTGCCCAGATGTTTGGCGAAGTCTTCGGTTTCGATTGCGCCGCCATCCTTTTTTTCAAGGGTGGCCTGAAATTCGGCGCAGAGTTGTTTGGGCGGATGGAATTTCATCGTCGCGACAAGAATGGGATTTGGCTAGGAATGAGGTAAGATCGCGAATTTTTTGCAAAATGACACCTTATTTTTAAGAAAATTTGATAATCCTGCGTCCCAAAGCGCTTTCCGCGCAATTTTGCGTCCGAACCACAAACTTCAGTTTGCATTCCGGCGAGGTATTTGTGTTAGTGCCTGCAAGATCGGGGATTTTTTTTGATTTTTCACGCTCATGGATCGCGTCGCCATCAGTTCGCCAACGCTCATGCACCTTGCCCGGGTGGGATTTGCGCTCATCTGCATTTTTGGGGGCATATCGCTGGCCGTGGGGGCGGAACCAGCGCGCGCGTGGTGGATTGGCTCGCTCTACGGGCTGCTTTTCGCCTCGCTGATGGTGGGGATGGAGTTTTTCCTGCAAGACCTGAGTTTTCGCCGTTTTTCCCACGCCACCATCGGGCTGCTGATCGGCCTGATGGGCGCCTGGCTCATCTCCCAGATTTTCAAGACCAAGGGGCTCTTTGGCGGCCCGGAGGTGCAAAATCTGGTGGAACTCATGCTCTACCTGGGCTTCGGCTTTTTGGGCATGATGCTGGCCCTGCGCGCCAACAAAGAGGAATTTTCCTTGCTCATCCCCTACGTCCGTTTCCGCCAGGATTCCGTCGCCGACCAGCCGCTTTTGGTCGATACCAACGCGATTATTGATGGCCGCATCCCCAAAATCTGCGCCACCGGCTTTCTCGGCGGCTCGCTCATCGTTCCCAAGTTTGTCGTCGATGAATTGCACAAATTGGCCGACAGCAAGGACGACATGCGCCGCGCCCGGGGCAAACGCGGGCTGGAATCGCTCAACCAGATGCGCCAATCCGCCCACCTGGACATCACCATCCAGGAAGAAGCGCCCAACGACGAAAAAATGGTCGATGCAAAGCTGGTGGTAATGGCCCGCTTGTTGGGAGCACGCTTGCTGACCAACGACGTTAACCTGGGCAAAGTGGCCCGCGTCCGCGGAGTGGGCGTCCTGAATTTGAATGATTTGGCCAACGCCATGCGCCCCATGGTTGCCCCGGGAGACGAATTGCGCCTGAGCTTGACCAAGGAGGGCAAGGATCCGCACCAAGCCGTGGGTTACCTGCCGGACGGCACCATGATCGTGGTGAATCACGCCGTGGAGAAGCTGGGCTCCAACCAGGACGTCATCGTGGCCGGGGCGGTGCAAACCAGCGCCGGGCGCCTTATTTTTGCCGAATTAAAGGGCAGCCCGCGCAGCGAGCAGATTTTCGAGAAGGAGACGGTTTAAAATTCAAAAAAGGACCCAAGGGACGAAAAGGACCGAAGGGACTGAAAATCACAGCCGTGTCCCTGCGGTCCTTTTCGTCCCTTGGGTCCCTTCCCTACCGCTTTTCCCCCTGCTTCTCCGCGTTCAGCGAATCCAGCCACTTGTTGTACTCCACGTGCGCGTAGAAAATGACGTTCGTGCCCAGTTGGTAGCAATATTCCCAAATTTCCCGCTTCACGCCCGCGTGACCATCCGCCCAGGCGTCGCCGATGTCTCCAGGGTGGTAGTAGGCCACCAAACGGCCGTTTACGACCCAACCCCAGGCGTCTTTGCCGCCGTGAGGAGCCACGTAGGGCAAAAACGGAATCTGAAACGGCGTGGTGTGAATGGGGTGATCCAGCGGGACGCGTACCGGCTTGACGGTTGGCAGCACTTTCTGCATGAGCGCGAAAAATTGGGCGTGCCAACCGCGGCTGCCGCCATTGTCGCCAAAAAGCATGCCGTGCTTGTCGGTCAGGTACTCGCGCAGAGTCTCTACGTCGTTGTTGGAGACGGCGATGGAGCGCTGGCCGGTCATGTAGAGAAACGGCGGGCTTTTGCCGAGCGGGAAGTTCTTGAGCTGGGCGATGCGGCGCGATTCGGTGCGGTCGTGGACTTTGTGACCGGTGCGGATGCCGTATTCCAGCAGCATGTTCAAATCCGCGCCGACGCCGAAATCCTGGTCCCAATCGCCGCCGGGGTATTCGATGCGGATGAAGCGCACTTTGCCGCGATTGGTGCCTCCGGCAAACCCGGCGCCCTCGCCCGCGCCGTAGCCGACTTCGTAGGCGTGCTTGGTGATTTTCTGCAACTCCAGCGGCACATGCTCGATGTCCGGCGGATTGAAGATGATCGAGCTGAAGGGGTTGATGACGATTTTTTTCTCAATGATTTTCTGGATCTTGACGACCTGTTTTTGCTTCTGCTCGCCCCCGCCGGCCGGCATTTCGTAGATTTCGCGGCAGCCGGCCAGGTTAGTGAGCAAAATGAACGCCAGCACGAACGAGGCGCTGTAGCTGAGGAAGGTGAACAGGCTTTGATCCAGCTTTCGGTAGGTTTTTCGGTAGAAGCAGGCGGCCAGGTTGAGCGGGTTCCAGATTTTTTCCGCGGAACTTGGGTTTTGATCCAAAAATCGCGCCCGTCG
Source organism: Verrucomicrobiales bacterium (assembly GCA_965224535.1). Taxonomy (GTDB): domain Bacteria; phylum Verrucomicrobiota; class Verrucomicrobiia; order Verrucomicrobiales; family DEV007; genus JBCDHN01. The sequence goes on from CBDCZR010000009.1 coordinate 17,186, forward strand.
ATCCACGAATCTCACCACCCAAGCCAAACCGATGAGGAAAACGCCGGCGAGTCCCAGGTATCCGGCAACGACCGACAAGCTTTGCAGCATAGTGGAGACATCTTGGGGCGGGATCGTGATCGATTCGCCGATCTTGAACCGCAACGAACTGGCTTCGCGCAAAGTCATGACCACCCATTGCGCGCCGGTGACGAATATGACCGTGTCGGCGATGCTGCGGATGGCTCCCTCGCTTTCACGGGTCTTGCGGAACCAAATCAGGGCGATGGCGGTGAGGACGGTGAAACCCAGCCATTGGCCCCAGACTGGCAGTTGGTACCAAGCCACCCAATCGCACCACAGGAGCGACCAAAGGACAGCTAGGAAAATGAGGAGTTTAGGCATGGGGAGGTAAAAATGGCTAGGAACCGGGCGCCTGCTTCAACCAGGCGTCGAGGTCCGCCGCGGATTCGAAATCCAGCAAATCCAGCACCAGTCGATCGAGATCCGCGTTTGAAAGCGCGTTGATTTTCTTGGTCTGCGCGGCCTTGAGTTTGCCGAACCGTTTGGTCGCCAGTTTGATCGCGACGTCGGCGCGGCTTTCCTGCCAGATTTCCTTCCCGGCGACGCTGTCCTTGAGATCGACTTCTTCGAATTGGAGCATTTTTTTGAGTTCTTTGGCGGTTAGGTCCTTGAAGCGCTGCCACATCAAATCGACAAACACTTCGGTAAGTTGCGGAGAAAGTTCTCCAGCTTTTTCTCGTTCTTTAAGCGCACGATAGTGGGTGGCGGCTTGGGCCTCAAGCTGGTTTTCGTTGGCTTCAACAATCGGCGCCATCAGATGAAGCAGCGGATGATCCGGGTGATCTTCGGCGAGAACGGCCACGTCGTCCTCAAATACCCGCGTTCCTTAAAAACCAGGAAAATGTGTTCGTCAGTGCGCATGGTCTCTCATTTCGCCGCCAATTTTTCCAATTCCCAATTTCCATCCTAAAACGGCTTCCGGCCGATGTAGTTGCCGGCCGGCGAATAGTTGCAAACCACCACGGTCCAGCCCTTCATCCGACCCGTTTGGATGACGGCGACGCCTGCGCCGAGTTCTTTTGTCTCGCGCCAAACCATTTGCGTGTAGTGGCCGGCCTTGAAATTGGCGAACGATTCCGGAATGGCGCTGCCGGGTTGGTAGTGCTCCTTCTCGCCGTACCATCTCGCCGCGGCGCTCAGGGCGTTGTAGCCGTTTCCGTAGCCGGCGCCCAGGTTTTCGCCGAATTTCGTGGCCCACTCGCCGGTGCGCGGGCGATGCTCGAATTTGCCGGTTTTTGCGAGGCGATCGGCCCATTTTTGCGCTTCGGCGGCGATTTGCGGGGACCAACTGAGCGCGGGAACGCCGACTTCAGCGCGTTTTTCGTTGTGATAGGCCAGGAAAGCTTGCGCGGCGTCAGGTTTTATCGCTGAGCCGGTTTTCCCATCGGTTCGATCGGTTCCATCGGCCGGATCCGACGCATCACGCGCAATTTTGATCACCCTGGCCACCAAAGCCGGTTTCGCCGCCTCACTGGCGATTTCCACCTTCTCAAACTCCGGCGGCGATTCCCGTTTGTGCGTCAAAAACCAGTCGTACAGCTCCTGCATCTTGTAAACCGGCATGATCACATCGCCATGCGTGCCACCGGGAAAAACCGACAATTTCGCGCTCCCGCCGGCCTTGTTCACCGCGGCGATGAGCTGTTTGTGAGGCTCGATCGGCACGATTTCGTCGGCATCGCCGTGAAACGCCCAAATCGGCAGGTCGGCGAACTTCGGGGCCAGGGCGATGTTGCCGTAGGCGCAAATCGGGGCCAGCGCGGCAAAGCGCTCCGGGCGGGCCGCGGCCAGGTTCCAAGCTCCGCCCGCGCCCATGCTCGCGCCGGTGAGGTAGACGCGTTGCGGATCGACGCGATAGGTGCCCAAAATCTCGTCGAGAAACTGGTGCAACGACGCCGCAGGCCACGAGCCGTCCGGCAATTGCGGCGAAGCGACGACAAAGGGGAAATTTGGCTTGTTGGGTAAGAGCGCGGGCGGGCCGTAGCGCAGCAGTTGGCGTAAATCGCGGCCCCGGATGCTGCGCCCGTGCAGGTAGAGGATGAGCGGGTGCGATTTTTCCGCGGAATCGTAGGTTTTCGGCAAGTAAACCAGGTAACGCCAGGGTTCTTTGGCGATGGAGTCGGTGGTTTTTGCGACTGCGCCGTGCTGGCCGGGCCCCCAACTGGACGGGGGCGATTTTCGCGGGTTTTTGAGCGGAATCCCGATTTTTGCCGGTTTTTGCGCGTCTTCCAGGTTTTCGGGCGAAAGTGTCGAACCACGCGGGTTGGAGACTTTCGTCGATTTTTCCGGTTTCGCGGATTTTTGGCGTTTTCCCGGCTTTTTCAGCGGCGACAACTTCAAATCCAGGTTTTTCACCCCTGGCACGGGTCCAAACCCGACGAATTTGCTCTTGCTGCCGATCCTTGGCAGGCGGAAGTCGAACACGCTCACGCCGTGGCGCGATTTTCCGTCGTAGGTGCGCCCGCTGCTGGCTCCGACCATGACCGGCTTGCCGTCCTTCTTACGTTTGCCCAGGTAAATCATGACGTGGGAGGTTGGCGGGAAACGCTCGCCCACATCGTAGGTTCCCTCCCAAAAAAGCACGTCGCCGGGGCTTAATTCTTTGAGTTGGGCGTTGGTTAGGCTGCGGGCGCCTTTTACCTCGCGCAGGTTGCCTTTTTCGCGCAGCCACAGGTAGATGGTGTTGCTCTGGCGCGGGCTTTTGTAGCCCAGGTGGTTGAGGATGTGGCTGACCGTGCCGGAGCAATCCATGCCGCCGCTGGTGGGATTGTTTGAGCCGTAGCGGTAGGCCAGATTTTTCTCCGTGAGCTGCAGGGCGTAGGTGAGGATGTCGCGGACTTTCTTCGGTTGGGCGTCGAATTCGGCGATGTCGGCGGGTTTGAGGCTGGAAACCTCCGCCGGCCGTTGCTGGGCGAAGGACGGGGCGGCGAGAAATGCGGTTAGCGCCAGGAACAGGAGGGCGTTCGTGGCCATTTGTGCGCATTTGCGAGAATTCGTGCGAGAAGACGGCGGACCTTCACCGATGGGCGCAAATGCCCACGATTGGCCGCAAAAGTCGCCCTCCCCCATCATTCCAGCCCTTTCAGCAAGTCATCCGCCGCGCTTTCCAGCGGGTTCACGTTTTCCGGCGCGTCTTTTGTCTCGCCAACGCCTAGCTTGTCGACCAATTCCTTGCCCGTCGCCGGATCGATCCCCGCGGCTTCCGCACCGGCCGCCGTTGCGTCGGAATTCGCTGTCGCGGCTCCTTCGCCAGTCGCGGCATCGGCTCCAGCCGGCTTGTCAGCGGGAGTTTCCGCCGCGGTTTCGGCGACCTCCTCGGTTGCATCGCTGCCGCCGAACACGAGGCCCCACGCATACGGCGTCACGGTCAAAACCGCGGTCAACACCACGAACATCACCGTCGCGGTGACGAAACTTTTGCCCAAACCGCTGGTTGCGATGGCTCCCAGCACTTCCTGCGGGCTTTTGCCCTCCATTTTGGCCAAAAATTCGCGAAATTCGCCCGCCACGGCGGTGCTGTTTCGCTGGAGATTGCGCAAATCGCCGGTCGGGCTGGCCATCGGCGTTTGTTTGAGCTGGGATTCCGGCATGGGGCTCGGTTCGGGAGCGGGCGCGGGCGCGGGCGCAGGCGCAGGCGCGGAAATCGGTGCGGGCGCAGGATCGGGCGCTGGCGCGGGAGCAGGTTCCGGCTCGGGCGCGGAGACAGGCGCGGGCTCAGGAGCAGACGCGGGCTCAGGCGCAGGCGCGGGATGGGGCACGGGTGCAGCCGCGGGCGCGGGATCAGCTTCGGGATGCGGGCTGGGGGGATTTGGGACGGGTCGGATGCTCATCGTTTTTTGGTGGAAATGTTCGGTTCAATTTTCCTCCTCCTCGCGTTGCTCCAAGATATGGACTAAATCGCCCCCGGCAACGCTAATCGCCTCGATCGCGGGTTGAAACGTGCGGGCGTGGGCCTCGTGGTTGACCTTCAAGAAAACGGTGCGCTTGCCGGGCGGCGAATCGCCCAATGCTTCCTTCAGCGCGTCGGAAAGGTTCGCCGCATCGATCTCCTCGCCGTTGAGGAAGGTTTTTTCGTCCACATCGATGGCCACGCTGGCCAAGGGCGACCCCGCAGCCTCGATTTCCGGCACTTCAGCCGGCGTCCAGACCACATGGCTGTCATCCACGGCCTTGGCCAGGATGATGAAGAAAATCAGCAGCAAAAACGCGATGTCGCCCATCGCCATGGAGGGGACGTTGGCTTCGAATTGCTTGCGGGGGATTTTCATGGGGAGGGGTGAAAATTAGAAATTTGAAATTTGAAATTGGGCCGTGACAGGGCGGGACGGTTGAGTTTCAAAAGCTTCCATTTTCCATTTTCCAATTTCTCATTTCCACTCTCAATCCACGATCACGGTTTGTTGTTGTTCCAGTTGCAGCGTCACGATTCCCCCCGCCGCCTCGATTGCTCCCGTCACGTTCATCCAACGCTGATACGTCACATCATCGGCGCTTTTCAGGATCACCACCCGATCGCTCTCCGATTTTTTTCCCGCCAAAAGCTGGCGCAGCTTCGCCTCCAGCGTCCCGAATGCGATGATCTCGCCATTCACCACCACCGTGGATTCGGTCATCGAAACCTCCAGATTTTGGCTCTTTTCGGCGTTATCAGGCGTGTCCTCGGTGTTCGGGATATCCTGCGGCCGCCCCGTATCCGGTTGCACCGACGCCGCCACCAGGAAAAACACGATGAGCGTGAACGCGATGTCGCTCGTCGCGCTGGCCGGCGACTCGACGAGAAGTTTTTTTCGGCGTCCGCGTAGGGTCATGACATTGGAAATTCGAAATTGGAAATTAGAGGCTGGGAGGGGAGAATTGGAGGTTGGCTTCAGTTGTTGGATTCAATTTTCTAGCTTCCAGTTTCTAATTTCCCCTTTTCATCGTTCCAACGTCAATTGCACGCTCACCGCCTCCAGCAAATTCGCCGCCGAGGCCTCGACATCGAGCACAAAATCGTTGATCACGCTCATGAAGTAGTTGAACGCCATGTAGGTGGGGATGCCGATAATCAGCCCGAAACACGTCGTCAACAGCGCCGTCATGATCCCCTGCGCGGCCAGTTCCACGATCGAACCCTCGCCCGCTTTGTTCACGATGTCGTAGAACGCCACGATCATCCCTTGCACCGTGCCCAAAAACCCGATCATCGGCGCAACGCTGGAAATTGTCGCCAAAATGGGCAAATGCCGCTCCAGCGCCGCCACCACACGCACGCCGTAGGCCTCCATGCTCTTGGTCACTTGCTCCTCGATGCGCTGCGGCTCGTATTTCAGTTGCTTGAGCACCAAATACTTGCGCAAACCGTTGCCCATGACCGCTGCGATGGGCCCACGCGTCTCGTCGCAAAGATTCATCGCGTCCTCGATCTTGCCCTCGGCGAGCAAATCAACAACCCCGGCGCGAATTTGCCCGGGCGACTTATCGAGGATCTTGAGGCTGCGCCAGCGCTC
>CBDCZR010000010.1:0-114836 GCA_965224535.1 Verrucomicrobiales bacterium
CATCTGGCAGGCCCCCGAAACGTGTTCGATGCTTGTGAAGCGATAGTCGTAGGTGCTTCCCGATTCTCTGAATGGCGTTCCAGCAACCCCGAGGCTTTCATCCTCTAAAAACTGTGAAAGCAAATACTCAAAATAGCCGGGATTGAACGACAAATCGGCATCCAAGCTGCCTATTACATCAAAATTCAGATCCTTCACCCGCGCCAGCCCTGCGTTGAACGCATGAACTTTTCCAGCAAAATTGCGATCTTTTCTCTCGTCCATTCGAATGAAATCAATCCAGGAATAACTGGCAGCATATCGCTCACAAATTTCGTCCGTGCCATCTACTGACCCGTCGCTTACAATGACCCATTTTTTGGGCAGAATTGTTTGACCGACCACCGAATCGATCGTTTTCCCGATGAACTCCGCTTCGTTGCGCGCAGGAGTGATCAATACGTAGCTTAGTGAATTTGAAACCTGCATAAAGGGAAAGAATTGCGAATTCTTGCGTTTCGTTTTAATTATGACTCGGACTTCAGTATCGCCTCGATAATTCTCGGTGCTGTCTTGCCATCCCACAACGGCGGCAAGGCTCCTTTCCTGCGCGGACCGCTCAATGATTCCGCGAGGTCGGACGAAAGGCGGGCGACATCGGTTAGCCTATTGCTTCCCAAGCTAGCTGTGACGGGCCGTTCTGTATTTGGCCGCAGCGTCAAACAGGGCGTGCGAAAGTAGGTGCTTTCTTCTTGTAGACCGCCGGAATCAGTGAGAACAAGTCTGGCATTTTCCGTAAGAAAGAGCGAATCATGATAGCCCACAGGCTCAATAACATGAAATTGTGCGACGCCGTTCAGGTGTATCCCGAAATCCTGGCACTTTTTTCGAGTTCGCGGGTGCATGGGAAACACAACGGGAAGCCCCTCAGCGGCAACTGCTTTTAACTCGCCCATGACCGCCTCCAACGCGGCCTTTTCATCTACATTAGAGGGCCTGTGCAGGGTTACAAACGCAAATTCCCGATTCTCAAGTCCCAAACTGCTAGAAAGACTGCTTGCGCGCGACCGAGGAAGGTTGGCGACCAGAGTATCAATCATGACATTGCCAACGAATTGGATTTTGCGCTCCGCAACTCCCTCATTTCGCAGATTTTCATTTGCATCTTGCGACGGAGTTAGAAGCAAGTCCGAAATGGCGTCTGTCGCTAGCCGATTGACCTCTTCCGGCATCGTTCGGTCAAAGCTACGCAGGCCGGCCTCCACATGCGCCACCTTTATTTCCATTTTGGACGCCACCAACGTGCAGGCTAGAGTTGAATTTACGTCTCCCACGACAACCACCCAGTCAGGACGCTCCCGCTCGCAAACGGTCTCAAACCGCTTCATTACGTTTGCCGTTTGTACGGCATGCGAGCCTGAGCCTACGCCGAGATTAATATTCGGCTCCGGAATTCCCAATTGTTGAAAAAAGATTTCTGACATGCTGGAATCGTAGTGCTGGCCGGTGTGCACAAGCTTCCAATCCAGCTCCACGACGCCCGTCTTTTTGCAGTTCCGATTATGATCAATCGCCGCTTTGATCAGCGGTGCCACCTTCATGAAATTTGGGCGAGCGCCCGCAATAAACAGAATCTTCATTTTCATTAGCCACTAACCGATTTCAACTTCATCGCTTGCTCCGCAAAGCCCACAATACTGTCAACCACTGCACGTAGGGTTTGTTTGGACTCCGAGCGGTCGATTGACTGCCTCTCCCGCTTGCAGAGTTGAATTCGCACATCAACTTCTTCCGGCGACTCAATCAAATCCAGGCGCCCCTCCGCCGCGAGTTGCCGGTCGACAGCTCCTATTGTTCCCCGGAAAATGCTATATACCGGAACACCCAACGCTGCAGCTTCCCGATTCATGGTTCCCCCACCACTGACAACTAAGTCCGAATTCCAAATCAAATTCATGCCGTCAACCGCATTTTCAGGCACAACCGCTTTTTCATTTTCAAACCATTGGGGCCACCGGCCTCGAATCATCGCTTCCTGTTTTGGATTTCGGGGAAGAAGAATGATTCGCACCCCATTCCTTTCGCTCGCCTTATCCATAAATCTCTCGAATAAACCTTCGCTTTCCGGATTGTGATAGTGAGCCTCAGTTGCCGGCGGACGAACAGTCACAACAATCTCATTTCGGTATATTCCCAGGTCGTTCAACAACGTCTCATCCGGGCGTAACCGCCATGCATAGATATCTTCCTTAATGCCAGGAAAATAATCCTGCGAATCTTTGTGGCCCAACTCCATTTGATCGCGAAGCGCTTCCGGAAGCAACTGCCACGTTGGGCGCATGATCCCTGAGAATTGCGCATGTTCGTAGTCCTCCATCAACAAACTTGGCATGCGCAAAAGATTGCTAACCAGCATTTGCGCTCGCGCACCGTGAGACATTCCCAGAATCGGGCGCTCCCGCGCAATCAAAGGCAACAACTGGCAAGTTCGTGAAGCAAGACCAACCACTTTGAGGAAAAAGTTTTTTCCCGTATGCTTTCCAATTTTTATATATTTGAGCCCCTTTTTTTCCGCAAGCTGACAAACCTGAAAGGCATCGCGAGCCGTCAAAACAACCTGGAATCCCCTGCTTTCCAATTCCTCGATGATCGGCTCGAAAAGTGGAACGTGAGGTGTGTTGTCAAGGTCAATCCAAACCTTCTTTTTCTGTTCCTTCCCGGCACTATTCAACGATCTGGACGCGCCGGCAATGCCCTTCTGAGTTGTCCTGAAATGCGCTGTCACATCTTTCGGCAACGCGTGCCAAAACCGCCCCTCATAGGTCGCCTTTGTCCGCTGAAGAAACTCCCGGTAGTAGTCCAACGGAAAACTATCGATTCTCTCCGTTTCGCCTTCAAACTGGATGTAATCCGGGTGAACGTTTACAAGCGCCATGCCATTTTGCTTAACGATCCAGTCAACCTTCTCATTCCAAATCGCCGGCGAACGTTCCTGAAGCAAAACGAACAACGTTGAATCCTGCGTCAAGGTATAGGGCAACTCCACATACCCAGCGGAGTGGTCGGCGCTTTTTTTGCCAACCCAGAATGGAAATATTGTATCGCAGCCATCTGGTTGAGGCTCAAACGGATCCGTATCAAACGTCGAAGCATCATATTCGGCATCAATTTCGTGCAACCATTCGAGGTTGTGGTGCATCAGCGGCGAACGAAAGCCCGCGGCCTGCCAGTCCTTCATGTATTTGTTAATCCGCTGCGCCCTCTCGTTGAAGGCCGCACGGGAGTTGTAGAGCTTTCCATCGTGCTTTAGGCCATGAACACCTACCTCAAAATCATTATCCACCAGCCACTCGCGCAGTTGGAGCGGCGTTTCATACCCTCCTTCCGGAACAAAGTTGAAGCTCGAACGAAATCCCAATTCCATCTCCACCTCAGCAAGCTGTTTCACCCGATCCACACCCCGTTGCCCTTCTACATCATGCGTCAAAACAAGCGCCATCTCCTTTCCATCAGGCCATCCAGTCCACCCAGCGGGAGGTTTCTGAGTACCCTCTTTTATCGGCCAATTAAGGTCCGGCCTTTTTAATATTTCCTTGGCATGAAGACGCCGCATTGCCCAACGCAGTTTCTTCGGCACTGCTGGTTTGATAAGGTAATAGATGGGAAGAAATCGCATAGCAGCAGATGATCGTGGGATCTTTCGCCAAACTCAAGAAGTCGCGGTTGTTGCCCGCTGTATCAAACCGTAGGTCAGTTGCCGGCGCCGCTCGGCAACGATGTCGAGCCGATCTCCGGATGTCGATGCCACGGCCTTGTTATAGATGCATGACACATCCGCACCAACCTTGAGCATCTCCTCATAGCCGGCTTTGGCAACATCTCGGTTGGTTGTTGTTGCATCGACAACCAAAAGCACCTTGTGCATCAATCCTGCCATCGAATTGGTGGGACTGGTCGATCCAATCGGCGGTAAATCGAAGAAAATGTAGCCAAAGTCGCTCTGCCGAATAATAGGCAGCAAATCATAGAGATTCTTGGGCGTCACTGGGCCCGGCATCGATCCGTAGCCCTCCGCCTCACTATAGATAGCCCGATTTTCGGCGCCCGCCTCGCCAAAATTCCCGCGCAGAATTCGTTCAGCATCAAAAATGGAATTTGGCTCATCCCAACCCGCGTTCATATCCACGAGCAAAACCCGTTCCCCACTAGCCGCGGAGATCGCCGCTACACTGTTTGCAATGGTTGATGCGCCAGATCCCTCCGCAAATCCCGTAATTGCCACCAATTTGGGCCCTTCAACGTCTATTTGGTTGAGTTGAAAGTGAGAAAAGAGACGGTCCCTAATCGCGGCTGCGTATGGCCACAGTCGATCCTCATGTGCAGACTCAACCAACCGTACAGCGCCATTTATCCCAGAAGATTGCCCCTCGTCCTCTCGTTCATCCATCCACTGGTACTTTCCTGAGCCCCGCCCGGGCGGGAGCATTGGAATCGTTAGCATAAGAGGCATGTGAAGCCGTTTCTCGATTTCGCACGAACGCTTGATCCTTCGATCGATGAACAGTTCAAGCGCCAACGCAATTCCCACACCGGCTGCGAATCCGCCACCTGCGAGCAGCAAAATGACCTTTTTCATCATCGAGCTTATCACTTTGACCGGTGGTGAAGCCGATTGAACAACACTGATGTTCGGCATCTTTGACGGGTCGAGCATTTCGTCAATCCGCGCCTTCTCGACCGCCGAAGAGAAGTAGAAGTACTTTTCTTCTTCCGCGGCCTTTAGCCGCTTCAAATCGTTCATTCGGGATAACAAGCCGGGCAAATCTTCTTCCGCCTTCCCGATTTCCTCTACTTTTGCCTGAAGCACCTCAATTCGAGCCTCCGTCTCCGCCAACTGCGCCCATTCCGCGTCAATATCAATATTGTTGGTTTCAGAATCAGACGTGGCCATAGCAATCAATACGGGATATTTTAGCGCTAAGGCCCGCCGCTTAGATTCCAGCTCTTGTATATCTGTACGGTTGCGAACGACTAGCCGATTTTCCGGAGGGAACTTTGCCCGCAAGCTCACATCGCGCACGCGAAGCTGGCTGAGGCGATCCACAATCACTTGATATTCTGCTACCTGGGTGTCCGTTGGCTGGACGCCGAGTTGATCCCCGTTCACCGTTCGCGACACAATACCTTCCAGCGCCTTAATTCGCGCGAGTCTGGCAGCACGTTCCGTTTCCGCATCCAGCAGGCTTTGGCGGGTTTTAGCCCAAGACGCCGGCGCTCCCATTAATGCTTCTCCCGGAGATTGTCCATCTGCTCCAAAACCAGTACTCGCTATCCCAGTGGAGTAAACGGCGCTTCCGGCCTCTTTCTTGAGCCGGTTCAATTCATCTTCAATTTCTTCAAGCCGGTTGCGGACCTGCTGCGTTTGCTTGGATACAAAGTCCGATGCGCCGACGGAACGGTGAATCTCCAAATGTTTGTCGAAATACCGGGTAATGAGTTCATTTAGCACGGTAGTGGCCAGTTTTGGATCTCTATTTCGATAAACGACGGATATAACATTGCTGTCGCGTCCGCTAAGCGCCTCAAAATTTCCAACAATTGTTCCAGCAGCCGCGATTTCCGATTTTTCCTCTTCTTTTGTCCCTTCTAGGAGCTTGTCGATTCCCACCGATTCGGCCACCTCAATCGCCAAATCCCAACTTGTGAGAATTTCGATCTCATCGTGGATTACGTTGACTTCTCCCCTGCCCGTTGTCTGAACCTCGGACCCTAACTCAGAATCGAAAGCGCTTCTCTCAAGCACGTAGCGAACAAGAAGCTTGGCATGGGTTTCAAAAAGAGCGCCGTGAAGAAAATAGAGAGCTGCAGCACATGCCAAGCCCAACCAACCGAGGAAAATAATTTTCCACTTGTGCCGAAGGAGAATGAACAAGATGTCTCCAATATCCAGTCCATCCCCCTCAGTTGGCGGTACTCCGTGAGGCACTCCAGCAACGTCTTGCGACAGATGCGCAGGCACATTTCCGCGTAGAGCTGGTAAGTTGTTTGGGGCCATTTTCGTTGGTCTTTCTATTTTGTTGAGTTCAGACAATTCGGGGGAGCGGGATCAAATGCAGGCACTATCCGTAGATTGCCGGATATCCGTCATCACCTTCCTTAACGAGTCCGCAACGTGGTCGATCTGCTCGTCACCAAGCTCCGGATACATGGGCAGGGATACAAACTCCTCCGCGCAGCGCTCAGCGATCGGGAAATCACCCCGCTTGTAGCCCAAGCTCCGGTAGGCTCCCTGAAGATGCACCGGAATTGGGTAATGGATGCCACAGGCCACGCCGTGTTCTCCCAACAACCTCATGATTTCGTCACGTTGCTCAACTCGAACCGCGAACAGGTGCCAAACGTGCCTGACATCCGGCATACCTTTGGGCAAGACGACTTTGTCCAAGTCTTTGAGCCGCTGAATATAACGACGGGCCCTACTGTTTCGCAGGTCAATATTTCGTTCCAGATGGCGCAGCTTGATTCGCAACACCGCGCCCTGAATTCCGTCCATTCTCGAATTCCAACCCACCATCTTGTGATGATACTTCTTCGATTGCCCGTGATCTCTAAGCATCCGAATTCGCTCGTCGAACTCCTTGTTATTTGTAACAACAGCGCCTCCTTCGCCAAAAGCACCCAGATTTTTTCCAGGATAAAAGCTAAAACAGCCAAGATCGCCCATCGAACCTGCTTTTTGTCCCCGGTAGGTCGCTCCGTGTGCCTGAGCGGCATCTTCAATGACGGGAAGCCCCTTGCGTCGGGCAAATTCGAGTATTGGCGCCATGTCGGCCGGCTGCCCAAAAAGATGCACGGGGATAATCGCCTTGGTTTTTGCCGAAACAGCGCCTTCCAATCTATCTGGGTCCATGTTGCAAGTATTCTCGCATACATCAACAAAAACCGGGTTAGCTCCCGCATGTGAAATAGCCTCAGCTGTAGCAATAAACGTGCTTGGCACGGTTATCACCTCATCACCGGGACCGACGTCAAGCGCCTTTAAAGCTAGAAGGAGTGCCTCAGTCCCGCTGCCGACGCCAATGGCGCTTTCAGTGCCACAGTATTTGGCAAAGTCTTTTTCGAATTCTTCGACAAATCGTCCTCCAGCAAAGGCGCCGGAATCAACAACCTCCGCAATGGCCTGCAAGAATTCATCCCGCAAGGGACGATGGTGTGCCTTTAGATCAAGAAATGGAACTTTCATGGCAATATCTTCAGCGAATCATCTTCAAAACTCGCGCGGGGTTGCCAACCACGACTGCATTTGGCGGAACGTCCTTGGTAACCACGCTTCCAGCGCCAACAAGAGCATTTTCCCCAACTGTGAGGCCTCCCAAAAGGGTCGCGCCGGATCCGATGGAAGCGCCACGCTTAACAATGGTGCTTTGACAGACCCAATCTTCGTCGGTTTGGAGCGCGCCACCGTCGCCAGTCGCGCGGGGCACCCGATCATTAATAAACGTGACGCCATGGCCGATAAACACTTCGTCTTCAATCGCAACTCCTTCACAGATAAACGTGTGGCTGGACACCTTGCAGCGCCGGCCAATGCGCGCACCCTTCTGGATTTCCACGAACGTGCCGATTTTGGTTTCGTCCCCGACTTCGCATCCATACAGGTTGACAAAACCGAAGAGCTTCACATCGCGCCCTAACTTCACATCCGGCGCAATTCGGAGGTTGCCGTTTTCCGTTTGGTTCATACCATGGCCAATTGTTTTTTGGCGGGGCGCTTGCGTTGAACTCGTTTGCGCTTTTGCGGCGAATCAACCGTGTCCCGGGCGAAACTGACGGGAGAGCCGCCAGCCTTGAGGGATTCCGAACTGGCTTCAAGAATCCGCACCAACTCCAACCCCTTCTCTCCGCCGGTGAGCGGAGTTTTGCCGGTGCGAATACATTCCAAGAAGTGCTGCACCATCCTCTTTAACGGCTCTTCCTGCTGGATGTGCGGAATGTAGCTATCGCCGTAGTGGTAGGAATAGTGGAATTCCGCAAAGCTATCATAGTGCGGGGGGCGCTCGACCCGAACATCGTAGATTCGAATCGATTCCATGGGGGTGATGTCATTGTAGACGATCATGCGCCGAGAGCCAACAAACGTCATTTGGCGAACTTTACGCGGTTCTATCCAACTGCTCTGAATGGTGGCAAATTTGTTGTTGCGAAAGCTCAAGGACATATTGGTCACGTCCTCGATTCCCCTGGTAACGTGCGCATTTCCCTGGCAGTTGATGGCATCGGGCACCTCGCCAAAAATGTGCAAGATAATGGAGATGTCATGAGGCGCCAAATCCCAGGCTACGTTGATGTCCTTTTGAAACAAACCCAGATTGAGGCGCTGACAGTTGATATATTGCAGGTCCCCAATGTCACCGCTTTGCACGATATCAGCAATCCTGCGAACCGGCGGCGAATAGAGAAATGTATGGCCCACCATTAACGTCAACTTGTTGCGCTTGGCGATGCGGATGAGATCTTCACATTCCTCTGATGAAGCCGCCATCGGCTTCTCAATGAGGGTGTGTTTGCCGGCAAGCAAGCTGGCTTTCGCCAGCGGATAGTGCAGTTTTACCGGCACTGCGATAACCAGAGCATCGATTTCCGGATCTTTTCGCAATCGCTCAAAGTCTTGCAGAGCCTGGACCTGCGGATATAGCCGTTGCATGTGATTTAGCCTACCTTGGTCCAAATCACACACCGCCTTTAAGGTGCATTCTGGATTTGCATTGAAGTTTCGCGCAAGATTTGGCCCCCAGTAGCCACACCCCACAACGCCGACAGTGATGGGTTTGGTGTTGGTCATGTATTTTCTACCCTGGTTCAGGTTTACTAGCCAGCGGCATCACCACTTTGCGATTGCCGCCGAAAAACTCGGAATCGTGTCCCAATCATCTCAAAAAGCTGCGAACAAAGGACGAAGGGTGTGCGTATAAGAATCGCGAGATCCAGACGCAGCGACTGGTTATCGACATAGTACTCGTCCATCTCGATCATTTGGGTAAACGTCGTATTGTTCTTCCCTTTCACCTGCCAATAGCCCGTGAGGCCCGGAACCACGTCAAAACGCCGCTTCTGATCGTCCCGGTAGAGCTTGCGCTCCTGCGTTGTGCACGGACGCGGTCCAACCAGGCTCATTTCACCCTTCAAGACGTTGAGAATTTGAGGCAGTTCATCCAATCCCAATGCCCTGAGAATGCCGCCACCGGGAATAACCCGCGGATCTCCCAAAACGTCGAGCTTTACCATGGGACCGTTGGTTTCCACCAGGTGCTGGACGTGATTTTCATGCACCATGGTGTCCACATTCGTCCGCATGCTGCGAAATTTAAAAAACGTGAACTTTTCGCCGTTCATACCCACCCGCTCCTGACGAAAAAGGATCGGTCCCTTGGAAGTTAGCTTCACCCAGAGGGCGATGAGGAGAAGCAGCGGCGCCAGAACCGGCAAAATGAGGAAAAGAGCCACAAAGTCCTCGTTTCGCTTCCACTTCGGTTTGTTGGGCCCTGATTGGTTGCCGCGCGGCTTCTTTTTGGCGTTGCCACGCACCCTTTCGAGCAGCCCGGTTTGCGATTTTTGCCGCTCGGTCCGCTTCTCAGAAGCGGTTTCCGTGGCGCGTTTTTCAACGATGGTGAGTTCCGGAGTTTGCACGATGTTTGATGTAGCTCTGTGTTGTGAGGATAAGCTGCCGCCCCTGGTCGTTTGCTGCCGTTTTGCGGCAGGACCCTACGGGAAAAGCAAACGGGAGAACCAAACCAACAACACCAGTGGAATTTATGTAATTCCTAAAATATGAAAGGCTCGGCTCCTATGGCGGCAACCCTAAATATCATTCATGCGATGTCTACCGAAAAAGAGTCTAAAATATGGTTTTTGATGATTTTATGGAGGTTAGAGTTCCGATTTCCTCGGCGAATTGCCCGTATTTGGCGGGAATTTTTAGCTGCTCAGCCGGTTCCAACGGCCCTTCCCCTTGTGACGGAAATAGCACTCAAAACCGCCAAATAAGCCGAAAAGGCGCCTGTCGGCGGTTAGCTTAGCCTTTTCGGATTTTTCGCGGTTGCGACGAAAAACTGGAAATCCGTGCCGGGCTCCTTCGTTTTCGTTGAAACAATGCGCTCACCAGCCGGGAAATTAGGGACGTAAACCGTAATTTCCGGACTTTTGGGATTTCTTGAAAATTTCTCCCGGCTGGCCGTGCCCTAACATGCCCACAACTTTCCGCTGGAATCGGCGCTCGATTCGAGTAGCCTCACCGCCGAAATGGCCGAATTCATCTACTTCGATCTCGAAACGCAGCGTTCCGCCAACGACGTGGGCGGCTGGAGCTACAAAGATCGCATGGGAATGTCGATCGGCGTTACTTTCAGCACCCAAACCGGCCGCTACCGCATTTTTGGCGAGAACGGCGCCGGTGACCTGGTCGATCAGTTGCTGAAAGCCGATCTCATCGTCGGTTACAACCAGGTGAGCTTCGATTACGAAGTGCTTCAGGGCTACACGATCCTGGATTTGAACAGTCAATTGCGCAGCCTGGATTTGATGGTGGATCTGGAGAAACGGCTCGATCACCGGCCAAAATTGGAGGCGGTGGCCGCGGCTTCGTTGGGTGCGGGTAAAACCGCGGAGGGCACGCAGGCCATTCGCTGGTGGCGGGAGGGAAAAATCCTGGAAATCGCGGAATACTGCTGCTTTGACGTGAAAGTAACGAAGCTGGTCCACGAGTTTGGCGCGGAGCACGGATTCGTGAAGTACGTGGACCGATTTGGCCGGGTGCAGAAGGTGGAGGTGGATTGGCCAAAACCGAGCGAAAGCCTGGCGTTACCTGCTTAGCCAGTGTGGTGATCGCGAAATATTTTGGGCGTCATCAATTTTTTCCTCCTCTTCCTTGGGATTGTCGAATCTATTCTTCGATTCATCGGGTAGGGCAGGGGCCTAGCTTGCATTTCTCACGGGTTTTCTGCTGCGGCTTGCTGCGGCGCATTCTGCCTGCGTTCCGCGCGAAATTCGCCTTGGACAGTGTGTCCTCACACAGCCCGGCGGCAAATTGCGCGCGCGCCTTGGCAGAACGCGTCCAGAGCGGCGCCTCGCGACGAAAACCCGTGAGAAATGCAGGCTAGCGGCCCCATTGCCCCCCCTCACCTTCCTCAATCCGCGCTACCAGCGAAAATAGCCGCATGTTCCGGATCGTAGGGAGTGGAAGTCCCACGAACCTTGATACCCATGCACGAATCGGCCGTTGCTTCCCGAGGAACGGTTGGGGAAACAACCGGATCATCTAAATCTGGTGATTGACCGCGTGTCCGGCGCCTTCCATGCTTGCACGCATGAAAACCCTTTACGTCATGCTTCTGGCCGCCATCGTGGCTTTTCCTGCTTTTGGCGGCGAATTTCGCGCCGGCTCGGCGATTGTGGACATTACGCCGGAAATCTTTCCCGTCCTGGTCAATGGCGGGATGAGGAGCCGCCAGGCGTCCGAAGTTTCCTCGCCCCTCCATGCCCGCGCCATTTGCGTGGACGACGGCGATACCCGCTTGGCGATCGTGGTGGTTGATAGCTGCATGGTGCCGCGGCCGGTGCAGGATGAAGCCAAGGCGCTGGCTGCATCGCGCACCAAAATTCGCCCGGACCGCATGCTGGTCTGCGCCACTCACACGCACACCGCGCCCGCATCGATGGGGTGCCTGGGAACGAACGCGGACCCGATTTATCGCAGCTTGCTGATCAAACGCCTCGCCAAGGCGATCGCGCTGGCCGAAAAAGACCTGCAACCGGCTAAAATGGGCTGGGCGGTGGCTCCAGCGCCGAAATTCACCGCGCTGCGTCGTTGGGTGCGGCGGAGCGACCGGCTTCAGGAGGATCCGTTCGGAAATTTCACGGTGCACGCCAACATGCATGCCGGGCGAAATTGGGACGACGTGACTGGCGAATCGGGCCCCGAGGATCCGAATCTGTCGATCGTGGCGTTCCAATCGGGCTCTGGCGAACCGATTGCGCTGCTGGCAAATTTTTCGATGCACTACTTTGGCGGCGTCAAGGCGCTGAGTTCGGACTATTTCGGCATTTACGCGAACTGGCTGGAGGAGAAAATCGCGCCGGATTCCGGTTTTGTGGCGATGATGTCGCACGGGTGCAGCGGCGACATTTGGCGGCAAGATTACACCGAGCGCAACTGGAAGGAATCGCCCAAACCGGCGGCCGAGGATTTCACGGTGCAATCGTTTGCCGAAGGGCTCGGCCTCAAGACGCTGGCCGCCTACGAGGCCATGCAGTTCACCGCCGGGGTGGACGTGGAAATGGCTGAGGCGCGCATGAAGCTGAACTATCGCGTGCCGAACAAACAGTTGGTGGAGTGGAGCGAGCGCATCGTCAGCCAAATGGAGGGGCCGCTGCCCAAAACGCGGGAGGAAATCTACGCGCGCGAGCAACTCATCCTGCACGACCGCCGGTACACCGAGATTGTGGTGCAGGCCATCAAGCTGGGTGATTTTTCGATCGCAACGACGCCGAACGAGACTTACGCACTCACGGGGTTGAAGCTCAAAGCGTTCAGCCCAGCGGCGTCGACGATGGTGATCGAGCTGGCTAACGGCGGCGACGGCTACATCCCGCCGCCGGAGCAACATTTCCTGGGTGGCTACAACACGTGGGCTGCCCGTTCGGCGGGACTGGAAGTTCAGGCGGAGCCAAAAATCGTCGAACGCGCGTTGCAACTGATCGAGCAGACCCGGGGCGAGCCGCGACGTGAATTTCGGCTCAGCCATGGTTCCGCGGCGAAGGAGATTTTAGCCGCGAAACCGCTGGCTTACTGGCGCCTGGATGAAATGGCCGGGCCGCGCGCGATTGACGCGGCGGGTAACCGGCATGATGGGATTTACGAGGACGGCGTCATTTTCTGGCTGGAAGGCCCGGATTCCACCGCGTTTTGCGATAACGGCGAGACGAATCGCGCCGCCCACTTTGCCGGTGGCCGGATGCGGGCCAAAATCCCGGATTTAGGCCAGGATTACGCGGTGAATCTGCGTTTTTGGAACGGAATGCCGGCCGACGCCCGAAAAATCTCCGGCTGGATGTTTTCTCGCGAGCGCAATCACGGCTTGGGTCCGCACGGCGACCACCTTGGCCTCAGCGAAGGCAAGCTGGTCTTCCTGCACGGCGGCGACGCGGCAAAAATCGTTGCCGGAAAAACGGCTGCCGAGCGCTGGACCTGGAACGAAGCGCGCTTGGAACGAAAAGCCGGCCGGGTGCGGGTTTACCTGAATGGTCGGCTGGAAATCGAGGTGGAAGCGGCGGCGACCTTCCCGCCGGGATTCGACCAAATTTTCATCGGCGGCCGCAGTGACGGTGAGGGCAACTGGGAAGGCCGCCTGGATGAAGTGGCGTTGTTCCGCTAGATTTGGTCCCAAATCCCGCAGTTGAACGCTCGGTAGCGACTTTTAGTCGACTTTTAATCGCCGCTTGGTTCGTTTTGCATCCGCGGCGACGAAAATTCACCGCCACCACGCTTTCTGCGGAGAGGAAAATTCCAACCATCAGCGCAGCGCCCTAAACCGCCGGATTTGGCATAAATTTTCCGGAGAGGGAGATTTTTTGTCTTGTAATTTCCCGACGCCTGAGCCGCATTTGTTGACCACGCTGCATCCGGAAAACCGCAAAGCGCTGGGCGATTGGGGTTTCACCGTGGACGACACCCCGCGCCACAACATCCCCTCGGAAAGCGAAATCGCGGCGCCTGCGTAGGAAATGGGCAGGCCCAAAGCGTAAAACGGGATAGCAGCCGGCCGGCGCCCCGTTTGGTTTCGAAGCACGGAATCGCCCCTCACTGCAAGCTCCTCAGACTCCTCAGATGCGCCGCTGGATTCGGCAACCCAGCTGTGGTTGGGGGCAGTTCCAGCCCGGCCGGCATCACCGAGCCCGACTGGCGGACTTTGTGAAAAATTTCACAAATTGCCGTTGCGGGGCATTTCGCGCCAAGGCAAGCTCCTGACACTATGGCGAACCCCGTCCAGGAAATTGAAGCGCCCGATTCCGCGGCCAAAGCCGCCCGCCAGTTGGAGGAATACCAACAGGCCACCACGGACATGATGGGCGAGAAGCTGGTGCTGAACATGGGGCCCAGCCATCCGGCCACCCATGGCGTGTTGCGGCTGATTTTGGAGATGGATGGCGAGATCATCACCAAAGCCCAACCGGACGTGGGCTACCTGCACCGGGGCGACGAGAAAATCGCCGAAAACATGCACTACAACCAGTTTGTGCCCTACACCGACCGGCTGGATTACCTGGCGCCGCTGGCCAACAACGTGGCTTACGCGATGGCGGTGGAAAAGCTGATGGGCTGGGAGTTGCCGCCGCGCGGTCAGGCGATTCGCGTGCTTTGCTGCGAGTTGGCCCGGGTTTCGGCGCACCTGCTGGGGGTTGGCGTGTTCGCGATGGATGTGGGGGCGATGACGGTGTTTCTCTACACCTTCACCGAGCGGGAGAAAATCTACAATCTGAGCGAGCAACTGACCGGGGCGCGTTTCACCACCAGCTACACGCGCGTTGGCGGGCAGATTCGCGATTTGCCGGAGGGGTTCGCCGAGGCGTTGCGCACGTTTTTGGACGGGGTGGAGCCGGTCGTCGATGAGGTGGACAAGTTGTTGACGCGGAACAAAATCTTTGTCGACCGGACCAAGGATGTGGGCCTCATCAGCCGGGAAGACGCGATTGGTTACGGGCTAAGCGGGCCGAATTTGCGCGCTTCGGGTGTGGATCACGATTTGCGCAAGGCGCATCCCTACCTGGGCTACGAAAACTACGAGTTTGACGTGCCGATTGGCGAGGTGGGCGATTGCTACGACCGTTATCTGGTGAGAATGGAGGAGTTGCGCCAAAGCGTACGGATTTTGCGCCAGGTTCTCGACAAAATGCCGGAGGGCCCCATCAACATCGTCGATCCCAAGGGTACGTTGCCGAACAAGGAGATGGTGCTGATGAGCATGGAGGAGTTGATCCACCACTTCATCGTCGCCACGCAGGGAATCGACGCGCCGGAGGGCGAGGTCTACTTTGGCGCGGAAAATCCCAAGGGCGAGCTGGGTTTTTACCTCAACAGCAAGGGTGGAGGCGTGCCGCACCGGCTGAAAATTCGCAGCCCCAGCTTCGTGAACCTGAGCATCCTGCCCAAGCTCTTGCCGGGGCACATGATGAGCGATGTGGCCGCGATCTTAGGGAGCCTGGACTTCGTGATGGGCGAGTGCGACCGGTAGAGATTCACGGCAAGGCCAATCCCAGCCAACCCGCGCCAAGGTGCAGGATCAACGGCATGGTGGCGAGACTGCCCAGCGTTGTGGCCAGCACGATTTGAATGGCTGTGGCAGGGTGGCCGCCGTAGATTCGGGCCAGAATAATCGGGAAAACCGCGGCCGGCATCGCGGCTTGCACCAACATCACCTGCTTCAGCTCCTCGCGGGCGGGAATCGCGTGCATCACGGCCAGCATCATCGCGGGTAAAACCGCCAAACGCAGCAGGCATGCGCCCAGCACCGTGGGCCAACGCAGCGAGGTCTCGGGCGATCGCGCTTGATCGGCGATGGTGATGCCGATGGCCAACAAACACATGGGCACCGCGCAATTTCCCAACGTGCCGATGAAAATCCGCAACGGAGCGGGAATCCAGCCATCGGCGCCGGCGTAATGCAGCGCCAGACTGGCCAAAACGGCGACAAACGGGCCGTTGACGATCGAGCGCCAGTTCGCCCCGCCGCCCACGCCGCGCAAAACCATCACTCCCACCGTCCAGGTGGCCAATTCCACGCCCATGCCGTGCAAAAACAGCACGCCAAGGGGGTGCTCGCCAAAAAGCGCCACCAACACGGGAATGGCCACGTAGCCGTAATTTTGGATGCCGGTGGAGATGGCGAAGGTGCGTTTGCCGGTTCCTCGGCCTAAACCCAGGATCGGCGCGGCGATCAGGCAAACCGTGATGCCCGCAACGATGATCCCGAAGCCCAGCGCGATGGATGCGCCAACGGTCGGCAGATGATCGAGCGTCGCGCTGCCGATGACTTTGTCGAGGATGAGGCAGGGCACGAGCAGATTCAGCGCCAGGCGCATGATTCCGGAATCCAGGCCGTCGCCGATCCAGTCAAAGCGCCGAAACGTGAATCCGGCCGCCATTGTCAGGAAAACGGGGATGATGGCGGCGAGGAGGGTCAGGTTCATGGCTGGAAACTCGAAACTCGAAATTCGAAATTCGAACCCTTCTTCCCAAAATCTGGCCGCCCAACAAGCTCAATCAGATCGCACCGTGGCAAATGCCGAGTGGTTGTGGATGCTCTCAAAATTGGTGACTCGCACCTTGTACCAGGCAACGCGCGGATCTTCACGCAGGCTGACCGCGACATTTCGAGCGATGTCCTCGACGAACGCGGGGTTGTCGAAGGCTTGCATCGTCACGTGCCGTTCGTCCTCGCGCTTGAGGAGGGAATAAACCGGTGCGGAGGCGGATTTCTCGGCGGTTTCGACCAATTCCTCGATCCAAACGATCTTGGGCTCGCTGTTTTCGCCGGCGCCGCTTCGAATCTGGATTTCCACGTTTCCACGCTGATTGTGGGCGCCATAATCGCTGATCGCCTTGCTGCAGGGGCAAAGGCTTTTCACCGGAACGCTAACTTGAAGGACGAAATCCGTCCCGGAACCGTCGGCTTCGGCGATGAAGGCGCAATCGTAGTCCATCGGCGACTTTTTGCCCGACACGGGGGCGGTTTTCTCGATAAAATAGGGAAATCGAACCTCCACATGAGCACGCTCGGCATTCAAACGCTCACGAAGTTCGGCGAGAATGGTTGGGATGGTCCGCACCGTAATTTCACCGCGATGATCCTCCATCACCTCCAAAAACCGGCTCATGTGCGTTCCTTTGAAATGATGCGGCAGATCGACGGACAGGCTCAAAACCGCGGCAACCCGCTGCTTCTCATTCGCCCGGTCCAACACGGTGATGGGGTATCGCAAATCGCAAACGCCGACTTGCTCGATGGCGACGCCGCGGGTGTCCTTGGTGTGTTGAAGATCGGGCAGGGATTGGAGTCGTTCGGCGACGGAGACAGGGGGAGTCATGCGGCAGGGGAAAGGGAGAGTTCGATGGGTTTCGGTCCGGAATTTTGGCGATTGCGCAAGGCCCTCAGGAACGCGCACTTACCTCGCGAATCCAGATTCGCTCCTTGGCGAAGGCTTCCTCCATCGCTTTCCAGAGTTCTTCGGGCGTCCGGCCTTTGAGCAACGCGGCGCGGGCCTCCACCTCGGCTTCGGAGAGGTCCACATCGTCAATTTGCGGGTTATCCGCCAAAATCCGGGGCAAAGCGGGCGGTTGGGGACGCTTGGGCAGATTGCCCGGCTTGGGACCAACGTCAATGCGGAGGTCCGGCTTCACGCCTTTGGCGACCTGGGCGGTGTAGGTGCGCACCCGCTCCTTGTAAGCGCCAATTTCCTTGCCGTAGGCCAGCAATGCCGCGTTGTAGGCGTCCACCTCCCGGTTGTAGGCCGAGAGCTGGATTTTGTAGGCTTCCACGGCTTGGTTGTAGTCGGCCACAAAGGTCTCGCGCTGATCCCGGCCTTGCTGGGTTTTGCGCAGGTAGCCGACGAGTGGGGAATGAGCGTTCTTTTCATCCAGATGCGCAAAGTAGTAGACCATGAGCAGGGCGGAGGAATAGTTGACGGTGGCGTTGCCAAGCTTCAGCGCTTCCGCCCACTGTTCGTGGCTCATGGTCATCAATTCGCGGGGTGAAACCATGTCCACGGGGTAAACGCCGGCGCGAGTGGCTTCCACGCTGTAAGCCTGCTCCATGTGTTCGCGAATGCCTGCATCAATTTGGTCGAAGTCATACCATATGCCGTTGAAGGGCAGCGCAGCCATGTATTCAGCCATCCCCTCCACGAACCAAACCGGCAACACGCGCACCCAGTCGTGCATCACTTGGTGGGTAATTTCATGCACCAGCGGCGCGGAATCGAACGTGCGCCGGTCCAGGGCAACCTGCTTTCCCCACAGCTTTACGCCCGTTGAAGAAAGCGGCACCAGGATTTCTTCGGTTCGCGTCAAATAAGTGCCGCTGGAGCCTTTCAGCCCTCCCGCGCGCAGGTAGTCGCCGGGATTGCGAAACATCCGAACCACGAATTTTTTGGCGGGAACCTTGACGCCGAGTTGCAGCGGCAGTTTTCGGATCGCGAACAGGGTTCCCTCAAAGGAAACGGCGTATTCCTTGATCAGGCTGGGCGCAAGTCTCACATCGCTGCGGTACTGGTAGTGCGGCGTTTCGTAGGTCCACACGCCTCCGTCGCCGGACACCAGCTTGGCTTCGAAATCCAGGTCCGGCGTTAGTTCGCCCGGCCAATTCAGCTTTGGCTGTGGGGCTTTGGGCGCAGCTTTGGGGCCAAACCCGCGCTCCTTCCATTGGCGCACGTAGTCCTGGTCGCCATCGCTCAATTGATCCAGCCAAAACTTGGTTACCCAGCCGTCTGAAGCCATGCGTACGTTTACCGCGGTTTTGCCAATGTCGATCAACTTCGCGCGCATGGAGGCGCCCTGATAGGTCCAGATTCGATCCTCCGGAGCCTCAGCAGCCGCAATTACGTCCGCACTCCGGCTGGGGAGCAGAGCCGCTAACAGAAACAGAATCACGAAACTGGGATGATGCCGCATTGGGCTAACTAGGCCGATTTTTGGGCAAAAAGTCAAGCTTTGGCACGATTTCCCGAGTTTTACCGCAAAATCCGCTCCACCTCATCCATCGGCAGAAAATGGCCGACCAGCGCTTGCGAAAGATCGTCCTGCGATTGCTGCCAGGTCGCGAAAATCCCCTCGCCGCTCACCAGCGTGCTGACGTAACGGCTGCAACCCGTCCCGTAGGGCGAGAAAAACAACGCGGCGTTCACCGACAGCCGCTCCAGCGCCGGAAACGCCTCGTCCGTGCCGCAAGCCAACCCGCCGATTTCCTCGCAAGACCATCCGCGGGGCCGCTTGACCGCCTTGGGGTTTTCATCCAGTTGGCGCAAATTTTCCGCCCCGCAGTAAAAGTAGAGGCTCGTGTCCGGCAAATCCGCGAACCGGCCCAATTTCGGCACGGTCATCCGGTCGGTCACCCGAGTTACGGCGATGTCCCAGGCCGGACCGCGGGGCAGCAGATCGTCGGTCACTCGCTCGAACGAGTCTGCGCCGCGTTTGCGAAGCGCCAGACTCGTGTTGGAGCTGGCCCAGGTAAACGGGTGATTGCAGTAAATCAGCGCCGTTTCGCCGCTGGGCAGCGCGAAGGCCTTTGGGTCTTTTGCGTGGAGGCGCGCGGGTTCGGCGCCCACGATTACCTCTTCCACCTCAGCTTTCTTCAAATCCAGAAACACCGGGGCGCGCAACCGGTCGATCGACCAAACTCCCGTCCCCATTTTTTGGTAGCCGGCCACCTCGTCGGGGTATTCCACATCTTTTTCCGTGGAGACGAACAACTCCACCCCGTTGCCATCCAGCAGCAGCGAAGCCCCTTCGATCGAAACCACCTCTTTTTCCCCGCATTTCAGCTCCTCTTTGCTCCAACTCATCACTTTTTCAAACGGTCCCGTCACCGTGTCCGCGCGAAAAATCGCCAATTCCAATCCGCGCTCTCCAGCGCCAACGCCCGTTCGCGAATCGCCAAAATTCCGGTAGCGACCCACGATGAGGACGCTGCCGTCCGGCGCTTGCACCACATTACCGCCGCCGAACCAAAAACCGGTGGAATTCTGCTTGGGCGGGACGAGAACGGCCGCTTTTTGCTGGTCGATCAACGCTTTGGCCAAACGAATGAGGTTTTCAGAAGAATCCGGGAGTGCCATGATGCGGGCGAACATTATGTTGCTCAGCGGAATTGCAATCCTCATTGTCGCCGCCACCGCCTTCCTGTTGGTGGGATTTCTAGTCGTGCGCCCGGTCTTGGCCAACCGCCGGCGGCGCCGGTTTCGCGAGAGCATCGAGCAAGAGCCGTTTCCGTCGGAATGGCACGCCATGCTGCTGCGCAAATTCAAGCTTTACGGCAAACTCCCACCCTCTGTTCGGCAAGAACTGCAACTCCACACCCGCATCCTCATTGCGGAAAAAAGCTTTGAATCGCCAGCCGATCTTGGGTCGATTTCCGATGAAATGCGCGTGCTCATCATGGCCCAAGCCGCGCTTCTCACCGCCGGGCGTCGCCCGTGCGAGCTTTACCCGGACTTGTTCTCGATCATCCTCTACCCCACGGCCTATCTCGACTCCGGCGAGCGAACCTTTAGCCTTCACGAAGATCCCGAGCACCGCCTGGGCGAAAGCTGGACCACCGGCTCGGTCGTGCTCGCTTGGGACAGCGTTCAACTCGGCGCCGCGAACAAAGACGACGGCCGCAACGTCGTTCTGCACGAATTTGCCCATCAATTGGACCAAGCCGACGGCCGCGGCGACGGCGTGCCGATTCTAGCCGATCCCAGCGAATACGGCGACTGGGCCCAGGTCTTTAGCCACCACTACGCCGAATTGGTTGAAGACACCGAGCACGGCCGCAAGACGCTTCTCGATCCCTACGGAGCCGAGGATCCCGCCGAATTTTTCGCCGTGGCTACCGAAGCTTTTTTCGAGCGATCCACCAAGATGCGCCAACGCCTGCCGGATCTTTACGAGGAACTGGCGGATTACTTTGGCTTGGATCCCGCGAGTTGGAAGTAGCGCCGAATTTTGACTCTCTGCTAGCGCGAAACCGGTTGCAGGTGCGAATCCAGGTCGTCCAGGATGCGTGGGCTGGGTGGGGATTCGGTCAGGAACCGGGATTTTTCGCTGCGATCCATTCCTCAAGGATCGGCTCCTCGCCTTGAGCCATTTTGGCCACCAATTCGATGGGAACCTCCAAAATATCCGCCACCGTTTCGGCTTCAAAATCCCGAGCCAGCATTTTTCGGGCGTTTTCGATCGAGTTTTCGGCTTTTCCACTGGCTTCTCCGCGTGCTTCAAGATGTCGATACCAGCAGCATCAGGATGAACTTCGGTATCGAGCAGATGACGGGTTTTGTTTTTGGATTTGGTCGATTTTCGAGACATGGTCGGATTCGGTTTAATGAATGCGACCGGCGCGACCGACTGTAAAAGTGGGCAATCTCTTGATCGGGATCGTCGCCTTCGCTAGTACGAAAGCGGCGTCACCATTGGACGGCTCGCGTCGGTCGCGACCACGCTAGCTAGCGCCAAAACAACATTTTGTGGTGCCGATGCCAGATTAACAAAAAGCCGCGAAGTGAAAGATTTTTGCCTGAATTGTGGAAATTATAATCGCCTCAAAATCAGCCAGTCAAACGTTTTGTTACTCAAGAGTCTGCCTGCGTTCCGCGCGAAATTCGCCCTGTCTCCTCGCGCACCCCGGCGGCAAAATTGCGCACGCGCCTTGGCAGAACGCGTCCAGAGCGGCGCCTCGCGACGAAAAACCCGCGAGAAATGCAGGCTAGGAGAGGCTAGGAGGCTGTCGGCCTTAGCCCGCCCGGCGTCGAAAATCGAGGGTTCGGCCCAAATTTCCCTTCGTTTTCGTCCCTTATGTCCTCATAAAGTCCTCAAACTCATGAAAATTTTGGCTCGAACCTCGAATTTCGCCGCCAGACGTTCTAAGTCCGACAACCTCCTAGCGCGAAATCAGCTTGCTTCGCGGCTGCTCGCTCTTCAAGATTACCCGCAAACTCAAACCCCTCAAAAAAAACCATGCAGTTGGCACAAACTATCGCCGGAGAGGCCCAAACAGGCGAAACTTACGTCCTGGTCGCTCCCGACCGCCTGGACTTTCTCATCGTTTTGATTGGTGTGGTGGTTGGGCTGTCCATTGGCCGGCTGGTGACCTTTGGCGGCCAGGTCATCAACAACCGCGACGTGGTGAAATGGCACCCAACATTCCTGATTTTTCTGGTTTGCTGCTTTCTCTTCCAAATTTTTCACTGGTGGTCGGTTTGGGACATCAAAGAAAGCGCGATGAAGGGAGTCCCAAAATTCAAGGATTTATCGTTCTTGAGCTATTTTCGGCTGCTCTTGGCGCCAATATTTCTCTACGGCGCAACGGCGGTGCTGTGCAAGGATTTGCGCGATACCGAGGAGTTTTCGATGAAGGAGCACTTCACCACGCACGCGCGGATTTTTTACCTGCTGGTGGCCGCGTTGATCGTTACGGTGATGCTTCAGTCGAGGAATCTGTGGGGCACGGAATGGGGCGAAATGAGCATGATCCTCCGCGGAATCGCCCTGGTTCTCGTCTTTATCGCGCTGATCATCCCTCCACGGCTGACGCAGACGTTTCACCTGCTGCTCTCGGCGATGATTCTGGGTGTGCTGGTCTACTTCATCTATATCGACGCGATCGCCAAAAAAGCGCCGGATTCCGCCGAAACGGCTCCAACCAACGCTCAGGCTCAAATTGCGCCGGAAATCGTCACGCCAAGCCTGGTTGCATCGCGATTTGGCTCATTTCGGCCAAGTGTTCCAGCATCCCGCGAGTTTCGGCCCTCCATTGCTTGAGAACTTTGCGGGAAATATCAACGCGGTTGGCGACGGCTTCTTCCAGCTCCTGGTAATTGTGGGAAAACGACTCGGAAATGTTGTTGAGCGCGTCGCTGGCCGCTTGCCAGCGCGGGCAATGCACCAGCGCCTCCTTGGCCTCCTTGAGGCGATCCAGGGTGGCCATCTGCGCATCGACTTCTTTGCGAGCCTGGCGCATTTCAGCCAGGAGGATTTTTTCGGGGCTCACCCGCCGCAAATCGCTGGCTAAGCCCAATTTTTCCAGGCACCAGATGGCCCACTTGGTGGGGTCGAACGCGAATTTGCGCACGCCGTTGCGATAGTCGTGCTGAAAGGTGTGGTGAAAGTTGTGATACCCCTCGCCAAAAGTGAGCAGCGCCATAATCCAGCTATCGCGCGCGCTGGTGCGTTTGTCGTAAGGCCGCTCGCCAATGGTGTGGCACAGGGAGTTGATGAAAAACGTGCAATGCTGCACGAAAACCACCCGAGCCACGCCGGGAATGAGAAATCCGCCCAGAGCGCCGACCCAGCCGTTCCAAAAATAACCCAGCAGCGCGGGCAGGGCAAAACCGACGACCACCGCGATGAGGTGGGTGTTGCGGTGTTGCCACATGACTAGGGGGTCCTTCTTCAAGTCCGACACGTTGTCTCCACCTTCCTGGGTCGGGTTGAGCTTGAACAGCAGCCAACCGATGTGCGCCCACCAAAAGCCCTTGTTGATGTTGTAAGGGTCCAATTCGCGATCGACGTGCTTGTGATGGCTGCGGTGATCTGAGGCCCAGTCCAACGCCGAGTTTTGAAACGCGCAGGAGCCGAACATGAGAGTCGCCACCCGAACCGGCAGGCGGGCCTTAAACGCCTTGTGCGCGAAAAGCCGATGATAACCCAGGGTGATGCTCATTCCGGTGGCCATCACGTAGAACAAAAACATCGCCGTTAGGAACCAATCGAGCTCGAAATAGGCGAGGTAAAGGGGCGTGGCGACGACGGCGACGACAAGAGTGAGGATGAGGAACGAACTGGTCGTCCAGTTGATCCGGGAAGGAGGAATGGTGGATTTCATAGTGACTGATCCCGGATGAACGAAAGAGGCCAGCCGGGAAAAGGGGCCTATTTTCAAGATGATAGGACGGATGGCAACGCAAAAGACACTAAAAATTACGGATTACCAGGGAAATTTGGTACTTTTGTTAGGAAAATTCGCAGTTTTCCGCCCAATTTCGCGTTCATGTCCGAATTCAAAAAACCGACGCACTTTTCTTGTGCCCACCGCTTCAATCTGCAAGATTTCCGGGCTAAATCCCGTTTTCAGGGTAGAAAATCAGCCCAAACCCAACTTTTTCAGCCATGATCCGCGTACCAGGCGCCGTCGCCAAAGACCTCTGCGATTCCCACCTTCAACCCTCGCGCCGCGATTTCCTTCGCGTTGGTGGGGCCGGCATGCTGGGGATGAGCCTCAACAACATCCTGGCCGTGCAAAGCGCCAGCGCCGCATCCGGCCTCGTCGGTTCGCCCGGTTGGGGCAAGGCCAAGAGCGTCATCATGATCTACCTGCAGGGCGGCCCCAGCCACCTGGATTTGTGGGATCCCAAGCCCGATGCGCCGGAAAACGTGCGCTCCATCTTCAAACCCATCCCCACCAAGCTCGACGGCGTCCAATTCACCGAGATTTTGCCGAAATTGGCCAAGGTGAACGACAAATTCACCATGATCCGGTCGATGAGCTACACGCCCAACGGGCTGTTCAACCACACGGCGGCGATTTACCAGATCATGACCGGTTACACGACCGACAAGGTCAGCCCCAGCGGTCAGCTCGAGCCTCCCAGCCCCAAGGATTTCCCGAATTTCGGCTCCAACATCATCCGCCTGAAGCCCACCGACGAGCCCATGCTCCCGTTCGTCGTCATGCCGCGTCCGCTCCAGGAAAGCGGCGTGGTCAACAAGGGCGGCACCGCCGGTTTTCTCGGCAAAGCCTTCGACCCCTACTACCTCTTCCCGGAAGGCGACGACATGGACATGGGCAAGATGAACAAAATCAAGGTCGACGACCTGCAACTGCGCCCGGAAGTCTTCTCCCTACGCCTGCAACGCCGTGCCAAATTGCGCGAAGCTCTCGCCGCCCAAATGCCGGTTATCGACAAGGCCGTGGAAAGCTACAACCTGGACGAATACTACGACAAAGCGCTGAATTTGATCGTCTCCGGCCGCGCCCGCGAAGCCTTCGACATCGACGCCGAAGACGACAAAACGCGCGATTTGTATGGCCGCAACACCTTCGGCCAAAGCTGCCTGTTGGCTCGCCGTTTGGTCGAAGCCGGCACGAAAGTGGTCGAGGTGATTTGGCCGAAAGTCGCCAATTCCAACAACCACAGCTGGGATCACCACAGCGGCCTGCCCAAGCGGATGAAGGACCAAAGCGGCCCCATGCTCGACACCGGCTTGTCCGGCCTGTTCGCGGATTTGGACGAACGCGGCTTGCTGGATGAAACGCTCGTCGTCGCCATCGGTGAATTCGGCCGCAGCCCGCAGCGAGGCGTCTCCACCAGCGGAAACAACAACAGCGCCGATGGCCGCGATCACTGGCCCTACTGCTACACCTCCGTCATTGGCGGCGCCGGCGTCAAACGCGGTCACGTTTACGGAAAATCGGACAAAACCGCCTCCGCGCCGGTGGAGGACCCGGTTCATCCGTGCGAAGTGTTGGCCACGATCTACCACAGCATGGGCATCGACCCGGAAACCATCGTCTACAACCACCTCAACCAGCCGCGGGAGTTGGTGAAGGCGCAGGCGGTGAACAAATTGTTCGCCTGATTCACCGCGCCCGGACTGCTTTCCAGGTCCCGACGACAATGACGCCGGCGGCGATCCATTGCACGACTAACAACGACTCGTCCAACACGAGCACCGCGCTGACGGTCGTGAGAACGGGCAAGGCCATTTGGAAGCCGGCGCCGGTCGAAACCGGCAAGTGACGGTAGGCGGCGGTCATCGTCAATTGGCCGATCGAGGCCAGAAATCCGCAGCTCATCAGCAAACCCAGGCTCGTCCACGTGGGAGTCGTCCAAACGCCGAGCAAAATCGGCGCGGTGAGCACCAATCCCCACGCGCATTGGGCCCAGTAGATGGTGCCCGTGCCTTCGGTGCGATGCAGGCGGCGAATGAGGACGACGCAGCCGGCGGCCACCAAGGCACCGGCAAAAGCGAGCAAAAACCAGACCGGTGCGGCGAGTTTGGCCGTTGCGCCGGGCAAGGTCAGCATGCCAAGCCCAAAAAACGCGACCGCTACCCAGATGACCCGCGCTGCGGTCAGTTTTTCGCGCAAAACCCAGGCTGCCAACAAAATGGAGAAAACCACGTAAGAGCAGGCGATCAACGTGGCGATTCCCGCGCCGAGCCGGGGGATGGTGATGTAAAAAAGGGCGGTGCCGATCACTCCCAAAACCCCTCGCAACACCAAAATCGGGAGCTTGACGACGCGCAGCGGTTTCAGCCTACCGTTTGGCCCAAACGCGGCCACCGTGACCAAAACGCCGACGAAAAATCGGAACCAAAGCGTCTGCCACGGGCTCATTCCGTGGCTCACGGTCAGTTGTTTGACGATCAGCGTGTGCGAGGCGAAAAAGATCAGCGAAGAGGCCATGAGCACGCAGCCGCGAAGGTGATCGCTCTGTGCGCTCAGCGAATTGCCGAACTGCTGCGGGATGGAAGGTGCGGAGGCGGTGGTGGGATGAGGTGGTTTCATCGGAGCGGGCCCAGGGCTGCCGAGAAGAAGTCACCGATACGTTGCCTGACGTAGAACCTTCGCGTTCACCCTTGCATGTGGCTTAGCCAATGAGCCAGACGCGTTTGACCGAAATTCGCCGGATGGCGAAGCGGACTTTTGCGTGGCTATGGGGTGAGATTTTCACGAATGTCAGGGCCGCGAGGTTACGCTCGAAATCGCGGCATGCAAGGGGATATGCCGGAAATTGCGGCAGGTACCATTTCGGATGAAGCCTAGGCTGATTAGCAGAGCGCCAGATCTTACTCCAACGGCAGCCGGTAGGCCTTGGCGGCGTTTTTCCAATAGTAGTGCTCGCGCGCGGCTTGCCCATGCCCGCTGACGAATGCATCTACTAGTTTCACCAAGCTGGCGTAACTGCCGGTGTGTTCGTCACTGGCCAGTTGCTGCTGGCTGAGGAACGGAGCGCTGATAGAGGCCGGAGATTTTGCAAAAACGTTCTCGTTAGCCGCAAGCCGCTCTACCGCGCCGATCCACTCCGCGCTGGGCGCTTGGCCGTCGAAATTGTAGCCATTACGGTCAGCCGCAGCTCATCGGAAATCGCGGGGGCTGAAACCCTTGCCAACGTGGGCAAGCTGTAATCATGCCAACGCCGGAGCCGAAAGCAACGCAAAAACTCTGCCTCAGTCAGGAAAACTCTTCACACCACCGTCACCCGGCTACGCTGCTGATACGGCTGACCGATCGACTCAATCCGAAACACCTGATCATCGCTTTCGGGTCCCAATGAGATGAACAGGACCTGATCCTCCTCATGGTGAATGATCTGGTCCAAGTCTGCCTTGAGCCTGGCCAACTTCACGTCATCCAGCGGCACTCAAATACCGAATACTGAATTCGCGAACCATAGCTCTCACACACCCGCGCCACCCGGCGAAGGCGTTTCGGCTCTCCGATGTCGTAGGAAACGATGTATCGTGTTCTGCTTATTTTTTTCGGATTTCGAAGGTTCGGATTTTCATCGCGTCGTGAACCCGCAGTACCCCTGAGCCTCACCCCTGACAAAGCGCCAGAGCTGCCGCGTCTGCACTTCAAGCATTCGCCGGTAACTCATGCGATAACCAAACTCCGGATGCTTAACCTCGACGTCCATTCGCCGGAACCAGGCCCGCCAGAACTGCTTGCGGCCGGTATCGCGCAGAAAACAACCCCGCGAGGAATTCACGAAATCGCCCGCATCCAACTCGCCACGATTCAGCAAGGAAATCGCCACGCTATCCGCGATCAAGGGACGCCACTCTTCCATCAGATCAAGGGCCAGAGCAGGCCGGCCGTAGCGCGGTTGGTGGAAAAATCCCAGAAACGGATCCAGCCCCACGGCATGGGCCACACCCGTCAGCTCCTTGCACAACACCGAATATCCCTGGCTCAAAAGCGCATTCACTGGGTCGCGCGGAGGACGGCGGTTGCGGCCTTCAAAATCGAACTTCACCACTGCCTCGCCCTTCAGCATGTTCTGGAATTGGGAGAAATACGTCGCCGCCGCCGAACCTTCGAGGCCGCGAATCTGATCCAGTGTGGTTGCCTCCGCCACAGCATCGCGCAGCCGGGCCAGTTGGCGCAAAACCTTGTCCGGCGGCCGGGCGTTGCGCATCAGTAAGACACGCTGGTTGTGGATTTTGGCCCGGATAATCTCCCGCGCCAGCTTCACGCGGATGCCCGGTTGCTCGAAGAGGCGGTACTGCCCGCGCCGCGCATCCACTCCTGAAACCGGGAGGCCGTTGGTTTGTCCCAGGTAACGGCCCGCCTGCGAAAAATGCGCGATTCCGATTTCACGCTGCAGACACGCGTGCACCGCCTGGGTGCTGATCGAAACTGCGCCGTAAACGTAGATTCCGCAAACCTGCTCGATGGGGTGGCGCGAAAGAGTTTCGCGTTCCCGGGTCAAAACCAACTCCCCCGCGCGCTTGCCCAGGCGGACCTTGGGATTCTGCAACACCAGGATCTCGCCATCGTCGCCGGGCGGGCGTGGGGCCTGGATTTTCTGGGCGTGTGAGGATTTGTTCCCTGCCCAGCGCGCCGATTCGTTTGGCAAACAAATTGGGTAAGCCGAGCATCGCAGGCAACGCGGATCATCCACCAGCGGAGGAGGGCATTGGCGGCTTTCGGCGACTTTTTTCGCCTCTCCTAGAAGCTTGCGGGTTTTGGCGAAGAATTCCTCGTTTAGGCCGACCGCCACTCTGCGCCTTTCCGCGGCGCCAGATTTCCGGATTCGTCCCGCGCCGCGGCGCCCTTTTTGTAGTCGATGATCTCCTGACCCGCGCCGGAGCCATCGTCCTGAAGCAGGTCAATCACGCCGCGCAACCCGAGTTCCGCGCTTTCGGGTTCGAGCGAGCGAATCCTCGCTCGTTCGGAAAGTTCCAACTCCTCCTGCCAATGGCTGGGGCGGTCGACGTTCTGGTGGAGGGCGGAACCGGCGGCGGTGTCGGCGTTTTCTTCGAAGAGGTTCTCGACCCACTGAAAATAGAAAAGCCGCGGACAGTAAACGAAGTTGTGCAGCCGCCGCACGGGCATGGGCGGGCATGTGGAAGTCGCGGAGGGTTCAGTCTCCGCGGGGGGGGCGATCATGTTTGTGTTTCGGCTAGGGTTCGGAGCCTGAGTGATCGCGTTGAGTTTGGGAATGTTAGCGTAGCGGTTTGGAAGGGTTTTGGGAAGGGGGAATTGGCTCCATTGCAGGCGTTGCAGAAGTCGCGCTCGGCAAGTATCGTACTCTATGGATGAGAATCCTACAACCCAGCGGAAACCGTGTCCGAATTGTTTCCCGATGAGGCGCCATTTTTGAATGCGCCTTACTTGTTGCCCTTTACGGGCGAGAGTGAGGTGATGGAAGCCGTGAGAACTGTTCCCGCGCCGCCATTGGATATGTCCCTGTTTGATGGTGAGGATCTCTGGGCAGTCAATCCCCTGCGGCCGGCGGAACTTTTAGCTGCTTGCAAATCCCACGCGCAGTCCACTTTTTGATCTCTTTGTGCCGCGGAATTGGTGCATCGTCGCCAGTAGCGAGATTGATCCAAATGTCGTGGTTTCCGCTATGGCGTTCGAAAGCGCAGCCGTGATCTCGAAGATGTTTTTCTAATTTGGCGCGCTTCATGCCCCGGCTTCTACCGCTAGCTCAGCCGCCTTTTGAACCCGTTCCATCCGGACTTCGCGCAGCGCCTGGATGGCGTCCTTTGCCATGGCGAAAGCTTCTTCGAGCGAGTTGGCTATCCTCCCGTTGCAACAACAGGGCCAATTCCGCCCCACTTTCTCGCACCCAATCGGCCACAGTGTGCAAAATCGCCGCCTGCATCAGCTTCAATCCCAGCCGGGTCAAGGTGTGATCCGGCAATTTCTCGTCCGGGGTGGTTTGCAGCGGGACCAAATTGGTAGCGCAGCTTGGGTACATAATCGCGGATTTTCTCCCGGCTCTCTTCCGGAAACGCTGCCAAGTTCACCAATTCCTGAAACTCCAGCGGCGCACTCCAAGGTTCCAGGCCCTGGTAAAGCACGACGCAGTAAATCACCGGTAAATCGCTCTTGGGTTTGCCTTCATCCTCGCCCAGGATCTTGAGCAGGGCCAAACCTTGCATCACCAGACAACGCAACGCCATCCACTTGTCTGGACGGGTTTGATGATCGAATGAAAGCAGGACGTAGGTTTCATCCCCGCTTTTCGTCATCACTTTCCAGAGCAAATCCGAGGATTTGAAGCGCAATCGGGGATCGACGAATAGACCGCGGACCAGTTCCATCGGCGCGCCTTCCCAATCCAGGCTTTCGCTCAATTCGCTGAGAATCGTGGGCTGCAGGAAGCCACGCGAGGCGTCCTCGATGCCGTAATAGCCCTGGAAAAAGTGATCGTTGGCGGTGCGGATGAGATCGTCGTCTTCATCGCCAGCGCCTTCGGGAAATGGTGCGTCGGTTTGGCTCATTTCAGGACGAATCGGCCCTACCGCTTGCGGCTGCAAGTATCCCGCAGGCGAAAAGGGGAAAAGCGTCGGATTGACCTTCACCTGGCACGCGGCTATCCTCATTCCGCAATGATCTCGCTCGAGGCTTCTCAACTGCTCACCCTGCCCCGCAAAGCCGGCGCGCAGACGCGCGTTCCGCCGTTGGAAAACGGTGCGCATTTGAGCGCGGCCGAATTCATGCGCCGCTACGAGGCCATGCCGAGAGAAATGAAGGCCGAACTCATCCAAGGAAAGGTTTACATGGCATCACCACTACGCGCCGAACAACACGGAGACCCTGACAACTTGGCTCAAGGCTGGCTGTGCAACTACATGATTGCCACCCCCGGAGTTAAGTCGTCAACCAATTCCACCACCATCCTGGACGATGAGGACATCCCGCAACCCGACAGCCATTTGCGCATTTTACCGGAATGCGGCGGCCAAACGGCCGTCAACCAGGATGGCTACGTGGAGGGCGCCCCGGAGCTTATTTTCGAAATCGCCGCCAGTTCGGCCTCCATCGATACCAACGAGAAAAAAGACAGTTACCGCGACGCCAAGACGCGGGAATACATCGTGTGGCGAACTGAGGAGCATTCGCTGGATTGGTGGGTGCTGCAAGACGGCGAATACGTGGAAATCGACCCGGATGAGGACGGGATCCTGCGCAGCCGCGTCTTTCCGGGTTTGTGGATGGATGGCAAGGCGATGCTCCTGGAAGACGGGCCTAACTTGATGGAAGCCCTGCAACGCGGACTTGCCAGCCCGGAACACACCCAGTTTGTGGAAAAATTGGCGGCGGCGCGGGCGAAGACGGAAGCTTGATCGCAAGATCGGAATCTTGCGCCGCAAGAGCCCTTTGGGCCCCCAAAAAGACAAAAAGCGCTTGGCGGCTGAATTTCGCCGCCAAACGCTTTGCTGACTACGTTTGCGAATTCCGGGCTTAGTTCTCAGGGAATTCGAAACACCTTGTTGGTGGTCGGGTCCACGGCTAACTCGCCGCTCCGGAACCCGGTGACGTCGATGACGTTGTGGGGCGGATAGGGACTTCTGACGTAGTTGGGGTTATTGGTCCTGGTACCCATGGGATAGCTCTGGTCGCCATAGCCGGGATGTCCTCCGGCGCCTTGGTAACGCTTGGCTTTTGCCAGGGCTCCGGCGGCGGCTCCAGCGGCAGCGCCGATGATGGCGCCTTTGTAAAGGTCGTCGCTGGCGTTGCCGGCCGTTCCGCCAATAATTCCGCCAACGACGGCTCCGGCCACGGCGACCGTTGCCGGGTTGGTCTCGCAACTGGTGGTGGCGAAGGCCAGGGCGGCCAAACCGATGCCGGATAGGCTCAGTTGAAGGGTACGGGGTAGATTTCTGATCTTCTTCATCATGGGGTGGACGAGAATTGGGGAGGAAATTGCGCAAAGAATTCGATCGAGCGGGGATTCTTCGGCAATTTTCAGCCAGGCAGCATCAGGGAACGCGGAAGACTTTGTTCGTCTTCGGGTCGATGGCCAATTCCCCGCGGGAGAAGCCTTTGACGTCCACTTGGTGGCCGCCGTAGGGGCTCAGGACGATGTCGGGGTTGTTGGTACGCTTGGCGTAGGGATAGCTGCTGTTGGGCTCGCCGCCGCTGCTCTTGTAACGACGCGCTTTAATGACGTAGCCGGCTGCGGCTCCGACGGCTGCTCCGGCGGCAGCGCCTTTCAAAACGGCGCCTTCGCCCCCGCGGGCTGCGCCAATGGCGGCTCCTGCGGCAGCGCCGGCCAGGGCGCCGGTTTTCGCGTTAGTTTCACAACTGGTGGTGCCAAAGGCCATGGCGGCAACGCCCAAACCCAGGGCGGCGCTCTTTATTTGAGGGGGTAAATCGCAGATGTTCATCGGTAGTTGGTTAGGTTAGAAATGAGGTGATGCCAGGCTGTTGGCCGGGCCGAATTGGAGGGGAAAAAATCCTAACTTGTTCAAACTTCAAATCCGTTTGCGGGATTTTTTCCGAACTTCCGCTTCAGACCGGGCTTCAGGGAAGATTTGCGCTTTTCACGGTAATTTTGCACCAGCGTGGCGCTCGGCCGTGGGAACGTAAACGGCGGCCATGCCGGCTGCTTCGGCTGCTCGAAGCCCGGATTGCCCGTCTTCGTAAACCAGGCAATCGGACGGTGAAACTCCCATCTTTTCCGCCGCCAACAAAAACATGTCCGGGGCCGGTTTTCCCCGCTGAACTAACTCCGGGGTGACCACAACGGGGAAAAATTCGCTCAATCCGACGATTTTCAGTTCCGGCTCCACGATCACCAACTCGCTGCCGGAAGCGATCGACAGCGCCTTGCCTCGAGCGGCCAATTTTCGCACGATTTCTTCCACTTCCGGCACGGACCGCAGTTCGTGCATGTGCTGCATGAACCAATCCTGCTTGGCGCGGACGACGTTGTCCGGATCCAGCTCCGTGCCGTGTTCGGCGTTGAGATTGCGGGTCACATCCGCCTCCGCCAGCCCTGCCGAACCGTAAAAATAGGCTTCCGTGAAGGCGAATGGCGCGTTGTGAGTCTGCAACGCCGCAACCCAGGCCCGGTAATGCAACGGCATGGAATCGACCACCGTTCCGTCGCAATCGAAGATGTGTCCGGAAAATTCCCGGTTTGGTAGGTCGAGCTTCATCGCGCCAAGAAAGGAGGATCGAGCCGGTTAGCTGGCTGCGGCCTCCTCCGCGGCGGCTGGTTGATCGCGATTCGCGCCCGTGCCCGTGCCCGTGGTTGCGGTCCCTTCCTCAGGCAGCATTTCCGCGCCGGCGTTCACCGAGGTCCCGCCCTTCAAAAATTTCTTAAAAATGCGCCTCGGGAGACTTTTTCCGCGTTCTTCCTCCAAAATCTCGTCCATGGCCACGGATTTCGCCGATTCCCAGGCTTGCGCGAAGCCCGGCGCGTTGAGAATCATCGCTTTTTCGGCCCGGGCAAAGATTTCCAGCTCGCGCTCCAGTTCCTTGGCCGGTGTGTCTTTGGTGCTGCCGACTTTGATGCGCAAATTCTCGTTCTCCTGGCTCAGCTTTTCCTTGTCCTCCTTCATTTTGGCGACCTGGTCGGCCTCGATCTCCATTTTGTCGCTCAG
This sequence comes from Verrucomicrobiales bacterium, assembly GCA_965224535.1. Lineage (GTDB taxonomy): Bacteria > Verrucomicrobiota > Verrucomicrobiia > Verrucomicrobiales > DEV007 > JBCDHN01. The sequence goes on from CBDCZR010000010.1 coordinate 33,356, forward strand.
GTGCTTGCGATAGCGGGAAAATTCCAGCTTCGTCTTCCACAAATTCCAGAAGGCCATGCCGAAAAATAGGAGTCCCAGCAAGAGCCCCCACGTAAACGGGGATTTGATGACGTTGAGGATGAATTCCATGAAAAAACGGGTCGTGTTTCAGGTTTGCGCTCACTTTGCCCTAAAAATCCTAACGATGCATCCAGGAAAGTGATGCGTTTTTGAAAATGTGATGGTTATGGCCAAGAACACTTGCAATCTCCCCACCATTGCCGCTGATTCCTGTTCCTTTGCTTCCTCTTGCCGCCGTGAAACCGAACAACCCTTTTCTGGACGACATTTTTTCTCGCGGCGCGGCAAATATGGACGGCATCCACCGTTCGGCCATGGATTCGCTGTCTGCGAAAATCACGGAGCTGGTCGTCCGCGATCACCGTGAGTCGGAAGGCGGCCGGGGGCGGAGCGTGTTGCTGCTGGCCCCACGCGCCGGCTACGGAAAAACGCACCTGCTGGCGACCCTGGAACAACGCGAAACCACCCGGGCAACCTTCGTCCCGCTCCCGTTTCAGCCGGATTCCCCACCTTCGTGGTCCCGGCTCTGCGCCAGCCTGCTGGAGCGCTTGCGCACCTTGCCCGTGACCGCTGGAAAACAAGCCGGCAGCCGATTGGACCAAGTGGCGCGCTATTTTTTCGCGGAAATGGTGGCGCAGGGCATTTGTCAGGGCCTGGTGGATGTCCCCAATCCCAAATCCGCGCAGCGCTACATTCGGGCCAATCACCTGCAACTTTTTGCCTCCAACGGCAGCCGGGCCAAGTGGTTTTGCGAAGCCCACGAGGTGCTGATGGACGAGGTGTCGCCGGGGTTGGCCGCGCACCTTGGCCTGAGCGAAGAAGCCGTTCACCGGTGGAGCCGATTTTTTCACGAACACTCCTTCGGCCAGGCGACCCTGAAACCCACCCCGACCGAAGCCGCCGCCCGTAAGCGAACCCGCGAACTGGCCCGAATCGCCTCGGCGGCACAACCGCTGATTTTCGTGGCCGATCACCTGGACGGCTTGCACGGCGAAGACGGCGTCGGGCACCGCATTGCCCATTTGCTTGCGGATTTGGCGGAGTTTTTGCCCCGCAGCCTCACGATTCTCTCCGCGAACCAGGATTTGTGGAAATCGCTCTTTATCAGCCAAATTCCCAGCGCACTGGAAGATCGCCTGGCTTGGGAAAAGCTGCATCTGGAGCCCCTCAGCATCAGTCAGGCCGAGCGGCTCATCCTGCACCGCATCGCCGATTGCGGGTTGGCCGACCACGAGGCAAGCGCCTTTCTCGACACCATCAACCTTGCCTCCGTTTCTGCCGCCGCGCGGGACAACGCCTTTACCCCGCGCACCTTGATCCGCTACGCCCGGCGCATGTGGGAGGGGTTCGATCCCAAACACCTCGTGCCGCCCGACAGCAAGACCGTCCCGTTCCCGACGGAGTCAAAATCCACCGAAAAAAAACCAAAACGCGGCTCAAAACTGGCCCCAGCTGAAAAACTGGCCGCCGTGGCCGACGCCATTCGCCAACAAACCGCCCAGCGCGCCGGCCCCGAATCGTCCCTGTTGGCCGACGAGCCTAACCGGCCCAAAAAATCCTCCGTGGCCGAGCGTTTTCACGAATTGCGGCTCAAACACGCCAGCCGCGATTCGCTCGCCTATCATCCGCAACGCGCCCATCGTCTCCTGCGCGAAGTGGGCGCCAATTTCGCCACCATCCGGCAAACGGAGATGCAACCGCCGGATGATTCCGACGGCCAAGCGTTGCGTTGGGACGCGAAAGACCGCGAGATCCTCCTGGGCTTTGCCCCGCCCTCCAGCGCCCGGTTTTGGCAAAATCTGGCCGAACTGGCTCAAAAACGCGACGAAAACAACGACCGCGAATCCAAGAAAGCCTGGGTGAAACTGGCGCTGCTTTCCCCGTGCAGCGAACCCTTCCCCCTCAAGCGCCTTTTTCGTGACCGTCGCCAGGAAAACCGGGTCAAACCGCTGGTCGACCGCATCGAAATCGACCGCGAATTGCTCGCCAGCCTCTACGCCGCCGATGACTTGATCGCCGGCTCCAAATCCGGCTCAATTTCCGCCACGGACGCCGAAATCTTCGGTTTTTTGGCCCGCGAGCTGGATTATTTTTGGCGGAAACTCACCCGCAAAACCGGCGCAAAAGGCGGGAACGCCGCGGCAGGGTAGCCATGAGCGATTTATCCGGCAAAACGGCCCTGGTCACCGGTGCATCCAGCGGAATCGGCCGCGCCATCGCCCGAATTTTGGACGAAAACGGCGTTCGGGTGACATTGACCGCGCGCCGCGAAGATCGCCTGAACGAAGCAGCCGCCGGGTTGGAGTTCGCAAACTGCGTCGTGGCCGACTTTCGCGACGAAACCCAGATTTCCGCCGCCGTGCGCCAAACCGCGGAAACCCGGGGCCGGCTCGACATTTTGGTGAATTCCGCCGGCTTGGCCAAACAAGCGGGACTGAGCGACGGCGCCACCCGGGATTGGCGCGAAATGCTGGAAACCAACGTCCTCGGACTCGCCATCGCCAGCCGCGAAGCGCTCCAGTTTTTCGATTCACGCGAGGGCGGCCACATCGTCAACATTTGCAGCATGTCAGGCCATCGCATCCCCGGAAAAGGCGGATTTTACGCTGCCACCAAGTTCGCCGTCCGCGCCATGACCGAAGGCTTGCGGCAAGAACTGCGCTTGGCCGGCAATCCCACCCGCGTCAGCCAAATTTCGCCCGGATTCGTCGATACCGAGCTGCTCGACATCTACTTCCAAAGCGCCGGCTCCGATCGCTACGCTGCGGTCGATTACCCCATCCTCAAGCCGGAAGACATCGCCAAAACCGTCCTCCACGTCCTCAGCGCGCCTCCGCACGTGGACGTAACCGACGTGCTCGTCCGCCCCACCGCGCAAGACACGTAGCTGCGGCCGTTACTTGAACGGAAACTCGTCTTTCAGCACCACTTCGCGAATTTCCGAGGGCTTCGACTCTGCGCCGTTGGAATCTAACGTTGTCACAAAGAAATACAGCGGCATCGCCGGTTGGAGGGCGTTGAAGAGAACCAAGTTCGGCTTGGCGATGTCTTTGGCGTAGCGACTCGTCGATTTCCGGTCGATCCCGAGCGGTTTGGCGCCGCGGCCGTCCGCATAGGCCGAAACGTAGCCAAGGTAGCGCTCGGCGCCGGCAACGGGCTGAATTTCCAGATACAACTTGGTGCCATCGTGACCCTGGTCGGGCGGGAAGACGCGGGCGATTTTGGGCGCGGCGTTGGCGCCGGACTTCCGCAGTTCGGTGAACGGATTCGGCAACGGCGCGGGGTTTTCATCGTGCAACAGGCCCGCCGCGGCACGTTGAAGCTCGACCGGCGCGGGCGTCATCTCGGCGGCAGTTTCGTACTCGGCGGTGAGGTCGTCGAACTCGAGCGTTAGCGACTCAACCGGCATCAGTTCGTTGACGTAGATCATCTTCGGGCGCATTTCGACGATGAGTTTGGTGAGCTTGACGGGTAGATCGACGATGCCCTCCGCGTCGCTGCCCCACCAGGTGGAATCCGGCTGGCGGAAGTTGTCGCCGGGCTCGTTGCCGGGCAGCGGGAAGCGCAGATAGCGCCAGCCATCGTGATTCGCCGACGACCAGGAGTGGATGTCGTCGCAATTCCACGCGTCCTTCGTGCCGCAACTCAGCCAGCGCTCGCCTTTGGCGTCCTCGATCTCGTAGATGAAGCGGTTCCACGCGGAGTGGCCGTTGACGCGCATGCCGAGATATCGCGCTTGGCCCGGGATTTCGATCGGCGCAGGCGGCTCGAAAACGCCGTAAAAACCGGCGAGCGGCGCGTTTTCATCCGGATTGGTGAGTTCGACCTGCAGGACTTTCGAACCGCGCTCTTCGGACGCGATTTGCGCGAATTTCATGGCGCCGGGACGACGCGGCATGTCCCAGTGATTGTTCTGGAATCGCTCGAATTCGCCCTTGGCATAACGCCAATCCTCGCCATCGAAATCGGCAAGCAGGCGCCGGTGTTCGCCAGGGCGCGCTTGGTAAACCGGCGGGCCGGCTTTCGCGCTCTCGATCATGCCGCCGCGCACCACCAACCACTGCGGCGTGGAGGAAAGCTCGACCGCTGCGTTTTCGACCGCGAACTCGTTGCCCTGGTGGTCGATTCGGACGATTTCCGCGCCGTCGCTCAGGCTTAGCTTCATGGGACGCGTGCCGCGGATGGTCCAAACCGGATATACGTGGCGCTTGCCGTCCGCATCGCGAAAACGCAGACAAAACCCGCTGCGCGAGCCGGTTTCGAGCCAGCCGTCGAACTTCGCGGCATCGACCACCCGCGTCATCGTGGCAAACGCCGCGGCCGCCGGTTTGGGGTTGAATTCCGGCGCGCGGTCGATCAGCCCTGCCGAGCCATAGTGCGAGGAACCCCAGCCATCGCCGCTGGTGTGCAGCTCCCAGGTTCGCATGAACTGGGTCGTGCCCATCGCCATCGACAGCATTGCGGTCCTAACCACGCTGCTAGCCTGTTGTTGGTAGGTTAGGGCCATCGGCCCGCTGGAGGGGAAGTAGCTTTCCAGGTGCACCATCTCTTTGCCCTCCAGTCCTTTCTCCTTCATTTGATGGTGCAGAAACCAGAGCAGATTCGGCTCGGTGGCGCGCGGTTGGCGTTCGGGCATGCGCTCGAATTGCGGCAAATCGAGCCCAAATCCGTCGAACAGGCCGTTGTCCCAGTCTTCGAGCCGGAAGAACGGCTGGCAGAAGTTTCCCGCGCCGTGGCCGAAGAGCACCTTCAACTGCGGTGCGTGTTTGCGAACGCCCTCGACGGCGGACTTCGCGGTGAGCCAGTGCGCTTTGACCCGGCTGGCTTCTCTTTCGTCGTAATCGAAGTACGGCTCACCGAAAGCCCACGGCGACATCCCATGCGTCACGCGCAGCGAAATGTGGTTCTCCGCGAAGAAGTTCACGTATTTCAAATCAGGATGCTCGGCGAGCAGGGCGGCGGCTTCTTTGCCCTTTTCTTCGGCATAAGCGGCATAAGCAGCCGGGTCGTGGGGATCTTGGTAGGACCACTCCGGAATTCTGCGCGGCACCAGCCGGTGATGCATCACGCCCAGGCCGTAGCGCTGGCGGAGGCCGTGCAGGCTGACCGGATTTTTGCGGTCGGAATTGTCGCGAAAGGCGAAGTTGTTGACCGCGCCGAGCGCCTTGAGGAGACGCGCGTTGGCCTCAAACGAGCGGTTGGTGTCGTGCGTGCCGTTCCAGCACCACAGCCCCCAAGCACTGTCGCGCGGCGTTGCTTTGCGCACGGCCGGATCGGGCACGCGCAAGAACGTTCCTTGGCGCGTTTGGCGGAAATCCCCGGCGGCGACGGTGGTCTCGACCGTGTACAGGCCGAAGGAACGGGCCTTTGGGGCGAATGTCAGGGTCGTCTCGCCGCCGGCGTCGAGTTTCGCGGTTTCGGCATGCTCGGAAACCTCTCCGTACGGGCCGGTGACGCGGACCTCGACCTTCGCCTCTTGTTTGGCTCCGCTGAGATTGCTGAGGAGCACGCGCCACTCAGGCTCGTTTGGATCGGCGAAGACCTTGCCGAATGTTTCCGAGCCCGCCGCGACCGCTCGAATCGGCGCTTCTTCCAATGTTAGGCCGTAAACGTGGATGCTGCTCGGCAAGCCGCCGGGAAACGAACCGTAGTAAGCCGGATCCGGCCAGGAACGATAATCCTGAAACGCTTTGGACAGCTCCAAACAGGTAAACGGCTCCGCCGCGAGGGCGGCCGCGTCCAGTTCCACCGGAACCAGCCAAAGCGACTTCTTGCCGCGTTTTGCAACGCGAATCGTGCCTTCCGGGGCTGATTCGGCCGCATAACCTGGAATCTCGGCAACCCCGTCCGTGGCCCACGCGGTTCGCGGCCGGTAGAAGCGCACGGTTAGGAGCGGCACCGTGTTCGGTTTGTCGTCCGCGGCCGCCAGCACCCATGCGCGCCGCCAGGTTCGCTCCGGCACGCGCAGGCGGAATCGCGTTGGCTCCAAATCCTCCGGCCGAAACACGCTCTCACGGGCATCGCCGATTCGGAAATTGCCCATGCGATGGAGGTGGACGCTTTGCCCAACATCGAGGTAATTCTCGCTCCCGGCCACAAACGGCACGCCCTCGATCTCCGGTTTCAGTTCGCCGAAGTCCGCGGTTCCGTTGACTAGGTCGTCGAGCGGGATGGGAACGAATTTCGGGTCGAAATCGGCCTGTTTCCGGACGTTGAAACTCAGCAAGCGGGCGTCGTCGAACAGCTTGATCGCCGGCCGGCCCGCCAACAGTCCCTCGCCCGCGAATTCCCCGGCAAATCGGCCGTTGACGAACATTCGCAGGGAGTCCTCGCGCGTTTCGAGCCGGAGTCGGTAGATTCGCTCGTGCGCGACCGGCGTTTTGCCTAACTTGCCTTCGAGAATGAGCCGGGCGTGCGGGTCCATTAGCGGCGAAATGCCTTCCTGCTTGTACTTCGGCGCGATGGCATACTTCTTCGTCTCCTTGCCCAGGCGGCCCTCGATCTGATAGGAATGCGCGTCGCGAGATCGCCCGCGACTTACCATGATGACGCCGGATTTGTCCTCATCGTAGACCATGCCGATCGAGGCGTTCGCGCGGGAGAATCCTTTTTCGAGTTTGGTCAGGTCAGCGGGCAGCCGCACCTCAGCTTCCAGGATGGAAGGAGCGTTCAGCGGCTCCTTTGCCACAAAATGCAGAGCGCTGGGGCGCTCGCGATAGAGAGCCGCGCGGAGTGCTGGTCGATTTGTGATCTCGTCTTCCAGCAATTGAAATCGGGTCGCGTCAAATTCCCAGTCCTTGGCGGCTTTGTCAGGATCGAACGGAAGAATTGGCTCGGCGGCGGCGGAGCCCACAGCGAAGAGGAGGAAAATGAGGGGGCGTTTCAGGTGCATGGGGTTTTGGAAGCTGCTATACGCGGTTCTTCAATCGGGCTCAACCCAATTCGCAACGAACAATGATTGGGCACAAAAAAACCGCTTGGAAAAGCGGGTTCATCGATTGATTGGTGGTGCGGAGGGAGAAAAGATAAAAGTCACGAGACTAACACATCTTCAAACGCCGAAGCGACGGATTTGGCAAATTTTCTGCACGAATAAGACGACCTAAGCTGCGCGCCGATTTCGTCCGTTTCACGCTTGGATAGGCGCGAAACCTCGTTGAGCGCTGTTGGTAGCGATTCGAGTTCGGTGAGGTCAAATCGCCCACATTGCGTCGCAACGCTCAAAATCTCATCCATCGCCGTGCCAGCTCCAACGCAGACCGGCGTGCCTAGATAGTAGCCCTCGATCGCCGGCAGCCCGAATCCTTCAATCTCTGAAGGAAAAATCATAGCACGCGCTCGCCGGATCGCTTCGATGAATTCTGCATCCGGCAAAAATGGATAGCGAGCAATGTTCGGGCACGAATCCAGAATTCCGCCCGCCGAATCCGGAACCGAACCCACCAAACGCAATTCCGGCAAATCATCCCGTCGGCTCCAAAGTTTGATCGCATCCAGCGTTCGCTTGTGAGGCGCCTTGGAAGCCAAAAGAAGCACGTAGTCGTCCTTTTCGGCTTTGTCCTCGAATTCCAGGTTTTCGTACGCGGATGCCTCGTAGGTTACCCTCAGCGGTGGCGCGCAAATTTCGTGTCTATCACAAAAACCCAGGATTTGACGTTTCGCTGTCTTGGACACGGTCAATATCAGATCGGCCCTCCGGATGCTATGTTTCATCAACTCGATCCAATAACGATAACTTGCCCCTGAGCGCTCGTCCGGATAAAGGTCCGCATAGTGCTGAACGATCGTGTCGTGAATCGTCAAAACCTTCTTTCCAGTCCCCGGAGTCAGCAAACCCAGGAAACCTTTGGGATAATACAAAATGTCAGCGCCTTGAATCATCGCGGAGTGAAAATGATCGGTCAGCAACCGCGTCAATGCGCGATCCGTGCGCCAGGGAACGATCGTTTCGCGCGAAAAATCCGGGAACCGAACCGACGATCGCGACACCAGCGTCTCCAGCTCCAGATTCAGTTCAGAGGTTTCAGACAGCGCCTGAATCAGGCAACCCGTCATGTTGCTGATGCCCAGACTGCGATCCCGGTGCGGATTCTGGTCCGCCAGATAGATACAAACCTTCATGCCGCGCGCTTCCGTGCGTTGGTGTAAAACCGGCGGAGCCGATCGCTCCGTTCTATTGCGCCAAACCTGCCACGGACACTTTTGCGAAGCTCCGCGAAATCCTCGGACGGATCCTCCGCCAGCGCTTCGGCCATTCTTTTTGCGATGCATCGCGGCGAACGCTCGAACAATCGATAGATTCCGGCAGAACAGCTAGGTTTCGGAAGATCATCGAGAAACGTGTCGCGGTTTACCACAAGCCGCAGCCCTTTCGAAAACGCCTCTAGAATCACAATCCCAAAAGACTCGGGATGACCCAAATGAACGAAAATATCTCCGGATGAAAGCTCCTTCGACCAGTTTTCGTTCCACTCATGCAGGTAGACCCCCAGTTGATCGGCGCAAAGCTCATGAATTTCGCGTTCGTATGCAGAGCGATCGGAAGTGGGCTTCGCGCCGTGCAGGTGCAACTCAGCATCAAATCCCTCTTCGCGAAGCAATCGATAGGCACTCACCAAATCGCAAAGATGTTTCCCCGGCACGAACGATCCCGCGGCGACAAACCGCTGTTTTGCGTGCTCTTTGTCCGCAGGTTTCCAGTTATCGAGTCCAGGCATCAAAATGAGGGCATCGTCAGGCCAATCACCGTAGTGCTTCCGCGTTTTCGTCGAATTAAAGATTCGTTGGCCGCGACAAAGCCGAACCAGCCAATGATAGATCCACAAATGCCGGGGTAATGTGTGACAATGATGGATTACTGGAATTCTCAGTACAACACCGGCAATTGATGCCGCGATTGTTCCTACTCTGCTATGCGCGTGAAGCACAAAACCGCTCCGTCCTCGCAGCCACGCAACCAAGACCGCAGCCTCTCGCAGTCCGGCGAACAAATCCTGAAAAATGCCGCGATTGGATGTTTGTATTAGCCCCCTGGAGACGACAACCTCGCCGCTTCTGGGGTGAAAATCGCGATGCATCCAAATGGTTTGATTGACGCCATCCAGCTGTAGGCCGGCAAGCTCCCGGACTACGGTTTCGGCTCCGCCTTGAAGGTTGAGCCCGCAAACAACATGCAGGACATTAAGCGCTTCTTGTCGCATGAGCAGGACGTTTTGGGCTGCGAAGATGCCGTTTTCCGGCTTGAATGGCCGTACGCAGGCTGTCAATCTTGCGAAGCGGTTCTGTGGCAAGATAGAACCTCAACCGCCACTCCATGGGTTCCCAAATCGAGCAACCGTGCATCCTTCGTACCCGCAAAAATTCCCGGTGTTGTTGTGCGATACCCAAATCCGTGATCGACCCGCGTCGGCGATGATAGACGGTCAAAATTGGAGAAGTCACACCGCACGGGAACTGTTTTGCTGCCCTTACCATCCATTCGTAATCCATGGCAAAACGAAAAGACTCGTCCATCCCGCCAATCGCAGCATACACATCGCGGTGGACGAACGTAGAGGCTTGAATGATCTCGGTTTTGTTTCGCAGCAAGCCGTCGAAGGTATATTTTTGCGGTTGGGATACACTAACCCGCTGCCCGGCGTAGTTGCGCACCTCTTGAGCGCCGCAAACAATCTTGGGCATCGCCTTTCCGTGTATCGCCTCAAGGAAACTTTTCAACGCTCCAGGCGCCAGTTCATCGTCAACATTCAGCCAAATCAACCATTCGCCCCGTGCTCTCTCGATACCCTTGTTGACGGCGTGAGATAACCCCCGGTCCGGTTCCGATAGATAGTGGATGCCTTCGGTGTTTTGCAAATATTCTACGGTTCCGTCGTTTGAGTTTCCATCGATAATCCAATGCTCGACCTCACCTTGATCGATTTCTTGCGATCGAACGGATGCAATATGTCGCGGCAAGAATGCTCGACCGTTCAGCGTTGGGGAAATAATGGAAAAAATAGGCTTCATCTGCACAATCCAAGCCAATTTAAGACCCAATCCGACGGCGGGTCTCCCGCGTATCGAAAACCGTCAAAAATCCCATGAATCCGCGCCCTGGCGGAGCGAAATTGGCGGTGATAGACATTTGCAGCCAAATTCCGCGCCTCCTGGATCCAAAGACAACAGCCCAGGTAAGTGATCCTCTGCCAAAATGGGGCGTGACGCCGTACGGTAATGACTCTGTTTCGCGTGGGAAGATAGGCAACTGCGGGATTATCCAAACTCCCCTGCGCCGCCCTTTTCGTCGAACCGTTGACCTGATGAAATACGGTCGCCGTTGGCAGGCACGCGCAGTCGTACCCCAACTTGCGGACCTTTAGACCGTAATCCACGTCTTCGTCATAGGCGAATAGGCTTCGGTCGAAACCACCGACTTTCTCAAAAATGTCCGCGCGTGTTAACAAGGCTCCTCCATGGCCAAAATCGGAGGGCAGGCTATCTCCGCCTCGAAAATCGGTTGGGTCTAGCGAGCCTTCATGTTCCGTTCGGCCGCGCCACCAGGTAATTCGCAACGTTCCGGATTCAACACGCACGGTGTTAGCCGGTTGGTGCAACATGAGCGGGTTCAATACACCGATTCCCGGCCGCTCGTCCATATAGTTGCACAATTTTTCCAAACTACCCCGGGAAATGACGGCGTCGTTGTTGAGAAACAAGAGCAATTCAGCGCCAAGGCTGATAGCGTGCTTTGCACCGAGGTTGCATCCTCCCGAAAATCCGAGGTTCACCGGACTTTCAATGACCGTGGTTTCCGGAAATTGAGAAATCACGCGTTCTTTGCAGGAGAGATCGGAACCATTATCGACAACAATCGGCAAAATCCGCCTCGGACAGGATTGCGACGTCACGCTTTCCAGGCACGCCAGGGTGTCGTCCGTCCCATTCCAATTTAAGATAATTACCGCAATCATGCTGCGCGCAAGGCAAAGACGTTCATCGCCAAATCCAACTTGCTGGAGCCTTCGGAGGTTTCATATCGATCGAACAGCGAATACGGCGTTACCGGGAAACAACGGAAGCCGGTTTGGCGTAGCACCTCCAAAACCTGGAGATTCTCCTGTTGGTCTCCTTCGTAGCAATGAATCTCCACGAACAGTCGCTCGACACGATCGAGTAGAGGCGCGCAATCCCGGATAACATCTAATTCGGCGCCTTCCACATCCAACTTCAAGAAATCCACGCGGTCCGGCAGATAGGAAGAGAGCTTTCGCAACGAGACCGCCAGACCTGTGCCGTTGCTATCGTCCACCAAACTGCCGCTATCGCCGCCCTCTTGATAAAACGTAGCAATTTTCTCACAGTCTCCCAATGCAACGCGATGCAAGTCGATCTGAGACCCATATTTGGCCGTATTTCGTTCGAAACAGTCGGCAATTGCAGGATCCGGCTCGAATGCAATGATTTTGGCGTTTGTGTATTTCTGCAAGAGATAACACGAGGCCAGACCAACATTTGCGCCCGCGTCGACAAACACAGGTTCAGGATTCGCGGTTGTGAAATCATAGATTTCCTGAACGAAAATCTCCCAAAACGCGGAAAGAAACGAAGGCCCATCGACATAGTGAAAACACCGGCCAAAAAGTCGAATCGTACCCGGTTGAAATCGCTTTACACGGCGCAACCGCGCAGCGGCAACTTTGAGTTGCGCCTTGCGAAGGATATTTTGCGAATTGTTTTTCATGCTGATGCTTTCAAGAGTTTTTTCAGGCTGTACAACGCCCGTTCCGGGATGCTTGGTTTTCTCATGTTCAGGCTCAAACTTCGCTCATAAACATGGTTTCTGAGGATCGTGTCAGGATGTCTCATCGGAAGTTTCATGACGTCAGATTCCGTGCAGGGATTGACGAGGCCGGCGCTTGTGTGCGTAGCGTCATCGCCAAAACCTATGTTGCGGACCTGATTCACCCGCGGAACGATGGTGAAGGCATTTTGTTCCCAGCTAGAGAGCATAAAGCGGTAATCCCAAGTGTCCAACTGCCCGCTGTGTGTCGCATCAAAGCACATTGCCCAATAATCACGTAATCTGGCCGATCCACCGCACAGATTTTGGATTTGTGCCGGCGAAAACCTGGAGCGCCAGTTGCTCATGTCGTGCTCGTAGTGCGCCCAACTGCTACGCCACGTCGCCCATCCCCAGCTATGAAAATAGGCGCTTAGCGTATAGGGCGCATCGGGCTCACCCGGGCCGAAAGGGCATAGTCTTGCTCCAGCAATGCTCATGACCCGGCTGTCATCGCGATACCGTTGCAACAAATCCGCGCAATAAGGAAAAAAGGAACTGCTTGGCACACAATCATCTTCCAGGATAATGGCTTCCTCCACATGCTGGAAGGCCCAAGTGATGCCAGAGGAAACTCGATGGCCGCAACCCAGGTTTTCTGCCGAGAAATCGGTAAAAACCTCGCAATCCCAGTCAATTGCATCCAGCAATTCACGGCGCAGCAGGGTGCATCGCGGCTCATCCTCCGGAACATGAGGACGCGGGCCGTCGGCGACGATGAATAGCTGGCCGGGCCCTGCCTTGCGAATCGCCTCAAAGACGAGCCGCGTGGGTTCGGGACGATTAAATACGATGAAAATGATGGGTGGCGACATTTTACGAAGGAGGTGACTGATGAAACAACAAATTGCGGTAGGATGGATAAATCCAGCCTCGTTCCAGCCGATACCCATGCTCTTCCAGATGGTGCCGAACTTCGTTTTCATTGGAATCGCGGGTTTCGACCAAGATACGCTCGATACGCACGGCATTTAGATCCGTGCCGAGCAGCACCTCATGCTCGTATCCTTCGACATCCAAGGAAAAAAAATCGATGTGGCGAAGGTGGTTTTCTTTCAAAATATCGGACAACGGACGAGCCGGTACGGTTATGCGTTCAGCGCGGTCGCGTTGCTGGAGAGAATGAGCGTTTTTGAGGTGTTTTTTCACCGTGGTAGGGCTGATGACCCCGTCATCCACCATCGACATGAGGTTAGCGTGCTCCATTTCGACGGTTGCTTCGGGGTAGCCGTGCCTGACCAATGCAGCGTTAACGGTGATAGATCGCGGCCGGTTGCGGCGACAGAGCGCTTCGACGTCGGGGAGCGGTTCGATCAATAGGCCCGTCCAGCCGAGGATTTTTTCAAGATAGTAGGTGTTGCTCTGGGCAACTCCGTCATTTGCTCCGGCCTCGATAAACACGCCGTTGCGCTTTTTTCCGAGAAGATCCACGAGTTGGAGGTCCATATGTTCGTAACCCATGGATGACAGGGCGCCGCATCCGCATTTTTCAAAAACGTAGCGCAAGCCGGATTTCAACCCGCGCCGCAAGGAGTAGTTTAGCTGCATAATTAGACGGTCTTGACTGGATAGGGAAGAATCAGCGACTTGAGCTGGAGACCCGCGATGGGTCTGATCGACTTCCAGAAAAACGTGGAGAAAAACGCGGAGATGGCGTAGCTCACCAGTGTTGCTGTAGCGGCCCCCATAGCACCATAGCGCGGGATGAGCATGAAATTGAGGGCAACGTTGGCGCCGACACCGGTGAGAGAGGCCCACATGTTGATTTTGTGCGCTTTGGTTGCCACAAGGTGTCCGTTTCGAGCTACGCCAATGAAAACAAAGATCAGGGACCAAATGTGGATGGTTAGCACTCTTGCAGACTCAGCGTAGTCCGGACCGTAGAGCAACCTAACGGCAAGCGGCAAGACGAATAACCCGGCTCCAACGCAGAGAAATGCGGCCAAGGTATGCATGCGAAAAAACCTCAGGAGGTGTGCCTCGTAATCTTGAGTCTTCCGGAAGTGTTGGAGGAGTTGGGGAAGATAACTCGATGAAAGGGCGGCGGGAAGAAAGTAAAACAGGGAAGACAACGCCACAGCGACCGAGTAAATGCCAGTTTCGGTCTCGCCACGCATGGTTTTCAGCATGGCGATGTCCACGTTCATGAAGAGGGTGACGCTGAGGCCCGCGATCATGAGAGGCCAGCATTCGCCCAGGAAACGGATAAAATTGGAGGGTTGGATCTTGATGGAGCGCCCCAGGAGGCCACGATTCCAGGTGAAGGCAAAAATGGCTGCCATAGCCGCCAATTCGATGCATACGTGGGTTATGGCAAAAGCGTGAAGATCAGCTTTTGTGGTGATGAGATAAATCTTGAGGCCGGCGCCGCCAAGAAGGATGACGTTGCGTATCCAAACGGCGTATTTCGATAAAACTTCGGCTTCGAGGACGAGGGCCGCCACGCTCAAAAAGGAGAAGAGAAGCGGCAAAAACGTCCAATATAACACCTGCCGTTCCACAGGCGAATTGACGGGAAACAGGCCGAATGCCAACGAGAGCGCCAAAAGGCCGTAAATAGCTGCTCCAAGGAAAAAACGAAACGCAATTGCGGTCCAAAGGTTTGCGGAACGTTGCCGGGGGTTTTGCAGGTAATCCCGCACGAGCACTTTATCCGCGCCCAGCGTCACCAACGGAAGAATCATGGCCGATAGCGCTATGCCGTAAGATAATATGCCGACGTTTTCCGGGCGAAGATAGCGAGCTACCCATGCGCCTATCAACAGTGCGTTGACCAGGCCAATACCCTTGTCCGCGGTCAACCAGAGGAGGTTGCGCAAAGCGCGATTTTTTTTGGGTTTGGCAGGATGCAAACCGTTGGGAGAGAAAGCGGCCGTCAGGAATCCAGAGTTTCCTCGATCGCTTCGCAAAGAGTGTGCCCGATGAAGATGTGCGCCTCCTGGGTGCGGGCGGATTTGGGCGAAGGGACCACAAACGTGAGATCGGCGGCTTCCTTCAACTTTCCACCGTCCTTGCCAGCCAATCCAACCGTAAAAATCCCCATTTCCCGTGCTTTTTCGATGCCGCGAAGCACGTTGGGGCTGTTGCCGGAAGTGGAGAGGCCGACAACAACGTCGTTCGGCTGGCAAAGACCTTCCACCTGGCGGGCGAAAATCGCGTCGTAGCCGTAGTCGTTAGCTACGGCCGACAAAATCGACGTATCCGTGGTAAACGCGATGGAGGCCATGGCGGCGCGCTCTTTTTGAAACCGGCCCACTAACTCCGCAGCGAGATGTTGGGAATCCGCAGCGCTGCCACCGTTGCCCATGAAGCAGATTTTGCCGCCGGATTTGATCGAATCGATCATCTTTTGCGCGATTTGTTCGAACAACTCGCCTTGCGATTCGATGGCGCGCATGACTTCGTGGTGCTCGTGAAGCCGTTGGATAAATACCGATTTCATGAGCGCTATTTAGCTGCGGGAACGGCTTGGCGCAACTCCTCCGGCGTCAGTGTGGCCGTGCCTAACTTACCCACCACCGTGCCGCTGGCGTAGTTGGATACCTCCACGGCCTCGATCGGCGAAGCATCGGAGGTTAGGGCCAGTGTTAGCAGGGCGATTGCCGTGTCACCGGCTCCGGATACATCAAAAACTTCGCGGGCTCGGACGGGCACATGCTGAGGATTTGCGTTATGCTGGAAGAGCATCATGCCGTGTTCGCCCAGCGTCACCAGAATCATCTCCGTGGCCCATTTTTCGATCAAACCGCGGCCAACCTCAAGCAGCGGATCATCCTCGAGCGGCTCGTTATGGGGCTCCGGTTCGGGCGTGTCCGCCATGCGAAAGGCTTCGAGCCGGTTGGGTTTCAGCGCGGTGACGCCGTTCCAGTTTAGCTGATTGTTAGGGTTGGGATCGGCGGTAACGATGATGTTGTGCTCCCGCGCAATCGCAACGATTTCATCCACCAGCGCTTGTTGCATAACCCCCTTGCCGTAGTCCTCCAAAATGACTGCATCGAGTTGCTTGGCATGTTGGGAAAAGTAGCTAGTCACCTGCTTTTGCTGCTTTTTGGTCAGCGGGCCGGGACGCTCGCGATCGACGCGGACGACTTGCTGATGGCGGGCGAAAATTCGGGATTTAACGATCGTTTCGAAGCCGTAATCGAGCAAAATCCCGTCGTTGGCGATTTTTCCGTCCGTCAGCGCGGATTGCAGTTTTGCGCCGAACTCATCTTGCCCCGCGACGCCGACGAGCGAGGTGAAATCCGTGAACGGAGCCAAGTTTCGCGCCACATTGGCCGCTCCGCCGGGGTAAAACTCCTCGCGCTGCACGTGAACGACGGGAACGGGGGCTTCCGGCGAAATTCGAGTGACGCTGCCCCACACAAAACGGTCCAGCATGATGTCGCCGATGACGAGGACGCGCTTTTTCGCAAATTCGGCGAGAAGTTGGTCGATTCGATCACGAGTCATTGGGGACGTAAACCTTGAAACTCGAAATCCGAAACTCGAAATCCAATTTCCAGTTTTCCGGCGAAAGCTGCCGCCCCTGGTCGCTCGCGCAAAAAACTGGCGAAAACCATTCGGGGAGGGAGTTTTCAGGGGCGCCGGAGCCAGGTTTTCATCAAAAACCCGGCCACGGCGCTGTGGGCAACGAACTCACCCGGCAGCGGCCTCGTCGGAGTCCAGGCGGATGTCTCGTTTTCGGCTGACGGCGTCTCGGGACACCTCGACTTCGCGAGTTTGTCCCAGCATATCCATCAAAATGTTCACGCGCTCGTGACCGGGCAGCACCTTGGTGATGACGGCGCGAATTCCGATCGCCGGGCCCTCCACCACCTCCACTTCGTCGCCTTCGGCCAGCTTTTCTTCCACGGTGATGACGGCCTCTGCGTTGACGTTGGCGCGCCACTCATCCACGATTTCGTCTGGCACGGGCGGATAGTGTGGGCCGAAGCGGACGACCCCGAGCACGGCGGCGGTCGCGTTGACCGCGCGCAGCCATTGGCCCAAATCGATGCGGGCAAAGGTGTAGCCGGGAAACATGGCCTCAACGAACCAGATTTTGCCCCGGCGCGTCTTTTTTTGGAAACGGATGCGCGGGCAAAACACCTCCATCTCCGCATCGAGGTGCTTCAGGTGTGCGGTGGCGATGTGCTCGCTTTTTGGCTTGGTGTGGATGGCGTACCAGTGGGTATCCTCCTCGGCGGAAACGTTTTTGAAGTCGTCTTCAGTCATGACCAGGAAAAATCGTCGATTTCAGGATTCAGCCCAGGATTTTCTGTGCCATTGGCAGGATTTTTTGGGCCCGATCATACCATTGCTCTAATTTTGCGATCCGCTCGTGGTAAAATTCGCCAGTTTCGCCAAATTCGGAAGATTTCTCGGCTTCGTGGATGCGTTTGAGGCGAATTTCTCCGTGATCCAGGTGCTCCTGGACCTGTCCGCGAATGTAGCCGGAAACGAGCTTTCGCAGCTCCGTTACCGCCACAAAGTGGTCGCTGCGCCGGCCGGGAACGTAGACCGGACGCACAGCGCCGATGTTGCGCAAAAGCCGCAATCCCTGACTGCCGGAGCCTTTGCTGATTTGCAGCCGGATGACGAGGTCGTCGAGTGATCGCGGCTCCGGGGAGATGAAGAGCAACCCGTAGATTTCAGCCACCGACTTGGGAAGGGCGAGGAGTTTGGCCGCATTGACAAAAAGGTCGATCACCTCCACCTCAAGGTCGGAAAGGCCGGTAGGGGCGGGGTGTTTTGGCGAGTGAGCTGGAGCGGCCACGGCGGGCATGTGCTATAAATACCATAAAAATTATACCGTTCAATTCGAAATGAACGTTTTGGTTAAGAAATCCCAAATTCCAACCCCGGAAACCCAAAAATCCCCGAAAAAATGCCGAAAATCCCCGAAAAATGGTTCACAGCCTCCTCCAGCGCCGATTGTCCCGGTGCAGCAATTCATCCGCCTCGGTCGGTCCCCAGGTCCCGGCGGCGTAGTCGCCCATGGGCGGGCGCAGGGGCTCATCAACGCCGTGCCAGCCCTGTTCGATTTGATCGACAAAGTGCCAGGCGTTCTCCACTTCATCGCGCCGGGCGAACAAAGTGGCGTCGCCGGCCATGGCGTCGAGCAGGAGCCGTTCGTAAGCCTCAGGGCTGGCTTTGCCGAAGCTGCTGGAGTAGTGAAAATCCATCTTCACCGGCTCCATCCGGATGGAAGGACCGGGCAGCTTGGAGAGCATGCGCAAGGAAATGCCTTCGTCCGGTTGGATGCGGATGGTGAGCACGTTTTCGCGCTGGCTGACGGGAAACTGGCTGAACAACACGCCGGGCGGCTCCTCAAAATGAATCGAGATTTCGGTGACCTTTTTGGGTAGCCGCTTGCCCATGCGCATGTAGAAGGGCACACCCTCCCAACGCCAGTTTTGGATGTGCAACCGCAGGGCCACGTAGGCCTCGGTCATGGAATCCTCAGCCACGCGCTCTTCCTGGCGATAACCGGGGACGGTTTGGCCCAAAATGGTGCCCTCGGTGTATTGCGCGCGCACCACGTTCTCCGCCACGCGCTCTTCCATGGGGCGCAGGGACTTGATGACCTTCACTTTTTCATCGCGAATTCCATCCGGGCTCAAGTCCACCGGCGGCTCCATGGCCACCAGGCTTAGCAACTGAAGCAGGTGATTTTGCACCATGTCGCGCAAGGCGCCGGATTTATCGTAATAGCCGCCGCGGCCGCCTTCCATGCCCAAGTTTTCCGCGCAGGTTATTTGCACGTGGTCGATGTGGCGGCTGTTCCAAATGGGCTCAAAAATGGCGTTGGCAAAGCGCAGCACCATGATGTTTTGCGCCGTTTCTTTGCCCAGATAGTGATCGATGCGGTAGGTGTCTTTTTCCTCAAACGTGGCGTTAACGATCGCGTTCAGATGCTGCGCGGTCGCCAAATCCGTGCCGAAGGGCTTTTCCACCACGGCGCGCGACCAACCGCCCGGCGCGGGCTGGTTGAGGCCGGAATCGCGCAATTTTTCCAGGATGTCGTCGAAGAATTCCGGCGCGCTGGCCAGGTAAAACAGCCGGTTGGGCGCACCGCCGTTCTCTTGCTCCATTTTTTGCAAAAAGTCGGCCAAGGCGCGGTATCCGGCCGCGTCCTGGAATTCGCTACGATGGTAAAAAATCCCCTGCGCAAAGCGGCGCCACTCCTCATCGACGGGCTTGCTTCGCGAGACCTTGTGGTTCATCTCCTCCAATTCCGCGCGAAACTGTTCGTGGCTCTTTTCGCGCCGGGCAAAGCCGACCACGCGCGTTCCCGCCGGCAAATCGCCCGCGGCTTGGATGTTGTAGAGCGCGGGGATCAATTTTCGGTGCGTCAGGTCGCCCGTCGCACCGAAAATCACGATCGTGCACGGCTCCGGCGCGTTGCGGGAAACGAGGAATTCGCGGAAGGGGTTTTCCATGGGATTGGCGGACTTTCGTCAGGATTCGCAAAGGCGTCCAGCGGCATTTACGCACCCAGCACCGTAGAACGGGACCGGCCCGTTTTACCGGATTTCCGCCGATCGATACCAGTGTTTGGCGATCCATTGCCGCGCCAACACCAGCGCCAGCCAGAGCAGGATCAACCAAATGGGCACGAACACCGATTTTGGTCCGGGGTGGCGGTTTAGGGCTCCTGGCGCCCAATGCGGCCGCGCTTTGTCCTCGTGGACGCTGCTGAATTTGAACCGATTGCCGATTGGCCGGTAATCGTAGCCTAACGCGATGCAGCAGCGCTCCACCGAGACGATGGCGGCGCGGTCGCCGAAGGGGACGATGAGCGCGTCCCACCCATCTGCGGAGCGAAATGCCGCGACGATGAGCAAGAACGCCACAATGATGAGGAAACGGGACTTCACGCAAAATGCAGCCGGCCAATGTCGGTGCGCCGTTGACTGCCCTCAAAGTCGATTTTTTCCGCTTCGGCGTAGACTTTGGCCACGGCGGTCTCCCGGTCCGCGGCTTGGGCGACGACGGCCAAAACCCGGCCGCCAGCGGTTTCAAATTGGCCGGCGGCGTTTTTCCGCGTTCCGGCGTGAAAGACGCGCACATCGCTGGCGGCGTCCAGGCCAGTGATGACGTCGCCCGGGCGCGAGTTGTCCGGATAGCCGGCGGAGGCGAGAATAAGGCAAACGCTCCAATCGCCGGAAAATTCGATGAGCCCGGGGTCCAGGTTTCCCTTCGCGGCTTGGTCCACGTAATGTGCAAAGTCGCCGCCAATGAGCGGGAGGACGGCTTGCGCTTCCGGATCGCCGAAGCGGCAGTTGTACTCCAGCAACTTGGGTCCGTCGGCGGTCAGCATGAGGCCAAAATAGAGAAAACCGCGGTAATTCAGCCCGTCGGCCTCCAGACCGCGGACGGTGGGGACGACGACGGTTTTTTCGATCTGCGTGAGCAACTCGGGCTCGATCAATCCGCTCCGGCACGCGACCGCGCCCATGCCGCCGGTGTTAGGGCCGTGGTCGCCATCGCGGATGCGCTTGTAATCCCGCGCCGGGGCCAAAATTTGGTAGTCTGCGCCGCTTACCGCGGCAAAAATTGAGATCTCCGGGCCTTTTAGATGTTCCTCGATCAGCAGCCTGCCATCGCCAAAATCGCGATCGACGAAAACGCGTTCCAAAAATCGGTCGGCGTCCCGTTGGGACTCGCAAATGGCCACGCCCTTGCCCGCGGCCAGGCCGTCAAACTTCAAAACCGCCGGAAAGCTGGAAATCGCCGCCTTGGCCGCCTCCAGCGAGTCAACCACCTGGTAACCGGCGGTCGGGATGCCGTGGCGGATCATGAATTGCTTGGCGAAATCTTTGCTCGCCTCCAGTTGCGCGGCCTGCTTGGGCGGGCCCCAGCAGGGGACACTAACCGACTCACAAAGCGCGGCGAGACCCTGCTCCCGAACCAGGTAGCTCTCCTCACCGGCCACGCAGAGGTCGATGGCGTTTTCCTGCAAAAAGCGCCCTAACGAAGCCAAATCACCCGCGTCCACCGGTTGGGCCAGCTCAAAAATGGCGTCGCTGCCGGGAAAGGCGAACAACTCGGTCTGCGTGGGCGATTCGTGCAGGGCGGTGACCAGCGCGTGCTCGCGGCCGCCTTTTCCGACAACCAAAATTTTCATGGCGTACGGTTAGGGCGGCTTTTGAGTTGCTTCAACCAATCATCGTAGGGCCGCTGATCTTCGTTTTCCTCGATGAAGTTCACGAACGCCCGATTGACGACGCGATAGCCGCCCGGCGTCGGGTAGTTGCCGGTAAAATACCAGTCGCCGTAGGATTTTCCGCCATGCCCTAACGCGGTGCGAAGATTTTCGATGTTTTGGAAAATCAGCACCACTTCCTTGTCCCAGCCCTTGATTTTGGGACAAACCTGGCGCGACATTTCCGCGGATAACTCCTCCGCGCTGAAGGGCCGGTAAATTTCGCGCACAAAGTTGCGTTTTTCGCACTCCTCGCTCTCCAGCGCGGCTTTGCAGGCGATGTAGGTCTCCGCCAGGATGTGCGTGCGCCCGGTGCTTTCCAGCAAATCGATGGCGGCGTTGAACGCCAGAAATTTGCCCAGCTCGCTCATGTCGATGCCGTAACAGTCCGGGTAGCGAATTTGCGGCGCGGTGGAGACGATGACGATTTTTCGCGGCTTGAGCCGGCCCAAGATGCCGACCAGCGATTCGCGCAAGGTCGTTCCGCGCACGATCGAATCATCCAGCGCCACGAGCGTTTGCGCGTTTTCAACCTGGCCGTAGGTGATGTCGTAGCCCAGGGCGACCATCTCTTTGCGGCTCCGCTCGTTGCTGATGAACGTGCGGAAGCGCTCGTCCTTGTGCGCCAGTTTTTCGCCCTTGGGCCAGGGGCGGTCGATCGACTCGTCCAGCACCCGGCCGATGGTTCCGTTTTCCGCGGCGGCGGCCAATTCCTGGCGCAATTGCTCGCGCCTGCGCCGGTTTAGCTCGTCCATCATCCCCAGGTAGCCGGTTTCCGCGGTGTTGGGGATGAAGGTGAAGACGGCGTCGCCAAAGTCGCCGCCAATTTCGTCGAGCACCTGGTCCACCAGCGCCGCGCCCATGGCTTTGCGCTCGCGGTAGATGTCGTGATCGCTGCCGCGGCTGAAGTAAATCCGCTCGAAGGAGCAGGGCAAGCGGCGGCGCGGCGCGGTAAAGGGGACCATGCGCATTTCCCCCTCCGGCGTGTTTTTCACCCAGGCGACGTGAGCGGGTTCAAGCTCCTGAATTTCGGCCAGCGGCTTGTCGAACACGGTCATGAGCGGCGGGCGTTCGGAGGCGAATGCGATGAACTCCTCGTCCTCGAAGAAAAAGCACGGCCGGATGCCGTTGGGGTCCCGAATCACAAATCCGTCGCCGTTGCCGACCGCGCCGGCGATGGTGTAGCCGCCATCCCAGTCTTGGGCGGCTTCCTCGATGATTTTCGGCACGTCCAGCTCTTCGCCGATGCGCTCGGGAATTTCGTGGCCGGGCAGCTCATTTTGGTAGCGGTGATAGATGGAGTCGTGAGCCTCATCCAGGTAAAAACCGATGTCTTCCAGCACCACCTGGGTGTCGATGTCCTGAAACGGGTGCTGGCCGCGGTCGATCATCGCCGCTTTCAGCTCGCCGACGTTGGTCATGTTGAAATTACCCAGCAACATGAGCGACTTGGTCTTCCAGTTGGACTGGCGAACCAGCGGGTGGCAGAATTTTTTGTTCGAACCGCCGCCCGAGGTCGCGTAACGCAAGTGACCGAAGAGATTTTCGCCGCCGAAGTCGAAGTTTTCGCGAATGGTCTCCGGCTTTTTTTTGCGGATTTTGCCCTCGTTTTTGAGCGCGCGGTAGTCTTTGAGGATGTCGCCGAAAACCGGCCCCAGGGCGTCGCGTTTTGCGGAGCGCTCGCAGAACATGTAGCGCTGGCCGTGGTTGACATCCACCTTGCAGCAGCCGAAGCCGACGCCGTCGTGACCGCGGTTGCGTTGCTTTTGCAGCAGGTAGAACAGCTTCTTCAGCCCCCACAGCGCGTCGCCGTATTTTTTGGCGTAGTAGCCTAGGGGCTTGCGGAGCCTAACATAGGCAAAACCGCATTCGTGCTTGATCGGTTCGCTCATTTGCGTGCGGGGGAGTGGCTGGCACCGGATAACGGTAAACGGTGCATCCTGCAATGGCTAATTGTTACGAAATGGCTTCGGCTACGCGGCGAGATCCACCCTAACGGAGCCAGAATCATCAACCTCGCCCAAAAGCGCCGCCCCCGGCCCGCAAGCCAGCGCCGGGCCGGAAAATTCCGCCGGGACGATGGCCACCCAGCCAAATCCCAGGTTGAAGGTGTTGGGCGCGTCCTGCAAATCGCAGTGGCTCAGCACCTTGGGAATTGCTCCCAAATTCCACGCCGGAACGTCCAGCTTCGCGCCTTTTTCCCCTAACAAACGCTCCAAATTTTCCGGCAATCCGCCGCCGGTGATGTGGGCCATGGCGCGAACCGGAATTTCGCCGTCGCGCAAATTTTTCACCACGTCGTGATAGAGCCGCGTTGGGGCCAGTAGGCCGCGAATTTCGGCTTCGCTGAACTCCGCGGCGTTTTCGCGCAAAATTCGGCGAATCAGGCTCCAGCCGTTCGCGTGAAAGCCGTCCGAGGCGTAGCCCACGATGGCATCGCCCACCCGAATTTGCGCCGGATCCAGCAAATCCGCCTTTTCCGCTGCCCCGACGCAAAATCCGGAAAGTTCCACGATTCCGTCCGGCACAATTCCCGGCATTTCCGCGGTTTCGCCGCCGGCCAGGATGCAATCGCAGCTTTCCAGGTAATCCGCCATTCCGGCGATGAGGCGGCGGATTTTTTCCTTCTCCAGCCGGCCGATTCCGATGTAATCCAGGAAAAGCAGGGGATCGCCGCCGGTGGTCAGGATGTCGTTCACGCTCATGGCCACCAAATCCTTGCCGGCGGTTTCCATCAGGTCGTGCTCTAACAAAAGCTCCAATTTCGTCCCCACGCCATCGCAACCGGTGACGATGACCGGTGCATCGTAGCTGGACAAATCGTAGCTGGCCGCGAACAAGCCGAAGGCTTGGTGGAGTTGGCGATTTTTCTGGGTTCGGCGGCACAAATCTCCAATGTCGCCAACCAACTCCGCCGCTTGGTGGATATCGACGCCGGCGTCTTTGTAGGTGAGGGGCATGTTAGGAAAAGAGTTCAACTGCGCCGCAAAGTCCAGGGTTAAAAGTGGTGCCGTTGTAGCCACGATTGGCAATCGTGGCCACGATTCGAGGATTCGGGGATTCGATTGCCAATCGAATCTACTTCGCGAACACCAATTCTCCGCCGCTCACGTCTCCGCGCACGATGTCGCCTTCCTTGAACCTGCCGTCGAGCAAATCCAAACTCAGCGGATCGAGCACCAATTTCTGGATCGCGCGCTTGAGCGGCCGAGCGCCGTAAACCGGGTCGTAGCCGGCTTTGGCCAGATGTCGCAACGCCGCGGGGCTTAGCTCAAGCGTCAGGTTTTGCGCGGCAAGCCGTTCGCCGACTCTTCGAACCTGAATTTCCACGATTTTCGCCAAATCAGCCTCCGTCAGCCGGTCGAAGATGATCGTTTCATCGACGCGGTTCAAGAATTCCGGCCGAAAATGCGAACGCAGCGCGTCCATCACCTTGGCCTCGCGTTGTTCGGCGTTTTCCTCAGCCATGATGAACTGGCTGCCGATGTTGCTGGTCATGATGAGCACGGTGTTTTTGAAATCGACCGTCCGTCCCTGACCATCGGTGATGCGGCCGTCGTCAAGCACCTGCAAGAGCACGTTGAACACGTCCGGATGCGCTTTTTCCACCTCGTCGAAGAGGACGACCGAATACGGACGCCTCCTGACAGCTTCACTAAGCTGACCGCCTTCCTCGTAGCCGACGTATCCGGGCGGAGCGCCGATCAATCGAGCCACGGCGTGCTTTTCCATGTACTCGCTCATGTCGATGCGGATCATCGCGTTTTCATCGTCGAACAAAAATTCCGCCAAGGCGCGGCTTAGCTCGGTTTTGCCAACTCCGGTCGGCCCGAGGAACAAAAACGAGCCGATAGGCCGGTTTTCGTCCTGCAATCCGGCGCGTGCCCGGCGCACGGCGTTGGAAACGGCCTCCACCGCGGGTTTTTGGCCGATGACGCGCTCGGCGATGCGGCTCTCCATCTGCGTGAGTTTGCTGCGCTCGCCTTCCTGCAGGCGGCTAACCGGGATGCCCGTCCAACTGGCGACGACTTTGGCGATGTCCTCCTCCGTCACCTCTTCCTTGAGGATGCGGCTTTCACTTTTGAGCCGCTCGTTTTGCGCGGCGAGCAGTTTTTCGAGGTCTGGCAGGATGCCGTACTGAATCTCGGATGCGCGGGCCAAATCACCCTCGCGCTGGGCTTGTTCCAGCTCGTTTTTCGAAGTCTCGAGCGCTTCCTGAACCTTGCGAACCTCGTCGATCACGCCCTTCTCGTTTTGCCACTGGGCGCGCTGTTGATCGGCCTGCTCTTTCACCTCAGCCAACTCGCGTTCGACCCGTTCCAAGCGCTCCTTGGAGGCGGCGTCGGACTCTTTGGCCAATGCCTGACGCTCCATTTCCAGTTGCATGCCCTGGCGCTCGAGTTGGTCGATTTCCGTCGGCAGCGAGTCCAGCTCGATCTTCAGACGCGAGGCGGCTTCGTCGACCAAATCCACCGCTTTGTCCGGCAAAAACCGGTCGGAAATGTAGCGGTTCGACAAATTTGCCGCCGCCACCAGCGCCGCATCCTTCACGCGCACGCCGTGGTGCACTTCGTAGCGCTCCTTGATCCCGCGCAAAATCGCGATGGTGTCCTCCACGCTCGGTTCGCCGACGATCACGGGCTGGAATCGGCGCTCCAGGGCGGCGTCTTTTTCGATGTGCTTGCGATATTCGTCCAGGGTCGTCGCGCCGATGGTGTGAAGCTCGCCGCGAGCCAGTTGCGGCTTCAGCAGGTTGCTCGCATCGACCGCTCCCTCCGCCGCGCCGGCGCCAACGATGGTGTGCAATTCGTCGATGAAAAGAATGATCTGGCCCTCGCTGTCGACCACCTCTTTCAGGAAGGCTTTGAGCCGGTCCTCGAATTCGCCGCGATACTTTGCGCCGGCGATCATCCCGCCGAGATCCATGGCCACAAGCCGCTTGTTCTTGAGGCTGTCAGGCACATCGCCGCTAACGATTCGCCTCGCCAAACCCTCAGCGATCGCGGTCTTGCCGACGCCGGGTTCGCCGATGAGCACGGGGTTGTTTTTCGTGCGCCGGCTGAGGATTTGCATGACGCGGCGGATTTCTTCGTCCCGGCCGATGATGGGATCGATTTTTCCCTGACGAGCCAATTCGGTTAGGTCCATGCCATATTTCTCCAGCGCCTGATACTTGCCCTCGGGGTCCTGGTCGGTTACGCGCTGGCTGCCGCGCACCTCCTTGAGCGCGGCCTCCAGGTTGGGCTTGGAAACGCCGGATTCTCGCAGCAAATCGCCGGCCGTCGACTTCGATTCGGCCGCAGCGAGCAGAAAGTGCTCCACGCTGAGAAATTCGTCCTGCAGGCGTTGGCGTTCGGCATCAGCGGCTTGCAAAACTTCGTTCAAATCGCGTCCCAAACCGGCTTGCGCCACCGCGCCTTGTGTCTTCGGCAACCGGTCGAGAAACTCCGTCGCAGCCTCCTGCAAATTGGTCGCCGAACCGCCGATTTTCTCGAAAAGCGACCCCGCCAAGCCGCCATCTTGCCGGGTGAGCGACAAAATCACGTGGGTGGGCGTGATTTCCGCGTGGCCGTAGGAATTGGCGATTTCCTGCGCTTCCTGGAGCGCTTCCTGCATTTTGGTGGTGAGTTTGTTCGGGGTCATTGGGTGGGGAGAATGATAGGTTTGGTGAAATGGAGAGCAAGATTCGTTCCAACGCGGTTTTCGGCGAAAAACGAGGAATTTTCGCGCCAAAATGGCCGACCGCGCGGTGAATCCAGGGTCAAGATGGCGCAGGGCGAGGTTTTTTCGGCCATGTCCCTCGAGCTGAATCCAATCACCGCTCGCCCTTCAGTTCGCTCAGGTAGCGGACCAAATCCCGCAACTCGCTACGCGTGAGCCCAGCGGTCAACCCCGGCGGCATCAGCGTTCCCGCGTCTTGCCGGGAGGCGATTTTGTTCGCGGCGATGGTCTGGGTGGCTCCGGATGCAGCGTCGCGAATCACCACGCGTTGCTTGTCTTCGCGCTCGACGTAGCCGCTGATGGTCTTGCCGTCCTTCCGGCTTTTTTCAACCGCAGTTAACTTCCGTTGCCGTTTCCGGATTGACACCGCAATTTTCCTGCCCGCATACTCACCGCTATTGATTGATCAGGGCAAGCATGGAACCCCAATCCTCCAATCCCGCGGCAGCCAACGAACCGGCGCAAACCCAAACCCAAACCCTCCGCATCTTCGTCTCCTCACCCGGTGACGTCGATGCCGAGCGCGCCAAGGCCAACCAGGTGGTCGAACAACTTCACCGCTGGTACGGCGACGCCGTCCAACTCCACATCGTGCTCTGGGAAAACCTCCCGCTGGAGAGCGACCAAGCCTTCCAAACCGGCATCAACCTGGCTTTGTTGGATATCGACATCGCCGTTTTCATCCTCTGGTCGCGCCTCGGCGCGCCTGTCACCATCGGCGACAAGGACTACGCCTCTGGCACCGAGTGCGAGTTCGAACTCATGCTCGCCGCGTTGGAGGAAAGCGGGGGCGAACGAACGGCCGGATATCCTGGTCTACCGGCGCGAGGACGACGATTCCTTCCAAAAATACCTCACCACCCAAAATCCCGGCGAAATCCGCGCGTGCCTGGACCAAAACGAGGCCGCCAAGGCTTTCATGCGCAGCCGGTTCTGGGATGAGGACGGCAAAAACACCCGCGCCTACCACACCTACCAACAGCCGGTGGAATTCGCCTCCAGGCTCAAGGTCCACCTGCGCGGACTCATCGACCGCCGCCTGGCCGATGGCGCCCAGCGTTCGGCCATCCGCTGGACGGATGGCGCTCCCTACCGCGGCCTGGAGCCCTTTCACCTGGAGCACGCGGACATCTTCTTTGGCCGCGAAACGCAGGTGTGCGACCTGGAAAACCTGCTGCGCCGGCGCGAGGCCGAGGAGTTGGAAGCCGCTTTCGTCGCTGTCATCGGTTCCAGCGGTTCGGGCAAATCTTCGCTGGTTCGCGCGGGATTGCGCGCCAGTCTCACGCGCTTCAATTTGGATGAAAGCGTGGCCCTTTGGCGCTCGGCCGCCGTCATCCCCGGCCAGGCGCAGGGCGATTTGTTTGGCGCGTTGATCCGCCAACTGGCCCAAGACCAGCGCGCCTTGCCCGAACTCATCGGCGAGGGGCTGGAACTGGCCGACCTGGAGCAAGCGATGCGCGAAAACGTGCCCGCCACCTTCCGCACCACAATCAAACCCGCCCTGGTGCGCGCCGGCATCGCCGCCGGTGGCGTGGTCAAGCTGCTGATCATCGTGGATCAGTTTGAGGAAATTTTCACGGATGCCGCCATCGCGCCGGAGAACCGGGAACGTTTCCTGGAGGGGTTGGAAGTGCTGGCGCGCAGCGGGTTGTGCTGGGTGGTGGCCACCATGCGCAGCGATTTTTACCAAACGGCCCAGAAATCCGGCGGATTCCGGAGTTTGAAGGGCGCCTCCGGCCAATTCGATCTGCTGCCGCCGGGAACCGAAGCCCTGCAGCGCATCATCACCGAACCCGCGCGCATGGCGGGCCTGCGCTTTGAAAAACGCGCCGCGGAGTTGGGCGGCCAATCCCTGGCGGGCAAAATCCTGGAAGACGCCCGCAATCAATCCGACCTGCTGCCCCTGCTCTCCGATTTACTGCTGGAGCTTTACCAGCATCGCACCGCGGAAAACGTCATCCCTTTCGCCGCTTACGACGCTTTTGCCGGCGAAAACCGCACCGGGCTGGAAGGCGTGCTCAGTGCCCGCGCTGAAGCCGTTTTCGCCGCGCTCGATCCCAAGGCACAGGAAACCTGCCCGGAGATCCTCCACGCCCTGGTCACTGTGGAAGGCGAAAGCGACGTGCGCCGCCGCGCCAAACTCGATGCCCTGCGCGATACGCCGCAAAAAGCCGCCCTGGTGGATGCCTTCATCGCCGCGCGCCTGCTCACCGCGGAAGGCGACGGCGCTGGCGCTCGCGTTTCCCTGGCCCACGAAGCGCTCCTGCGCAAATGGGACCGCGTGGCGAATTGGGTCACGGAAAACCGCCAGCACCTGCGCATCCGCAGCCGGGTGGAGCAAGCTATGCGCCGCTGGGCAAAAAACGCGGAAAATCCCAGCCTCCTCCTTCCCGAGGGCCTGGACCTGGAAGAAGCCCTCAGTCTCGCCAACGACGCTCCGGAACTGCTCGCCGGCAGTGAGTACGACGGCGTGCGCGACTACATCCTGCGCAGCCGCGACCACCACGAACGCCGCGCCCGGCGCAACCGCCGCATCCGCAACACCGTCACCTTTTTTCTCCTGTTGCTGGCGTTGGCGGCCACGGCCGGAGCCGCGTTTGGATGGTGGAAAACGCAGGAGGCGCTCGTCGAACGCGACAAGGCCCGCTTTTCCGAAGGTCTCGGCTGGGTGCTCCGCGCCAAAGTCGCCGACCAGGAAGACGCCCGCCAATATCCGCACAACCTGCTCTTCGCCGGCCGCGCGATCGGCTACGAAGGCTGGGGGCGCAATCCGGAGTCGGGAGACGAATTCATCCGCCTCATCCCGCCGGAGAAAACGCGCGAGTTCGACCAGGCGCGCCGCTGGATCGAGGATCGCCGAGCTTACCTCCCGTTTTGGCGCGCGCCGGGCCGCAACGTCGCCGCGATGGGAGGGGATGGCCGGTTTTTGCTCGCCGGAGGGACCGGCGGTAGCTTGGTGCGCTGGGATTTGAGCCAGGATTCCAGCGTTTTCCTGCGCCAGGGCGGAGAGAGCGACGTTACGCGTATCGTGCTCCATCCCGACGGCGTAACCCTCACACTCGCGGCGGGAAACCGGTTTGAACAGTGGAATTACCTTAATTCCGAGAAAATCGCCGCGTGGGAGACCGGCGAAGAAATCACCGCGCTGGGTCTCGGGCCCGATGGCATCACCACCGCCGCCGGCTTGGCCGGCGGAAGGCTCCAGCTCTGGCGGGGAGGCGAGGTTTGGTGGGAAACGCAGGCGCATGAAGGCGCGGTCCGGTCGCTCGCCTTTCACTCGGATCGCGCCACCCTGGTCAGCGGCGGCGCGGATCAAACAGCGCGCATCTGGTATCTGCCCGGCAAAAAGCAAGGCACGGAGTTAGCGGGTGAGAAAACCGGCGGCGTCATCGCGCTGAGCCCGAACGGAGAAATCCTGGCCACTGGCGGAACCGGTGACGGCATGGTCCGGCTCTGGGATCCCGCCAGCGGCAGTCTGCTCAGCGACCTGGCCCGTCATCCGGACGAAACCCCCGTCACTGCGCTCGCGTTCGGGCCATCCAGCGGGCGCTTTTACTCCGCCGACGCCAGGGGCGAGGTCCGGGTTTGGGACGTGGCGGTTTCGGTCAGGGAACCGCGGCTGCTCTCCGCGCTCATTGCCGGCGGCGAAGCCGTCAGCGCCCTGACCCTGGGACCCGAAGGCAGGGAACTGGCCACGGTTAACGCGGCGGGCGAAGTGCTGCTCTGGGATGTTCTGGGCGCGCCGCGCGAACTGGACCTGGCGGGCTACGTTTCGCGCGACGGCGGCTGGTATGTCATGGACGCCGAAGGCGACCTGACCTGGAAAAGCGGGACGAATCAAGACGCGCGCAATTTCCCCGAACAGACCCTCCTCGCCCTCTGGCGCAATCCCGCCCTTTCCCCGGCCCAGCGCGACCAAACCCTCCTCCAGGGCCTGGTAGAGGCCGAAAACTGGACCGGCGCCGGGGTCGTCCTGGAGCGCCTGCCGGACGATGCGGACACCTCCGAAATGTTGGCCCGGCTAGTCGCGGCGGCGACTGGTGCGTTGGAGGCGGGCAACTTCCGCGTCGCCCGCGCGCGACTGGAGCAGGCCCGGAAGCTCGATCCCGCTGATGCCGCCGTTCGCCAAGCGGAGGAACAATTGGCCGCGGCATCCCGCCGCGCCGAGGGCGAGGTTTTCAGCAACGGGATCGGCATGAAGTTGATCTGGATCGAACCGGGGAGCTTCCAAATGGGGAGTCCGGAGGACGAACCGGGACGGGATGCGCGGAGCGAGACCCCGCACCCGGTCACCCTGACCAAAGGCTACTGGCTCGCCGAAACCGAGGTGACCCAGGCTCAGTGGGCCGCGGTGATGAAGGCGAACCCGGACCCGAGCCAGTTTAAAGGTCCGGACCGGCCCGTGGAAAAAGTGAGTTACGATGACGCGCTGGCCTTTTGCCGGCAACTCACCGCGCTGGAAATCGCCAAGGGCAGCCTCCCGGATGGCTACGAATACACCCTGCCCAGCGAAGCCCAGTGGGAATACGCCTGCCGCGCGGGAACCACCGGGCCTTACAACGTGGACGGCGCCGATTTGTCCGAGTTGGGCTGGTTTATCGAGAATTCAGACCGCGAAACCCATGCCGTCCGGGGAAAAGCGCCCAACGCTTGGGGGTTGTTTGACATGCACGGAAACGTTTACGAATGGTGCTGGGATGCGGCGTTAACTTATGACGCGGAGCCGCAAACGGACCCTGTCATTGCGCCAGAACGAGGCTCGACCCGGGTGATCCGGGGCGGGAGCTGGAACGACACGGCGGGGAGCTACCGCTCAGCGTACCGCAACGGCTTTGCGCCGGGGCTCCGGAACTACAACATCGGCTTTCGGCCCGCAGTTCTTCCTGCTGGGCATCGCTAAAGTCCGGAAGCCGGGAAGCATGACGGGTGGCAGACCCGTAGCAAGCGAAGCGGCGAAGGGGCGGACACCCGGCTTGCTTCCCGGCGGGGCGTGTTGTTGAGTGAACGGGTACAAAAATTTTTCCAGAAATTATGGCTTACGCCCATTTTCAAGTCGCCACCACCGGCGGCCCGGCTCAGGAATCCCTCAATCTTTTCCTGCGCCAACATCATGTGGTGACCGCGATCGCCGAAGGCCTTGGACTGCGCGCAGCCTGCTGCCGCTTTGGTGGAGGCAGCCCTGCTGCCGGGGCACCGTGATTCACCGTCTGAATCACCACAAATCGCGTCCCATTCCGTGAAACCCCGTCCCGAGCGCAAATTGCATGGAGAGGATTGGGTGGTTAGGGCGGGTAATGGCAATGCCCGGCAGCAGGCTGCCTCCACCAAAGCGGCAGCAGGCTGCGCGCAGTCCGAAGGAACTTCGTTCGATTTTGGCTGGAAACTCGGTTCACCCTCCATTTTGATGGTTGGGATGAACGACGAGCCGCTCCCATCCAGCGATGAATCCATTCGCGGAACTCTGGACTGGCCACACGCTCCCCCGCATCGCTTGGGCGAAGCGGGTGTCTATTTCCTCACCGCCAGGTCAGGGCAGGGGCATCATCTGCTGAAATCCGATTCCATGAAAGACTGGTTTCAGGCCAAATTGCAGGAGTTGGCGTTGGAATTCGGCTGGCGCCTTGAAGCGTGGGCGGTTCTTTCCAACCATTACCACTTCGTGGCGCACAGCCCGGAAAACGATCCGGATGCCACCTGGGTGAGCCCCTGGATTCAAAAGCTTCACAGCCTGACGACCAAGGAGCTGAATCGCCGGGAAAATCATGCCGGGCGATCCCGGCTCTGGCAGAACTACCGCGAAACCCATCTCACCTTCCAGCGGAGTTATCTGGCCAGGCTCAATTACGTTCACCAAAACGCGGCGTATCATGGTTTGGTGAGGGTGGGTTCGCAGTGGAAATGGTGCAGCGCGGCAAAATTCGTGGAAGCCGTCTCGCCAGCCTGGGTCAAAACGATCGCCAGTTTCGGATACGATCAGATAGCCCGCGAAGACGGCGAATGAACGAAGTCCCGTGGACAGCCTGCTGCCGGGGCATGCCAGGACGCATCCGATCCTCGAAAACGCATCCGATTTTTCTCAGCCCTGTTCGCCAGGCCGTGGGTCGGGGGCTGAATGGAGTTGGAACGGGTTTAAGGAATTCGGACGTTGCATGGCTTCGGCGCCGGCAGCAGGCTGCCTCCACCAAAGCGGCAGCAGGCTGCACGCAGTCCAAAGCCTTCGGCGGAGAAAATGACCCGAACCATCCAGCTCTTTCACCAGTTACCCGAGTGGAGCAACCTCATCCTGGCGGACTCCGAAAGCCCTGGATGGGCGGCGGTGCTCCGGGCTGTTTTTGGGGCGGCGGAATCGTAGGTTGGACATTGCGGGCCGACGCCCGGTCGAACTGCGAATGCGTTCATAGCCAGCCGCAATCACCCATCCCCCGTCAATTCGCTCAGGTAGCGGACCAAATCCCGCAACTCGCCGCGCGTGAGTCCCGCGGTCAAGCCTGGCGGCATCAGCGTGCCGGCGTCTTGGCGGGAGGCGACCCGATTCTTAGCGATGGTCTGCGTTACTCCGGAGGCGGCGTCGCGAATCATCACGCGTTGCTTGTCCTCGCGCTCCACGTAGCCGCTGATGGTCTTGCCGTCCTTGGTGGTTAGGAGCGTGGCGCTGTAGCCTTCCTTGATCTGGCGTCGCGGCCAAAGCACAGCCTCGATCAGCAACTCGACCGGAACTCCCGCTCCCACCGCGGTCAGTTCCGGACCGAGCACGCCGCCGGCTTCGTCCAGTTTGTGGCAAGCGGCGCAACTCAACGCGGCGCGCTGGTAGATTTGAGCGCCGTTTTCCGCGTTGCCGGCGGTTTTCACTTCGGCGGCGAGCGTGGCGACGTAGGTTTCGCTGTGCTCCGGCAGGCCGACGGCGTCTTTGTCCGCGGCGGGGCGAAGAACGCGGTCCAGGGCGGGGTCAAAGCGGCCGGCGGCTCCAAGCGTGGCGCGAATTTGGGTCGCAAGCTGCGGCGCGACGGTTTCTGTCCCCAGAGCGTTAGCCAACGCTGCCAAGCCGCCTTTTTGGCCGAGGAAGGGCGTTAGCAAGCTGCGGATTTCGTCCTCGGTGCTGGTATTGCGCAGCAGATTGCCGGCGATTTCCGCCGCTTTGGCCAAATCCAGCTCGCAGAGGGCACGAACCGCCGCGTGGCGAATTTTCGGCGCGGAATCGCCTGCCGCGGCTGCGATTTCCACGATCGATTGATCGCCGCGCAGCCGTCCGTGCGCCCGGAGAGCGGTGGCTCGCAATTCCGCCGATTCTTCTTCATCGCCGAAAATCTGCGAAATTTGGCCGGCGAGCGAGTTGGTCTTCCAGAGACCGGCGAGGCGGATTGCGCCCTGGCGAATTTGGGCGTTTTCGTTGGCGAGCATAGGCGTTAGGGTAGCCGCCAAGTCGCCAGCCGGTCTTTGGCCGCGAACCTGGAAATCCCGCGCCAAAGCCGCGAGCAGCGAGGAATCGTCCCCGGTTCGATCCAAGATCCAGCGCAAATCCTGAGGCGTCCCCGTTTCGACTAACAAACCCATCAAAGACGCCCGCGAATCTGCGTCCAGCGCCTCGTTTTGCAGCAAACGCCGCACTTGGGTGACGACGTCCTCGCCGCCGTAGGATCGCAGCACAAAGGTTAGGTTCTCCGGCCGGCCGAATTGGATTTCGCCCCGCTCCAGCGCCGGCAGCCAGTGCGGCGCCAGCGCGTGGGAAGTTTGCGCCAGCGCGTAGCGGATGAAGCGATCCATCGGCAAATCCGTCGCCTTTGCCGCGGTCACCATGGATTCGGCGCTGCGAATGTCGCTGCACGCCACCACCGCCTCCAAACGCACGCGCGGATGCTCGTCGGCCACGCTGCGGGCCAGGATTTGCAGCGGGGCGTCGAGGCGGTCGTGCCAACGTCCGGCGACCCGTGTTGCGTAGGCGCGGGCGCGGTGATCCTTCGCCGCCAAGAGCCGGTCCAGCAGGTCGCGGTTGACGGCTTCGTGCGATTCGTAGACGCCCAGCGCTTCGAAGAGCCGATACTCCAGTTGCGGGTCCGCCGGGTCGAGCTGCGCCACCCATTCTTCCACCGCCGCCAGCGCTTGCGAAGCCGGCAAGTCCGCGAGGCCGCGTTTAGCGTGATAACGCAGGTAACGCCAATCCTCAGCCAAATTCCGGCACAGCTCCGCAGGCGTCATTTTCGTGAAATCCGGCGCAGCGGCCAGCGGGCGGCCTTGCGCGGCGATGCGCCAAATTCGGCCATGCGTCTTGTCGCGGTCCGGATGCCGCAGCGAGGCCTGGTAGTGGCCGATGATGGGGTTAAACCAGTCCGCGACGTAAATTGCGCCGTCCGGCCCGATGCGCACGTCCACCGGGCGGAACGCGTTGTGGTTGGAGCGCAAAAGTTGCGGCAGAAGCTCTAACTTGTGCCCCGCGCCCTCCGTTTTCACGCCGAACCGGTCCACCACGCCGGCAAAGTAACCGGCGATCAAAAAGTGGCCCTGGATGTCCTCCGGCAAGTGCGGCGAATCGACAATTTCGACCATCATCGACTTGATTTGCGTCTTACCGATCTCCATCGCGCCGCCCCAGTAGCTGCCGATGTATTCCGTCTGCACCAGGCCCGGCAACAGTTCGGAAACGCCGGGTCCGTTGCTCTTGATGAACGGCTCGCCCCAGTCGCCAAACGCGATTCCCCACGGATTGCCGCCGCCGCTGGTGCGCCGGAACCCGTGCAACTGCCGGCGCAGCGGCCGCAAGCGCCAGTTGCCGTGCTCGTCCAGGCGGCTGATGCCCCAGGGCGTCTCCACCCGCGAGAACGCGTGCAAACCCTGACAAAACAACAATTCGCCCCCCGGACTCCAGGCAAAGGAGTTGATGTTTTGGTGCGTATCGCCGGTGCCGAAGCCGGTAAGCAGCACGCGCCGGGAATCCGCCTGGCCATCGCCGTCGCGGTCTTCGACGAAGATCAAATCATTGCCCTCGCCGATGTAGACGCCGCCATGGCCGAGCGCGAAACCGGTGGGCATGTTGAGGCCGCGGGCAAAGATGGTGGTTTGGTCCGCACGGCCATCGCCATCGCGGTCTTCCAGGATCAGCAGCGTGTCGTCGGGGGCATCGGTGGGGACGACTTGTGGGTATGCCAGGGTTGTGAGCACCCAAAGCCGGCCTTTGCCGTCCCACTGCATGCAAACCGGGTTGGCGACGCCGTCAGTCTCATCCGCGAACAGGCCGATTTCGTAGCCAGGCGCGATTTCGAACGCATTTAGCTGCGCCGAGACGGAGTTGTCCTTCTCCGGGGTGGAAACGGACATTTTCCGATGGGTTTCGCGGTCCACTTGGCCGAGGGAACTCGGCAGCGGGAGCAGGAGCAAAAAAAGAAGGCAGCGAGGAGCGAGATAGATGTGCGACGGGGAATTTTCATGCGTTGGGAACCTATGTTGGCGGAATGGCTGGGCTGACCGAGGCCGTGAATGAATGACTGAACCTTTTCAAGGCTTGGCCCGGGTTTGCAGGGCTAAAATCTCAGCTTCCACCTTGTTGATGAGCGGCAAAATGGCGTCGATTTCGAGCGGGAACCAACGCGGATGCCCAGGGCGGTGATCGTGGCTGCTGGGTTGCGTCTGGCGGTTGCCGTAGAGGAACGCCCAGTTCGTGGGACGCCAGTGCCTGCGCCAGAGGACGTTTTTGCGCTGAATCTCACGATGCACGGCATCCCAGTTTGGAGGCAGGACGGCGGCCGGTTCGCCTAAGAGTTGCCGCGTGGCCGCTACCGCCCAACGTTGTTGACCCTCAGGGGTCAGTTGCAAGCCGTCTTCCGTCAACTCGCGCGTGTCCAGCCGGCTGAGGTCGATCGTCAGCCAACCGCGGCGGTCCGCTAATTCCACGATTGCGGTGGCGTAAGCCGCGAGGGCTTGATTGTGCGTGGTTAGGTCAGGAAGATGCGGGTTGTCCGCTTTGGCGAAGGGAAATGGAGTGACGAGGACGATTTTCTCCGTCCGCGGCGTTACGTCTTCATCCAACATCGCCTCGTAAGCGCTGATGAACTCGGCGAGCCGCCCTTCGCCATCCATGGCCTCCATTTGCCCGAACGCGGCCACCACGACAGTCGCGCCAACACGTTCGAGCATGCTCAACTGCGTGCCGAAATTCCGCGGCCGCTGCCGGTGATAAACCGTGTCCGCCTGCCAAGAGAGATCGCGAAAGGAAACTGGCCGGCCTCCGGCGGAATGGGTGAGGAAGCTTTCCAGCCAGCCGGACTCCATCTGCTTGACCATGCTCGAGCCGCCCAGGAAGGCGACGACGTCGTTCTCTTCCAGCGCGAATTTTTCCGCAAAACGCGGCGCCGGCGCCTTGGTTGGCTTCGGAGGTTCGGTTTGGGCCGAAGCGATGGCGGCGAAAAGCAGGGTGACGATGATGATGCGAAACGGCAGTTTCATGGGCATAGAAAGACCAGTCTTTGCGGAATTTTGTCAATGTCGCAGGTGGCCAATCTAGCTTGGCAAATCGGTCAGGTAGCAAAGCGTGGATTCGCCGCGCGACAGGGTTTCGCCCGGTTCGACACGAATTAGCGCGTTGGTGTGACTCAGCGCGAACAGGGCGTGCGATTGCTGAAGGCCAAACGGACGAAAAACCGCTTCTTCCAGGTCGAGTCGGCCGCGGATGTAATGCGGGCGGTCCCCACGGTTGTTGGTGACGTTTTCGGTAAGTTTGGCGGTGATTTTCGGCAAATGCGGCGATTCCGCGGTTGCGATTTGGCCTTGCCACTTGGCAAGGACGGAGACCCCAAAAAGCAAAAAGGTGATGTAGACGGAAACCGGGTTGCCGGGAAGGCCGAGGGCGATTTGAGCGTCGCGCCGGCCAAAAAAGAGCGGTTTGCCGGGTTTGACGCGTACGCGCCAAAATCCGCCTTCCACGCCCAGGGCCGCCAACTGAGCTTTAACGTGGTCGTGCTCGCCAACCGAGACGCCTCCGGCAACCAGACAAACATCGCTGTTTTCGAGCGCTCGATCCAAAACCGCCCGGAGCCGCTCCGGCTGGTCCGGCGCGTGAAACGTGGTAACCTCGCCGGCGCCGAATTGGCTCGCCAATTGCGCCAGCATGGGTCCGTTGCTGTTGAAAATGGTTCCGGGGGCGAGTTCGCGGCCTGGTTCTGGCTCGGTTAGCTCGTCGCCGGTCGTCACCACCGCGCAACGCGGCCGGCGGCCTACGCGGACCTCGCACAATCCCTGAGATGCCAGCACGCCAATCCGCGCCGCGGTCAAAATTTCGCGTTGGGCCAGGATTTTTTGCCCCGCGCAGAGGTCCGAGCCCTGACGGCGCACGAATTCGCCGGGTTTAGCGGCGGATTGGATGCGGATGCGGTTTTTGCCCAATTTTTCCACGTCTTCCTGCATCACCACAGCGTCAGCTCCATCCGGAATCGGCGCGCCGGTAAAAATGCGAACGGCCTGGCCGGATTTTACCCGCAACGGAGGCTGCTGCGAATTGGGCCCGGCAGGTTGCTCGCCAATTACCGTCAATTCCGCCTGCAACGTCGCATCCGCCGCCCGAACGGCGTAGCCGTCCATTTGCGAGTTATCGAAACCGGGGAGAGGCACGGTGGCGAAGACGTCGGCGGCGGCTACCCGGCTCCCGGCCTCGGCCAGGGGAAGTTTCTCGCTCCCACCATCGGCGATCGCGTCCAAAATTCGACGCCGCGCTTCGGATTCCTCCAGCATCTAGCTGTTTGAGGCGGCTCCGTTCAAAAATTCGCGGATCTTGGCCGCTGATAGGTCGGTCAAGTCGGCGATTTGTTTCACGCTTTGACCCTTGGCGTGCATTTTGCGAACGAGGGCGATTTGCTCTTCCTTGCGGACTTCTTTGTAAAACCGGGTCTCTTTCAGGGGCGTTAAATCGGCGATCATGGCGGTAAAATCCTTGGGCGGTTTGTCTTTGAATCGTTCGAGCAACAGGTAGATGAATACTTCACCGTAAACCTCGCGCTGGTGGTCGTTGAGCTTTGGGTTGTCTCGAATTTCACGGTAGTGGGTCGCCGCATTTTTTTCAAGTTTGGCCTTTTTCTCGATTAGTGGCGCAAAAACCCGCAGCAGGGGCGAGTCCGGCTTGCGTTTGCGCAGTTCTTCGAGCATTTCGTCCAGGAAACGGTAGCGTATTTCCGGATGGATTTTGGCGCTATCGGGAAAATGGCTGCGGTCGCCAAAAATCACCAAACCGCGCACGCGAACCGGTTTGTAGCTCTTGCGGCGGCAGTCTTCGGGCGAGTTGAGGTGCTTCCAGGCGATGTTGCGGGCGGATTCCACCCGATTGAAAATTGCCTGGTCGAAGTAAAGCTGAAACTCCTCGACGTAGTGATCGTCAAAGGGATTGACCGGCACCATAAACGCATCGCAACGCGCGTGCAGGCCCTTGAAATCCACGGACATGCCTTTGTCGAAAACAGGCTGCCGGACCAGTCTGAGGAAGTTTTTAAGATTCTTGGCGCCGACCTTTTCAAGCGGCACAAAGCACTGACGGAAATTCTCGGAAAGAGTCGAAGGAATCACGCAATTGCTGTAGAACTCCGCGAGGTGAAAGCCTACTTTGTCTCAGCCATCCGCCGAGGCCTCATGATCTATGAGATGGCGACTAATCAGTCCACGGATCTAGAAGAGCTGACCTGGGAGGAAATTGTAAAAATGGCGGCCAAGGCAGGGTTTCATCTGGAGAAAACCGGCGCTTCGGAGGCCGCCAAAGCCAACCCGCAAAATACCTTGCCTTCCTCTTTTGGCGCCATGCTGACCGACCCATGCAATGTTGTCCGCAGCATTGATGAACTCACGCCCGCAATCCAAAAACTGGAGGACAGCGATGCGCCGTATCGCGTGGGGGGCTTGGTCCAGAACGAGCAGTGACTTAGGGCGATCGCGTAAAATGGGGCGCTCCCGAAAATGCCGGAGCGCCTTCTTATCTCAAAAATTTCCTAAGAGCTTCAGAGATTTTTCTTTGCAACCCGTAAATGGGTAGTGAGGACAGCCCAAGTTCTCTGACGGTATCACCAAAAACATACTCAACCTACTTTATAACCATGATTCACCTTCTGATTCCCGCGGGCCTGGCCGTGATCGGAGCTTCCTTGGCAACCGATGCTCAGGACATTTCTCCGATCGTTCCAAAGACCAAACTCCTCGTCAAGCTGCCGCGAACCGTTGATGAGATATATTCACCCCAGCTTTGTGACAATGATGTGAAAATCGTGGCCGACATCTCCGCGGAATTCTGTATGAAATGCGCTCTGAATTCAGCGGCCGCGGAAGTCATCTGGGAGAATTCACACTAAAAAATTCTTCAAAAACTCAATCCTTCAATGACATCATGAACACCTTCCAAACCATCACCCGGGCCATGACTTCAGCAGGCTGGAACTTCCAGTCAATTCAAGCCCAAGAAACCATCATTTCCGGCTTCGAGACCCAAAATTATCGCGACAATGAGGGTGACCCTCATCTGCCGGTCCACATCGTCGTTCAGGAGAACGGAGAGTTTGTCACGTTTCTAGTCCCAAACGCCTACCGTTGTCCTTCCGATCACCCGCATCTTGCAGCAGTTCTGCAAACCTGCATGACGCTTGATTATGCGCAAAAAATGCTTCGTTATCAATACGATCCTTCCGATGGGGAGATTCGTGCCACGGTGGATATGCCGCTGGAAGATAGCAAATTTACCGAACGCCAGTTCCGCCGGGCCCTGGATGGGTTGGTTTCGCTAGTCGATCGCAACCACAGCGCGATCGAGGCAGCTCTGGAGGGCGGAAGAACCCCGGATAGTACGCTTAGCACCGGTGGTGTGGGCGAGGCGGTGAATCTATTGACCGGTTTAGCTGCATTGGCCGCTTTGGCGGATGTGGTAAAGAGAGCAGCTTCTGATGATTCCGCAGAATTACCCATTCCAGCAACCGCCCGCTCGGTGAGCCCCGATCTGAACTAGAAACATACACCCCTAACCAACAAGCAACTACAATTCTGATATGAAAACCAAACCCCCCACCACCAAAACCGTTGGATTGGAGCAGACGGTTGAGACAACGGAAACTCCAGTCACCATCCCTGAATCCGAAACGACACCTTCCTTCGCCCCTTTGCAATCCGCGGAAGAACGGG
Organism: Verrucomicrobiales bacterium; assembly: GCA_965224535.1. Lineage (GTDB taxonomy): Bacteria > Verrucomicrobiota > Verrucomicrobiia > Verrucomicrobiales > DEV007 > JBCDHN01. The sequence goes on from CBDCZR010000010.1 coordinate 74,281, forward strand.
AACGCCAACGACGCGCCGACGAGGAACGACGCAATCGCGAGCGCCAAGCGGCAAAGAGGGCGCCTTATTCCGCTGACTGATGGCAGGTTAGCGGCATTGGCCGAGCACCCAACCCCAACCAACAAACAACCATGGCAGACCTCCGCATCACCGTACCCGACCTTACGGCAGCCTATGCCACCCTAACCGCAACGCCCGGCTGAAGTAATCTTCCGCCCGGCCGGTTGGCGGTCCGGACCGGGATCGGAGGATGCGGAGGTCATCGCCACAGTTGCCCCCAATCTCCGTCCGTGCCCTCCTCCAACGAGAACGCATCTGGCCGCAAAAATCGGGCATCGACGTTAGCTGGACCATTCGCCAGGAAACAAACGGCGTAATTCCCGCCATCCTCACCGGCGATTCCGCCGGCATGGCCTTTTCCCTGGCCCTGGCCAAACTGCTCTCCCGCGGGAAAGACGATGCCTGGGCCAATCTCCCGCTCCACGGTCTCGCCGCCACCGGGGCGGTGACGGCTGACGGTGGCTTTGGAGAGGTTGGATCTACCCCGGCGAAAATTCGGGGTGCGGTCAGAGATCGTTTTCCCCGCATCACCGTGGTGGCCCTGGCGGAGGCGAATTTTCGGGAAAAAGACGAAATCCCGTTGGGCCATCGGGCACCCCAGCTACTCACGTTTCATCCGGCAAAAACTCGGTCTGTGGGACAATGAAGAAGATCGCCAACTGCGCCCATGGGAATGGAGCGCAAAAACCGGTTACGCTGTCGTGGCCCGCGTCCTTTCGGCGGCCGGGATGGCGGGTTGGAAATGGGAAGATTACCAGAAAAAAAGCGCCGGACATTTGCCACACAAGTTCGATCCTTGGGCCATGGCCGAGTTGCCAAGGTTGTTGACCTTGGGAGCCTGTTACGACGAATCTGTTAGCGTCCTCTGCGACTTCGATTTTCCGGTGGCTAAGATTCGAACCGGGAACTACGTCCATTTGGCCGGAGACTATCAAAGACTTACCGAATCGCTCCCGGACAACCGGGAGCAAGTCCGTGCCGAGAACAAATTGGATGCGAAGATGAAGGACTACATCGACCGCCTGGTTTCGTATGCAGCCTGGCATGATCGAAAGAGGCGTATCGAAGGAAACGCCGGATACACACCTGCGCCCAATCAGGTCCTAGAATACGAAAGAAAAATTGAACTCCTGGAGGCAAAGGGCAGAGCGAATGGCTGGCAGTTCCACGAAAGCGGCGAACCGGACTGGATCCATCCGCATCCGAAACTTTGTAGTCGAAAAAACACAACGTCTCGGATGAATGATTCCGGCCGGATTCCACCGTCGGAAACCCAAATGGACGCCATTTTCGCCTGGAATCGTTTTATTCTCGACTGCCACAGTAGCCTCTCCTTTGCTGATCCCGCAGAGGCTTGCTGGAATTGGGCGCAAAATTCCCCTCTAGATTCACAGATGGAAACGAGTCTTCGCAAAGAAATTTCCATCAGAATTGAAAACCGAAGGGATTGGCTGACTCATCCCCTCGAATCGGCCTGTATTGAAACAGGCACTGATTTGACATGTGTCGCAATGACTCCCGATGCAAGAATAGCAGTCACTGGAAACACAAGAGGCTTGGTACAAGTTTGGGATCTAAGTTACGCTGGCGAACGAACTTTCACGAAACCGCTTCTTCATGATGCGGCGCGAATTCAAACAATAGCCATCACTCCGGACGGGAAGATGGCAGCGTGTTGGTGGAGGGCAAGCGCGATGCGTTGATGACCATGGCGACTTATATTGATCTTAACCCGGTTCGTGCCGGTTTGGTGGATGATCCCAAGGATTATCGCTGGTGCGGATATGCTGAGGCATTGGCGGGAAAGAAGCGGGCGAAAGGCGCGATCAGATCGGCGGTGGGTGATGAGTTGGGGGTGGAGGATGGGACGGTTAAGTGGAAGGAGGCAATCGCGCTTTATCGCACGTGGTTGTTTGGGCGTGGAGAGGAGCAAATCGATGAATCCGGCAAAGCCACTCGGCGCGGGGTCAGCCGCGAGCAAGTGGAGGAGGTTTGGAGTCAGGGCGGCAAGTTGAGCCGGCGCGAGTTGCTCCATTGCCGCGTGCGTTATCTCACCAAGGGCGTCGCCATTGGTTCGCGGGCCTATGTGAATGGTGTTTTCGAGACGCGGCGCGATTCTTTTAGTTCCAACCGCAAAAGCGGAGCGCGCACGATGCGATTCGGTGATTGGGGCGGGCTTTGCTCGATGCGCGATTTGCGCAACGATGTGATTCGGGCGCCAGGGTAACTGAAATTGGCGCCAAAGATAACTTCAGGCATGGCCCCAAAGCTATTCCAGAGTTAAACCTCCCCAAAGCGAATTGGACCGTGTCGCGGCGACGCCCGCCGTGTCCATCCGACCAGGAAAATCAGCATCCCTTTCCCTGTTTTGGGCCCTCACCTGCGTCGCCGCCGCACCGAGGCAGCCGGGCCGGATCCCCCTGGAGCCGCGGCGCCCGCCACCGGGGCGATTTCCCAGCGCTCGGACCTTGACGTGGCAGAAATCGCCCCGATACGTTCCCCCAGCATGCCGGTTGACCGGTTCCCTGTTAGCCCGATAGAGATGAACTCATGAAATGGCCGAACCGTGTCGGAATAGCTGTTTGCGTGCTATTGGCCGCTTGCGCAGAGGAAAGCGAACCGGCGACGGGTCCCGAGACAATACGCACGAATTTGGAGAAATCGCTAACGGCTGAAATTAAGTTCGAAAAGTATTCCGAGGACGCAGTCGCGAACCACCTTGAACAGGGTAAACCCGTAGTGGTCGTAGTCCGCTCGAAATATTCGCTTTGGTCGCCTGAACTGCTCCAAATCGAGCAACTCGATGAGGACATTCGAGGTGGTGAGTTGGCAGCCATGGAACTCGTCTGGAGTTGGGACGAAGAAACTATCGAGGTGAAACCGATTTTTGAGGAGTTCGGAAGGACGAAAGAAGCGTTTTTGGTAAAATTTTCTTCGGATGGTTCAAAAAGAAGAATTAATCTTTTCGAATGACGAATATCGATCGTTCGCATCGGGAAGCCGGAGGCAGGTCGATTTTGGCAGCGGCGCTCATGGATCGACTTTGCGGGGCATAGGTTGCCGGCCGAAATGGGGTGATAGAGCCCGCAAATTCCAAGCGTGTGAGAAAGCTAAGACTTGTCCCCTTTTTTCCGCCATGAAGTTGTTTTCTCCCATCCTCCTTTTTCTCATCGCCGGCGCCCTTTCGGCGAAAACCGCCACGCCTTCCGGCCAAATCGACCGAATCCTGGAAAAATCGTGGAAAACCGCGGGCGTTGAGGGCAATCCGCCGGCGAGCGACGAGATTTTTCTGCGCCGCATCTACCTCGACACGATTGGCCGGATTCCCAGCTACGAAGAGGCGGCCGATTTTCTGGCTTCCACGGACAAAAACAAGCGTGCCAAGCTGATCGACGAATTGCTGGCCAGCGAGGGCTACGTGAACCATTTTTTCAACTTTTGGGCGGACATCTTGCGAATCAACATCCAGCAGGGCGGAGGGCGCAACGTCACGCCTTACTACATCCAGTTCGTTCGCGATGCTTTGCGGGAGAACACGCCCTACGATGAGTTCGTCCGCGCCATGATCAGCGCCGAAGGGCAGGCGTGGAGCAATGGCGCGATCGGCTACACCTATCGCGACCGGGGAATGCCGCTGGATCACATGGCCAACACCGTGCGCATTTTTCTCGGCACGCGATTGGAGTGCGCCCAGTGCCACAACCACCCGTTCGACCAGTGGACGCAGATGGATTTTTTCCACATGGCGGCGTTCAGCTACGGGATGGATGCGAACAACCGGGGCTATCGCACCAAGCTGCAGCAACTCCAGCGTTCCATCGGCAAAATGGAGATGGATCGCGCGGAGCGGGCGAATTTGCAGCGCGCATTCTCAGAGGTGACCCGGCCGTTGCGCAACAACAACATGGTCAGCTACGATCCCAACCGGCTGCCGGCGCTGCCCCACGATTATCAGTACGACGACGCCGAGCCGAAGCAAAAAATCCAGCCGGCCACGATGTTCGGCGCCCAAATTGAGGTCGATAGCCCCGGCAACCGCGTTGACGCCTACGCCGACTGGATGACTTCGCCGGAAAATCCGCGGTTCACCACGGTAATCGCCAACCGGCTTTGGAAAAAGGCGATGGGGATGGGTCTCATCGAGCCGGTGGACGAATTGATGGATTCCACACAGCCGAGCAACGCCGAACTCATGAATTTTTTGGAAGGCTTGATGATTGATTCCGGCTACGACGTGAAGGGTTTTTTGCGGGCGATTTTCAATTCCAAGGCCTACCAGCGCGAGGCGACGCTCAAGGAGGTGGCGCTGGAAGACGATTATCCCTTCACGGGGCCGATTTTGCGCCGCATGAGCGCCGAGCAAATCTGGGATTCGGTGGTGGCGATGGTCAATCCGTTCCCGGAATCGAACGATTGGAAGCGCGAGCAACAGTTTCAACTGCAACTGGCTCACGGCAAGGCGATGAGCGAAGCGATTGGCGGCTATCGGCCGGAGGAAATCATGAGTTTCGCCAAAAAAGTGGCTCAGCACCAGAAACAGCTCAACAAGCGCCGGGAAGAGCTAACCCAAGAGATCAACGCGGCGCGCAAGGCGAAGGATCAGGCCAAAGTGCGCGAATTATCCCAGAAATCGCGCGAATTGCAGAACGAGCTTCGCTCCAAAGTGCACCAAATGGTCTATCAACCCGCGTTGCGGAAGGCTGAGGTGCAAATGGTCTCGCTCCGGCTGCCGAACGGGGAATCCGAGCAAATGGACGTGTCGAAAATGGTCGGCGCCAACGGTCAGATCTCCAGCCAACTGCGCCGGAAACAATCGGAAATGGAAACGAAGATGTTCGAGCGCGAAATGGCGAAAAAAGGCATCACCGAGCCGGCCGCGCAGCGCGCTTACCTGAGTTTTCGCCGCAATTCCAGCCGAATGCTGCGGGCCGCGCACATCGGCTCGCCGGCGCCGAACGGCCACTTTTTGCGTCAATTCGGCCAAAGCGACCGCGAAACGATCGAAAACGCCAACGACGAGGCGTCGGTTCCCCAGGCGTTGCAATTGATGAACGGCTCCACCTTTCCGCAGATCGTCGGTGGCTCCTCACAGCTCTACCGCAACCTGCAGGCGGTTGAATCCGTGGAGGAGAAAATCGAACTGATTTACCTGAGCCTGCTCAACCGTCCGGCGGCCGATGAAGAGCGCAAACTGCTCCTAACCGCCCACGAAGCGCGCGGAGAAAAAATCTACCAAGACACGATTTTCGCCCTGCTCAACTCGCAGGAGTTCCTCTTCGTCCAGTAACCTAAGACATCCGAACTTAACCAAAACCACCATCTACCACCCTGTCATCGATGAAAGACCTCCTAAATAAGTCGTCCGATCAAAACCGGCGCCGATTCATGGCCAACGCCGCCAGCACGTTCCTGGGCGTCGGCCTTGCTCCCACGTTCAGCAGCCGCCTCATGGGCGCTGGCGAAAACGCAAGCCCGTTGCGCCAAATCCAGACCGCCAAGCGCGTCATCTACCTCTACATGAGCGGTGGCATGACTCATCTGGACACCTTTGACCTCAAGCAGGGCCACGAAAACCAGGGGCCGGTCAAGGCGATCGACACCACTGGCGATTACCAGATTTCCGAATACCTGCCGATGCTGGCCAAACACGGCGACAAGATGGGGGTAATCAACTCCATGATCTCCAAGACCGGGGCGCACCAGCAAGCGCGTTACCTGGCGCATACCTCGTATGAAATGCGCGGCACCATCAAACACCCGGCCATGGGCGCTTGGTTGCTGACGTTTCAAGATCGGATCAATCCCACCATTCCGGGCAATGTCGTCATCGGCGGCGGCAGCCGTCACCCCGGCGCAGGCTTTTTCCCGGCAAAAGTTGGCCCGCTCATCATCGGCGCGCCGGATCGCGGTCTGCAGAACGTGAAAACGAGGATGGAACAGAGCGATTTTGAGTTTCGCGTGGGCCTAACCAAGCAACTCGGCAAAAAATTCGCCGAACGCTACGATTACAAGGCCGTGAGAGGTTACGGTGAGATGTATGACGACGCCGTCAAACTCATGAGCAGCGAGGATTTGAAGGCCTTCGACCTCAGCGATGAGCCGGAATCGATCCGCAAAGCTTACGGCGACGATCAATTCGGCAAAGGCTGCCTCTTGGCGCGCCGCTTGGTGGAAAACGACGTCCGGTTTGTGGAAGTGAGCCTGGGCGGCTGGGACACCCACCAGAGCAACTTCACCCGAGTGCCGGAGCGCTGCAATCTGCTCGACCGCGGCATGGCCACGCTGATCGGCGACCTGGATTCGCGCGGTTTGTTGGATGACACCCTGGTCGTTTTGGCCACGGAATTTGGCCGAACCCCACGAATCAACCAAAACGTGGGCCGCGACCACTATCCGAAGGCATTTTCCGCGGTTTTGGCGGGCGGCGGCATCGTTGGCGGCCAAAAATACGGGAAATCCGACGAAGGCGGCGAAAGCGTGGTGGAAGACTTGGTCTCTCATGCCGATCTCAACGCCACGATTGCTTACGCGCTGGGATTGCCGCTCAATCACGTGCTCTACAGCCCCAGCAAGCGCCCCTTCACCGTCGCGCAAAACGGCAAGCCGGTGACAAAGCTTTTCGCCTAAAACTTTTAAAAAACCCCAAAATGCCAGAAATGGCAAAGGCGCTTCCGGGAACCTGGTTTCTCGGGAGCGCTTTTCTTTTTGGGGTGACGCGATGCGGGCGTGACCGGAGCTAAATGTCGCGTAGCGACAAAATATGTTAGCCGTGGGTTTCAACCCACGGAAAGGCGGGCCGGATGATGCGTCGCGTAGCGACCGCTTAAGCCCGCGTAACCGGTCGCTACGCGACGGATAAGCACTGGTACGTCGCATCCGTGGGTTGAAACCCACGGCTAACATATTTTGTCGCTACGCGACATTTAGCTCCGGTCACGCCCCGCGATGCTTTTCATGCGGGCATCCCGGGTTTATGCCGAGAAGCCGCAACCGGCAGGTTTACCCTCACCGTGAGCCCAAAATTCGCCGGATTTACCGCAACATCGGGCGAGCAACCCTCGCGGAATGGGCTATGGGTCAACATCAACCCAAAACCGACTAACATGCCCAAAACTTCTCCCGACTCCCACGCCATCCGCTTCCGTTACTTCTCGCAAGAAGCCCTGCTCGAGGCCGGTTGCCTGGACTTTCACCTCGCTTTGGACGCCGCGGAAAAGGCGCTGCTGGCCCACCGCAACGGCGAGGTCATGTTCCCGGAAAAGATCGTGCAAATCTTCAACCAAGACACCCAGGAGCGCATCAACTGCCTGCCCGCCACGCTGGTTCCGCAAAAAGTCTGCGGCATGAAGTGGGTCTCGGTTTTTCCGCCTAACGTAGAGCATGACCTGCAAAATTTGACCGCGATTTTCGTGCTGTCAGAAATCGAGCGCGGGTTCCCCATCGCCGTCATGGAGGGCACGCTAGGCCTCGAACATTCGCGTTGCTGCCATGGGCGCGTTGGGAGCGAAATACCTGGCGCCCAAGGATCCCAGGATCATCGGTTTCATCGGCGCGGGCGAGCAGGCGAAAATGCACTTCCTGGCCATGAAAACGCTCTTCCCGTCGCTGGAAATCTGCCGCGTTTCGGCCAAAACGGCGCCGGAGGAGGAATTATTCGTCCGGCAACTGCAACGCATCGACCCGAACATCCGTTTCGAGCAAGCCTTCACCGACGGGGAGAAAGCCATGGCCGAGGCCGACATTTTGGTGACCGGAACCAGCGCCCAAGCTCCGCTGCTCAAAGCGGCCTGGATGAAGCCCGGCTCGTTCTACAGCCACATCGGCGGCTGGGAGGATGAGTACGCCGTGGCCAAGCAATGCGACAAAATCGTTTGCGACGATTGGGAGACGGTGAAACACCGCACCCAAACCCTGAGCCGCATGTACAAGGACGGCGAACTGACCGACGCCGACATTCACGGCAACCTGGACGAACTGGTGGCCGGTGAAAAGCCCGGCCGGGAAAGCGGCGACGAGCGCGCTTACTTCAACGCGGTAGGCCTGTCTTTCGTGGATGTAGCCATCGCCCTGGCCATGTACGAGCGCGCACAGGAACGGGGAGCCGGCCAGGAACTCACCTTGCAAGAAACCACCATCTTCGAGCACGAGCGCATCGGCGAATGGGTGCGAATGTAGGGAAGCTGGGGCCGAATTTTGGGGTTGGTCGCCGGTTAGGGTTGCAAATTCGCCCCTAACAGAGCATTTTGCCCGATATGTGGGAAATCACCGACCAACAACTTTCCGATCACGCCGAATGGCTGCAATCCAAAGGGGAGCGCGGAACGCGCTTGGACAAAACCGGACGCGATTTGTCCAATTCCGTGCACCCGGGCGCCAAAATGGACGAGGGCACCTTCATTGGGGCCCGATTCAACAACGCTAACCTGGAAGGCGCCTCGTTTTCGCGGGCGGATTTCAGCGGTGCGCGGTTAGAGGGCGCCAACCTGAAAGGGGTGAACTTTCGCGGCACCGACCTGGGCGGCGTGACCCTGGATGGTGCGGATTTGACCGGCGCGGACCTGACCAACGCAGATTGTTCCGGTGCGACGTTCCGCAACGCCAACCTGACCAACACGGTTTGCACGAACATCGACTTTGTGGCCGCGGATTTGACCGGCGCCAAGCAATCCGGCATGAAAATCAGCGGTGAAGCGCGGTTGCGCGATGCTCAGGGCATCGAGCAGTAATTATCCGAAGACTTGGATTTGGCGGACTACTAGCCTCGTTCAAACCGCCTCACTAGCGTCGCCTCTGCCAAATTCGCGCCGCGGAGCCTCCAAAGCCGGGATGCCCTTTTCCTCGACGTAGCCGGCCAGGAGCAGCTCGCACTGCTGCACCTGTTTTTCGCGCTTTTTCCGCGCCTGGCTCGCGATGTTGGCCAGGGCGTCGATGGGCGCGAGGTAAACGTCGGGAATTTCGCCAACCGCCGGCTCCACATCCCTGGGCACGGCGATGTCGATGACGAAGAGCGGCCGGCCCCGGCGCCGCCGCATGGCATCGTGGACGCCATCAGGATGAATGATGGTGTGCGGGGCCGAGGTGGACGAAATGACGATGTCCGTGCCGGCAATGCGCGATTCCCAGTCGTCAAACCGGATCGCTTCGCCGCCAATTTCGCCGGCCAACTCTTCAGCCCGATCGAACGAGCGGTTGGAGACGATGACGCTCTTGGCGCCGCGCGAAAGCAGGCTCTGCGCCACGGTTCGGCTCATATCCCCGGCGCCGATGAGCATGACGTGGCAGCTTTTCAGCTCACCGAAGACTTTTTCCGCCAAATCCACGGCCACGGAGCCAACGGACGTGGATCCGCGTTGAATTTGGGTGTGGTTGCGGATGAATTTCCCCACCGAAAACGACTGCTGGAAGAGCTTGTTGAGCGTGCGCGAGGTCGTCCCCGCATTTTGGGCGCAGGCGTAGGCTTTTTTGACCTGGCCGAAGATTTCCGTTTCGCCCAAAACCATCGATTCCATGCCGCTGGCGACGCGAAAGAGGTGCACGGCGCTATCGCGGTTGGTCTTGCGAAAGAACGGCAAATCCAGGCTCGCGCTGAGCCCAAAACGCTCGCGCAGATACGCCTCCAGCGCGTCCAGGGCACGCCCCGCGTGATCGGCCACGGCGTAGGTTTCCACGCGGTTGCAGGTGCTAAGCACGACCACCTCCTGAAAGCCGTCCAACGCCGCAATTTCCGCCAGCGCATCTGGCAAGTGGCTCTCGGCAAACGCCAGCCGCTCGCGGACTTCAACCGGAGCGGTTTGGTGACTGATGCCGAGGCAGATGAGGTTCATTTTTTTGTGCTTGGTGCTTTGCTCAATGTTCGAGCATCATGAGGGTGATGACGGGCAGGGCGAAGGCGGCGACGGTGATTCGGGCGGTTGATTGCGAGGAGAAGGGGCTGAAGAGCTTGACGCTAAGCAACGCCGCGTAAACCGCCCAGACGCTGAGCGATAAAAGGAGGTGAACGCCGGTTGGCGGCTTTTCCGTGCCAAACCCGCTGGCAATGCCGAGGGTGAGCAGCAGCAGACCGATGCCGATGAGCCGGACGATGGCTTTCGAGAGATTCGTCACCGGAGGCAGGTTGTAGCTCAAATCCTGGAGCTTGGCCCGTTTCAGCAGGCCGTCTTGCACCAAATACATCACCCCGGCGATGCAGGAGAGGGCAAACGCGCCGTAAGCCAGCAGCGACACCGAGGCGTGCATCTCCAGCCAGTAATCGTTGGCCGGCCGGTGCTCGGGAGGTTGGCGCAAAAACGGCAGAGCGATGAGCTGAAATACCGAGACCAGCGGCGCGGTAAACGCTCCCAGCAGCGAAAGCCGAAACGTACGCCCCAGGATGAAGTAGAGCAGCACCGCGCACCAGGCGACGAACACCAGAATTTCGAACGGGTTGGTGATGGGGCAGCGGCCCGCAGCTTCGCCGCGCTGAGCCAAAAACAGCGATTGGGCGACGAATCCGGCGGCCATGATGCAAAGGTTGAGCGGCGAGGGGTGATAGCGGCCGGTGCGCAACGAAATCGCCACGTAGGCGAGGCCGCCCAGGAAGCAGAGCGTGGAGATGAGGAGCCATGTCCAGCCGGTTTGCATGCTGGAGCAGTGTCAAGGTCCCGATTTCACGTGTCAAGCGGCGCGGAGGGCGATTCTTGGCCGATAGCCGGCCTTTTAGGGTGCGTCTGAAAAATGGGGCGAGGTGCGCTGCGAGCGATTTTTTCGGCTGGGATTGATGGCCATGACGGGGAAGGGGCCCTGTCATCCCTTCCAGGGCGTCGATGAGCCAGCTCACAAAGTCCCGATGCAGCAATTCCAGCCGGAAAAAGCGCCGCATCTCAAATAATGCGAAGTGACTTTACCCAAAAACCAGGAAAAATTGCGCGCCCGTCCCGTTTTTCAAACGCACCCTAGCTCAGGTAAAGGCTGCCTAACTCAAGCGTTAGATCAATCGATTCCAGGTGAATTTCGCCTTCGGTGAGAGGCTCCGGCATGGCCCAGTGCTGATCGCGCTGATAGAGCCAGGCTCGCTGCTCGTTCGGGTTTTGATCGACGATGAGGTATTCCTCCAAAATCGCGATTTGCTGGTAGATGAAGAGCTTTTCAAAGTGGTCCGTTTTGAATCGGCTCATCACTTCCACGATCAGTTTGGGCCGCTCCTTATACTTCGCGTGGTTGTCTTCAGGATCGCAAACCACCATCACATCAGGGTAGTAGCCCAAATCGACTTGGCTGGCCTGGAAACGCAACTTCATGTCGCCTTTGTAAACCCGGCATCCTTTCCCGCGAAGATGCGAGTGGATCGACGTGGACAGGTTCATCGCCACCAACTCATGATCGTCGCTCGCTCCCGCCATCTTCACAACCTGGCCGTTGATGTATTCGTGGCGGTGCTCCGCAAGCTCTTCGCCGGCAACGTAGTCCTCAAAAGAGACAAAGTTTTTGGAAATTTCAACTGCTGCGGTCATCAGCGCCATCTTAACACCTGCCCGGGAATCCCTCAACCCAGCACAACGCCCGGGCCGATTTTCGCCTCATTTTTTCGCGCAACGAACGCCGCCTCGCTATCGGCAAAAATCGGGCTGATTTCAAAATCAAACGCCGGCAAGCCGGTTTCATCCACCTCCACCTCCAAACCCGCGGCGCGCGCCCACCTGGCGAATTGGCGAAGCTGATCTTGCCGCGCGGTTTCCGGCGAATCGGCTCCGTCCGGGTTTTTCACCGCGCTAAAGTCGTCTTCGCGCGGGGTTTCGATGACGACGGGGTTTTTCGCGAACGGCAACGCGTCGAAAACGAACATCTCGAACTTGATTCCGTTCGGCTTGGCGGGATTTACCGGATTTCCGGCTTCATCCAGGGTCGGCACTTTTTTGTCGGCACGGTGAAAGGGTAGCCCCGGTCCGCTGCCGCCGAGCCGCTCGATCAAATCGCGGCTCAAAACGTGGATGGCGATGCTTCCGGCGCGAAAACGCAGGTTTCCGCCGGCATCCGCCGCCTGCGCCATTTCATCCGGCATATCGCTGTATTCCAGCACCTCTACGCGGCCTCCACGCTGGACGAAAACGCCGACTTTTTCGCCCGCGCGCTCCTTGAGACAGGCCTTGCTGGAAAACTCCGATCCCCTCAGCAGATGAAACCCGAGGAACGCCGGATCGACGCAACTCACCAGCGGGTTATCGACCTGAAAATAGCTTACCAGATCGATCCCGCGCTGTTTCATGGCGTCCACGCAGCCGTTGCGGACTAACGCGCGAAGTGAGCCGCCATGCCCGTCCGGGTTCAACGCGATGGAGGCGCGGCTCTCCAGCAAAACCTTGCCCTGCGAATCGACCGCCGGCATCAGTCCCTGCGAAAAAAACGTGACCTCATCCCGCGGAAGGCCGAAAAAACCGTGTTTTTCGAAAAAAGCGACCGTCGCCTCGTGGTTGATGACCGAGGTCATGACGAACCACGGAATCGGTCGCTCACATCGCCGGGACGCCGCCAGAATTTTCTCCGCAAAAACCTGGAAAAGCGGCTTTTTCGCCACCGGAGTGACCGGAAACGTGCCTTTCGGCCCATCGAAACCGAGCCGCGTCCCTTGCCCGCCGGCCACGGTAAAAGCGGCGACTCTCCCCGCGCGCAAAGCCTCCTCTCCCGCGGCAAACGCGCGCGCCCATTCCGCCTCATCCCCGCCATTTCGCGGCAGCGGGACGAACGGCGCGGGCTCGACACCCTCCAAACCGGCTTCGTGGCCGCCATCGGCCAAAATATGGGTTTGCACCAAGCGATCGAGTTCTTCCAAGTCGATTTGCGCGGCCTGGTTGGCGAGATTTTGTTGCTCGGCGGGGCTTAATTCGTCGAAAAAACGAAAAATCTGGCCTTGGCCGGCGGATTCAAATTTAGCGCGGATGGGATGGAACATAAATCTAGGATTTTCCAAGTTCGCGGGATTTTTTCGCGGCTTCGCGAACGGCTTCGATGAGGGCGGAGCGCAAACCGCGGCTTTCCAACTGAGCTAAGCCGGCAATCGTCGTTCCGCCCGGGCTGGTGACGTTGTCGCGCAAATTCGCGGGGTGCTCGCCGGATTTTTGCACCAACTCGGCGGCTCCCGCCACGGTTTGAGCCGCCAACTGCAGGGCCAACGGCTTCGGCAAGCCTTCCAGCACCCCGCCGTCCGCCAGCGCCTCGATGATGGTGAAAACGTAGGCCGGGCCGCTGCCGCTCAACCCCGTCACCGCGTCGAGTTGAGCCTCCTTCACCTCAACGGCCAATCCCACGCTGGAAAGCAGCTTCGCCACGGTTTCGCCGTCGTCGGCCGTCGCTTTTTCGCCCAGCGCGAAAGCCGAAGCGCCCTTGCCGATCAACGCCGGCGTGTTGGGCATCACGCGAACGATGCGATGCGTCCCACCAGCCCAATCTTCCAGGTCTCGGAGCGAAATTCCAGCCGCGATGGAAATCAGTAACCGGCTCTCCTTCGCCGCCGCAAGCTCGTGCAAAACTCCGCGAACATCCGGCGGTTTCACGCAAATCAGCACCGTTTCCGCGGAATTCCCGATTTCCTCGCACGAAGCCGCATTTTTCACGGAAAACCGACTCGCAACCGCCTCCGGCGCATACGCATCGAAAACCGCGATTTCGCCCGCCGAGCACAGATCGGCCCCCAGCACGCCTTCCAGCAGTGCCGACCCCATTTTTCCAACGCCGATGAATCCGAATTTCACGGGCCCACCTCTAATCACGCCCCCCCGTTGGCGCAACCCGCAAAAATCGGGCGCCGTTCGGGCGGGGCGGTCAGGAATCCGCGGCCACGCCGGCTTAGCCCGAACACGCTCGGTCAACGATAGACCTCGCCATTAAACTTGCCGAAGCCAAACTGGAACAGGGAACCCTCCGCCCGGATTTACCCCGGGCGGAGGCACGTCCAGCTTGCGCCAGTTGAGCGGTCCCCCCATTCCTAGCGCCATTTCGCCTAACTCCGGCTCCTAACCGGACGCAAAACCAGCGGCTGAACGATCGCCCAAAGCAACGGCGGCAAAAACAGGCTCGCCAGCGTCGCCAGGGCCAGATTTTGATGCCCCAGGTGCCCAATCGCCGCGTAAACAAACCCCAGCGGCACATTCCCGCAGCCTAACGCCAAAACGAAGCTGCGCAGCGGCATTCGCGCCAAACCCGCGGCGCAGGCCATCACCTCCGGCATGACCGGCAACCAGCGCGATAACGCCACCATCCAACCGCCCGACCGCCGAAAAATCCGCTCGCCGCGCGCCATCTCGTCCTCGCCCATCAGCCTCCGCGCGGCTCCGCGCCCGAATCGCCGGCAAAGCCCGTAAGCCAGCAAACCGGAGAGCATGGACCCGGCCACGCCGATCGCCCCACCGGCCAGAATTCCGTATTTCCAGCCCAGCGCCGCGATAACCAACGTGTTAGGCAACGGCAGAACCACATCCAGGATCAGCAGCACGATCCCCGCCGCCCAAGCCCAAGCGCCATAGCCTTCGAGCCACGTTCGCGCCCCATCGCGGGTAAACATGGCCGCAAACCGATCGCCCCAAAACGCGAACGGGATGAGCACGAGCAGCGCCAAAATCAGCAGCGGCAGCAAGAGGCGGAACGTGGCCTTCATGCTTCACAAATCGCTGGGAAATTGGCGGCAATCACCGCTTTTTTCGGCCCTCACTCCACATCCAGCGCTTTGGCCTCCGCGCCTTCGGCCGGCTGAATCTTCAGCACCTTGCACACCGTGGCGTGCAGTTGAGTGCCCTGGATCTCGCCCATGCCGGAGCCAAAGCCGCTGCCGTCGAGGCGGAAAAAGAAGCATTGGCCTTTCATGCGGGAGGAATCCGATACTGCGTAGCCCGCGGCTGCAAACGGCCCTCCGGCTTCGGATGGATCGAACACCGGTTCCGATCCCTTTTCCATCGAGAAGGCGTAACCCGGTTTGAGTACGAGAAATCGCTCGCCAAAATGACCGCCGCCGTCGGTTCCCAAGCCCCAAAGCGACGGATAGGAGCCGCTGACGTAGGAGCGCCAATAAATCCGCTTTTTCAGCTCGCCATCATAGTTTTCGATAAAGTCTTCGCGATCGACGTTGGGCGGCAGTTCCTTGAACCAAAGGTGGGCGATGCCTTCGGAAACGGCGTAGTCGACCGATTCGCCCAGCTTGCCCATCAACTCCTCAAAATTGATGAGTTTGTCCGCATTGGCCGAACCATGGTCGGTGGTTAGGAAGACGAAGAGTTTGTCGCCTTCTTCGCTCAGTTCGGGCCATTTTTCGTTCAATTTGTCGAAGAAGGTTTTGAGGGCGGAATCCAGCGCGGTCACCGCTTTCAGGGTGTCCTCCTCTTTGGGGCCGTTTTCCTGGGCCGCTTTGTAAAGATCGTGCAGGCTGGCCATGGCCAGGCGAATTTTGCCTTCGCCCTGGTAGCCGGTCCAGGCGTCCAGCAGCGCGTTGAGCCGGTCTTCGTCGGAGCGTGATTCGTCGAATTCCGGCAGAAAAACGTCGGCCGCGTGTTCGGCGGGTTGCACTTGGGAAAACGGCCAGTCGTGAACCAAAACCGGCATGCCTTGACGTTTGACGGTGGTCCAAATGGGCTCGGCCTTCAAAAAGCCCAAATCGGTGGGAAAACGCGTGGTTTCGCGGCTTTCAGGATGCACCATGGTGTCGCCAACGATGCCGTGAACGCTCGGCGAAACTCCGGTTGCCTGGGAAATGAGGCTTGGATAGCGCGTCGTGGGAAAAACCGGGATCAAATCGTCGGAACTGCTGCCGCCAACTTCGTCGAGAAAAGGCGTCTCCGCGTCTTCGACGTAATCCCCGCGAAATCCGCTGATGTTGAGCCACAAAACGCAGTTGTCGCCCGTTTTCTCCGGCATCCCGGCCCCCATCCCGGATGTTTGGCCGTAGGAATCGGTCACTGAGTAGGCTTCTGGCTCCGGATTGCGCAATTTTGCCAATTCCGCGGTGCTCCGGTCGTCATCCATCGCGACCCAATCGAAGTGGACCGATTCCGTGCCTCCCCACACAAAGGCGAGGGCTAATCCCGCGATGAGCGCGGAAACCAATGCAGATGCCGAAGTGATGGTCGAACTCATGGTCTCAGGCTAGCATGGCCACGGCAGTTGGGCAAGCCCGCGGGTAAACGTGGAAATTTTGCCGATTTGACTCGGGAGCGCGCCGTGATTTAGCCTGCTGGCATGCAATTGGTCTACGCGCTGGAAGACATCCCGGAGACGCTCCGGCAATCCCTCTTCCTTGCGGGCCCAACGCCGCGAACCAGCGCCGTGGCTTCGTGGCGGCTACAAATGGTCGATTGCCTGAAGCGGGCGGGCTACGGAGGGATCGTCTTCATCCCCGAATCGCGCCAGGATTCCGCCGAAAAACCGCGCGAGCCCGCCCAACAGGCCAACTGGGAAAAGCGGTGCCTGGACTTGAGCGACGCCATTTTGGCCTGGGTGCCCAGAGAGCTGGAACATTTGCCGGCGTTCACCACGAACGTCGAATTCGGCCGCTACGTCTCCTCCCGCAAGCTGTTCTACGGCCGGCCGCCTAACGCACCCCACACCGCTTACCTCGACTGGCTCTACGAGCTGGAATGCGGCGAAAGCCCCGCCCAAACGATGGAGGATTTGGCCAAAACAGGCGCCGCGGCTCTGGCCGGACGTGAAGCCGAACGCAGCGGCGGCGAACGATTCGTCCCCATCCAAATTTGGGAGTCGGAGATGTTTCAGCGGTGGTATGCTTCGCAACGCAAAAGCGGCAACCGGCTCGACGGCGCCCGTGTTTTGTGGTCGTTTTTCCCCAAACCGGGCTACCTGCTCTCCTTCATGCTCCACGTGAAATTGTGGGTTGCCACGGAGAACCGCCACAAGGCCAACGAGTTTATTTTCAGCCGCAGAGACATCGCTAGCGTGCTCCCCATCCGGAAGGCGTCGCCGGGTGAGTCGACTTTGGAGTCCAAGGTGGTGTTGGTGCGCGAATTTCGCTCCACGGTGCACAACGCGGACTCGTTTGTCCGCGAATTGCCGGGGGGCAGCAATGTGAGTGAAATGGGCGATGCGGCTCTCAATCTGGCGGTCCGGGAATTGCAGGAGGAAACGGGCCTGGAGGTTTCGCCCGGCCGGCTGGTGCACCTGGGCGCCCGGCAACTGAGCGCGACCACTTCCACCCACAAATCCTACCTCTTCCTGCTGAATTTAACCGAGGACGAACTGCATCAAGCCGAGCAAAACGCCGAACGGCAAACCATGCTCGGCGACCGAAGCGAAACGGAGCAAACTTACGTCGAAGTGCGTCGCGTCAGGGAGTTGCTGGAGAGCGGCGACGTCGATTTTGCGACGTTGGGGATGATTCTGCAAGGATTGCACGATTTCGACGATTTCGAAGCCGGAGGATAGTAAAAACAGCGCCGGGGCCGACTTTCGCCGCAAATCCTACTTCTTGTCATAAGTCAATCCGGCCGATCGGCCAGCAGGACGCGAAATCCGATGTGATCATAGCCTTGGCTGCGGCGATTTACCGCGTCGTATTTGAAAAAAATGTTGCCACGGTAGGCGCTGCGCAACACTTCGCGCCGAAACGAGTGCCAGCCCCCGCCGCGAACCGGGCGCAGCCGTTTTTTGGCGCAGATGAAGTCGGGATCCCACGCGCTGCCGTCGTCAGGCGCGCCGTTGTAGTCGCCATGCCAGGTGTCCAGGCACCACTCCCACGCATTGCCGGCCATGTCGTGGAGGCCAAACGGATTTGGCGCAAAACTCCCCACCGGCGCGGTAACGGCATAACCATCGTCGTAAGCAGGAACGGCGGCCCAGTACTTGCCAATCTCTTTGCGGGCGGCTTGGTCGGCAAAATTTCCAGCGCCGCGGGGTGGTGGCCATTCGTTGCCCCAGGGATAGAGCCTCTGGTCTCCGCCACGTGCGGCGTACTCCCACTCCGCCTCGCTGGGGAGCCGCGCTTTGAACTTGCCGCCGGTTTGTTGGGTCAGCCAATCGCAGAACCACTCGGTCATTTTCCAGTGGACCATCACTGCTGGCTGATCGTCGCCATTCAGCGCGTATTGGCGCTCGTATTCCGTGTACCAGCGGGAATTGTGCCTTGGCTCATACCGGCGGTACTGCGCGTTGGTCACCTCGTATTTTCCCAGGTAAAACGGCTTGGAAATCGTCACCCGGTGCTGGGGCCCTTCGTCCTTGCCGCGCCCCTCTTCGTCTTCCGGAGATCCCATGAGAAACGAGCCCGGCGGAATGCGGACGAATTCCATGGTCACGCCCTCGCCAAGGTCCAGCTCGAGCGTTTTGGGCTCATCGTCCGCGGCGGCGAGAAATGCCGGCGCCAGCGTCAGCAAAATTGGGAATTGCAGGCTTTTCATGGTCGTTAGGCGGAAATTTCGCTCAACGTGCCGGCGCTAATTCCGAACGAATCGCGCTCGACACCGGCCTGTTGCAACAAGGTGAGGAACAAATTGGCGAGCGGTGTTCCTTCCGGGTAACGCAGGTGTTGTCCCTGCTTCAGCGCGCCGCCTCCGCGTCCGGCCACCAGCAACGGCACGCCCACCGGCGAGTGCCCCGATCGGCGAATGGCGCTGCCACACACCACCGTGGAGCTGTGCAGCAAGGAGCGGCCGTTTTCCTCAAATGCCGTCAGTTTTCCGAACAAATACGCCAATTGCGAGACGTCCAGCGTGTTGAACGCGATGTACTTCTCCTTCTGCTGCTCCGTGGTCCAGTGACTCAGCGAATGGTGCCCGTCTGAGGATCCCACTTCCGCGTAAACTGCGTTGGCAGCTTCCCGCGCCGTCATGAACGAGGCCACCCGTGTGGAATCGGTTTGAAACGCCAGGATCATCATGTCGAACATCGCCCGCATAAATTCGCCGCGGGATTGGCCGGGATCGGGGTCGGATGCGGGAGCCGTGCCTTGCGGCTTGGGCTTGGGTTTGCGCGCCCACTCTTCAGCGCGCTGGATTTGCTTCTCCACCTCGCGCAGAGAGCTGAGGTATTCGTCCAGCTTGCGTTGATCCGCGCGGCCCAGGTTGCGGTGCAGTTGCTTGGCCGGATCCATCACCGCGTCCAGAATGCTCTTTTTGCGGTGCAGACGGCGCAGGGTTTCGCTGAGCCCGGCCTCGGATTCATCGCGAAAAAGCCGGTCGAAGACGGCGCGCACGCTGCTTTCACCGGCCAGCGGAATGCCGTCGCGGCTCCACGCCAGCGAGCGGGCGTATGTGGTCGAATCTTTGGGCGAAACGCCGGTCAGTTCCAGGGAGGGGAACCGCGTGTCTTGCCCCAATTTTTGCGCAGCCAGTTGATCGGCGGAGATGTAGTTTTTCTTGGCAAACCCCGGTGTGGCGGCCAATTTCACCTGGGTCAGCCAGGTGTCTCCGCCGCCATGACCAGGCTCTGAGTTGTCCAGGCCGGAGAGCACGGAAAATTCATCGCGAAAGGGTTGGAGCGGCTTGAGAATTCGCGGCAGGTCGAAATTTTTCCCCTCGGTTTTGGGCGTAAAATGTTCCATTTCCAGGCCGTTTGGCAGGTAAACGAAAATCATCCGCTGAGGCGGTTGGTTAGCCTGGGCCATGGCCTCCAGCCAGGGGAGGGCGATGGACGCGCCTGCGCCTCGAAGGAAGGTGCGGCGTGGGATTTGCCACTTTTTCATGCTTTGTCAGGGTGGTTTGGGTTGAAAAAGGTCATTTCGTCTGAAACGCGTCGCTCTTGGCGATGCCGACGATCGAATCAGCCAAGCGATAGCCGTTTTCGCTCATGCCGCGGCTTAGCTGGTCGAGCAATTCCCGGTCGGTGATTTCCAATCCCCGGCCCAGGGCGAACGTCAGCAGTTTTTCGGTCAAGCAGCGGCAAAACGCGTCCTTTTGCTCCATCAGCAGTCGCTTGAACTCCTCCGGCGTTTGAAATTCCGTCCCATCCGGCAATTTTCCGCTGGCGTCGATCGGCTCCTCAACGCCGGTCTCGTGCGTACGCCAAGCACCGATCGCATCGTAGTTTTGCAGGCTGAACCCCAGCGGATCGATCTTGCGGTGACAACTGGCGCAGGCCGAATTTTGACGATGCTCGACCATGCGCTGCCGCAACGACAACACTGCCTGCCCCTTCTTGTTCGGCTCGATTTCGCCCGCGTTGGGCGGCGGAGGCGGCGGCGGGTCGCCTAACAAATTCTCCAAAATCCACACCCCGCGCTTAATCGGTTTGGTTCGCGTGCCGTCGGATAAGCCGGCCAGGATGCTGGCATGCGTCATCACCCCGCCCCGGCGCGAATTGGCGGGAAGGCTGACCCGGCGAAAGTCATCGCCCTTCACTCCGCGGATTCCGTAGTGCCGCGCCATCCGCTCGTTGAGCATGGCGAAGTCTGAATCGATGAAATTGAGCGCGCTGAGGTCGTGGCGCAGAATTTCCGCGAAAAACGCCTCCGTTTCGCGAACCATCGAGGTCTCCAGGTGGTAGTCGTATTCCGGGTAAAGCTTCGCATCGGGTGGAAACGAGCCCACCAAGCGGGTTTGCAGCCACTGACCGGCAAAGCTCTTCACGAAGCGGCCTGACTTCGCGTCGGCCAGCATCCGCCGGATTTGAGTTTCGAGCATTTCGGCCTCGGTCAGGCTTCCGTCCGCGGCACGGGCAATCAACTCCCCGTCCGGCATGCTCCGCCACAAAAAATAAGACAACCGCGTGGCCAACTCGTAGGCGTTCAAGCGGCGCGGCTCCGAATCGCCTCCACCGGTTCCCGGCTCTAACAGAAACAGAAAATCCGGCGCGCAAAGCACCGCGGACAGCGCCACCTTGACCGCCTCCTCAAAGCTGCTTTCCCGCGCGATTTCCGCGGAAAACAACCCCATCAGCCGGTCGATTTCCCGATCCAAAATCGGGCGCCGGAACGCCTTGGCCGCGAAGCGCGAAATGATCTCGCGCGCGTAGGCGGGATTCCGCTCGGCATCCGGACTTTTGAAGAAAATGCGGCGATGCGACTCCGGCGGCCAGTCATCGTAAAGCGGCCCCTCAATTTCCATGGAGTCCAACGCCAACGGCATGGTGTGCTGGACGTCGAAATTTGAGTTGGCAACGCGAAATACCCGCCTTCCGCCGGATGTCGACCGGCCCACGGGAATGCGTGCCTCGTAGACTTTTGGCGATTGGTCGCTCGCGGTGACGTCGCCCTCCCAAATCTTGGCGCCGTCAAATTCCATGACCATGCGCGGCGGGTAACTGCCGCCCTCCACCGCACCGGCTCGAACGCGAAACGCGTATTCGCCCTCGGTGGCGAATCGAAAGGTGTCGATCTGCGGCAACCAGATTTTTGAGCGCGTCATCAGCAAAAAATCGGTGCCGCGGACCATGAACCCGCCGTGAAACGTCCGGCGGGTCTTTTGCCGGGTGAAATGGCGGCTGAGGTCCTCAATTTCCACGCGCCGCAAGGCCGGTTTGGGCCGCGGACCGGTGACGATGGCCCGATCCAGCAGTTTTTGCGCGGCGTTCAGATATTTCTCCACCAGCAGCGGAGACATGGTCAGCGCCGTGCCGATGTTGTCGAAGCCGTGAGCGGTGTTGTCAGCGGGAAAGAGATCCGCCGGGTTGCCGCTGAGGCCCAGCAAATCGTGGACGGTGTAGTTGTACTCCTCCCGGTTCATCCGCCGCATCACCACGCGTCCAGCCCCATCGCGGGAATTGGCGACGGCCCGGCGCAGTTCGGTCAGGATCCACGCGTTGACCGCGTCCGCCTCTTCTTGCCGGGGGCGGGGCTCGTCTTCCGGCGGCATTTCGCCCAAATTCAGGCGATCCATCACCTCCTGCCAGGTTTGCGCGTCGCGGCTGCCGGCGACAAACTCGGGTTGCAATTCTTCCAAATTGAGGCCGCCCTTCGCCCTGGCTTCGCTGTGACATTTGGTGCAATGAGCGTCGAGAAACGGCCACACGATTCGCTGAAAAGTCTTCTCGTCAGGCTGGGAACCGGCTGGATTCGCGGCGAAAACCGGCACACCGCCCAAAACGACAACAGCGGCCAAAATCAGCCAGTTTCGTGCGTGGCGAAGCAGGGACATGGGCCAATTCAGCCCAAAACTCGGGAAACTCCAGCGTTATGCGAGCGTTGCCGCCATTTTTTGCGATCGCGCAACTTCTCGGTCGACGGGATACGGAAATTTCAGCGCCGCGAATCAACCAGTATGGCGTGAACTTGATTGTCTGCAATATTGAGGAAAGAATCATCGAACAATGGATTCCCGCAAAATCTACGAAGAAGCCATCCTAACCGTCCTAAAAACGCACCTCCCCCGCATTCCGCAAAAGGGACTCAAGGTGACGTTGGTCCAGGACCGGGAAAACGGGCACTTCCAAATCGTGCACTCAGGCTGGCAACGTGGGGATTACTCTTACGGCTCAGTTTTGCACGTAGATTTGACGCCGGAAGGCAAAGTCGTGGTGCTCCACAACGGCACGGAGTCGATGATCGCCGATGAATTGCACGAGGCGGGAATTGCCAAGGACGACATCATTTTGGAGTTTTTACCGCGTTATGCCAGGGAGGCATCGGGTTATGGTGTTGGAGTTGGCTGAACGCATACGCGCCTGCGCACAGACCTATTCCGTGCCGCCGTTGGCTTGCAGCAACCTATCACGGTCGATCGCTACGAATACGATGCTTTGGTAGGCGTTTTTCTGGCCGGCGTCACCTGCTTCAAACAGTAGGCCGACGTTGGCGCCGGACATTAGCACCATATCGCTGTAGGCGGCGGGGCCAATGTGGATGAGCGGGCCGTCGCGCCAGGTTTTTACTTCATCGCGGCTGTAGCGTATGCGCATATCGCTGCGTCCTTTGCCGCTGGGACCGTTTTCATCCGGACCGGAAAAGAGGATCAAATCCTCCGCGGCGCGAAGCAGAGAACATTGCACGACCGGAGGATCGAGCACAGGCGACACCGGGCGAAACGCCTTCCATTCTTCGCTTTGCGAGGTGAAGGACTCGCCGCCGTCGAAACTCCAGGCTTCACCGCGCGTTCCCGGCGCTTTGCCGTTTTGGTCGCGCGTATTGAAATAGAGGCTCCCGTCATTGAGTTCCACCACGGTGGTCTCGTTAGCGTTCATACCGTCGTCGTAGGTTTCGTCCAGAGCGCCAAGACGCCAGGTTTTTCCGTGATCGTCGCTGAGAATGGCGTGCGCGCCGTTGGGACCGCGATCTCCTCCGTCGTCTCCTATGCGGTGATCGGTTGGTATGATAAGACGGCCGCGGAATTTTCCGTTTTGCAGTTGAATGGAGTGCACGGGACCGGTTGCGTACCATCCCCACTCCGGCTTTTTCACGTTTTCGGTGATTTCTCGCCGTTTGGCCCAGGTTTTGCCATTGTCATCGCTGTAAGTGACGAAAACGCGGTCGTTTTCCAACGTGAACGGAAGCCAAATTCGACCGGGATGATCCGGGTCCAACAGATCCACAACCGGCGCCGGGTTTCCAACGGTTATTGGCGGCGGCTCGCCAGTGCCTGTGGCGAGCAACGCGCGAAAATCTTCGCTTTCTTGCACGACTTCAATCGGCCCCCAGCTTTTGCCTCCATTGGAGGAGCGTTTTAGCACCAAGTCGATTTCGCTGGCGTCACCACCCTGCCGGGCTTCGCAAAAAGCAAGAAGATCCCCGTTTCTCGCCAAAATAATGGCGGGAATGCGATAGATCTTGTAGCCGTCACTACCAGCGGAAAAAACGGTGGTTTGAGAAAATTCTCCAGCGGCGGGTTGCAGGCATAGGTAGATAAAAATGGCGAGGAGCGTAGTACTTTTCATGGCGGTGCTATTGGTATTACGACAAATTGTAGGCGTCTACATCCACAGTTACGATGACGTCGTCCGGAAAGGTCATTCCACCGAGATGTTTGCGAACGTGCTCGGTGATTTTCCGCGGATTTTTGGCGCGAAGCAAAACTTGAAAGCGAAATTGGCCCGCGGCCTTAACCAGGGGCGATGGCATGGGGTCGGTGAGGCGAATTTCCTCCGGCAAATCGCGTCGCATGCGCTTGACCAGCGTCTGCAGCGAGAATTCGGCCTTTCGCTCGTGCTCGCTGCGCGTGGTAATGACGGTAACGTGGGAATACGGCGGAAAACCCAGGCCCTGGCGCGCTTCCAGCTCCTGATCGGCAAATCCGTCGTAGTCGTGGTGGCGGGCGAATTGAATGCTGGCGTTGTGCGGGGTGAAAGTTTGGACGACGACCTCGCCCAACAAGTGCCCACGGCCCGCGCGGCCGGCAACCTGGGTGATGAGCTGAAACGTGCGCTCACCGGCGCGAAAATCCGGGATGTGCAGGCTAATATCCGCGGCTAACACACCCACCAGCGTGACGTTGGGAAAATGCAGCCCTTTGGCAATCATTTGCGTGCCGATGAGGATGTCGTATTTCTGCGCCTTGAAGGCGTTGAGCGTTTCCTGGAGCTGGCCGCGGCGTTTCATCGCATCGGTGTCCACGCGGGCGATTTTCGCGCGTTTGAACACTTTGTTCAGAATGCCTTCCACGCGCTCAGTCCCATAGCCGGCAAAGTGGATGGACGGGCTGGAGCACTCCGGGCATTTTTGCAGCGGAATGCGCTGAAACCCGCAAATGTGGCAAATGAGCCGGGAATCGTTTTCGTGATAGGTTAGGGTGACGCTGCAATGCGGGCACTCCACGCGGTGACCGCAGTCTTGGCATAACACCGATGGTGAGAAACCCCGCCGATTGAGAAAAAGGATGGTTTGCTCCCCGCGGTCCAGGCGCTGGTCGATGGCTTCCTTGAGCGGCGCGGACAAAATCGCGGTTCCAGCCTTGCCCTTGGTCGATTTTCCCTCCGTGCGCATGTCCACCACGCGCGTTAGGGGCAGGGAGTGCGAATCCGCGCGTTCCGTCAGCTCGACCAGCCGGTATTTGCCGGTTTTCGCGTTTTGGTAGGATTCCAAGGCCGGGGTGGCGCTGCCCAGCAAGAGCGTTGCGCCTTCCAGTTTTGCACGCACCACGGCAATGTCGCGCCCCTGGTAACGCGGCGGATTTTCCTGCTTGTAGGTGTTCTCATGCTCCTCATCCACCACGATCAGCCCCACGTTTTCCAGCGGCGCAAAAATGGCGCTGCGGGCTCCGATGACGATGCGCGCCTTGCCGTCGAGAATTTTGCGCCATTCGTCGTGACGCTCGCCATCGCTCAGGTTGCTGTGCAAAATGGCGACCTGATCCTGGATGGCGGCGAAGCGCCGTTTGAAGCGCTCGGTCGTTTGCGGCGTCAGCGAAATTTCCGGCACTAGCACGATGCAACTTTTTCCGCGGTCGATGACTTCGGCGATGGCTTGCAGGTAAACCTCGGTCTTGCCGCTGCCGGTCACGCCTTTCAGCAAAATGGGCGTTTTCGTCTCCGCATCCAGATCCTCGAAAATCGCGGCCAACGCTTCGGCTTGCTCCTCGTTCAGTTCCAGCGCCTGGCTTGCCAAAAATTGCTCGTCCTGCTGAAACGGGTCGCGCGCCTGGATTTGGTCGCCGACTTCGACCCAGCCCAGTTCCTCCAGCCGCTTCACCGCGGAAGGCGCGCTGCCGTGCTCCGCGCTGAGGGTGGACAGCAGCATCGGCGTGTCCGGATCGCGCATCAGCGTGGTTAGGATGGCCGCCTGGCGTTTGGCGCGTTTCGTCAGCGCCTCCAATTCCTCGTCATCCGGCGTTTTTTTCAGCCGCACGGCCTTTTGCGTCTTAAATCCGCCCGAACCGGTTCGCACGACTTCCGGAATCATCCCGCGCACGACGGTCTCCAGCCGGCAAGCGTAGTATTCCGCCATCCACGCGGCCAGTTGGAGCAAAACCGGTGGGATCAGCGGTTTGGGGTGCAACAGGTTGATCAGCGCGCGCAGTTTGAACCCCTCCTGCCCCTCGATCGGCCTAACCTGGATGATGGTCCCGTTGACCTTGCGGTTGCGCAGCGGCACGCCCACGCGGCAGCCGGCCAACGCGCGCGTTTCCATGGGTTTGGGGATGGCGTACCAAAGCTCCAAGTCCGGCGCCTCATCCACAAGCACAAGGCACTTCGTCCCAGGTTGGTCGCTGAAACCGGCAAGCTGGCCCTGCTGGAGCGCGGCAGGCTGCGGTGAAACTGTTGGTGGTTCGGTCAGGATGTCACCTTTGACGGGGGCAAGCTCGGTTTCAATCGGGGAATCGCCCCCTGGCATCAATATTTGTCTTGACTTTGTTAGGCCCGATCCCTCATCCTCGTTCATGGCCAAAATACGTCGCAGCAAGCAAGCGCACAGAGGTGGTTCGGCGCAGAATTCCCGGAAGCATCCCACAACCGAGGTTCAGTCAGCTCTGCCGGTGACCAAACACCGTCAACTGACCCTTTGGTGCGTGGCCGGGTTGGTTTTGACCGCGCACTTCACTTGGTTAGCGAATGCTGCGCCTGATCCTCAGTTGTCAGCATCGGCCTTGGCCCGCGAAGTCCAAGCCGGTATAGAGCCGGTGGTCGCCGTCCAAATGCACGACCCCGGACAAATCGGCGCCGCCACGCTCCACGAATACGACTCTAAAGGCCGGATGGTTCGCACTGGCCAGGATATCGACCGTAACGGTAAACTGGAAGCCGACGGCATCGATCGGATTTTCCGCGTCGAATACAGCTTCGAACGTGGCGAGACCGAAAACGTCTTTTGGGACGTGCAACGCCAATGGACCTGCCCGCGCCTCAACGATCCGCGCGAGATTCTGGCCAGCGAATTTCGCAAACGAACCGGCTTAGCCTGGGGACGGCACGAACAATTTGGCCGGATGATCGGCCAAACCGTCCAAACCATAGTGCCAAACCTTAATCATCCGGAAAAAAGCACGCGAACCACCACAACTGAATACAAATCGGAGGATTTCTACTTCACCACCGTCATCGAAAAGGGTGCCTGGCAGCGCGTTGAAGTTCGTCTATCCAGCCTATTGCGCTCGGTGACCGAGCGCGATTTGTCTCAACCCGATTCCGACGCCTCACATCATGCGCTACGAATATGACGGTTTGGGCCGCCAAACCGCCGTTATCGATTCGCGTGCCGGCCGAAGCGAAACCCATTACAATAGCCGCGGTGAGGTTGAAGCCACCGTTGATCCCGATGGAAACCGGACCACCTACACCTACTACGGTCCCAACGAAGGCAACGCCGGCAAACTCAAAGTCAAGGTCAATCCCGCCGGACACACCGAAAAATTTGCATACAACTCCCGCGGCCAGATCACCGCCAGGTGGGGTGACGCCCGCCATCCCGTCGTTTATTTCTACAACCATTGCGGCGAGCGAACCAATATGTTGACCTTCAGCGGCGAACGCGACGGTCCGGCCACCGCGATGCTCGACATTGGCAAAACTCCCGAACAAATCCTCGCCGCCCTAGGAGATCCGGGGCAGACAACAAAATGGGTTTACGACGAATCCACCGGCGTCTTGTTACGCAAGGAATACGCCGATGGAAACGGAACTGATTACGCCTACACGCCCGACGGCCGCCTTAATACGCAGACCAACGCCCGCGGCGACAAAATCGTCCACGAATACGAAGAGAAAACCGCCGACCTCGCTAAAACTGTGCGCCTGCCGGCCGATACTAAGCCCGGCGACAAATCGAATGTCACCGAGTTTACTCTTAACCGGTTGGGCAACCTCGCGACTGTCGAGGACGAAACTGGCAGGCGCGCCTATCAGCGCGATGACCTTGGCCGAATGGCGGTCGAGGACCTGCCCGGCGGTTGGCGGATCGAACGCGATTACGACGCGATGGGCAATCTGGCGTGCGTCGGCCTCAAGGACGAGACTGGCGCCAAAGTCCACTTCGTTGACTACACCTGGAACGCCGACGGCTCTCTCGCCTCGGTCGAATGCCCTTCCGGCAACTTCTCCTACCGCTACGTCAACGGCGCCCCCGACCTCCTCGCGTCACTCACTGGCCCGGTTGTCGAAAGCACCTGGAGCTACGAACCCAAGCGGCGCAACCTTATTACCCGCGTAGAAAACCGTTTCCGAGGAAGTGGTGAGGAGATCTCCACATTCGTCTACACCAACGACGATCTCGGCCGCCCCATTGCCGTCGCCATAAGCGGACCAATGGTCGAAAACCCGGGTTGGACCTGGAAATACAATAGCCGCAGTGAACTCGTTGCCGCCATTCCGCGGAATTCCAAGTTTGCCGCCTACGGCTTCGAGTACGACGGCATGGGCAACCGGACGCGATCAACTGAACGAACCGGCGCCACCTTGGCTTCATTTGGATACAAGGCCAACCTGCTCAATCAGTACACTGAAATCATCGACGACTCAGGCAACCCGCGCACGTTCGTCTACGATCTCGATGGCAATCTGCTCGCCGATGACCGGGCCAATTATTATTGGGACTCGCGAAGCCGCCTCGTCCGCGTCGAAAGGAAAGACGGCCTCGTGGCGTCATACTCTTACGATCACGTCGGGCGTCGGATTCGAAAGCACGTGAAAAGTGCAGATGGAACCGAAACAGAAATTCTGTTCATTTTTGACGGTTGGAATCTATTGGCGGAGATTCCAATCAAACCTGGCCCACTGCTTGATGCGGCGCGATTTTACTCTTGGGGACGGGATTTGAGCGGGACGCTTCAAGGAGCGGGAGGAGTTGGCGGATTACTGGCAATTCACGAAAAGCCAGAAGCCGCCGATGCCGCTTCGCGCGACTTCTTCGCCGATTTTGATGGCAACGGAAACTTAGTTGAACTGGTCACCCGCGAACAAAACATTGAAGCCCACTATCAATACGGTCCCTTTGGACGACAAGTTAACGTTAGCGGATCCTATGCCAAGAGAAATGTAATCGGCTATTCCACGAAATATCTGGATGTGGAATCCGAATTTTTACATTTCACCCTTCGCCCCTACAACTCACAATTGGGTCGATGGCCATCGCGAGATCCAATCGAGGAACTAGGAGGGCGCAATCTATACTCATTTGTTCAGAACTCTCCCATTCAATTCATTGACTTATTAGGAATGGCGCCAAATCAGGTGTACGAAGACCTTAAGGAATTGGTTAAAGCGATTCGCGAAGATGTGCAAGCAAATTCCGATTGGACTCAAATCGAATACGGCACGCGGATTTGGATGTGCTTCCATCTGCCCATCAGGCAACCGCCGACCCTGCCAAAGTTAGCCAATTTGCCTATGCCGACCTAAATCGGACGAACGCAATGAGCGGGGGTGCAAATCAGTCAATCGGCCTGACAAACACGCTTTCAAAATCACTTACCCATAACGGGAAAACCGTTAAGTTGGGTTCCACGGGATACTGCCCACGCCTTTTAGGTACATTTCACAATCACATAGACGAACTGAATCAAGAAGCCCAAATGGTTCTTTTCATGAATTCAAACGGTGCCCAAGGCCGCGAGGCGTTTAGTGGAAGAAATAAGGCACCAGGTCAAGGAGATATACCCAACTTCTCCAACATGCAAACCACCTATCGACGAAGTCATCAGATGGTTCATTTTCTACTGACAGCCCCACGCGGAACGGTATGGAGCTACTATGCGAAATAGGGAACGTTACACCACGCCGCCAGATGTCAAGGCGCGCGACCCAAATGGGAAAAAGGAACGACGATTATCATTTCTCTCGCTTCGGCCAATATCTCCCTCCAAACATAGTGCAATGAAGATTTTGCCCTTGATGTTGGTCGGTTGCCTGACCATCTGCCACGGTGAAGAATCCGACCCCAAAAAGACCTACAGCGAATGGTTCGTTAAGGTGCTTTCGAACCTCGAAGAGGATGTTCAACTCAGTCTCCTGGAAAATTCAGCATCCTCATTTACCTATCGATACACCTTCGTCCCTGACAGCAATAGTGGTGAGGGAGTTATTACACTTCAATTTTGGAAAACGTCAGATCTCGAGTGGATTCCCATGTCAGGCAGGCTGTTGGTCACTCGAAAAAGTACCGAAAAAGACATTCGGCGGTGGGAATTTCAGCTCAAGCCCAAGGATGTTGAGGAAGTCTTGGCGAAGGTCCAGTTTTCAGAGATTTTTCGCTTACCACCCTTGCCACCAACTCATGGCGATGATGGTGTTGACCATGGCGCTAACATCCTCCACACAACGACTGTAGTTTTTGAGCGGCTTAGCTCGCAAGGCTACATCCGAATATACCGAGAAGGCGTGAAGAGTCTTGTAGCTGGATCATTAGGCGCGTTTTTTGACGGATTAGCGACACGATATGTAAAAGAAAACGCTGTTGAAAGCCTGCAAGAGTAGGATCCGACCAACAATACCGCATGCGCGGATTTAGCCCTCCTCCGCGCGAGCTTCGGAAAACGGTCGGCGATACCACGCCCAAAGCCCGGCAAATCCGCGCTTCACGTCCTCCAGGATCAAGTAGCTGACCGGCACGAGAATGAGCGTGATGGCGGTCGCGAAAAGGATGCCGAATCCTAACGAAATCGCCATGGGAATGAGGAATTGCGCCTGGGTGCTGCGCTCGAAGAAGATGAGCGGCACCAGCCCGCCAAACGTCGTGAGCGAGGTGAGGATGATGGGACGGAATCGTGCTGCGCCTCCGGTGCGAACAGCCTCCCAGAGGCTCATGCCGTCCGCACGGCGGCGATTGATCCAATCCACCAAAACCAGGCTATCGTTTACCACCACGCCGCTCAGGGCCAGCATGCCAAAAATGCTCATGGAGCTAAGCGGCATGTCCGGCATGGGGTGATTCTGAAAGTAGCGCAATTTTTCGATGAAAATGTGCCCGGCCATGGCCCCAACCAGGCCGAACGGGATGACTAACATGACCATAAACGGCTGGAGCCAGGATCGAAACGGCACCGCCAACAGGCAGTAGATGATGAAGAGCACAAAGAGCCCGCCGGAGATCATGACCCGCTTCATTTCCCGCGCTTCGGCGGCTTCCCCTTCCTGGCTGTAAGTCACCGACGGGTAGGCGGCCAAAATCTCCGGCATTTGCGCGTTGATGGCGGTTTTGATGGCTTCCACGTCCACCTTTTCTTTGTCGGCGTCAGCCTTGATGTTGACGGTGCGTTTGCGGTCCACGCGGCTGATTCGCGAGGGGCTCCGGCCAAACTCCAGTTGGGCCACGTTGGCGAACGGCACCCGGGCGCCATCCGGCGTGCGCACCCGCATATCCCGCAGGTTGGGCAGCGTGGTGCGGCTTTCGGCCGGGTAACGCACCATCACGCGCACGTCGTCGCGGCCACGTTGGATTCGCTGAGCTTCGAACCCGAAAAACGCGCCGCGCGTCTGGCGGGCCAGATTTTCCGAATTTACCCCCAGCAACTCCGCCTCGGGCTTGACCTTGAGCTGAATTTCCTGCTTGCCGTCGTCCACATTGCTGGCGATGTCGAACAATCCCTCAAACTCGGCCAGGCGCGCCTTCACGGCATCGGCGGCGGCGGAGAGTTCGGCTTCGTTCAAGCCGGAAAGCTGGATGTCGACCGGATCGCCGTAGCGGCCAATTTCAGCGCGAATGTTCAAATCTTCCGCGCCGGGAATTTGACCGATCATGCGGCGCAGTTCCATGGAAATGGAGCGCGGGGTGACGTTGAGCAGGCCGGCTTTTTCGCGAATTTCGCGGTCGACCACCTCCAGGCTCAACTCGCCCACGTGACTCTGCCCGGAGCGCAATCCCCGGTTGCCGCCCGGCCCGCCGGTGGTGGTGATTCCCTGCCCGCCGGTGGAGGTAAAGATGTGGGTGATGAGGTTTTCGCCATCCGGGCCGACGTATTTTTTTTGCAGCGCGAACGCCGCTTTTTCCATGCGGTCAATGTGCCCGGCGGTGACCTCAAACGGCGTGCCGATGGGCATGTTGAGCCTCACGGTCAGGTACTCGCTGGCGATGCGGGGAAACCAAACGTAGCGGATGCGGCCGCTCTTCCACCAGGCGATGGAGGTGAGCAAAACCACCACGAACGTGGCCAAAACGATGGGCCGATTTGTCAGGCAGCGCTCCAAAAATGGCTGGTAGCCCCGGGCGATGAACCACTCCAGGCCGGCGGCCACTTTTTGCTGCGCGCGGACGGCGAAATTCCACCGCGGCGGCCGGCGGAGGCCGGTTTTCAGGTGCTTGAGGTGAGCGGGCAAAATCAGCTTTGACTCGATGAGCGAAAACAGCAGCACGGGGATGACAACCGCGGGAATGCTGCGAAAAATCGCTCCGCGATGCCCCGGAACCAACATGACCGGAATGAACGCGACGATGGTGGTGAGCACGCCGAAAATGACCGGGCGGGTAACTTCCAGCGTGCCGCGAATGGCCGCGCCGGTGGAATCGCCATCCTTGCTTCGCTGCATGTGGGTGAAGATGTTTTCGCCGGTCACGATGGCGTCGTCCACTAAGATGCCGAGCACCAAAATGAAGCCGAAAAGGCTCACGATGTTGATGGTGGTGCCAAACAGCGGCATGCAGACAAAGGCCCCGCATAGCGCCACGGGAATGCCTAACATGACCCAAAAACCGAGCTGAAAGCGCAAAAACAGCGACAAAATCAAAAAAACCAGGATAAATGCGCCAATGCCGTTGCGCACCAGCGTGTCCAGCCGGCCTTGCACGATGTTCGAGCGGTCGCGCCAGGTTTCGATCGACACACCCGGCGGCAATTCGCCCTTTTTCCGCGCCACGTAGTCTTTGACCGTGCTGCTGATGAGGATGGCGTTTTGCTCGCCCACGCGTTCCACGGAAACGAGCACCGCGGGTTTGCCGTTGAAGCGCGCGGTGACGCGATCCTCCTCAAATCCGTCGATCACCACACCTAAATCGCTGACTTTCACCTGCGTTCCGTCGGGATTCGAGCGAACCACGATGTTTTCGAAATCCGCGCCGACGTAGGCCTTCGATTTCGTGTGCAGGAGGATCTCCCCGCCCGCGGTGCGAATGGCTCCGCCAGAAAGATCGACCGATTGCGCGGTCACCGCGGCCGCCACCTCGCCGAGCGTCAAATCGTAGCGCAGGAGGGTTTCTTCCGGCACCTCGATGCCAATTTCAAACGGACGAACGCCGACGAGCGTCGCTGAGGTGATCGTCTCCGATTTGCTCATGGAGTCGAACACGAGGCTGAGGATCGGCAGCTTGTGGAGCGGAATCCACCGCGGCATGGCCACCTTGGCGACTCCGGTCAATCCCACGATTTCATCGCGAATTTCGTCGGCCAACTGCCGCAGCTGCGCTTCGCCCAAATCGCCGTAAATCAGCACCTTGACCACGCTGTCGGTGTGTTGCTGGAGCGAGACGGTGGGTGGTTCGGCTTCCAGCGGGAAGGTCACGATGGCGTCGACCAAGGACTTGATGTCGTCCAGCGCCGCGCGCGGGTCGTAGCCGGATTTGATCTCAACGCTCACCGTGCCGCCGCCTTCGCCGGCGTTGGATCTGATCTCCTCGATCGACTCCAGCGTCTGGATCGTCTCCTCAATCGGCACGATGACGCCCTCCTCAACCTCGGCCGGCGTCGCACCGCGGAACACCGTGCTGATGTTGACCGTGTCGATGTCCGAATCCGGGAAGACTTCGAGCGGGATCTGCGTAAACGCCGCCCACGCGCCGACAGCCACGATGGTGATCATGAGCAAATTGGCGGCAACGTCGTTTTTGGTGAACCAGGCGATCAAAAGGGCTGTTTCGCGGATTTTTGAGGATTGACGAACGGGCGAGACAACGGGTTTCAGACTTTTGCAGGGAAATCAAGGGCGTTCCGGCGGCGGTGAAGCGCATGAATTGAATATTTGCATCGCTTAATTGTTTACGAGTTGCCATAATTACCATAAATTTAAATTCTCGTAACCGAAACCGACATGATCGCACAAATTCACACCCTTCTCCGCTACGCTTTGCTGGTGATGCTCGCCGGCCTCCTTGTTTCATCCGTTGCGGCTCAAAATCCCAAGGTCGCGCCGCAATCGGATGAATCGATGCTGAAAATGTTGCCGGATTTTTCTCCGGAAGAACTCGAATCGCTCTTTGAGATCTACTACAACCTGAAGAATCAGAAAATGGTCGATGCGATTCTCAAAGACGCCACCCGGCGGGATCCCGCGTTGGCCCAAAAGCTCCGGGAATCGATTCGCGAGACCGATCCGCGAGCCGACGCGATTTATCGCTTAACGGACAAAAAGCGCTATGCCGAGGCCATTCGCCACATGGAGCAGATGAAGAGCAAGGAGTATAAGGGCAAGCGTTTTCCGTTCGATTTGCCGCTTGCCGAATCCTACGCTGCGGTGAAAAACACCGCAAAGGCCAAGCAAGGCTTCCGGAAAGTGCTGAGTGATCCGCAATCGAGTGCGACGGATCTCGCAGCCGCCAAGAAAGGGCTTCAAGAGGTCACGATTTACGAGCACCTCAGTAAAAAACGCTATCGCGAGGCGATTTCTTATCTTGAGACGCTGAAGGCTCGGGAATATAGCGGGCAACGGTTTCCTTTTGAGTTAGCCCTGGGTGACTCCCACACCGGCGCCAAGAATTTTTCCAAAGCGCGGGCCAGCTATCGGCGCGTGCTAGAGACTCCCGGATTTTCCGCGGAAGACCGCCAAAAGGCCGTTCAAGGTTTGGAATCCGTAGCCATTGAAGATCTTCTGTTTCGCAAGCAATACGACCAGGCGATCGTTTACATGGAAGACCTGGAAAATGGCAAATATGCCGGCCGGCTGTTTCCCCATCGCCTCGAAATGGGCGACACGTTTGCAGGCAAGCTGGATTTTGACATTGCCAGGATGCACTACAACAAGGTCCTCCGCGCGAACTATTCGCCCGAAGAACAAGCACGCGCCCGCCAAGGCATTCACGAAACCAACGTGGCCGAAGCGATGCAAGACACCTACGACCTAATGACGCTGCGCAAGCGCGAAGAGGCGCTCGCCATGGCAGAAGAGAATTTGACGAGGTATCCCAATGAGCCGGAAATTCGCATGCTTCACGCGCAGGCATTGTCGTTCAACTGGCGGTTTGAGGAAGCCTTGCCCATTCTGCTTGACGTCAAAGAGAAGCACTTTCAAAACAAGCCCTATCCGGCGCAATCCTCGATTGGTGAGTGTAATTTGGCCCTAGGAAAGGTGCCTGAAGCCAAAAACGCCTACAGGGAGACCGCTACGATGCAGAAAATTTCCGCGGATGAGCGCGTTGCCGCCCAACGCATCCTCAATGACAACAGAAAACACTTTTCTTCCTCCGCAAACACCGGTTTTGAGTTCATCACCCTGAGTGAGGGCGAAGGCTACACTATCCGCGAAGAACTTTCGTTTCTCGTCGATCCTCTGCGGCGCATGGGCGCGAGGGCCTACTATCACGACGTCTCACTGTCGGATGAACGCGCCATTCGCGCTGACGAGGGAGATATGTTGGGAGCTTCGGCGTTCGTTCGTCAGTATCTGGATGGTTCCCGCTATGTAGAAGGCTGGGTTGGAGGCGGCAGCCATGATAAATTTTCGGGTGGCGTCTCCCTGGGCCGTCAGGCTTATCACGAAAGCAACTGGAGCCATCAAATTTATGCAAAATTCAACGATCCTCTTCTGGATTCGCTTCAATCGGTTGCTTTGGACGGTTTACAGAACGTGGTGGGCGTTGAATTCGAAGGGCCGCTGAATTACGATTTGCGGATTAGCGGTGGAGGCAAATTTCGAACCGCTAGCATCGACGATATCGATCTTGGAGACGGCTTTCAGTTCTTTGCGGAAGCGACCAAGGCGATTTGGCGCGACAAACGCGAGCGTTCGGGAGTTTTCGTCTCCATCCGCGGAGAATACGATCGCTTTGAATCAAAAACGGTGTCGCCACGCGAGTCGGCGGGTCTGGGCTTCTTCAACGGGCAAGATCTTACCACACCGGGAGATAGCCTTATCGATCCCGAATATTTTCCGGTTGGCGTGTTTGTATCCGCGGAGGCCGAACTTTCCAGCAGAGCCACATTTTTCGGTCGGGCCGGAACTGTTTGGGATTTTGCCGATGAAGAGTATATCCACGAAGCATCCGCCGGCATTCATTGGCATTTTTCCCAAAATTCGGACTTTACCCTTCATCTGGCCTATTATTCAGGCGGTGGCGGTCGTGGAGGCATTGTTAGCCAAGACGATGCTGTATTTGTGGGTAGCGTTGGTTATACGCGTTATTTCTAGACGCTTCGAACTTCAGGCTTGCCCGAAATGAATCCAAGTGACGCGCATATTGATTCGCTGCCGGTTTCCGGGAGCACTATGACTTCCCAAACCGAAAGGGGATATTCAGAGGATAATTCCCTCCGCCGTTTGGAAATCTTACGCAAATTGGCATCAGAAGCCCCAGTTCGGGACGGCGTGGCGATGTTTGGCGTCCTGGCGGTGCTGAACCTGCTTGTCGCGCGTTCAGATCCCGGTTGGATGAATGTCAACCCGACGCCCTGGCTTCTCCTGCCTTTATTGTTGGGCGGGCGCTACGGAATCGCGTCCGGCCTGGCTGGAGCTGCCGCCGCCGCGTTGTTTGTTCTTACTAGCAATCCAATCCTAGGTGGAATTCCCGCAAGCCAGGTTTTCTCAGATCGGCCCTATTTCTTTCTCGCATTGCTCGGTGCCGCCGCGGGCGCCAGCCTGGTTCGCCACCTCATTGTGGGAAACGCGGAAGAAATGAGGACGGCTTACGAAATGATTCAAACCGAGCGAGATTGCCTCAAAGCTACTGCCAATCTATATCTCGAAAACGAAGCAAAATTGCAACGCGAATTGACCTTACACAAGGCCCGCTATGTTTCGATTCCCGAGGAATTGGTCAAAATCCTTTCAAATCATCCTAACCGCGTAGACGTGGCCCTCCTGCGCCTGCTGGAGCGATGCTGTGGTGTTACTTCAGCGGTGGTATTGAGAAAAACGTCACCCACCGCCTTTATCGTTACCGGACGCATTGGTGCTTCGTTGAAAGATCAAGACCGCACGGAGTTAGAAGAACTACCGGAAGTTGGGCGCGCCGCCATTCGCACCGGCCAGCTAGTGACGTGCCGGCATTTGTGGGAATCCAGCGACCGCCCGAAATCCGCGGCTTTGGCGGCCCTTCCGTGGTGTCGAAATGCTGACGGTGGAGAGGAGAGATGCGAAACCGAAATATTGCTTCTGATCGACCGAATGGATTTCAACGCCATTGACTGGGAAAACTTCGCAAGAATAGAAGCGATTCTTGAATGGACGATGCAGCACCGATCCAAAATCGAGCAGGCTTCCGAGGAAAGCCGCTCCATTTCCGCAACCGAGACGGGCGATGGCGTGTTGAAAAAGGCGTTGCTCGGAAAATCGCTCGAGACGCGGCTAAATTTGCCCACTTACGTGATTTTATTTCAATTTGGATCGGATCTCTCCATCGAGACCCTTTCTTCGGATTTCGCCATCGTTGAATCCTACTCCCGGACAATTGATTCCGTTGTTCGGCTAGGCGAACGATCTGTGGCTCTCATAGCCTACGGCGTTAACGTTGGCGCCGCAAAGCACGTTTCGCAGCAAATTCATCAGGCATTGGCTGCTGAAGACGTAGGATGCCAAGTCCTCGGGATTTCCGAGTTTTGCGATCTTATCCAACATCCACGGGGTTGAGATGAAAGCGCATCAAAAACTGGTTTTGTTGGGTGGTGTTGTGCTTGCTTTGCTGGACTTCGCAGTCTTTGCGGCGATGATCCGGTGGTGTGACGAAGCAGATAGTCCGGGAATTCTGGGTGGTCTGCTCCTGCATGCGCTACTTCTTGGCATTGGTCTTGTTCTATTGCGACGTCTGACCCGTCTCAGCACGCGCACTGGGTTTGAAGGATTCGCGGAGTTGGTTGGGCTGATTTGTCTGCTAACGCCTGGATTTGGCTTTTTGGCCGCTACATTTCTGGTATTTTGGGAATCACAATCCGCAGAACGCGTTGAACGTGAAGTTGGCGAGTTTGTCTACGGAAATCCTCGCAGGAAAACCAGATTTTCATCCCAAATATCAAAGCCGGCCTTCGATAGCTCCATCAGCCACTTTGACGATGGCGACTCTGCCAGATGGTTGCAGATTGCGGCGAACCTTCGTCATTCACATACGGCGGAAAGCGTCGCGTTATTGCGTCAAATGATGCGTCTCCCAAATGCGCGTGTTCAACTCTTTGCGCAGACGGCGCTTGGTTCGATGAAGGAGTCGGCCGAGAATCTTATCACCCGGCTTCGCAAAGAGCGCGATTGCCCGAATGCGATGGTGCGCTTGGCGTCAACGTTGTTCTACCTGGCCAAAGAAGGCCTCGGTTCCGAATTTGAACTTAAAGAGTGGTTGGCGGAAGCTGAATCTTTATACGGAAAATCGGCAGACGGGCACTCTGCTGATATTTCGGTATTGGTTGGCTGGTCGAGGTCCCTGATCGCGCTAAACAGATTGCCGGAGGCTGCCGAAGTTATCGCACAACTGGATGCACTTGCGTTGGATGAAGGAATGATGCACGTGTTGCGGGCTGAATACATTGCTGCGGCCGGGAATTGGGAGGATCTTAGACGTCTCATGTTGCAGAAACCTCCGGAGGCCTGCGAAATAGCCCCTTCGAACTACGAATTCTGGATCGCCGAACCCCCAATTGCGCAATTTTCATGACTGCGGAGGATAGAACTAATTTCGGAATTGAATCGGACGTTTGTTTGATTCTTGAAGGCACCTATCCTTACGTTCAGGGAGGCGTATCTACTTGGGTGGAGCAAATGTTGTTGGCAATGCCCGATGTCCGCTTCGCTATCTTCTTTTTGGGCGCAAACAAGGAGGCAGCGAGGCAACAGAAATACAATCTTCCAGACAATGTAATTGCATTCAGAGAGGAATTTTTGTTCGACGAGGAGAGACCCGCAAAAGAGAGCCAAAAGACGATCGAACCGGCGGATGAGGCCCTGATCCACGAGGCCTGCGACTCGCTTTTGGGCTGTTTTGAACGCGAAAATGACAATAGCGCGCACATTTTGGGCGCATTTGGCCTTTTTGCCGAACTTACTCGAAGGATCGACTTTGGAACCTTTTGGAAGCATCCACGTGTTTGGCATGAGATAAAAGGCCTCTATGAGGCGCATTTCCCAACCGAGTCGTTCGTTGATTACTTTTGGAATACCAAATTTCTCATCTCACCTCTCTGGCGCACTCTGCAATGTGTTCGGGAACTCCCATCCGCCAAGCTATATCACAGCGTCTCAACCGGATACGCTGGATTGCTTGGAGCGTTGGCCAAATCGTTGTCCGGACGGCCCTTCCTTCTCTCCGAACACGGGATTTATATTCGCGAGCGCATCGCCGATCTCTTGCGATCGGAATGGGATGCCGGGTTGAAAACCGTGGCAACCAGTTCGAATCACCCGGTTTCACCGTTGCGCTTGCTTTGGGTCGAGTTGTTCATCCAACTGGGCAAAGCAACCTACGACACTGCGACTGAAATCGTTTCATTATTCGATCGAAACGCGAATCTTCAGATGGAATTCGGAGCGTCGCAGCAAAAAATTCGGATCATTCCAAATGGAGTCAATCCCGGCCGATTTTTGCCCTATATGCAGAAACGAGAGGCCTTGTTAGAAGAACACCCGGAACGCAAAACGGTTGGATTTTTTGGCCGG
The DNA here is from genome assembly GCA_965224535.1 of Verrucomicrobiales bacterium. GTDB lineage: Bacteria > Verrucomicrobiota > Verrucomicrobiia > Verrucomicrobiales > DEV007 > JBCDHN01. The sequence goes on from CBDCZR010000010.1 coordinate 113,881, forward strand.
GTTGTCGCGATTAAAGATGTAAAAACGCTAATTCGCGCGGCGCGGCTTACTTGTAACGCGATTCCCGATGCCAAATTCCTGATTGTTGGGCCGAAAGACGAAGAGGAGGAGTATTCTCGGGATTGTGAGGCCCTGGTTGAAGAGCTGAATCTGGGGCAAAATGTGACGATGCCCGGGAAGGGCCGTGCCGAGGACATTTTACCGCTCTTTGATGTGATGGTTCTATCCAGCTTGAGCGAAGGGCTCCCTTTTGCCATCCTTGAAGCGTTTGGAACCGGGATTCCCGTTGCATCCACGGATGTGGGGTCGTGCTCTCAATTAGTCTACGGCGCTGCAGATGAAAATCCGGCGCTGGGGCCAGCCGGCATCATTGTCCCCCCAGGCGACGCATCAGAGCTGGCACGAGCGCTAATCGAACTCCTTAGCAATCGCGAACTTAGGTTGCGCTACGGGGCAGTTGGGCGTTCGCGGATAGAAGCCAGCTATGACGAATCACAGGTTATCGAAGCCTACAAATCGCTCTATTTCGAGCTTGCCACCGCTCACTCCGCCGGTGAACCCCCTTCAAAAGGGTCCGGGATGACCGAAATCTTAGACAAACACTAAATATGGCTGGTATCGGATTTGAAATTCGCAAGCTTCTCGCTCCTGGTACGTTTGCCGGCACGGCGCGGGCTTATTTATATGCTGGCGTGCTAAGCAGCGGGCCGTGGATTATCTCCATTTTTTCGATTATTGCCCTTCATGCGTTGCTGCGTCCTTACTTGGGCCTTCAGGAACGCACATTGCTATCCTCAACCATCACTTACGCTTATGCTCTGGCGCTGATCCTGACAGGTCCGGTGCAATTTGTGATTACTCGCAACGCGGCCGATAAGCTTTACAATAAGGCGGCCGATACAATCTATCCAAGTGCGTTGGGGGCTATGACGCTCGCAGGAATGGTGGCTTGCGGC
>CBDCZR010000011.1:0-195891 GCA_965224535.1 Verrucomicrobiales bacterium
ACGACCTGCCATCCGTGGGTTAAAACCCACGGCTACCATACATTGTCGCTACGCGACGGAATCGACGAATAGTTTCGACAAGCCCTAAGAAGAGGAGGAAAAAAATGATGACGCCCAGAATAAGTCCGACAGCCTCCTAGCGCCCGTAGTCTCCCCCACCGAGGCTGCTTAGCACGCTGGTTTGCCAATCGCGAAGCTGTTTTGCGAGTTTTTCGGCGATTTCCGGCTCGGTTTCGGCCAGATTCTCCTTTTCCGCGGGATCCTTGCGCAAATCGAAGAGCTCGACGTCGGATTTCGCCTTTGCCTCGCCGCCAACCACCAGTTTGTAGCGGTTGCCCAAAATGACGCGCGGGCCGGCTGCGTAATCTTCCTCGGTTACCTCCGGCTGATGGAAATTGGTGAAGCTGCGGGTTAGCTTGCCGGCCAGGTACTTGACCAGCGGGGTGGTGCCTTCCTGCAAGGCGGGGTCGATGTAGGGCTTGGGTTTCGGCGTGCGGCCGGTCACGCGTTTGGCGTCGTAACCCCAGAAACAAATCGGCTCGGGGCGCTCGTTCATTTGGCCGGCGATGAGCGGCGCCAGGCTCACGCCGTCCAGAGGCCGGTCCGGCAGCGAAACGCCGGCCAATTCGCACAAAGTCGGGAGCATGTCGCTGGTTACCGCGTTGACGGCGCTAACGCGTCCGCTGGGAATCCGAGCCGGCCACTCGATCAACCCGGGGACGCGGATGCCGCCTTCATACATCAGCGCCTTTTCACCCCGAAACGGCGTCGTCACCCGGCCGCTGCTGGGCGGGCTGCCGTTGTCGCCGCAGTACCAAACCACGGTGTTGTCCCGCATGCCGATTTCCTCCAGGTGACGCCGCATTTTGCCCATGGCACGGTCCATGGCGGTGATTTCCGCGTAGCGCTCGCGCAAGACCCCGCGCAGCGGCCGTTGCGTGGGTCGGCCGGTTTGCATGGAGGTTAGGCGCACCGTGCGTTCGGCGTAAGCCTGCGGCAAATCGTCGTAGAGCGCCAAATCTTCGTCCAGACCGCTGTAGGGCTCGTGCGGCGATCCAAACCAGACCACGGCCAGAAACGGTTTTCCCGCTTTTTTGGCGCGATCGATGAACGCCAACGTCTCGTCGATCGTCACTTCCGAGCCCTCGCCCATGATTTGCTCCGGCGGGGCGCCGTTTCGCGAAAAATGCGGGTTCATCTCGTAAAAATTGTCGTGCGAGACGAATTCGTGGAAACCCATCGCCTTCGGGCTGGTGGGCGAATCCGCCTTGACCGGCCCCACGTGCCATTTGCCGAAGTGGCCGCACGCGTAGCCGGCTTTAGCCAAAAGATGGGCGATGGTGACCTCCTCTGGCCGGATGGACCAACCGGGATGAAACGTGCCGCACCGGTTGGGATGCCGCCCGGTCAGCACGCTGGCGCGGGTGGGCGAGCAAGTGGGATGCGCCGCGTAAAAGTGATCCAGCCGCAAACCGCTGGCCGCCATTTCATCCAGAACGGGGGTGCGCAGGTGAGGATGGCCGTTGTAGCCGGTCTCGCTCCAACCGTGGTCGTCGCCCATGCAGAGGATGAAGCTAGGGCGCTCGTCGGCGGCCGCGGCGGCGTGCCAGAAGATGGGGAGGAGCAGGATCGTGGTTAGGCTTGGGAGTGTTTTCCGGGCGTTCATGAGTTGGCGGGAGAATGGGGCCAAACCGTGCCCGGTTCAAGCGGTTCGCGCAGTTCGAGGGGTTCCGAGCGGTTCGCGCTTGCTCCCCCCTCACACGTACCCCATGTCATCCAGCCATTTGCCCGCCTGCTCCAGCACCCAATCCGCGCGATCGTCGTGAAGGGGCTCGTGCAGGGAGCCTCCTACGGTCACGTAGGCTTTGCGGCGAACGGGAAGGGTGTCGAACAGGGCGCGGCTGGTTTTTGGGGAGCACACGTTGTCTTCGCTGCCGTGGGTCATGAGCAATTGCAGGTCTTCGTCGAATTCCCGGCTCGTTTCGGCCAGTTTGGCGCTGGTTTGCAGCAATTCGGCGCCGAATGCGGCGGAAACGCGGTGGTGCATGAGCGGATCGCCGGGGATGACGCCGGTTTCCGGGTCTGGATGGCGCAATTGCTCGCTGCGCACCTTGGTGTCGAAGGGAAAACGCGGGAAAAAGTTGGCGATGTGCCTGGAGACGGCCAGGAGGAAAGGCGGCTGGTTGGCGCCGGGCTCGATGAGCGGCGAACTGATCCAGGCGAAGCGAAACAGCCCGTTGCGGCGCGGCAGGTAGTCCAGGGCGACGAGCCCACCCATGGAGTGCGCGAATAGGCCCAGCGGCGCGTTTTCCGGCAGTTTTTCGCCCAGCAGCAGCACGTCGCGGTCGAGCAAATCTCCGATCATCTCGAAGGCGGGAACGTGGCCGCGTTGGCCGCTGGAACGGCCGTGGCCCGGTAGATCGATGCCCACGCAGAGAAAACCGCGCGCGCAGAAAAGTTCTGCCACGTGCGCATAACGGCTGAGGTAGTCGCCCAGGCCGTGGACCATCATCAACCCGCCCGCGGGCTCGCCATCCGGCTCAAACCAGTAGCGGTGCAGGGTGTAGCCGCTTTCGGCCTCAAACGTCTCGTCCCGGCGCTTCATGCTTGGTCTCCGGCGGCCATGGTCTGGCGCAGGCGGCGCATGAAAGCCTGCTCCGGCGGGAGGTTGTTTTGCGCGAAGGCGTTCTCCAGGTTGCGCAGGGAGCGGGATAAAATCACCTCCGCCGTGGCCGCGCTTTCCACCACTTCCTGCACCTCGTACGACGCCAGCGGGTGATGGCGGATCAAATCCTCGGCCGGGATGACTTTGCCCTCGTTGAAGCAGTCGATGAGGAAGAGCCGCCCGTCGTGCTCGGAAACGGCGCGGGCCAGAAAATGGGCCGGATAATTGCAGCCGCCCACGTTGAGGCCCAACCGTTGCCCCACCAGCATGTAGACGCAAGCCAGGGTGATGGGATTGCCCTTTTTGCGCTCTAACACGCGCGCCAGGTTGCTGTTGTCCGGGTGGTAGTAGCGCTCCACATCGCCCCTGAATTTTTCCACGGTGAAAAGGTAGGTGGCCAGGTTGCGGAAGTCCGAAAGCGCGAATTCTTCGCGAAAACCCGCCGCCAGCCGGTCGAGTGAATCGGGGATGTCCGGAGCTTCTTCCCCGGCGGCGGCGTTGAGGTAGGTGGAGAGCAAAACCTGGCCTTCCTCCAATTTAGTGGGGATGTCAGGCTTGGCGGCCCAAGCCTTCCACGCGCTCAGGAATTCATCGCGCTCGTGCTCGCGCTGCAACTCCCGCGCCTGCTCGCGGAGGGTAAACGACGTCCCGGGCGCTTCGCGCTCGATCGCCAGGCTCAGTTCGTTGCCGTAGCTGGCCAGCTTGCGCTTCACAGCCTCGCGGACGGTGGGATTTTCATCGTCCAGCAGACGAAGGATGGATGGTAGCTCGGGGGTGGTGGTTTCCATCGCGTTTGGACACGTTAGACCGTCAAAGCCGATTCGTCTCGCCGAAAAATTCGACAACTCAGGCGTTGACCGTGGCTTGCCCGCGTGATGATTTGGCGGGCGTTCCCGTTTTTTCATGGCCAACGACCCCGATCCCAGCCAACCCGATGGCGGCGCGTCCCCTGACGAAGCTGCCGAGGCGGGCGCGCCCGATGAGCCCGTGCGGATCATCGAGGAACTGCAACCCGTTCCCGTGCCGTTGCGCGATTTGCCGGCGAATCGCGAGGAAACCGCCAAACCTGCGCCCGCCGAGCCCCGGCCGGTGAAAACCGGTCCCAAGCCCAAGGCGCGCCGTCCCGCAAAATCGCGGCCCGCGCCGGAAACTCCCGAAGCGCCGGCGCTGGAATCGAACTGGGCGGGGGACGACCGCGTCACGCGAAGCGAATCCGCCGAACGGCCTCGCGGGTTGTTGGATGTGGATCTGGGCCGCCAGCGGCAGCAGAAAAACGAGCGCGCGCGCAAACCGAAAGGCGCCTCATCGCCCAAAACGCCCCAAAAAGCCGCAAACGAGCCTTTGCCGGCCGAAACGAGCCCTGAACCGGCGAAAAAGAAGCTCGGATTCTTCGCGCGCCTCGGGTTGGGCATCCGCGATTTGGTGCTGGTGAGTTTTGCCTGCATTCCCGCGGTCGGCGCGGCATGGATCGTCGATTGGAAGGCGGTCAACGTCCCCTTCGGGCCGGAATGGGAGCGGGTCGACGTCCTGCAAGCCCTGCACGAGGAGAAGTTGAGCGCGTCCGAGTTTTTGGCGCCGGAATACGGGCAACGGCAGACCGTGCCCAAGGGGATGCACCTGTTTTTGACGCGCCTGACCGGGGGCGACGTTCGTGCGGAGGTTTGGGCGTCGTTCGGGGCCTTGGCAGCGTGTGCGGCAGGCCTGTTTTTCATGCTGGGACGCACGGTGGGGACGGGATTGAAGCTGGGTTTAACGTTCCTGCTCGCCAACCTACTCCTGTTTTCCCCCGTTCATGCGCAAGCGCTGCTCTCGGCCTCGGCGTTCGGCGTTCATTTGGCCAACGCTTGCCTCATTTGGGCGATTTTTCTGGCCTCGGGCACGCTGCCGTGGTGGTTGCGGCTAGGTTTTTGCCTGTTTTTTGGCGTTTTGGGCAGCTACAGCGCCATTCACGGCTTGGCAATCTGGCCGGCGGTTGCGATCGTTCAGATTTTGGGCAGCCACGCCGGCAAAATTTGGCAACGGCTGATTTTTCTGGTCGTTTGGCTCGCGATCGCCGGTTTCGTCATCGGCGACTATTTTTCCGAAACCGGCGCCGGCGGGGACCTCTCCTTTCCCGCGTTGGAAGCGGTGAAACAGGCCGATGCCGAGCAACTGGTGACCGAATGGTTCACCCTGGCGGGCGATCTCATCTTCCGCGGCTGGCAAGCGCCGGAAAACCGAGAATTCGTGGTGTTGCCAGGATTGGCCGTCGTCGCGATTTTTCTCATCCACGCCATCGTCTGGCTGGCGTCGACTCTGGGCCGATCCCGGGTCGCGCTTTGGAACCGATGCCTGCCGTGGATCGCCCTTGGAGCCAGCGGCCTGGTGGGAACGGCGCTGGTCTGCCTGTTTGTGGACCGCGGCGCGATTCCCGCCCCGGGGCTGGATTTTTCCCTGGTCGTGACGCCGGTGCTGGCGGGCATCATGGCGCTGTTCACCATTTTGACCTCTGACAAGGTGGAGCGCTCGCCGGAATCGGGCGTCAGCGATCACCTGCCGATTTTGTGGGCCGTCGTGCTGTTTGGGATGGTGTTGCACCAGGCGGGAGGCTGGTTTTACGGCTACTGGCGGGTAAACGAGGTTCAAGCCCAGCGCCTCAAAACGCGCAGCCAGATGCTGTTCATGAACCAGTTTCCACCCGGTCAACCCAGCGGATTTGGCACCGACGACTGGGATTTGGCGCAAAAACGGGCCACGTTCTTGAACCAGAACGGCTACCTGATCCAGCCCATTTTGTCGGATCTGCGGCTCGCCCCGCCGCGCTTCCGGTTGGAGCCCGAGGCGTTGCCCGCCAGCCTGGCCGCGCTGAACATTCCGGAGCTTTCCGGCGATGAAATCCAGTTTTCGGGCTCGGCCAGGTTGCCCGGCCTGGGTTACCGGCCCGCGGACGTCGTCGCCTTGGTTCGAAACTATCCCGAGCGGGGAATTCGCGAGATTTTGACGATCGCCTCCGCGGTTGAGGAGATTCCCAACGGTTGGCGCGTCACCACGACAAACCCAGCCAACGAGCCGATCGAATTCTGGGCCCTGGACCTCGCCAAAATGGTGGCCTACCCCTTCAACCAACGATTTGCCCTGCGGGATGGATTGCCCGTGCTGGAAAAGGTGAGCAACGCAAAGTGAGCCCGCGGAAACTGGATTTCCCCCCTTGCACAACGCGCCGTGGAATTTACGATTGGTCCCATCATGGCCCGTTACAATCCCATTCCGCTCGCAACCGCAATCCTCTCCGCCGTTTGGCTGAACATCGCTCCCGCCGCTGACGGAGAGCTGGAAAAAAACTTCGCCGCGCCCGGCAAAAGCGCGCAAGGCGAAAAAGACAACCTGGCCGCGATTTTTGCCGAGGCGGCCAGGCAAAATTCCCGAAAACGCCCGGATTTGAACCGAAATCGGGGCCGGATCGTGTTCGAAGCCCGCGACGGCACTTACCTGAAAGGCGAACACTTCGGGCGCTGGAACTGGCCGGAATTCAGCCCGGACCGTTGGGGCATGTACGAGGTGGAAATCACCTACGTGTCCGTCGCGCCCAAGATGGGCTTTCAATTTTACATCGGCGACGCCAAGGCCAAGGGCTACGTCCCGCAATCCGGCGGCATGGAAGTGGAAAACACCGCCAGCATCTCCCGGATCTACATCCCGCACACCAAGCCGGCCGCGGTTGGGGTGTTGAGCGGCGAAAACACCAACGGATCCACCTTTAAACTGCGAAAAATCACCCTCACGCCGGCCCCGGAGGGCGACAAGGTAAACCAGGGAATCGACGGTGAAATCATCCTGGCCGCCTCCACGGCCACCACATTTTCCAAGCGGATGCGTTACGAGCCGAAAAAGGAGAAAAACTGCCTCGGATTCTGGACCGACCAGGAAGATTTCGCCGAATGGGCCTTCAACGTGCACTCCGCGGGCAAATTCCAGCTCCAAGTCGTCCAGGGCTGTGGAACCGGAAATGGCGGCAGTGAGGTGGGGCTGTGGCTCAACGACAAACAGCACAAATTCACCGTCCAAGAGACCGGCGGCTTCCAAAATTGGAAATCGCTCGACCTCGGCACTGTCGAACTGGAGGAAGGCGCTAACAGCCTCACCATCAAGCCGCTCTCCAAGACGAACAAAGCGGTGATGGACGTGCACAAAGTGCTGCTAAAGCCGGTGGAGTGACGGCTGGGGCGCAAAACTTGGCCCGCGACGGATTCCCGGTGGGCAAGATGCCGACGCTAAGTTGCACACATTCCGGGGATAAATTTTCCGGGGTATTCACTTAGCTCCAGTGATTACAATTTTCAAGGTCGCCATCTGGGCTTGCCCCAGTGGAACCCCGTTCAAACACCAGAATCTCTTCGCGCGAAAGTCGTCCCGGCCGGGCTTGTCCCGGCCGAACGCTGTTCCCATCGTGAAAGGCCGCCAAAATAGACATTGCTCCATCGGGGTGAACCCGAAGGTGGCATCACTTTTGTGCAGATGGAATCTGGTTTTTGAACACGCTAACCACCGAGACAAGCTCGGTGGTGTGCATTTCGTAATCACTGGAGCTAAGTGCATACCCAGCGCCTGAACTACGCCGGTGTCGGTTCGAACCGACACCTTTTCGTCCCGTAGGGACCGATCATGTTAGCCGGGGCGCTTTAGCCCCCGAAACGGGACGCAAAAAACGCCTCGTCGCGTCAGCGACCGATTATCCGGGCACGACGTCGAGGGCTCGCGAAACCGGCAGGTTTGACCGCCAAAACGGCAAAACTCGGGCGTTTTTCACCGTCCCACGGCGATTTACGCAGTTTTTGTTGACAAATGTTAGAATTCTGGCCCTGTTAGTATCATGGCCACTGAAGGAAAAGTTACTGGCGAGCGCCAAAAGCGCTACTCACGCTACATCGACATGTGGATCGCCCCTGGCGTCCACCCCACCAACATCGACGTCCTCGCAAAGCTGAAAAGCGCCGAAGATCGGCAGTTTTCCAGCAACATGGGCGTAACCGGCAAAATGATCGACGAAGATCGACAAGAACGAACCAAGGAGGAAAGCCACATCATCGGTCTGCGCACCGATATCTGGAAGCCCTCCAAAAAAGACCGCGAGCGCGTCATCAACAAGATGCAAAAAGCGCGGGAGAAAGAATTGCGCTCCAGGGTCAAAAGCGACGGCCGGCTCTCAAAATCGCAAAAAGCCGTGCTCGATGCCAAGCTGGAGGACGATGAAACCATGCAAATGGACGCTGGCGACGTCGACAAGCAGCGGCTGGTGCTCAAAATGTTCAAATCCACCGGCAAACGCATCCGCTGGAAGGGCACGCTGGAGGAAATGACCGTGCACGAGGTCCACAACTCGCTGGGTTCCAAGCGCTCGCTCATCACCTTTGCCGTAATTTTGCCGGACTACGACTACATGGTCCACATTCAGCAAAACCGGCGCATTCTCTACCTGCCGCCCACGTTTTCCTTCGCCTACTACGAGGAGAGCAACGACCGGATGTGGTACATCGACCTCAAGTGTTACTGGGTCTCCTGGGGCATCGATTTCAAGATCGAGGCTCAGGGACAGAGCATCGGCAAAATTGACGGAAAATTCTGGGCCCTCGGCACGGATTCGCGCATTCTCGTGCGCGAGCCCACCCTGGCCAAGGATCAAAAATTCATGGACCTGCTCAGCCTGTTTTCGGCCAGCATCGGCTTCCAAAAACGCATCCGCGGCAATATCCGTCAGCGGGTGAAAAAGGTGAAGCGCGGCCGCTCGATGCACGTGATCGAGGACGAAGAACTGTGGCTGCTCAAGAATCCGCGCCGCCTGGTGCGGTAACGAGTTCCGCCCACTCGCGAGTCGCGAAATCCCGCAAAATCGGGTAAAAATCGAGAAAATCGCGCTCCAGCGGGTCGAAATTCGCCTCGAAATCCAGATTCGCGTGCTGAATGCCTGACAACGCCTCCGAGCGCTGCTCCAACCCGTGAAAAGCGCGGCCGATTCCCTCCATTTTTCGGTAGGATTCCAGCCAATGGTGCTCCCGCATCCGCCGCGCCATTTGGCGTGCCTCCAAGCTCATGAACTGCGCGCGGGCCAGCAGGCTGGTGTAGCAAAAATCCGCGAACTCCTCCAACGGCTGGGCCGAAAATCGCTCCCAGTTCCGGCACAAAAAGTGGTCGTAAATCACGTCCACGATGATTCCCGCCAAGCGCCTGCGTTCCGGCGCCAACCTGGCCGCGCTTCGTTGCCAAATCGGGTGAGCGTCGGTAAAAGCGTCAATCCGGCGATGCAGCGTGATGCCATGGCGAATTCCCGTTGGCAGGTCGGTCAAGGCATCCACATTTCCCCGCACAAAATCGCCCAAAAACGCGCCCGCAATCGGGTCGGGCTCAGCCGGCGAAAGCTGGAAGTGCGCCAGGAAATTCATCGCGGCAACCCACGGTCATGCCGGCAAATTGCGCCAGGGAAAAAAAGATTGGACAGCCCCGGAGCCCTGCCTAACAGGTGGCTGCCAGATGCTGCGTCGCACGATAGTTTTTGCCGCGCTTTTTCCAGTTTGGATCGTGTTGTCTGGCAACCTGGATGGTCAACACCTCCTCATGGGAGTCATCGCGTGCGCCTTTGTCAGCATCATCTCCGGCGACCTCGTGTTCCAGGATCGCAGGGGCAACCCGCGCGATTTGCCCGTCATCGGCTATCGGCTTGCCGGTTATCTCTGCTGGCTGCTTTGGGAGGTTGTTTTGTCGAACTTTCACGTCCTGCGCCTTGCCCTTAGCCCAACCGGCATGCGCGACGTCCGCCCACGCATCGTCCGCTTCCAAACCCGGCTGGATTCACCAACCGCGCGTTATGTTCTGGCCAATTCCATCACCCTGACACCCGGTACCATCACGGTGGAGTTGGTCGGCAACGATCTCTACATCCACGCCATTAGCGAGGCCACCGCCAAGGGCTTGGAGGGGCCCATGGAAAAGAAAATCGGGCGCATTTTCGGCCAGGAACTATGAGCGAGGAGTTGATGCGACAGTTCTTCACCTGGGCCGGCGCGGCGCTGATGATGCTGATGCTGCTTCCGCTCTTTCGTGTCATGGTAGGGCCAACCGCCATCGACCGCATCGTCGCAATTAATGTCATCGGCACGAAGACGGCGGTGATGTTGGTGGTTATCGGTTTTATCTTTGGCCGCCCGGACATGTTTATCGACTTTGCCATCGCCTACGCGCTGCTCAACTTTATTGGCTCGATCGCCGCATCGCGTTATTTCTTCAAAACCCGGCCCAGAGCGAAGGAATTGAGCCAATGATCATCGACGTTATCGCAATAGCCATGATCGTTGGCGGTATTATCCTTTTCCTCGGCAGTTCCGTCGGTTTGGTGCGTTTTCCTGATTTTTATACGCGCATGCACGCTGCCGGCAAGGGCGATACCTTGTCGACGCTGCTGATCGTGGGCGGATTTGGCGTCTATCACTTGCACGACGTTATCAACGCCGTTTTGCATGGCGGGGAGTGGCTTAAGGCGGTGTTCGTCATTTTGAAAATGCTGGGAATTTGCCTGTTCATCATGTTCACCAGCCCAACCAGCACTCACGCGCTGATCGAGGCCGGCTACTCGGACGGCATCGAGCCCAAAGTGGAGCGCGATGATTTGAAACTGGCCCGCAAGTCATGATTCCCGTCCTCAATATCGTTATCCTCGCGTTCATGGTCGTAACCGCGCTTATTGCGCTAAAGGTGCGCGATCTGCTAAGCGCGTCGATGGTTTTCGGCATCTACAGCTTCCTCATTTGCCTGCTTTGGGCGGAAATGGGCGCGGTGGATGTCGCCTTCACCGAAGCGGCCGTTGGTGCAGGTGTTAGTGCGGTGTTCCTCATCGCCACCGTCTTCAACACAAACCGAAAATCCTCGGATTGATGCGTGTTTTCGCCTTCATCGCGGTGTTGGTTACCGCCGCTCTGCTCGTACGCGGAATGGGAGATTTGCCCAACTATGGCGACCGCAAGGCTCCGGCGATTTCCGGGCCGATCGCGCAGCACTTTTTTCATGAAATCGAAAATGAGACCGCCGTGCCTAACATGGTGACGGCGGTTTTGGCGGATTACCGGGGTTATGACACGTTGTTTGAAACGGTCGTCATTTTTACCGCCGGAATCGCGATTCTGGCCGTGCTCAAAGGCGTGCCGCCGCTCAATCGCCCTGGACGCCCCAAAGAAGAGCCTAACGATCACATCATTCAGACCACCTGCCGGCTCCTCGTGCCGGTGATTCAGGTTTTTGCGCTCTACGTCTTGGCTCACGGCCATCACAGCCCCGGCGGCGGATTTCAGGGCGGAGTCATCATGGGCGCAAGCTTCATTCTTTTGGCCTTGGCCCATGATTTGCCGACGACGCTGAAGCGTTTCCCGCGCCGGCGATTTCTCCTGGTCGCAACTGCGGGAATCCTGATTTTCGCCGGCTTCGGCCTGGCCGCGATGGCGCTGGATCGCAACTTTTTGGACTACAGCGCGCTGCACCAAATCGGTCTTGGCGCATCGGAAGTCAAGGCACGTTATCATAGTATGCTCGGAGTTGAAATTGGCGTCTTTTTCACCTGCGCGGCTATTATGTTTGGCATCTACAGCCTCCTATCTACCCGCGGCGCAATGAAGGAGGGGCTCTAGCATAGAACGCATGGAAATCCTGTTCCAAAGCTTCAATTTCTGGGTCTACGTGGTTCTCATGATGATTGGGCTCTACGCCATGATCACGAAGAACAACCTCATCAAAAAGCTGATCGGCATGTCCATCTTCCAGACCGCGATCATCCTGTTTTTTGTGTCGCTCAGCGTTCCCGGTACCATCGAGGAAGGCGCAACCATCCCCATCGTCGATCATTCGGACCATCATTCCGAAAAACCGGCCGATTCCGCCGAAAATCCCGCCCTCTACGCCAATCCTCTGCCCCACGTTCTTATGCTAACAGCCATCGTTGTTGGCGTGGCCACGTTGGGAGTTGCCTTGGCCGTCACCCAAGTGGTTTTCCACGATCACGGCACGGTGGAAGAAAACGAAATTCTGGAAAAACTTCGCGAGACCGATGGCTGATCAACTACCCGCGATCGTCGTTCTTGCTCCGCTCTTGGCCTCGCTGGTCGTGCTGCTGTTAGGCATGTGGCGGGAAAGTTTTGCGCTGCCGCTAACCGTTTTGGGCATGGGGCTGACCCTGGCGGCGACCGTTGGGCAATTGATCCAGGTTGTAGGGGCTGAGGGGCAGCAAATCACCTATTTTTTGGGCGGCTGGGACAATCCCGTTCCCATCGGCATTCATCTTGCCGTCGATCCCGTGAATGCGGTCGTTCTTGTGCTCGTTGCCCTGGTCGCCTTTCTTACCACGGTCTATTCCCTGGTTCGCGTTCCGGAAGAGTCTCCGGGAAAGGTCGCGCAAATCTACGCGCTGTTGCTGCTGCTGGTTTGCGGGTTGTTGGGAATGACGATCGCGGCGGATGCGTTCAACGTCTTCGTCTTGCTCGAGGTCTCGTCGCTCACCAGTTATGCGCTAATCGCGATGGGCGACTCAAAACGCGCCGCGGTGGCTTCATTCAACTACGTCATCATGGGGACGATCGGCGCGTCGTTCTATCTCCTGGGCGTTGGCTATTTGTTGGCGAAAACCGGCTCGCTGAACATGGCGGACATCCACAACATCATCACCACCCAAGGTCTGCAGGATTCATCCACCATCCAGGTGGCTTTTATCTTCATCATGCTGGGTTTGATGATAAAAATGGCGTTTTTCCCGCTTCACGGCTGGTTGCCCAATGCGTATAGCTACTGCCCGTCGACGAGCGGTTGCATTCTCGCGCCGCTGGTGACCAAAGTGTCGGTTTACGTGATGATTCGCATGATGATCACCGTTTTCGGGATGGACTACGTGCTTGGCCTGGCTTGGAATGATGCAATTGTCTGGCTGGCGGTTGTTGCAATAGCGGCCGGATCGATTTTGGCGCTCAATCAGCGGGAATTGAAGCGGATGTTGTGCTACCTGATTGTCGCGGAAGTGGGATACATGGTGGGCGGCATCTGGCTTGGCAATCAAACCGGCATGGTTGGCGCTACCTACCATATTTTGAGCGATGCCCTCATGACCTTGTGCCTGTTTTTGGCGGCAAGCATGATTTGGCGGCAAACCTGCACCCACTCCATTACTTCCCTGGATGGTCTCACCCGAAAAATGCCGGTGACCATGTTCGGACTTCTGGCGGGCGCGTTCGCGATGATCGGCATTCCGCCTACCTGCGGATTTTTCAGCAAATGGTATCTCATCCGCGGGGGAATCGAGTCCGGCCACTGGGAATACGTTGCCGCGCTGCTATTCTCCAGCCTGATCAACGCGATCCTCTTCTTCCGGATCATCGAAACGGCGTTCTTCGGCAAAAATCCGCCTGAAGGCCACGATGATCATCAACCCGAAGCAAAAATCTCCGAAGCGCCGGTTGCTGCGCAGATTTCACTGATAACGACCGCTCTTTTGCTCGTTCTTCTGGGAATTTTTAACTCGCAAGTCGTGAAATTCATCGAGCCGTTTCTATCCACCGCAAATTAGCGAATCCATGGAAATCGTATCCAGTTGCACCCCGGTTTGGGCCTGTCTTGCTTCCTTGCTGGCAGTCGTTCCGATTGTGGTGTTCGGCCGATTTCCGAATTTGCGCGAAGCTTGCACGTTTATTGCCGGCCTTGTCAAACTGGGCCTTGTGGCATCGATGATTCCGGCCGTGCTGAGCGGAAAAATCGTGGAATGCACCATTTTTCACGTTGTACCGACCGTGCCGCTGGAATTTCGCGTTGATGGGTTGGGATTGCTCTTTGCGCTGGTGGCGTCGTTTCTTTGGATACCGACGTCGCTCTATTCCATCGGCTACATGCGCGGGTTGAACGAGCATTCGCAAACCCGCTTTTTCGCGTTTTTCGCGATTTCGTTGAGCGCAACGTTAGGCGTGGCGTTTGCCGGGAATTTGCTGACGCTTTACGTGTTTTACGAGCTGCTTTCGCTATCAACCTACCCGCTGGTGACGCACCATCAGGATAAAGAGGCAAGGACGGGCGGCCGGACGTATTTATCCCATTTGTTGACGACGTCGATCGGGTTTGCTCTGCCGGCGTTAATCTACTGTTACTACAAATCCGGTGGAAACCTGGATTTTTCCGCCCAGGGGATATTAGCCGGAAAAGTCGGCAAAGCGGAAGGAATGATCGTGTTGCTGGCTCTGACGTTTGGGTTCGCGAAAAATGGGCTGATGCCGTTCCATTCCTGGCTTCCGGGAGCCATGGTCGCGCCTACGCCGGTTTCCGCCTTGTTGCACGCGGTGGCCGTGGTCAAGGTAGGCGTTTTTTGCGTCTTGCGCGTGTTTACCGGCGTTTTCGGTCTCGGATTTCTCAAGGAGCTGGATATTGGCATCGTTGTCTGTTGGATCCCCGCGTTCACCGTCCTTGTTTCGTCGCTTATTGCGCTAACGCAGGATAATTTGAAGCGCCGGCTGGCGTTTTCCACCATCGGTCAGCTAGCCTACATTGTGCTGGGCGTAGCGCTCTTAACTCAAAACGGCGCGGTTGGGAGCATGATGCACGTGGCCATGCATGCGTTTGGCAAAATCACCCTGTTTTTCTGCGCCGGGGCGATATTCGTGGCGAGCGGGAAGAAGTATATCAGCCAGATGCACGGTCTGGGCCGCCAAATGCCGGTTACGTTTGCGGCATTCACGATCGGCGCGTTGTCCGTGATCGGCTTGCCGCCACTGTGCGGAGCTTGGAGCAAGTGGTATCTCATCCTGGGCGCGATGGACGCCAAGCTCTACCCGTTTGTGGCCGTGTTAGTCGTCAGTTCGCTGCTTAACGTCGTATATCTGCTGCATCCGCCGGTGGTTGCCTTTTTCAAGCCGCCGAACGATGATGAAGAATCTGCCGGAAGCCTCAAAGAAGCGCCGCTGGCCTGCCTGTTGCCGCTTTCCCTCACCGCGTTGGGTTGTTTTGTGCTCTTCTTTACCCCCGGACTTTTGAAGTCGCTCGCGTTGTTGACTGCCGGCGGCTAACGTTATTCTCAAAACCATGGCTCACGATCGAGATCCCGCCCCCATTATTCCCGCCTACGATTCGGACGAAGGAATTGTCAATTTGCCGGACGCCGGGAAGAAGCATTTTTTCGATTCGCCCGCGAACGTGAAGAAGTTCATCGCCGTTTTCTTCATTTTGTGTGGATTGCTGGTTTTGCCGGATTTTTTCTATCACAAGCACCTTAGCTTCAAAAAAGGCGAGCTACCGCAGGAGGGCTGGCCAGCGTTTTATCCGCTCTACGGCCTCATTGCCTGCGTGTTGCTGGTTCTGGTGGCCAAACAACTGCGCAGGATCCTGATGCGGCGCGAAGACTACTACGAAAAGCCATGAATTTGCAGATCGGTCAGATTCATCCCGCACTTATCCTGCTGGCCGGCGCGTTGGTCGTTGGCACGCTGAAAAAAGGCGTTTTGCGGAACCTGTTCCTGGTCGTCATCCCGGCGCTGGGGCTGTGGAATGTGATCAAATTCGGCGACGGCACGCAAACGCTGGAGTTTTTGGGATACAACCTGGAAATCGTCCGCGCGGATCGATTATCCAAGCTGTTCGGCTACCTGTTTCACATTGCCGCCATCATCGTGGGCATTTACGCGATGCACGTCAAAGACCGGCAACAACTGCTGACCGGTTTTCTCTATGCAGGCAGCGCGGTCGGCGTTGTTTTCGCGGGCGACCTCATCACGCTTTTCGTGTTTTGGGAATTGCTGGCTATCACCTCCGTTTTTCAGATTTGGGCGCGGAAGAGCGAGCGTTCCGGCGATTCCGGCATTCGCTACCTGGTTTTCCACATTTCATCCGGTTTGCTCCTGCTCGTCGGCGCGGCGATGCAGTTCGCGGAGACGCAAAGCCTCGCGTTCGGCAAAATGACGCTCGAGTCTCCGGCGGGATTGCTGATTTTCCTGGCTTTCGGCATCAAATGCGCGTTTCCCGGGCTGCATACCTGGTTGACGGACAGTTATCCGGAGGCGACGCCAACCGGGACGGTGTTTCTCTGCTCGTTTACCACCAAAGCCGCGGTTTACGCGATGGCGCGCGGATTTCCGGGAACACCGGAGCTTATCATCATAGGCGCGGTCATGGCGATGTTTCCCATTTTCTACGCGGTTATCGAAAACGATCTTCGGCGGGTGTTAGGATATAGCATGATCAACCAGATTGGCTTCATGATGGTGGGAATCGGCATCGGCACGCCGCTGGCAATCAATGGAGCGGTGGCGCACGCGTTTAACGATGTTTTGTTCAAAGGGCTGCTCTTTATGTCCATGGGCGCCGTGCTTTTGCGAACCGGGCGGATGAATGGCTCGGATCTTGGCGGGCTCTATAAGTCCATGCCGTGGACGTGCGGGTTTTGTTGCGTTGGCGCGGCTTCTATCTCCGCGTTTCCGTTATTTAGCGGCTTTGTCAGCAAAAGCATGGTCATGGCGGCGGCTGGGTACGAGGGGCATCTTATCGTCTGGCTCTGCCTGTTGTTTGCCTCCGCCGGCGTTTTTCACCACGCGGGCATCAAAATCCCGTTTTTCGCGTTTTTTGCGCATGATTCGGGTATTCGTACAAAGGAGGCGCCGGCTAATATGCTCGTGGCAATGGCGCTTGCGGCGATTTGCTGCATCGGAATCGGTTGCCTGCCTTACCAAACGCTCTACCGGCTATTACCCCACCCTGTCGAATACAAAGTCTGGACGGCCACGCATATCATCACCCAAACCCAGCTTCTCTTCTTCTCCGCGCTGGCCTTTGCCGTTCTGATGCTCTCCAAGGTCTATCCGCCTGAGTTGCGCTCCGTCAACCTGGACGCGGACTGGTTTTATCGCAAAAGTGGCCGCGCATTTTATTGGGTGTGCGACAAGGGGCTGAATGGTTTCAACCGCTTGGCTCACGCCGCGTCGATGAGCGTTATCCGCGGGCTCGGCCGGTTGGCCGAATTCGCGCCCATCGCCCTGATGCGCCCGTTTTCCGGCAAAACCAGCAGCCAGGAGTTGGGCGAAATCCTGCGCCGCGGCGCATTGCCGATCGGCGTCACCGCGTGTTTGGCGGTGCTAGTGCTTGCGCTGCTGTTTTTCTTCTGATTTCGTGGAGATCAACCCATGTTTACCGGAATCGTCGAACGCACAGCCACGGTGGCCGAGTTATTGCGGGTGAAAACCGGCGCGCGGCTGCGTCTGGATTTGTCCGAAATCGCCGGCGACCTGGAATTGGGCGAAAGCGTGGCCGTCAACGGCTGTTGCCTGACCGTGGCCGAAATTTCCGGCGCGGGAGTGGTCGCGTTCGACCTGCTGGAGGAAACGCTTCGGCTAACGAACCTGGGTGAGCTGCAAACCGGCGGCTTGGCGAACATCGAGCGCGCGTTGCGGGTCAGCGACCGGCTCAGCGGCCATTTCGTGCAGGGGCACGTAGATTGCCGGGCGGAGATTTTGGCGCTCAATCCCAGCGGCCAGGATCACGAACTAATTGTCGCCCTGCCGGCTGAGTTTGCGCGTTACGCCATCCGCAAGGGGTCGATTTGCGTGGACGGAATGAGCCTAACCATCGCGGATTTGCGGGACGAGCGCTTCACCATCTGGATCACCCCCCACACCTTCGCCGTGACCAATTTGCAAACGCGAAAACCCGGCGACGCGGCGAACCTGGAGTTCGACCTGCTGGCGAAATACCTGGAACGGCTGGGAAACGCAAGGTAGCCAGTTGTGGCGCAACTACGGCTGGGGGCCCGTTCCCGAGGCCCGCGCGGATTTGGCCGCTGGAGTCAGTTGGCGCTCCACGCGGGTCACGCCGCGCAAAAAATGGATTTCCGCCGTCCGGCCGGGGGTCAGGCAGTAGCAGGTGTCCGCCAGATCGTCCAGGGTATCGATGCGCGCGCCGCCGAAGTAGATGACCACGTCGCCCGGCTTCATGTCGGCGCGGTCACCGGGCGACCCCGGGCGCACGGACACGACTTTGGCAGTGGTGGTGCCGGTGTTGAAGGTCACACCCAGCCACGCATCCTCGCGCTTGCCGAAATCCTGCAGGTCGGTGGCGAGTTTGGAGGCGACTTCGATCGGCAAAACGTGAAATTCCTCGCCTTTGTTGTCGAAACGACGTCCCAGGTCGATGCCGACGACGCGCCCGCGGGAATCGAGCAGCGGCAGCCCGCCAACCGTCCGCGAAAGGGGAATTCGCACCCGAAGATGCGCCAGAGGCAGCTCTTTGCCCTCCAATCGCCGGTCGCGGCCGATGACCACGCCAACCAGGGTTTGCTCGGCAAAACCTTCGTCGTTGAGGCGCAGGGCGAAGGTGGAATCGCCGATGAACAGGCTGCGGCTAGAACCGAGAACGAACGGCGCCACGTCGGCCATGGCCGATTGACCTCCCCGGATGAGCACCAAGCCGGACGCCGAATCGATGAGCACCACGCGGGCGTCGTGATCGTTCTTCGTGGCAGAGCGGACGACCACCGTTTCCGCCACTTTTGCCGCGCCGCGCACGGTTACGAACATCCCGCCGGCCATGGCAAAACCGGGAGTGCGCTCGGTTCGGCTGCGTTTTTCACCACGCCAGAACACGTGGACCAACGAAGGCGAGATTTCGCCCAAAACCGGGAAAGAAGCGGGTGGCAACGCGGAATCGCCCTGCGCGGTCAACACGGTGTTTTCCGGCTCGCGAGGCTGCGCCGGTTCCTGAGCCAAAAGCCAGGGGCAAACCAATACCGCGGCCACCACGGCTGCTCGAATGCTGGAATGAATCGAAACCAAAGCGCGTGCGGGTGATTGTTTGAAATCCTCCAACCGAGGAAAAAGCCTAAAATTCGCGCAGTAGCGAAGCCGGGGCGGCATCTTCAGCCGCGATTTTGCCCTGAAACGGCGCCGCAGCATCTTCCACGGGTCCGCGAATCACGAACGCAAGCGCCAAAGCCGCGCAAGCCGCCGCAGCCAGGCCCCCGCCAACCCAGCGTCGGCCGTGCCAACCGGATAGCCACGCATCCAACCGATCGAAAAACAGGCGATGGGCGGGCAATCGCAACATTTCGGCCCGCTGCCGGTGGTGAAAATCATCGACAAAACGCTCGAAATACGCTTCGCCGGGGGATTCGTATCGCTTCAGCGCGATCAGCTTTCTCACGGGTTCGAATTCGTCCATGTTAGGCGGGGATTGACGGTTTGAGTGGTTATTTTCGAAATTCTTCGAGATAATTTTGCAACTGGCGGTGGGCGTAAAAGAGCCGGGAGCGGACGGTTCCGGGCGAAACGCCCAGAATTTTCGCAATGTCATTGTGGGGCATGCCCATGATGTCAAACATGGTGACGACGGCTCTGTGGTCGTCTGACAAGGCCTGCATGGCCCCGTTCAATCTTTCCTGAAGCTCCAAAATGTTGACCTCCTTCACCGGATCGGACTTGGCGGTCTGCTCGATGAAGTCGGCATCGTTCTGGATGTTTAAATCGACGTCGTCCAGGCTAACCTTGCGCTGGCGGTTGCGCTTTTTCAGGAAATTCAGCGTCATGTTGACCGAGATGCTGTAAATCCAGGTGTAAAACGTGCTCTTGCCCTGAAATCGCTTCAAACTGCGGTAAGCCTTGGCAAAAATGTCCTGCAACAGGTCGTTGGTGTCCTCATGATTGGAGGTCATGTTGTAGACCAGCCCGTAGAGCTTGCCGCTGTGTTTGCGGATCAACTGGTCGAAGGCCTCCGTATCGCCTTGCTGGGCGCGTTCCACGAGTGGTTTGTCTTCGTCGGGCTTTCGTGGACCGGCCATTGGGTGGGTTTTTTCGCTACTGAGCGGGAAAAAGCGGGAAGTTCGGAGTTTTTTCGCGGTGGGCTCGCTAACTATCCGAATAACGCGGGCTTGGCACGTAACTTTTCACCGTTTTGAAACCGTTACGCTGACCGAACCCGTTCCGGGCAGGATAAACTTGCGCACGGTCACCTCAATCCGCGCTAAATCCAGCTCCGCCCAAAAATACTCCGCCAAATCGCCGGCGAGGGTTTCGATCAGCTTTCGAGGGCGCTCGGCGCCAATTTCGCGCGTTTTTTGCCAAACAGCGTGGTAATCAATCGTCCGCGAAAGGTCGTCGCCGAGATTTTGCAGACTTTTCGTGGGAAAAAGGGTCAAATCGACCTCCAGCGCCTGCGGCAAGGCGCGTTCCTCCTCCGGCACGCCAATATGCGCGGAAACCTGGATCGCGCTGAGGCGAATGTGGTCGTTAGGGTCGCATTTTTCCGCCATGAGCGGCACCATCCGCCACGAACTCGGCAAAGTCACGCGCCGGGGCTGATTTTGGCCAACACAGCGTAAAAATCGTCGCTACCATCCAGCGCCAGACCGGTGGGGGCGGTGGGGACATGATGGTTTGCAACGAAGGCTGAGCCTTGGTATGCTTCGTCATGGCCGAACCTTCAATCTCACAACTCTCCGAGCGGGTCGAGACTTTGGAACGCGAGGTAAAGGACCTCCGCAATCGCGCCGAAAAGGATGGATGGCGCGGAGCGGTGGGCTCGGCGTCCCACATTCCCGATGAAATCTGGGACGATTACCTGAATGCTTGCCTGTCAGTTCGCGAAACCCTGGATGAGCCCGATTCGTGACGTATTTGCTCGATACCGATCACTTTGTCACCATCCAGCGCCAGTCCGAGCCATTTGCGAGTCATCTGAGCGCCAGGATGGCTCAGCATTCGGTGGATGAATTTGCTGTTTCGATCCTCACCTTCCACGAACTGGCCATGGGCGCCCACAAATTGATCAACGATGCGCGGAAACGCCGCCGGCAAATTATCACCGGCTACGAGCTTCTCCAAATCGCCTTTGTGGACTACCAGCGCTTCACGGTGTTGGCGTTCGACGAGGCGGCCCAAGACAGGTTCGACGCATTTCCGGGCAATTTGAGGGTGGGCGCCACCGATCTACGAATCGCCGCAGTCGCTCTTGCCAACGACTTGACCCTGCTAACCCGAAACAGCCGCGATTTCGCCCGCGTCCCGAACCTGAAATTTGAGGATTGGACCGTTACGCCGCCCGCAGGTTAGGGTGCAATCGGGAATGGCAGAGCAGGAGGAGCCTTAATTACCGAGCGGCGGAATTTCGGCCCAGTTTTCTGACGGTGCCCGGGATCGCCAGGTTACTTGGGGTTGCCACCGCGCAATCGGCTCAAAACGCCGCGCGCGCGCTCCCGAACCTGCTGAGACAAGGAATTTTCCGCTTTTTGGGGCTTTTGAAGCTTTTTGGCAGAGTTTTGCGGGGTTTCGTCGGACGGCGTGTGATCGACCAAGGCAGCCCTAACACTGCCAACGAAGATTTCCGAGCGCAATTCCAGCGGTAGGCGCAATTCGTCATCCGTCAGCCAAATGGTGGCCGATTGCAGCTTGTCATCCTGGCTTTCCAGCGATCCGTCCTTGCGCACTTTTGCCAGTTTCAGGTCGAATTTCAGCGCATCCACTTTTTTGCCGGAAAACTTGCGCTTTTCTCGCCCGCCAAAAGTGAGCTTGACCAGGTAGGGATCGCGAAACGGGAAGGTGACGATGCTGAACTCCTGGCCGGGCTTATTCAGGGGCTGACTGCGCAAATACAGCGCCGCGGAAACCAGGTCGCGCATGCCCGCTTGCTCGAAAACGCGCTGGTTGCGGTCCTCGATCTCCTTGCCCTCGATTTTTGGGGTGGTGACCCATTTGTTGAAGGCAAAATCGCCGATAAACTCCGTTTCGTAGCTGTTGGTCTCGCGGCGGTCGTCCTCCACCTGGTGGAGCTTGATCGGCGCCAGGCGGCCGGTGTCTATCCAGGTGGTTTGGGTGGCGTCATACGCCCACAAAACGCGTGCCGCGCCGGTGCTGCGCGCCTGAGCGGTGACGATCAATTTTTTCTCCGATTCGTCTTCGTAATCCACCACCACATCGGCCTGCCCCGCCTTGACGACGCCATTCCAGCTAACCTTGAACGTCAGCAAACACGGCGAAAGAAGCGGAAAATCTCCCGGAGGGGTGTTGGTGAGGTGCGACTTCCAGCTATCGGCCGAATCCGCGCCCCCGCTTTGAATTGGGAGCGAAAACGCCAACGTCAAGGTAAAGAGAAGCCAGGAATTCGGGCTCATGCGGGGAAGATTCTAGCACGGCCCACGCCATTCGCCAACGGTCAGTGTTTCGAGGTTTCGAGGATTCGCGGGGAGTCTCAAGCCACAGCCTCAGCCAGATATCGCGCCAGCAACTCCCCCACCCTTCCATCCGGCGGATGCTTTCGGTGGAGATGCTCGCGGCACTCCGTGAAATGCGCGTCACCTTTTTTTGGTTTTTACGCATTGACATTCGCCAGCCATTCGATAGCTCAAAGGTCGAACCGGGAGACTAATGAAACTCACTCAAGTTACCAAATGGGCTACCGCTATATTGGCGTTGGCGTTCACAATTGTTCCGCTACAGGCAGAAACCGACTTGCAAACGCTCAAGGACGCGTTTGCCAAGAAACAGCTCGACATCGCCCAACCCGCCCAGACGCTCGAAACGAAGTACCGCGAGCATCTCGATAAATTTCGGGGACGTTTTCAGGCCAAAGGAGATTTGAAGGCAGTGATGGCAATTGACGAAGAACTGAAGAATCCCGGCCGAGGTGCGGCAATTGCCCGGTTGTCGGAATTGGCGCCCTTTCAACAGACGTTTGTTAGCGAACGCAAGAAACTGGATGATGGCGCGATGAAGCAACTCGTGGAATTGACGAACTTTTATCGGAGCAACCTCAAGGAGTTGCAGGTGAAATTAACCCGCGCTGGAGATATTGAAGCAGCCAAAGAGGTGTTGGCCGAGTCCGAGCAGACGGCAAAGCTGTTGCAACAGTGGAACACTGCGGCTACGCCGGCGGCCAACGGCGAGCCTGAAGTGATTGAGGCGACAAACGTGCGAAATGAACTGGCTGAAGGCGACACTGGGCGCACGACTTACATTATTGAGTCAGACGGCACAAAAGGCGTCCTTCACCTGGAATTTCAGCATCCGCTGCTGGGAAATGAGGCCTACGTTGTACGAGAAGCGGTCCTGGAGCTAAAAGTCGCCAACACGAGGGCCGCTGATACCCCCGAAACGATCACCGTCTCTTTAAATGATAAGCCGGTTGGGGCCACGGAGGGCGCCGAAAAAGGAATCTGGCTTGCCGTGCCGCTGGACGGCAAAACGCTGGGAAAATCACCCATCGCCCTGGTGGTGACTTGTGGAACGAATGCGGTGGTACTGGAGAAGAACGAAGAAGCTCGTCCCCGGCTCAAACTAACCTTCGGGCGCAAATCATAGCTGCCAGTCAGGCCCAGTCAGGCCGATTTAAGGAGCTGATTGAAGTACGGCTCCAAATTTCGCTTGAAAAGCACGCGCTGCGTCGCGCCAAGCGATATTTTGCGGGTTTCCGAGCGATCGATCTTCACTTTTTGGGTAAGAAACGAACTTTGCGATTTCCGCAAGCTGCGAATCGTTGCCGCGCCAAGCATAGCAGGCAAAACCGTGGCGAGTTTCACGCGGCGATTGCGAAGTTTTTGCGCATAATCCAACCCCGCGCGCAATCCGTCCTCCGCTTCATCCAACCAGCTCAAAGCTACGTTCATCAAGGCGCCTTGGTTCGTATTCCACGGCCCTTCACCCCATCCGGCGTACTCCAATTGCTGGCGAGGAAGATAACAACGGCCGCTTCTTACATCTTCCCCCAAATCCCGCACGATGTTGATATATTGCAGCGCGCGTCCGTAGCGTTCTCCACGTTCGCACATCGACTCCAACGAGGCCCTGGCAAAATTCACCAAAGTCAGCTTGCCTACCTCAGTCCAAAATCGCCCTACACTGCCAGCCACCTGGTCCGCGTATAGTACCAAATCCTCGCGGTTATCGATAAAGCGCACCTTTCCGGGCTCCGCTTCGCCGAACCGATCCAGATCCGCGGCCTGCCCTTTGGTGATTGCATCCAACACCTTGTCGATGGACGCCCGATATTCCGGCAAAATGGCGCAGAGCCAGCCGAGGATGTCCGGAATTTTCCGCATGAGCGTCAATTCCCCGCGATGCGTCAGATGAGGGAGAATTCCGCGCTCCACCTCCCGGAAAAATGCTTCTTTTTCTTCATCCGGCGGTGATTCCAGGCGGATCAATTCCCGAAACCGGTTGAGGAGCGATTTGCGCAGGCCCAGGTCCACCGCGGCGGTGTCCGCAAGCGTATCGGAGGTGCGCGCCAACAGGTATCCCAGGCTGCACACCCCCCGCAGTTCGGGCGGCAGCAGGCGGAGCGATAGGAAAAACGAGCGCGAAACATCGCGCAACACGTTGCCTCCCAGCGCGCGTTCGTAGTCGAGTTGGGTGAGATATTGCTGGCCCACGAAAAATCAGTCAAAAAGTTGGTTGGCGAATCTTTTTTAGGACGGCTGACAAAAATTGCAGCAGAAAAATGATGGTACGCGGCAATTAATGCGTTGCCTGGCATGCAGACTTGCGGAGGTTAGGCCAACCCTGCCTCATCCCCAAAAAATGAGGCAAACCCCAGCCAGATTCGGTAAGACGTATGCCCCAAAAACCTTCTAGCGCACCATTCCTCACCAAGGGAACCGTCATCTACTTTTTGCTGCTAACCCTGCCCATCGCGGCCGGTTTCTTTCTTCCCGTAATCGCCATTTCTCTGCTCGATTTGGGCGGAAAATCCAAAGCGGAGCAGGAGAAACTGGCAATCGAGCAACAGCAACGCCAATATTGGGCGCAACGCCGGAAAACCCGGCCAGAGGGCCCCTCTTTTGCCACAATTATGGAGGGCAAACGGCTCTATGACGCGTATTGCATGGCCTGCCATCAGGCTGAAGGAATGGGAAAGGTGGGATTCGCTCCTTTTATCCGCAATCGCGACTTTTTGGGCTTGGCGTCGGATGATTTTCTGCGCCGCACGATTATTGCCGGCCGGCCGGGAACGGCGATGGCCTCGTGGGCTCATTTGGGCCGCGATCGGGTGGAAAGCATCATCGCCTACCTCCGCACCGCGCAAGAAGGCCACGGCACACGGCTGGCAGCCGCGGACCCTAACAAGCGCCATCCCGGCAGTGCCCAAGAAGGCGAGGGGCTTTACGCGGTGTATTGCGCGGCCTGTCACGGCGCAGGCGCCACGGGCTATGCGGAAGGCGGCTCCGGCCCGGCAATCGGCAACCCCACCTTTTTGGCCATCGCCTCAGACGACTACATTTTTCAAACTGTCAGGCACGGCCGAATCGGCACGCCCATGCGCTCGTTCATCGGCGCGGGAGGGTTGGCGAACCTGAGCAGCCATGAGGTTCGAAGCATCATCGCCTACCTGCGCAGCGAGCGAACACCCGTTGAAACGCCGGAGGCTGGTGGCGATCCCAGCCCAAAGAAGGGGAAGATGCACTACGACGCCAATTGCGCCGCCTGCCATCAGCCCGATGGCGTGGGACGCCCGGGAATCGCCCCGAGCATCCGGAATCGCGATTTCCTGGCGATCGCCAGCGACGAATTCATCCGCCAAACCGTGCGCAAAGGCCGGTTTGGAACCGCAATGCTCCCGCGGCCGGATTTGAGCGACCAAGTGCTGAACGACGTGATCGCCTACCTGAGATCGATCGGCGACGACCGCGCGCCAAAAGTCGACACCGATCCCTCGGCGGATCTCGCTTCGCTGGGGGAGTCGGCAGCCGGGCGAGCAAAATTCGCCGTCTACTGCGCCGCTTGTCACGGCCCCGAGGGCAAAGGTTACGCAGCGGGAGGTTCCGGACCGGGAATCGGCCTGGCGGGATTCCTCTCCGTCGCCTCGGACGACTACATTTTCCAAACCCTCAAGCACGGCCGCGCCGGCACGGCCATGCGCCCGTTTCTGGGCGCGCGAGGGTTGGCGAACTTGAGCGACCAAGATGCGTTTGACATCATCGCGTATCTTCGCAGCCTTAGCCCAAAATCCAAGCTCGCCACATTGCGATGACCTCCAACGAAGACCTCATGAGTATGGCCAGAAGAGTCCTGGCCGAAGGCAATCTCGCCCTGCTCACCACCGCCGATGCGCGAGGACGCGGGCATGCAACCTGGATGGGAGCGGTTTGCGCCGGAACGCTGGAAGAAATCACCACCATCACCTCTCCCAAAACCGAAAAAATCGCGAATTTGCGGGAAAATCCGTGGGCAGAGTGGCTGTTCACCTCCAAATCCAAAGAGACCCTGCTGTATCTCTCAGGCCCCACTGATCTGATCCATTCCGGACCGGAAAAGAACAAATATTGGGAGCGGATTCCGAACAAAACCCAGGCGTATTTTCTCAAGTTTTACGACGAAACGTCAGGATTCGAGGTCATTCGCACCCGCGTCGAGCGCATCGTGTTGTGCAAGCCGATGGCCCTGCAAAAACACGTCTTGCGGTAGGGTTGGGCTCCGCCAGCGCCCTAGTGCGCCAGCGCACCGCCGGTTGGGATTTGTTTGGAATTTGGAGCTGGGATTTTGGAATTTTCCCGCGTTTGGTGCTTGGTAAATCCGGATTTTCCCGTGAAAAGCCGCCAATACCACCACCTCGTCCGCCGATTGGAGGCTGAGGCTCGCGATCGCCCTCGCGCTTACCGGCGCAAGGTGGTTTGGCTGGCCATTGCCGGCTACGTCTACCTGGGCCTGGTTCTCGCGATCATTTTGGGCCTTTTCGCCGTTTTTTTGGTGCTGGCGATTCGGGAGCAAAAAACAGGCTTTTGGTTGCTTACCGCGCTTTTTGGCTGGACGACGCTCCACACACTTTGGACGTGTTGGAAGCCGGTAATTCGCCCCGACGGCCTCCGTCTCAAACGACTCACCTTTCCCCGCCTTTTCGAGGAATTGGACCGCCTTTGCCGCGATTTGCGGGTCAACCGCATCCATCGCGTGATCCTCAGCGACGAACTCAACGCCGGCGCGGCGCAAACGCGGCTTTTCGGCTTTTTTGGCCCCTTTCGCAACGACCTGATCCTGGGTTTGCCGCTGATGGAGGCGATGAGCGTGGAGGAAATGCGCGCCATTTTGGCTCACGAACTGGCGCACATTTCGCGCCGCCACAGCCAATTGGTCACCCGCACCTGCCATTTGCGCGAAATTTGGCTCAGCCTGTTGGAACGGGGCCAATCGTGGATGCTGGCCCTGCTTTTGGGCTGGTTTGCGCGCCGCTACGCGCCTTATTTCGAGGCCTTTACCATGGCGCTGATGCGCGAGCAGGAATTCGACGCCGACCGGATGGCCGTTCGCCTGGCCGGCGCCGCGGGGACGATTTCCAGCAAGGCGCGGACCGCCCTTTTCGACCGCACCGTCTTGGCAGAACAAGGACGCGAATTGACCCAAGCGGCAAATCGCGGCGATCCCCCGCCAAATGACGCGGTTAGCCAGCTTATACGCCGGTTAGAGCGCGCAAAACGCCAGCTTTTTGACGAAAATGAGCCGCAAAACGACGCCGTTCGCGCCTTGCGCAAAAGTTTGGCGGAAACCACGCCGGTCGACGAAACCCACCCGAGTTTGCGCGAAATGCTGGCCGCCGCCGGGTTCGAGTTTACCGGAAATCTGCAGCACGATGCCGAGGCGCTTGTTGGCCGGCTTCGGGCCCAACACGGGCAACCGGCGGCCGCTTTTTACCTCGGTGCGGAACGCGACACTCTTCGCGAAAAGCTGGATGCGGCCTGGATGGAGGCGAGTCGCGACTTTTGGAAGGAATCCGGCGCGTTGGCGGACGGACACCGCGCCCAACTGGAGCAAATTCAAGATCGCCTCGCGCAAAAAGGCCAACTTTCGCTCGATGACGCCTGGACGCAGGCGCAGTTGACCGCGGAACTCCACGGCGAGGAAGCGGCGCTGGAGATGATGCACGGCATCCTTGAGCGCGATCCCAACCATGCCGGCGCACTTTTTAGCGCAGGAACCTGGATGTTGGAGGAAAAAGACGACCCCGCGGGAGTTCCCCTGGTGGAACTCTCCATCGAGGCGGACGCCGGCTACGAATTCCCCGGTTGCCAGGTTTTGGCCGCGTTTTTGCGGGAACAAGGCGATGAATCCGCCGCTCGCCGTTGGGAAGAACGCGGTTTTGGCGCCGCGGACACCCTGGAACTGGCCCAAGAAGAGCGCATGGACGTCTCGCTTCGGGACGGTTTCCTCCCCCACGAGCTTGCCTCCGAACGCTTGGCCGATTTGCGCGAGAGTTTCGGTAAATTCGGCGAAATTCGCGAAGTTTGGGCCGCCCGCAAGGCCCTAAAGCACCTCCAAAGCAGCCCCATGTTCGTGTTCGGCGTCGTGCCCCGCACTCCCTGGTGGAAGCCGCGCACCCAGGCCAAAGATGCGGAATTGCTGGACGCTGTGCTGGAAGCCATCCAGTTGCCGGAGCAAATTTACGTGGTCATCTTGTCCAACGCCGGCAAGCAATATCGGCGAAAATTCGTCAAATTGGGGCCCGAGGCGCGAATTTTCCCACCAGGCTGAATCCGTGACTTGAAATCAATGTGAGGCACCCGGTAGAATCAGGGTGATTGTTTTGTTTGGACAAGAGGGTTTTGAGAGATAGGATAAGGGAAACCTCCCTCGGCAGAATCTAAATCGCAATGAAGCCACTAATTGCGACAGTTCCACCGCACAAAACATCCCCCGGGATGTTAAGGATTGTGGTGTCTTTAGCTCTAGACATTGAACCGAACAAACCCTGCCACCCACTGGTCAAATCAATTGCAAAAAACCTCCCGCAATGGACTCCAAATTAGCCAAATTATTTGATGAAACGCCCAATTCAACGGGCGACGAAACCATCCTGAGTTTTGATGAATACTTGGACCTTGTTAGCAAGGAACCATGGGTAACGCGCGATTCGCCGCAAATCCTGCACGATATGTTGCTCTCCAGGGGCGTAGAGCACTCCATCGTCACCGGCAAGCCCGTCGTCCATCAGTACAAATTTTTTGAAAGTGAGGATCTCATCGGCAAATTCGTCGTGTTCGGCGCGCAAAAAGCCAAAGAGAACCTGGTTGAAAAGATCGATAACGCCAGCCGCGGCGCTGAAGCCTCCAAACGGCTCTGGATTTTGCTCGGCCCACCCGGATCGGCGAAATCGCGATCCATGGACGGGATTAAGCAAGCCTTGAACCGCTACTCCAAGTCCGAAGACGGCAAAACGTTCACGCTCTTGCTGCCAACCGTGGACGAACGGTTGAAAGAGCGCGCCCTATTTACCGAGGATGGGATTCACTACCTGCAAGCGCCGCTTTTCGAGCGCCCGCTCCAGGTGGTTCCGGATGATTTGCGCGAAGATTTTGCTCGGGAGTTGACCAGCCGGATCGACCAAAATGCCGTGGCGGAATTCCTCGAAAAACATCCGCACTACGACAACTTGTTCCAGGTGCAAATCAATGGCCGCATTTCGCCCTACGCCAATTATGTTTTGAAGCAGTTTCGGCGCGACCGCGGCCTGAGTTATTCTGAGATGTTAGGATTTTTGAAGGTGCGGCGGATGATCTATGATGCCCGCACCAAGTCGGGAATCGGTTCCTATACGCCGCGCGATGAAAAGAGCCAGGAAGCCGGCTCGCTGGTGGGTAACCTGGATTACAGCCTCTTGCCCCTGTTTGGCAGCGAATCGCATCCGTTGGTTCACGATTATCAGGGTGAGCTTTGCGCGGGAGCCAATGGATTTGTGGAAATCCACGAGATTCTCAAGCTTTCGGATAAATTTCTCTACGAGCTGCTCTTTGCCACGCAGGATCGCTTCTTCAAGCCCGAAGGCCAGCCTCCCATTCCCTTTAACGGCATCATCATCGGGCATACCAACTTCCACGAATATAATATGTTCATGGCCAACGCGTCGTTCGAAGCGTTGCGCTCGCGAACGACGTTTATCGAGATGCCGCTCTCCGTCGATTTTCGGCAAGAAGAGTTCATCTATCGCTACACGTATTCCAACAATACCCGGAATTGGGACAAAAAGCGCAAGCACATCGCCCACGTGGCTCCCCACAGCCTGGAAATCCTCAGCCTGGTCGCGGTCATGTCGCGCCTTTATGAAT
The DNA here is from genome assembly GCA_965224535.1 of Verrucomicrobiales bacterium. Lineage (GTDB taxonomy): Bacteria > Verrucomicrobiota > Verrucomicrobiia > Verrucomicrobiales > DEV007 > JBCDHN01. The sequence continues at coordinate 29,712 of CBDCZR010000011.1, forward strand.
CCAAGGCAAATCCCAACATTTCCCTGCTGCAAAAAGCGCTAATTTACGCAGGACGTTCCGATAGCGGCGTTGACAACAACATGGCCAAGATGATTCTCGACGAATTTAAGTGGGTAAAGCCGTCGGAGGGGACTTTTGGCCTGGATCCGCGTTTCGTTCAAAACGTGTTCGAGAACACCGAGCACTTTCAGGTAAGCGAATACGTCGCCAACTTGGCGCAATTGCAAAAGGATGAAGCTGATGAGTCCGTGTTAGGCTCAATCGCGATGGAAAACCCCTGCGTGACGCCGCTAGACCTGCAAGTGCGGATGGATAACTACATCAAGGAGAGCTTCGCATCGGAAAAAACGAAGCTGAACCACTACGTGGAGAAAGTTCTGCCACAGGCCAAAAAATGGGTCTTTGGCCAAATTGCCAGCGATGTTTACGAAGCCATTTTGCGAGACGACTCCGTGATTGAGACCACTTGGCGCAAATATACCGACCACGTCCGTGCTTATGCCCATAACACCACCGTAAAACATGAGGTGACTCAAAACGACGCCAGCCCCGACGAGAGTTTCATGAAGAGCATCGAGCAATATCTCGGAATCCCGGAAAAGGACGTCTTCCGCAAAGAATTGTCCGACGCAATCTCCAGCGTAAGCTACCAAGTCTTGCTGGAAGACGAGCCATCCTACCAAAGCGCGATCAAAAAGTACGTGTTCGAAAATGAGTTTAAATCCGGCGAAAACATGAAATTGCTCGGCTGGATCAAAAGTGGAACCAGCGCCGCCAACGTGCACTCCAAAGAACAGGAACATCTCAACGAGACAATTCGCTACCTCATGGAAAAACGCGGCTATTGCGGCAAATGCGCCTTCCAGGCATTAGCCATCACCGCCAACGCCTCCAGCATCGTTCTTTAGTCCAAAGCATGACCGAAGATAAAATCAACTCCGCGGAATCCGAAGGATTGTTCAACGATTTCGTCCAGGACAACCTGGAGGAGTTGCTGGATAACATTGTCAACGAGGGAGATCTTTCCACGCTCGGCGACCGCGAGAGCGAGATCATCGTGGATATGAACGACATCAGCCCGCCTCGTTTCACCTACGGGGACGATGGCGAGGGCGGTGGCGGGCGAGGCAACGAAGGCCCCGGCAGAGGCTCGGAGAGGATCAGCTTCTCCGTGTCATTTGATATGCTGATGGAGTTGATTGCGGAAAAGCTAAAACTCCCGCGCCTCGTTAAGACGGGGCAAGGACGAATCAAGGAAGTCAGCTATGAATTCAAAACGTATGGAACGGCGGGCATCATTTTGGACAAAAAACGCACGTTTAAGCGAGCCCTCAAGACGAGCATCGGTACCAACACTTACAACCCGCAAAAAGGCGATTTCAACATTCAGGTTCGACGCCGAGACCGGCGATTCAAGCTGCCCGAGCGCGTGGAGAGGCCCAGATACCAGGCTGTCGTGTTTTACATGGGCGATATTTCCTATTCCACCTACGGCGATCGCCTAAAACTGGAAAAGCGGGTCGTAAACTTCATCCAGCACTGGCTCGACTATAACTACGGTTCGGACAAGGTCGAGCATCGCTTTTTTGTGCATGATTCCGAAGCGCACGAAGTGATGCCCGAGCAGTTTTACAACATCAACAACGCAGGCGGAACCTACGCGAGTGTAGTGTTCGACCTAGTGAGCCAGGTGGCGCGAAATGAGTACGATATCAGCTCCACGAATTTCTATGGCTTCTATTTTGGCGACGGTGAAGTATTCCAAGAAGACGCGGATGAAATTTCTAGCCTGTTGGATAAAGAAATGGCCCCAATTTTCAATCGAGTTGGCGTTGTAGAGGTGAAACCCAGCGGAATCAGCCAGCTCAACGAGCGACTGGAGCTGCGATTTGAAGAAGACCCGGTGGTTCGCCTCACATCCATGAGCGACTCATCGGACATCAAGCACGTAATTCGAGATTTATTTAGTTAAACGGCAACATGCGCGCGATTAGCACAGATCCGGAACTGAAAGCGTTGGAAGAACGCGTCCTTCACTATGCGATCGATGTATTCGGCCGCACGTTGCCGGAAATGCGCTTTTTCATCCTGGATCCGATGGAGTTTTCTTCGCTCCTGCTCAAGCGCGTGTATCCGACCAGTCCCGTAAACATTTGGGAGGGTAAAGATATGGTCTCCACCCGTTATCGGATTGAATCGGGCCAGGAATCGTCCCTGTACTACGAAGTCGTCCAGACCGGCCGGCCGTCCTATGCTTATCTCAACGAAACCAATTCGCCCATGGTTCAAGCCAGCGTCATGGCGCATGTGGTTGGGCACTGCGAGTTTTCGGAGTTAAACGTGCTCAAGGACTCGAACAACGATCGAACGGAATTTGTCATCCATCTATCCAACAAGGTCAATCTATGCCGGCAACAGATGGGCGAGTTGCATTATCAGGCGTATTGGAACGCTGCTGAATCGCTCGTTCCGCTTATTTCGCCGAACTCGCAATATAATCTGCCAAGTTCGGTGGAAACGGAGATGACGCTTTCTGAAACGATGAAAGAAAGCGAGGAACCCCGAAAACCCATGTTTTCGGTCCCCTATTCTCACACCCTCAACCAAATTATGGGTAGCGGACAAGACGGTGAAGTCATCGTCAGGAAAGAAAAGCGAAAAAAGGACCGTCAGGAGACGCTGAGCCGCCGCGGTTACAAATTGCGGGCGCCCTGCCAGGATGTGATGGGTTTTCTGCGGCGTTTCGCCCCAACCAGCAAAGGTGAGCGCGCCATTTTGGACTATCTTTACACCGTCAACTCAACGCAGGACTTTGTGATCCGAACCCAGATCATGAACGAGGGTTGGGCGATGTATTGGGAGCACAAAATCATGAAAGAACTGTTCGCGGAAAAGGCGTGCCACGGCATCGTCGATTACTGCAAGATTTTTTCCGGAGTGTGCTATCCGCGGCCCTATTTTCAGCGGAATCCCTACCATCTGGGCTTTTATATGTGGCAGCATATCGAGGAACTGTTCCGTCAGGGCCGGGTTAGCCTGGATTATGTCGAAGAAAAGGATCAAGCCACCAAGGAATCCTGGAATCGGCCGAAAGGGACCGATCCTTTAAAGGAAATGGAGAGAATCGTGAAAACGTGCACCGACTACGAGTTTCTTCGCCGTTTTCTCGAACCGTCACTGGTTGAAGAGTTTCACCTCAACCGAATTCCCAAGCCTTACGCTGGTCAACTCGGTCTTCGCGCAAATGACGTAGTTAAAGAAGACACCCAGCATGTTTGGATCGATCCGGAACCGGTAAAGGACGAGATGTTACAATTTTTCACTCACTTCTATCGGCCGAGGATTTATCTCATCGACGTGGATTTTATGGAAGGAGGTCTCCTCCTCTATCACCGCGACGATGGGAGGGATTTGCGGAAGAAGTGGATCAAGCCCACCTTGAAAAATATTAACCTTATCTGGAAGGGCGCAGTCTCCCTGTTATGCAAGGATGCGTTCTATTGCCTGTCCGCGGGCAAATTTCGAAAAGAAAGCGTGTCGGCTCCAAGTTTCGACGAAATCGCGGAACGTATGCGGATTGGAGAGAAACCCTTCCGGCTTTAGACTTAACGATATGGCAAAAAAAGACGACCTCCCCATCGAACCGTTCGACTACAAGAGTCTACTTGGAACGGAACGGAAGAGCAGCATGCGCTTTTCCCAATTTGTGGATCATTTTGTCGAAAATCCTGAAAGCGTCCTAAAAACTTCCGCTTCAATCATGCTCGAAGCCATCCGCCATTTTGGCGTAGATGCCGTTGTGCGAAGCGGTGAGCCATGTTTGCGTTACCGCGTCTTTCAGGACCAATTTTCCAATGGAATTAACGCCGTTTTCGGTCAGGAATTCTGCATCAAGCGCATTGTCGATGCAATTGAATCCGTGGACAAAGAATCCGGCCCAAAACGCGGAATTGTGCTGGTTGGACCTCCCGCATCCGGCAAAACGAATATCGCCGACCTTATCGCTAAAGCGATCGAAGAGTACTCAAAGGAGACAAAACTCAAGCAATACACCTTTTACTTTCGCTTATCCAACGACGAGGGCCGCGAACTCGAACTGCGCTCTTCGTTGATGCCCAACCCGATCCTACTTTTCCCAATTACCTTGCAAAATCGCGACGGTGGCGTCTCCCGGCCCCGGCAGGAAATTTTCGAACACATCATCCGGCGTCGCAGCAAGGACAAGCACTTTTTCATCCCCTCCTACTATCAATATGCCACCCTGGACAAGCGTTCGCTGGATATTTTGGAGATTCTCCGCAAAAATCCGCGAAACGAGGATAAGACGCTGTTCGACCTGATCGAAGAATATGTGCGCGTTGAGGAGGTGGAATACTCTGTTTCACGCGGAAAAGGCATTGCGAATGTGGATGATATGAAGCAGCTCCAGGTTGATGTTCGCCGGATCAATTTGGACGATCACGATTTGCGCTTGCTCAACGATCACCTGCAAGGCCGAATGATGTTTCAATATGAAGGCGCGTTGCTCTCTTCAAATCGTGGAATGTTGCACATTCATGACGCATTTGGAGGTGAAGGGCCACATCCCGACGAGCAGGAATACAAGCCGCTGCTGATGTTGCTCGGTTCCGGTAAGATTACCCTGGAGTTCACCCAGACTTCTCTCGATACATCAGTCTTGATGACGACGAATCTGGAGGAAATGCGCCGTTTGGACCAACAGTTAACTTCGAGCAAGCTCCTCGATCGGATTGAAAAGGTCCCAGTGAACTATCTTTTGGATGCAGTGTCCGAAATGGACATCCTGCATCGGGATCTGGCGAATGTGAAGGATAAGTACGATGTCGATCCAAATTTAATCCGCGTTGCTGCCTACTATTCCGTTCTTACCCGGTTGTTTCCTCCGGCGCGGACGCATTTCCCCCCTCATTGGAGCGAAGAGAAGCAAGATTTGTATTATTCCATCACTCCGGAGCAAAAGTTGTTCATATACGCGGATCAGTCCGAAGATCCTGTGCGGACGATCAAGAAGCTCCCGCCATGGCACCCATTCCGCAACGAATGCTCGCGCATGGGGATCGATCTTAGCAGCGAAGACAAGGTGAATGAAATCGTCGTTCGGCATGCTGACGCGGTTTCGCTTGAGGAGTCTGATTTGTTTGCCATTGAGGAATTGTCATTGATCGACGACGAATTTATGCGCGAACTTTATTCCGAACGTTATCCGGACGAGGGAAAATACGGTCTCTCCATTCGTCAATTGCAGAATATCATGCGCAACACAATTTCCATGTCGGACGGGCGAAAAGTGACGGTGTCCGCGTTCTTGACACAACTGGAACAAGTGATGAAAGAGGGCCCCGAAGTCCATCATTGGCTCGTACTCGACGCACCAAATCGCCAATCGGATAATTTGATGGCCCGGGAAATTGGAAACGTGTTCCTGGAGGACGGCGAAGGCGATTACGGCGATTACAAAGGCTTGATCAACGTGGTGCGCGGATTGTATCATGCCACCTTGCGAAAAGAAATTACAGTGGCGACGGTCAATCGAGATCCTCAGAGGATTGAGTTCGATCTACGCAAGTACCTCCAACATGCGCTATTGGACAAGGCTCTGGAGAACAAGGCGTTTGCCCATGTCATCGTCCCCAAATATACTTACATCGATCCGGAAACCGGTGAAAAAATCGACAAACCGGATATTGAGTTTATGGATGCAATCAGCGTGATTTTGCGGCCCGGCGGCGATTTGGAGAAATGCCGAAAGGAGATGGCGCAGAAGTTTCTGGATATGCACGGCGCGGGCGAAATTACGTCCGAAGTCGACAAACCGATCATCATGAGCCGTGATGATAACTTGTTGAACTGCTTTTCCTCGGAATACACGGCGTTGCTCTCTCATCGCAAGACTGTTGAAGGGATTAACCCCGAAGAGTTGCGAAACGGGTTCTTTCAACGGCAGAACGATCCCAAAAAATATGTGCAATGCTCGGAAATCGTCCGCGAACAGGTCGAAACCATCCTCAAAAACCTGGTTGAGCGGTTTGGTTATCCGGAAGAGATCGCGTTGGACACCGTGATCTATGCAATTCGAAAAGGAATCATCGATTTTTCGGACATTTTGGCGTAGCAACTGTGGGATTCCCTGCTTCGGTTGGTGGTATGATGAAGCGTTGCATTTTCGCCTTGGCGTTGGGTTTTACGTTTCAAGCGTCGGCGCATCTGGAGCTATACCACAGGGTCGAGATCGTCTTGCAGAATGCGGGCACGGCACACATGTATGTGACGATACACGAAAGCGACATATCGACGACGGCGGAGGCCTATTTGCGAGATTCGTTTCGTTGGATAGTTAATGGCGAGGTTTGGAGCGGAAAGCCGGTCATCGACAGTCGAGCAAGCGGCCTACCCAAGGGATGCGTGCTGGCGAGCTATGATCTACCGGAAAAAGCCACCGTGATTCAAGTGCGTTTGATGGAAGGTTCGGCGAAACGGCTACTTTTGGTGATAAGCCGGCCGGGAGCGTTTCCTTTGGCTCGGGACCTCGCTCCGGGCGAAGAATACCGATTGAAGTTGCCGTAGCGCTGGGATTGGCTAGGGTCGATGCCATGAAAACAACGTTGTTTGCCTGGTTCGCGATCATTGGCTGGATTTTTCCAGTCACGGCCCAGAAATTGCCACAAGGGTTTAGCATAAAACAGGGAGCCCTCAATTCAGCTAGCCTAAACCGGAACGGAAAGCAGCTAATCGTCTATGGAGCTGAATCAAAAAAGGGCGCGGAATCGGTTTTGCTAACTCACGTGCGCCGCGATTTGGCGATTTTCGCGTCGCAAGCCGGAAATGCCGTCATTGCACCGGAATCCTCGGTTGAACTGCTGAAGAACCCGCAGGCTCACTGGGACGCTTGGTGGAACGACCGATTCAATTACTATGGCCAGCAAGTGACAAAACTTCCTGTTCGGGCGCTAACGGTAAAACGCACGGTCAAGGATGGAGATGAAATCGACTGGGAAGGTCTAAAGATACGCATCCTGGCAATACCCGGCTATACGCGGGACATGGTTGCCTATGTAACTGAAATCGGAGGAAAACGGATTGCGTTTACGGGCGACCTGATTTGGGACGGAGGGCGTGTGTTTGATATCTACAGCTTTCAAGACGCCATACCCGAGGCAAAAATCGGATCGTATCACGGCCATGGCGCAAGATTTGCGCCTTGGATCGCGAGTTTGCGGAAAATCGCTGCGGAAAAGCCGGATTTGATCGTACCCTTGCGGGGACCGGTTCTAACGAACCCGCAACGCGACTTGAAGCTGGCCGAGGAGCGAATTCAAGCGATCTACAAAAATTATCTCTCAACCAACGCGCTGCATTGGTATTTTGGCGCGGAACGCCTGACCATAGCCGGCCGGCGAGTTTTCGGCGACGAAACGGAGGTTAAACTCATGCCGTTTGCCAAGCACATCGACCTGCCGGACTGGTGCCGGCATATTGGCACAACCAAGTTGTTGGTTGCCAAGGATAAAAGCGGATTCGTGCTGGATGTTGGCGGCAAACGCGCGCTGGATAGTTTGCAGCAATTCTTGAAAGACGGGCTGGTCGAATCAATCGACGGAATTTGGGTAACGCATACCCACAACGATCACTCCGCCTACGTCCGCGATGCCCGGGATACCTTTGGCTGCCCGGTTTACGCCACCGCGGAGGTTGCCGACGTATTGTTATATCCCGAACGCTGGTTTTTGCCCGGCGTCTCTCCCAATGCGGTAAAGCGCGTTCACACGCTAAAAGAAGGTGAGACACTCAACTGGAAGGAATTCAAGCTCACGGGGTATTTTTATCCGGGCCAGATGTATAACCACGGAGCGCTGTTGGTCGAAAAACCGGGGCACGAACCGGTATTCTTCATCGGTGATTCGTTTTCTCCCTCGGGGATCGATGACTACTGCCTCATGAACCGAAATTTGATGGGTGAAGACACAGGTTATCTATATTGCCTGGATAAGGTGCGGCAATTGCCGAAAAACACCTGGCTAGTCAACCAACACATTCCCCATTTGTTCCGATTTTCCGATTCCGAGCTAAATTACCTGGAAACGCGCTACCGGGAGCGGCGTCGATTGTTGGCGCAGTTGCTCCCCTGGGATCACGTGGACTACGGCGTGGACGAACAATGGGCCTGGTTCTATCCCTACGGGGTTGAAGCCAAAACCGGCGAAACGATCGAGCTAACCCTGAAGCTGCGCAATCATTCTCCCCACGAACGCACGTTTTTCCCGACGTTCCATTTCCACGGCAAAGTGGTTGGCCGTGATTCCGTCGTCATTCCGGCGCGCAGCGAAGCTCGGGCGAAATTGACCCTGCCGTTGGCTCATTCTCTTAAGCCAGGTGTGCACCTCGTCACTGCAAGCATCTTCAGCCGCGAAATCGATCTCAAACACTGGTGCGAAGCGCTGGTCAAGATTGGCGAATGAGCGAAAATTCGCTCGTTTCAGGGAAAACGGCGGGTAAGTTAGCGGTCGAATGGCGATACCTCGCCCATCGTCCAAATTTTTAGCCCGCTACCCTGTTATCCAAGCAACCATCATGAACTCTCCACGCCAATTCGTCGCAGCCCTTACCGCGCTATATTGCGCGCTTGCTATATTTGCAGCGCCATCGTCTTGCCACGCGCAGCTTTTCCGAAAATCGCCCGAAAAGCTCAACTTCAAGATCCGCAAAGCCGGCGAACGCCTCGACGCCGTCCAACTAGACCCGGAAACGCGGATTCCGCAGCAAGTCCTGGCCAATGCGCGGGGAGTCATCATCATCCACCAGTTTAAGGCCGGGATTGGCATTGGCGCTCAGGGTGGAGGCGGCGTGGCCCTGGTGAAAAACGCTCGAACGGGCCAATGGAGTCCGCCGGCGTTCGTAGCCAACGCCGAGGGGAGCTACGGCTGGCAAATTGGCGCTCAAAACGCCGACACCGTGTTTGTCATCATGCACGAGGAAGGGATGAAAATTCTGCGCCAGGGCGGGATGAAACTCGGGGTCGATGTCCGGGCAACGGCCGGCCCTGCGTCGGCCGGGGGCGAAGCGGCGGTGGATAGCGTGAAGAGCCCGATTCTGGTTTACTCCAACCAGGCGGGATTATTCGCCGGCGTGGCGATTGAAGGCGGGGGCATCGTGCCCGCGCAGAAGAACAACCTGGTTTACTACGGGCTCAGCATGCAGGAGGTCCTTTTCGGAGATCGGGCGAAACTAACGGCCGCGGGGCGCGAACTGATCGCGAAATTGAACGCGTTCGCGGGTGGAGGAGCGAAAAAGAGCGGCGGTGTGTCGGCATTGCCGAACCTGCAACCTTACCGGCCGGCCGCGCCAGCGCTGCCAGGTCAAACTACTCAGCCACAGCCCGCGGCGGCGGTGGATCTGCCGCCGCAGGTCTTAGCACCGCCTCAGGCAACGAGGCCTCCAACAACGTCCGCACCGAAAAATGCGTATCCCCCGGTTAGCGAGGTTTCGCCTGCGGTTTCGCGAAATCCGGGAGATGGGACGCCTTGATGGACGCGAGATGGTTGGGCCTCTGTTCAATGCCGGATCGGGTTGCCGAGGACGACGCCACGGTTGGACTTTTTGGCATACTTGGTAGGGCCGGAGTCATTGGCGGCTGGCTCCGCACTCCCCTCCCGCAGCAGGCTGCGGCCACCCCATAGCGGCAGCGGGCTGCCGCACTCCACGTCAGCTCCAGCTCCAATCCGGTAGCCGCACGATTTCCCCACCTTTCAGCGCCGATTCATGCGCCAGGATGCCGGTTAGGGTGATGTTGGCCGATTGCACGGCGTTGGGATACGCATCCTCACCCGTCCGCAGCATTTCCACGAATTGATGGACCAAATGCGGGTGTGAGCCGCCGTGACCCGCGCCTTGGGTGAAACTGAGGTGCTCCTCGCCTTCCTCGTGGCTGTAGACCCCGCCGGTGGTGAATGGAGCAATTTCCGGCGGCAAGCGATCGGCGAAATCCGGGCATTCGACGCGTTCCGGGATCTCCGGCTCGGGTTTCTTGGCGGTGTGGACGATGAGGGGCTCGCCTTCGATGAGCGGCCACTCCACGGCTTGCTTGGAGCCGTAAACCTCGAAGCTTTCGCGGTATTGGCGCGCCACGTCGAAGAGGGAGCGATAGACCTGAGCGCTCAAATCGCTGTTGCGGAAGCGGATGTGAGTCGTCTCCACGGCAAAGGGCGAATTGTAGCAGCCGTGCATCTCCTCGCGGATGGTTCCGGAGGGGAAGCAGCTCACGTACTCCGCCTCACTTTGCGCCAAACCCAGCACGGGGCCGACGCAGTGGGTGGCGTAGTGCATGGGCGGCAAGCCCGGCCAATAACCCGGCCAGCCGTCCATGTCTTGCTGGTGGCTGGCTTTGAGGAACTGAAGCTTGCCGAGCTTGCCCTCGTCGTAGAGCTGCTTCATGAAGAGAAACTCCCGGGCGTAGACCACCGTCTCCATCATCATGTAGCTGAGCCCGGTTTCCCGGGTTAAATCAACGATCGCCTGGCAATCCTCCAGCGAGGTAGCCATCGGCACGGTGCAAGCCACGTGTTTGCCAGCTTTCAGCGCTTGGATCGATTGCTCGGCGTGGTTGGGAATGGGCGTGTTGATGTGAACGGCGTCGATTTCGTCGTCCTTCAGCAGTTCGTCGTAGCTGGCGTAGCGCTTTGCGATCCCAAATTTGTCGCCCAACTCGTTGAGCGATTGCTCGTTGCGCTGGCAGATGGCCACCAGCGTGGTGTGCGGATGGCGTTGGTAAATCGGGATGAATTCAGCGCCAAATCCGAGGCCGATGATGGCGACGCGAGGATTTTCGAGGGTTCCTGGCATGAGTGGCAGAGGGGGTGCTGGAAATCTACGGGCGGAGGGAATCGAACCCTCACTTCAAGCTTGGGAAGCTCACGTTCTACCACTAAACTACGCCCGCGTTGGTTGCGGTAACCACCATGCTAGAGAAATCGCGGACGAACTCAAGCCAAATTCTCGCGCGGCTTCTTGACACTCTCCCCTTTCGCACGTAGTAAACCCGCCGCTCTCGGCAGAGAGCTTTACCTTTCACTTTCCCACCTTTTACTCCCACCCTCATGTCGCAAACCAAAGTCATCCTTCGCGAAAAAATCCAGGGTCTAGGCGCCGAAGCGGACGTCGTCCAAGTAAAGCACGGCTACGCGCGCAATTTCCTTATTCCCAAGGGCAAGGCCTACGAGGCGACCAAGGGAAATTTGCGCCAAATCGAGGCGTTGAAAACCGCCCGCGCCCGGCGCGAGGCTGATGAGTTGGATGCGGCGGAAAAAATCGCCAGCAAGGTGAAACGAACCAAGATCGACCTGGAATTGGCGACCGGCGAGACCGGCAAGGCGTTTGGCTCCATCACCGTAAATGATCTGGTGCGCGCGATTGAAGAGCGGACCGGCGAGAGCATCGACCGGCACGCCATTCATCTCGACAAGCCGATAAAGTCGACCGGCAATTTTGACGTTCCCGTGAAGTTGCACCCGGACGTGACCTTCGACCTGCGCGTGAAGGTTGCGGCCAAGGGCGGCGAAGCGAAAACAGAGGACGAGGAGGCGACAGAATAACCCAAAATCCCGGCCTGCCGGTTGGTTCAGGCAGCATGGAATTCGAAAAATCCGCGTTTGGCCGCAAACTGAGTCAACCCAGCGGGATTCTGGAGTTGATGGACGATTTGGGCGAGGCGCTGACGACCAATCGCGAGACGATTATGATGGGGGGCGGCAATCCGGCGCAAATTCCGGAAATGCAGGAAATTTGGCGGCAGGAGATGAGCCGGCTAACCGGTGACGCGGAGCAGTTTGGCGACATTTTGGCCAATTACGACCCTCCGGCGGGGAATCCGGCGTTTTTGCAGGCGTTGGCGGATTTTTTGCGGCGTCACTGCGGTTGGGACGTTGGTCCGCGCAATCTGGCAGTGACGATGGGCGGCCAAACGGGGCTGTTTTTCCTGCTCAACCTGTATTCCGGCGGCGGGAAGAAAATTTTGCTGCCGCTGATGCCGGAATACATCGGTTACTCGAATCAACTGGCTGAAAACGGTGGTTTTGTGACGCAACCCGCGAAAATCGAGCGTCGGGGCGACCACCGCTTCAAATACGCGATAGATTTCGAGAATTTGCGCGTTAGCGAGGATGTGGGGGCGATTTGCGTCTCGCGGCCGACCAATCCCAGCGCCAACGTGCTGACTGGCGACGAGGTCGGCCGCTTGGCGAAATTGGCGGAAGAGCACGGAATTCCGCTGATCATCGACAACGCCTACGGCCATCCGTTCCCGGGCGTCATTTTCTCCGATGCCGAGCCGTTTTGGAGCCCTAACATCATCCAAACCTTGAGCCTCTCGAAGCTGGGTTTGCCGGGAACGCGCACCGGCATGATTGTAGCACGCGAGGAGGTCGCGGCCGAAATCGCGGCAATGACGGCGGTGGTGGGATTGGCGAACAACAACATCGGCCAAGCCCTGGTCAGGCCGCTGCTGGAAACCGACCGGCTCGCGGAATTGACGGCAAAGGTCATTCGCCCGTTTTATCGCGAACGCTGCGATTTCGCGGCCTCGAAGCTGGATGCATCCATGCCACGCGGCGTGCCCTATCGCCTGCACGAGACGGAGGGCGCCTTCTTTTTGTGGCTATGGCTGGAGGATTTGCCCATCACCAGCCGCGAACTCTACGTCCGGCTGAAAGAGCGCGGCGTCATCGTCGTTCCCGGCGAATATTTTTTCTACGGGCTGACGGAAAAGTGGCCGCACTCGACTCAATGCCTGCGGATTTCCTACACCCAGCCCAAAGAGCGCGTGGAAAGGGGTTTGGAGCTAATTGCGGAGGAAATCGGCCAGGTTTACGCCGGGGAGTGACCGAAGCTAGACCGTCGCGTAGCGGCAATGTATGTTAGGGTTTCAACCCACGGATGCGACGCCCCAGAGCATATCATCGCGTAGGGCAGGGGCCGCAAGACCCGATCGATTTCAGCTTCGGTCACATCCGGCTGTCAGCGCGGCGATTTCCTCAAATTTTGCCATCGCGCCCGTCTAACCGCGCTTATGCCCGATCTCCGCCGACTCAGCCTACGCCTGTTGCGCGACACGATCGGGGAGTTCGGCTGGCGTTACAAGGCTTATCTGGCAGCCTACGTCCTCATTTCCGCGATCTACCTGCTGCCGCCGGAGTTTTTGCGATTTTTTACCGAAGGCGCGGCCGGTTTGGAGGAAATTCCCACGAAACGGTTCCTGGTCCTTCTGCTCGGTTTTGGCGCGGGCATTGCCGTTTGCCTTTGGCTCAGCGTCTACCTCAGCGCGTTGCTGGGCGAGTGGCTGCGGCTCATGCTCAGCCTGAAATTGCGGCGTAAGACGATGGATGGCTTGCACCGCACCAGTTTGGAGACGCTGGATAGCGCCCAGCGCGGGGACTGGCTCACGCGCATGACCAGCGACCTGCGCAACGTGGAGTTTTTTGCCGCGGATTCGCTGCCAGAACAGATTCATCAGCTTACCATCCTGGTTGGGGCCCTAACCTTGTTCCTTTGGCGCACGGGACCGGTTGGATTGATCCCGCTGGGCTTCGCGTTGCTGTTGGCCTGGCTAAACGTCCGGATTCAGCGCAAAATGGCTCCGGCGTTGACCGAGGCGCGGGAACGCGAGGGGGAGATTTTTCAGTTTTTGATCGAAAGTTTTGAAGGGCTGCGGACCATCCGGAGTTATCGCGCGGAGAAGCTGGTCGCCACGCGGTTGAACGCGGGATTGGATCGGCTTTACGCGGTGAGCATGCGCGTTATCCGGCGGATGGGTGCGTTGATGGGCGTCAACGAGCTGGGGAGCCAGTTGGCCATCACCGCCTGCCTCACGTTGCTGGCTTGGTCGCTGAAAAGCGGGCAACTCTCCGCCTCGGACGTGCTGGTCTACCCGTTTTACCTAACCTTGTTCCTGGGCGCCGCCAAAACGCTGGTCGCCAGCGCTTACGACTGGAACCGCTTCTTCGTGGAAGGCGGGCGCCTGGCCCAGGTGTGCTACGCTGCTGAAAATTCGACCGATCGCCCGGATGCGAGCGATTCAGCCGATCCCATGCATGTTGGCACGCTGGAAATTCGCGAGCTTGGCCTAACTTTTCCAGGTCAGCCGCCGTTGTTCCAGGATTTTTCGCTAAAGTTGCGAACGCGCGAAATTTTGGCTCTCGTCGGCCCATCGGGTTGCGGCAAGTCCACCCTGCTTGAGGTCATTGCCGGCTTGCGAGAGCCCACCCACGCCAAATTTTTCGCTGATGGCCACGCCTTGGACGCCATCCCAATCGAGCTAAGCTCCTACGTCGAGCAACGGCCCTACATTTTTGCCGGAAGCTTCCGCGAAAACCTCAGTTTCGACCTCGCCAACCACGGCGACGGCCTCATCCACGAAGCGCTGGAAAAACTGGGTTTGGTTTCCCTGGTGAAGGAACGGGGCGGGCTCGGAGCGACGCTAAACGATCGCGGTCAGAACCTGAGCGAGGGGCAGCGCTACCGCATCGGCCTGGCGCGCGCGATGCTTATGGTGCGGCCGTTTTTGCTGGTGGACGAACCTTTCGCCGCGTTGGATGAAAATTCGGTCCGCAGCGCGATCGAGGCGTTGCACCTTCAGCGCGATCGCGGCAAGGGCATCGTGTTAGCCACACACCAACTGCCCGCGGAACTGGAAGTCACCCACGTGGTGGCCTTGCCGGCTCACGCATCCAGCGCCAACGCCTCAAAAAACGGTTCGAGGTCGATTTCCTCCTGATCGTGGAGCAAATCCGCCAAAACCGGCGAACCGAGGAAGGTCTCCAAAATCACGCGGTTGCTGATGGAGGCGGCGTCGCGCGCCTCGCCGGTGGAGTTGAGCACCAAGCCCAGGCAGGCCAGCTCAAAGTTCTCGATGCTGCGCACGGTTAGGATGGTGTGATTGAGGGCGCCGAGCTTGTTGTCAACCACGACGACCACTGGAAAATCCAGCTTCGCCGCCAGGTCGGCCAGGGATTGATCCGCGGTGATGGGCACCTCCCAGCCGCCCACGCCCTCCACGATGAGGTGATCGGCGTCGTTGCCGAGTTGATGCGCGCCATCGGCCAGTGCAGCGACGTCGATCTCGCGTTTTTCGATCATCGCCGCAGCCAGGGGCGATGCGGGTGATTTGAAGTGGACGGGGTTCACGTCATCCAGGCTCAAATCGTCGCGGCCGGATGCGGTCAGGAGTCTTTGGGCATCATCGCGGTCGCCGCAAACGATCGGCTTGTAAGGGGCCACGCGTTCGCCGCGCGCCGCCAAAGCTTTGCAAATGAGGGCGGTGACGTAGGTTTTTCCCACGTTGGTGTTGGTGCCGGTGATGAAGAGATTCATGGGTTAGGTGCTGGAAAAGGACAGACACCTCCGCCGGGGCGATTGTTCGACTCCCATGCGCCGAATCCTGATGTATGTTAGGTGACTTGATGAGCTTGATCGATGACATTTTGGACGAATTGACCCACTTGGACGAACATCCGCGGCTGGAGGCGCAACGCGGGATTTTCCTTGAAAAAATGAGGATCGACTTGGGGAACCTGGCTCACAACTGCGCAACCCAAATTTGGCCACCATTTTCTTTGAAACCAACATCGCTGAGACCAAAGGCAGCGGGATTCGCATGATGCGGGAGCAGATGAAGGCCCACGGATTCTGCGTGCCCACGTTTCAATCCGACCGCGGGGCCAACACATTTGTCAGCCGCTTTTTGCTGCATCATTTCCTTTCGGAATTTGACCTTGAGTGGCTGGAGCAGGTAGCGGCGCCGGATTTGAGCGATTCCATGCGTTTGGCACTCATTTTCGTGCGCGAACAGGGAGCAATCGACAACCGGGCGCTAAGGCAATTGACGGATCGCGACATGCTCGCGGCAAGCGCGGATTTGAGGCGGCTGGCCGGTGAGATGTTGCTAACCAAGAAAGGCCGCGGAGCGGGAACGTTCTACGTGGCGGGACCGGAATTTCCGGCGGAGACGCGTAATACTTTAGCTGCAGCTTTAAAGAGAGAACATTTGAAGGAGATGGTTGAAAGTAAAGAGTTGGAACTCACCCATCCCGAAATGGAGAAGCATCCCAAGCAAGCCTACCGCGCCAAACCCAAATCCTAAGCCAATTCCGACTTTACGGCGTTCGCCGACTTGACCGCAAGCTAGGCGCGGCCTCAATTTACCGATCATGCGCTATCTTGCTTCTCTCCTCATCTTCTTTGCTCTGTCCGCCTCCCAAGCCGCCGAATGGACCGACCTTTTCGACGGAAAATCGCTCGACGGCTGGGTGCAGCGCGGCGGCAAGGCGGAATTCGCGGTGCAAAACGGCGAAATCGTCGGTACCGCCGTCCCCAACACACCCAACAGCTTTCTTTGCACGAAACGCGATTACGGCGATTTCATCCTGGAGCTGGAATTCCGCGTTGATCCCACGTTGAACTCCGGCGTCCAGGTGCGCAGCGAGAGCCGGCCGGATTATCGCGATGGCCGGGTGCACGGTTACCAGGTGGAGATCGATCCCGGCGACCGCGGCTGGAGTGGTGGAATTTACGACGAGGGGCGCCGGGGTTGGCTCAACCCGCTCAGCCACAACGATGCGGCGCGCTACGCCTTCAAGCAAGGCGAGTGGAACCGCTACCGCGTTGAGGCGATCGGCGACCGCATCCGCACGTGGATCAATGACGTGCCGGCGGCGGATTTGGTCGATTCGCTGACGTTGCGCGGGTTCATCGCGTTGCAGGTTCACGGCGTCGGCAAGCGGGAGGACCGGCCGCAAGTTCGCTGGCGCAACCTGCGCATCCAGGATTTGGGCGAAAGCACGTGGAAGCCGCTCTTCAACGGCAAGGATACCAGTGGATGGACGCCCACGGCGGGCGGAACGTGGAAAGTGGCCGGCGGCATCCTCAAAGGCACGAGCCCAAAGTCGGAATCACGACACAGCATCTTGCTGGCGGACGGCGAGTTTCAGGATTTCACCGCGCGGGTTGAGTATCGCTCGCTGGCCGGCAACAGCGGCTTTTATTTTCGGGCTGAGGAGATCGATGACCGGATTGCGGTGCGGGGATTCCAAGCGGAAATCGACGCAGACGGCGAAGGCGTTGGCGGCATTTACGAAACGCTGGGCCGGGCCTGGGTTTCGCGTCCAGAGGCCGAAAAAGTCGCGAAATTCTACCGGCCCAAGGATTGGAATGTGATGACGGTGTCCGCGCACGGCCCGCAGATCGTGGTGCACGTGAATGGCACCAAAACGGTCGATCATCGCGACGCCAAAACCTCCGACAAGGCCCTGGCCTTTCGCAAAGGCCGGTTGGGCGTGCAAATGCACGGCAATCAGGACATGGACATCGAGTTCCGCGCCATCGAAATTTTGCAAACCGGTGGAAAACGGCTTGCAGATGCCTGGGACGCCGCTACGCCGCAAAAACCGGCCGCGATCGTGCCGGAGGGCGCGGTGATGCGCAAATTGGCCGGAGGGTTCAAATTCACCGAAGGCCCGGCGCGCGGTCCGGACGGCCGCATTTACTTCAACGACATCCCTAACGAGCGCACCCACGTTTACGACCCGAAAACGGGCGAAACTCACGTTTGGCGAGAAAGTTCCGGCCGCGCCAATGGCTTGTGGTGGACCCCGGGCGGCCGGCTTTTGGCCTGCGAAGGCGGCTCCCGGCGCGTCACGCGCGAATTTCGGCATGAAGTCACCACCATCGTCGATTCCATCGGCGGAAAGAAGCTCAACAGCCCCAATGACTTGGCCCTGGACTGGATCGGCGGCTTCTTTTTCACCGACCCGCGCTACGGCCCCAACGACGGCCGCGAGTTGGAAAAAATGAGCGTTTACTACGTGAATCGGCGCGATGAAATCAGCCTGGCGACCGACGCAGTGACCAAGCCAAACGGCATCATTTTCAGCCCGGACTACGCCACGCTTTACGTCGCCGACACCGAGGAGCAGAAAATCTTCGCCTTTGACGTCGCGGGCGAAGGAAAGCTGGGCAACAAGCGCGAATTCTTCGCCAGCAGCAGCGACGGGATGACCGTGGACGAGCGTGGCAACGTCTACCTCACCTCCGGCACGGTGAAGGTCATTTCGCCCGGAGGAGAGTTGATCGCGGAAATCGAGTGTCCCGAAAAACCGGCCAATGTCACCTTTGGCGGCGAGGGCAACCGGACGTTGTTCGTCACCGCGCGGACGGGATTTTACGGGTTGGAACTGGGAGTCAGCGGGGCGCGGTGATGCGGTCGAGGATTCTCAGTTTTCGGCGTGTTGGCGCGCTTGTGGGGATGTTGATTGTCGCTGCAGCCGCATTTTCCCTTCGCCCTTCGCCAGAATATTTCAGCTCGCCTCCAGCGCCGCGCGGCTTCAATCCTCGCTTACAAAGCTCACAAAATGATTTCGATTTTCCGATTTTAACCGTTCATTGCCGCCCATGCCTGACGAAGCTCAAGACGAACATCGCCTCATCGCCGTGCGCCGCGAAAAACTGGATCAATTGCGCGAACGCGGGATCGATCCCTACGGCGGCAAGTTTCCGACGACTCACCAACCGGGCGAATTGCGCGCCAATTTCGCCGAAGGCAAGGCCGCGACCATCGCCGGGCGCATGACGGCGAAACGCGGGTTCGGCAAGAGCAGCTTTTTCGTGCTGGCCGATTTCGACGGCGAAATCCAGTGCCACATCGGCAAAAACGACGTGGAGCCGGAGGTGTTCGAGACCTTTGGCCTGCTGGATTTGGGCGATTGGGCCGGCGTGGAGGGCGAGACGTTTCTTACCCAAAAAGGCGAACCGACAGTGAAGGTCAAGAACGTGACCGTGCTGAGCAAATCGCTGCGGCCGCTGCCGGATAAGTGGCACGGAATCGCCGAACGCGAGCTGCAATATCGCAAGCGTTACCTGGATTTGATCAGCAGCGAACGCAGCCGCGAAACCTTCCGCCTGCGCAGCGAGATGATCTTCGCCATCCGCACGTTTTTGCGCGATCGCGGATTTGTGGAGGTGGAGACGCCGATGCTTCAGGACGTCCCCGGCGGCGCGGCGGCTCAGCCGTTCCAAACCCGGCACAACGCCCTGAGCATGGACATGTATTTGCGCATCGCACCGGAGCTGTATCTCAAGCGGCTGCTCGTCGGCGGATTCCCGAAAGTGTTCGAGTTGAACCGAAATTTTCGCAACGAAGGCGTCAGCACGCGGCACAATCCGGAGTTCACCATGCTGGAGGCGTATTGGGCCTACGCGGACTTCGAGATGATGGCCGATTTGGTCGAAGAAATGGTCTGCGGCCTGGCGGAGGAGTTTTGCGGCGGGCTGAAGATCGAGCACAAAAACGCGGACGGCGAGGTGACGAAGACGATCGACCTGAGCCGGCCCTGGAAACGCGCGGATTACCGGGATTTGATCCGCGAAATCGACGCAAAATGGTTCGATTATTCGCCAAAGGAGCGGCGTTCGCGCTGCGAGGAGTTGGGCGTGCAAATTAGCCCGGACATGGAGGATTACGAGGTGACGCAGCAGGTGTTCGAGAAGCTGATCGAGGAAAAAACGCTCGATCCGTGTTTCGTGACCCACGTGCCCAAGGAGCTGGTGCCGCTGGCCAAGCAAAACGCGGATGACGACAGCGTGGTGGATGTTTACGAGCTGATCATCAACGGCGTGGAGATTTCGCCGGGATACTCGGAGCTGAACGATCCCGTGGTGCAGCGCGCGCGTCTGGAGGAGCAGGCCGGCGAGGAGATCCAGAAGATCGACGAAGACTTTCTGGAGGCGCTGGAGCACGGTATGCCGCCGGCGGGAGGAATCGGCGTCGGCATCGACCGGCTAATCATGATGCTGACCGGCGCGGAGTCGATTCGCGACGTGGTGCTCTTTCCCCAGCTTCGGCGGCAATAAGCGGCGCCGTTCATTCCACCGGAACCATCATCCCTTCTTTCGCGAAGGAGAACACGTTGGCGGCGTTGAGCAGGCGCAACGGACGGTAGGTCTTGAAGTTCGACAGCGACCAGATTTCTCCCCCGGCAGATGCCGGAATTTCGACCAAAAACAGCTTTTTTGGCGATTGCGCGACTTCGTTGCCGGTGGCGTCGTGAATTTTGAGCGGGACGACGCTTTCTTGTGCGATGGCGAGGTTCGAGATTCCGGGCGGAACCTGGAAGTACACCTTGGCGGGTAGCGCCGGGGACGCTTTCCAGCCCTTGACGACGAAGGGCAGGTTTCGCGGCGCTTTGAGCCGGAAGAAGATTTTTTGGTCGTGGATGATCATGCGATGATTGCCGCTTTGGCTGATGGGAATGGTTAGGTCATGCCAGGCGCCGTCGGAGGGCGCGGTGTGACGATGGATTTCCTCTCCGTCGGGCCCTAACACGAGCACCAAGTTGCCCGGATAATCTTCGCGCTTGCCGCAGCGCATCGGCAGGACGATGCGATCCACCTCCGGCGGCGCCCAGAACTCAAATTCGTGCGTTCCGGCAAATTCCGGGGTTTGCACCAGCTCATCGCTTATTTTTTCGGGCCGATGCAGCGGCTGCAATTTTTCGCCAAACTCGCGCGGCTCGAATTCCAGCGGCGTGAAGTCGCGAAGGCCGTTTTCCAGCATAGCGGCGACTTCCACTTCGTCCGGCTCGGCCAAATTCTGCCACGCGGCGGCGGAAGCGTCCTTTTGCGGCCATTTTTCGAGCAATCGCGGGTTTCCACGTTCGTGACGCAGAGCGATGAGCTGATACATGCGAAAGCTGTGCACCATCGCGCTTGGATAAATGCGCCAAAGGTAACGAATCAGCTCATCCGCGCGATCCAGCCGGGTTGGCGACTTTGGCTCGGTTTCCCAGTAAGCTCGCCAGAGACGCAGATACTCCGCGTAGAGCACAAAATCGTCAATCCGGGCCCGAATCGCGGAATTCGGCGCTAACCGACGCGCCTCAGCCAAATCGCGGAAAGCCAGCGCCAATTCGTGCTCGCTGAGCAAATACCCGGCGGCCCAACGCTCGTGCATCCGGCGCATCGGCGCCTGCGCGGGACCGTAGGCGAGGTCGAAAAATTCGTTGACGATGGCGCGCTCGTCGGCCTGGGGATTCCACAGCAGGCGGCTGGCGAGATACCAGGTTAGGCCCACGTTTCCGGCGCTGAAGCTGCTTTCGCCCAAAAACGCACGAACACCCTGACCGTGCCAAAATCGGATCTTTTTCGCCGTCCCACGTTCGTAAGCCAAAACCGGCTCGCAGTTGGCCCAATCCGGGATCGCCCAGTAATCGTAGACGCCCAGGTGATTGGCTCGCGGCGCCCAGGCCTTGACCAACTCATCACCCGGCAAGCCAGTGCGCTGAAAGGCGTAAGGCGCCACTAACACCACCACATTCGGCTCCACGCTGAAGTTCGGCGGCGCAGCATGCACGTTATACGCATAGAGGTTCACCAGCTTGCCGGGATGCTTCGCGGCCACGGCTCGCGCGGTGTGGTTGGCCAAATCAAACGCGCGGTCGCTGACCGTGCCAATCTTGCGGCACTTGGCGCATTCGCAGTGATCCGCGCCGTCGGCGGGTTCGACCGAAACACTGGCTGAGCGCGGGTCGTTGGGAAAGCGCGCCATGTCGGCTTCCAGTTTTTTGAGGCGGTCGGCGACCCAGAGTTCGCGCACCTTCGGGTTTGCGGTGCACAGCTTGGTGGTTACGCCCCAGGGTTGCCGTTTGCCGTCGATTTCCGCGAAAAACTCGGGATTCGCCTCCAAAATTTCGCGATGCGCGTGATTGAACGCCTCGCCCGCGTGACCGGCCAGTTGGACGTCGCCGCCAAAGCGGTTTTGCTCCTTCCAGCGCTCCCAGCGGGCTTGGAGACGCATCTCGGGATCGACCGGCAACCGGCCTCCGAATCCGCCCGTGCCGAAAAAATTGCGCAGCCGAAACGCGGGTTCGTGCACCTCGTCCACGTTGATCTGGATGGTGGCCAGGTTAGGGGCGATGGTCCAGGATTCGCTCGGCAACAGCCAGCGGAAACCCAGTTTATCCAGGTAAACGTAGACGCCGTGGCGGACGGCTTTCGGCGAGTTGCCCACGATACTAAGCCGCTCGTTCGTCCCGCGGATGCGAAACGCCTCCAACCCGCGATCCGCCAATTCCGCATCGTCGCTCTCGGCCAGACGCAGCGAAATTCCGCCTTTGCCGACGGTAAATTCCGATCCTGCGCCAAGCGTCAGCCACTTGGCCAATTCCTCCGCGGCATCGGCGATTTCTTGCGGCGCGTCATCGGGAATCCGGACGCAGCGATCGTAAAACTGCGCCAACGCGGCGGATGGAAGCTGGAGCAGGATGAGGAGAATGAGCGGGAGTTTCATGGGGCGAACCGGCAACCGGAACCACGGTTTGGCAGGGCGTTTCCTTGCTTGATGTCGGTTGCATCTCGGGTAGGCTCTGCCGATATGGTTTCGCTCGAACATCAAACAACACAGGAGCAATCACCAAAACTGCCGGATGGGGAACGGTTAAATTTCGTCCCGCCACTAAAGGATGGAGACCGGCTGGACGCGGTGGAGTTCTTGAGCCGCTATGAAGCGACACCGGAAGGGCAGAAAGCCGAACTAATCAACGGAATGGTCGTCATGCTACCCCCAACATCGACCGAAAATCATGGTCAACAGGACAACTTGGCGCAAACCTGGCTTGGCGTCTACTCCGCCAGCACCCCGGGAACGCGTCCCGCCACCAACTCCACCATCAAACTGGGCTCGAGCGACGTTCCACAGCCTGACGGCTTGTTGCGGATTTTGCCTGAATTTGGCGGGCAAACCATGGTAGAGGATCGAATTTTGCACGGTCCTCCAGAGCTGGGATTCGAGGTAGCGGCCAGTTCCGCCAGCCTGGATGCCAACCAGAAGAAAACGGCCTTCCGCGATGCCGGGATGCGCGAATACGTCCTTTGGCGGACGCTTTCCGCTCAGCTCGATTGGTGGAAATTGGAGGGCGGTGAATTTCAGCCGTTGGAAGCCGGTGAGGACGGAATTTTGCGCAGCGAGGTGTTTCCCGGGCTTTGGCTGGATGGTGAGGCGATGCTTCGGCAAGACAGCGCGAAGGTTCTAGAGGTGCTGAACCAAGGGCTGGCGAGTCCGCAACACGCTGCGTTTGTCGAAAAACTGGCGCAACGGAAGGAGACTTGAAGCGCTAGCTGGATTTGCAACCCGGGAAAGATGGCCCAACGTGCCGAATGCGCCCATTTTTCGCATGCCAAGTTCCACCATGCCCCCGATCGTTATCGCTGGCGGCGGGCCGGCCGGAATCACCCTCGGTTATCTCCTGGCTCGCTGCGGAATTCGCATTTGCAAAGGAACAGGAAGCAGTGTTGAGCTTTGGGAATGGGATTGATCGACATACCTATCAACATTCAGGCTGATTCATTTGTTGAGTGGCTGACAAAAGTCGTTTTTGCGAAAACACCTAACGACGAGCCACCGAGCCTGAAGGAAATGAACCCTTGGTTCATGGAGCGCGGAACTACCGAATTCTTCAATCTCAAGAAAAAGGCCAAGGCAAAAATCGTTTCGATTGCGAATCTCAAAGGCGGCGTCGGCAAAAGTACTCTAACGGCAAATCTGGGCGCAACGCTGTCGGACCAAGAAAATCGGGTTTTGCTGGTTGATTTGGATTGGCAGGAATCTCTCACTCAACTTTCGTTGACCACGGACCGCGCTACAATAATCAGTAAGGAGCCTCAGCATGTCGCGAAGATGTTAGAGATTTATGCCGAAAATCCCATGGGAGAAACATGGAGGGACTCACCTGGCGAAGTGGAACCAATTGCACGAACTACCGCTGGTGAGCTTACAATTTTACCCACAAATAGCGCACTTCAAGCGGCGGAAGAACTGGCAATTATGAGTAACTTTTGGGCCGCCAAACAGCCGGTAGCAAACGCCAAAGAAGCGAAAGACAAGCTGGATGAGGTATTCGACGCCCGCTTTGTCGTCGCTGAGATGTTATGCATTCTCGCGGCATTAAAAGATCCTGGAGACGATGCGAAGCCTCGGTTCGATTTCATATTGGTCGATTGCCCACCTCGGCTAACACCTGGTTTTTCGGGCGCCTTTGCAGCTTCTGATATGGTTCTGATGCCTGTGCTAAATGACCCAATATCACGCAACGGAATCACTCTGTTTATGAATCGTTTCGCGGGCGCGTTCAACAGGATTCTCTGGGCGGAAATCAGTGAAAATGAAAGACCCAAATTTCGGCTCGTAAGCAACAACGTAGGGAAACGCAACGATGCGATCAAAGAGCTGGAGAAATTTATCAATGGATTCACACGCATCGATTTGGATCTGTGGAAATCTGAAGCCACTATCGAAAAGTGGGCGGAATTTCAAAAAGCGCCTCAAAACAACAAAGGCCGTTCCCAGATAAAATTTGCAATTGACGCCAAAACTCGAACGGGAGTCGGATCAAGAGTTCCCGCAGCCTATCAAACATTGGCTGCCGAAATCGAATACCTATGACCGTCGCCCAATTCGCAGCGCTGCTTGGAAAGAACTTCGCAAAACCCCGATTGCAAAAAGCCTGAAGGGCGAAGATCAAAAATTGGCGAAAAGATTGGTTGAATTGTTAGGAAAGGTTGATAACCTTGATTTATTGGACGCCTTACAAAAAATCAATCGCTGGAAAACACCGGCAGCCCCAATTGCCAATCTGGAGCTGTCCGATCAAGCTGAATCGGCTCTGAAGGGCTTGTATGAGCTGTATGAAGAAGTCACTGAGTGGTCAAATCCCGATTACGACGAGGTGCGACAGAGGGTTTCTACGTTGACAAAAGGACTTCAAAAAAAGGATTTAGTCCCACTCACCAAGAGGTTTAGCCAAGAAGCATGCAATCAGAATACTTCGATCAAGGAGCTAAAGCATTTGCTAACCGTGCCTGTGATCACACGGCTTGAGCAAAATTTTTTATTTGCGAGCTGAATCGGTCTGGAGTTGCCGCCAACTTCATTTCCATGAACGGCCCTATCGGTTGACCGATGTTTATGGCAATGTGGTCCATGATGTAATCGCGTAGCGCTTCAGCGTTCCCGACACTTCCTGACGCCTCAACTTGCTCACAAAGCTCACAAAGCTCACAAAGCTCACAAAGTGATTTCGATTGCCGCCAATTGTTCGCATGCCAAGTTCCGCCATGCCCCCGATCGTTATCGCCGGCGGCGGGCCGGCCGGGATCACCCTCGGTTATCTCCTGGCTCGCTGCGGAATTCGCACGCTCGTCCTCGAAAGCCAGGACGATTTCGATCGCGATTTTCGCGGCGATACCCTCCACGCCGGTGTGCTGGAGATTTTCGACGTGTTAGGGCTGGCTGAGGCGATTTTGGAGCTGCCGCATCACAAAATCCGCTCCCTGCGCGTTGGCGACACGCCGTTGGTGGATTTTTCCGGACTGAACACGAAATTTCCCTGGGTGACGATGGTGGCTCAAGCCACGTTTCTGGATTTTCTGGCCAAGGAAGCGAGCGCATTTCCCGGTTTTCAACTGAAAATGGGGGCCAACGCGCGGGAGTTGCTTCGCGATCCCGAAACGGGCGCGGTCACTGGCTTGCACTATCGCCAAAACGGAGAATCACACGACGTTCGCGCCCAACTCGTGGTCGCCTGCGACGGCCGGGTTCCAGGCTGCGTCGCGAGGCCGGTTTGGAGCCGGTTGCCGTTACCGATCCCCTGGAAGTGCTTTGGTTTCGCCTGCCGCGTCTGGAGGAGGACGACGACGCGATTGGCTCCGGATTCCTGACCGGTGGCCGCCTGCCGTTCGTCCTGCTGGGGCGTCCCGAGCACTATCAAATCGCGGCGATCATCAACCCAGGCGATTTCCGCAAAATTCGGGGCGAAGGCTTGCCCGCGTTTCACCAGCGTCTCCGCGAAGCTTCGCCGGCTTTGGGCGATCGCGCGGCAACCGTGCTGGATGACTGGAAAAAGCTGCAATTTCTCCACGTGCAAGGCAGCCGCCTGAAGACCTGGAGCCAACCCGGGCTTCTCCTCATCGGCGACGCGGCGCACGTGATGACTCCCGTCGGCGGGGTAGGCATCAACTACGCCATTTGGGACGCGGTGGAGACGGCCAACGTGCTCGTGCCCGTGCTGAAGTCCGGCGCGGAAATCACGTCCGGCCACCTGCAAAAGATCCAGGAGCGCCGCGAGCCGGCCACGAAGCTGATGCAAGGGGTTCAGCGCATCGCGGGCCGGCGCGTGCTCAATCAGGTTGCCGCCGACGAGACCATCGCCTTTCAGCTTCCGGCGATCGTGCGGCTTCATCGCCAAAGTGCCCGGCCTGCGCAGCCTGCCGCCGAGATTGATCGCGTTGGGTGGAAAACGGACCCGTTGCGAGATTTCCGGCTATTTTGACTGGGTAGATTTCGGTGATTTTTTCCCATTTTTGCCGTCCCAGCCTTTTACTTTTGGCCAATTCTGCGAAATGGTGGATGCCTTATGCGCCCGTTCCTTCTTTTCACCACGATTCTCGGTTTTTGCGTCGGTTCCGCCTCCGCCCTGGACTACAAGACGCACGTCATGCCCATTTTTCAGGCTAAATGCTTCAAATGCCACACCGATGAAAACGGCAAGGACGCCAAAGGCGGTTTGGCGCTGAACAACCTGCCGGACATGGAGGAAACCTACGTGGGCAAATACACCACCATGCGGCCGGGCGACCCGGAAAACAGCCTGCTGCTGGATCACGTGTCCGATCCCAACAGCGACGACGCCATGCCGCCCCGCGGCAAGGGCGAGCGCATGACCGCGGAGGAGATCGAGCTGGTGCGCAAGTGGATCCAGGAAGGGGCCCACATTTTTCCGCCCAAGCCCATTTCCTCCATCCCGCTGGCCGAGCGTCCGCTCATGGATTGGACCAGTAGCGCGGGAACCAAGGTGAAGGCCAGGTTCAAGGGACTTTCCGGCTCTACCGTGGATTTGGTGCTGGAAAACGGCAAAAGCCTGCGCGTGCCGCTAATCAAACTCAGCGAAGAAAGCCGGGAGCAAGCCAAGAAACTGGGCAGCAGTTGACTCTAACGCGGTTCGCATCCAAGATCCGCGCCCATGGACCCGCAAATCTACAAGATCCTGCACATGGTAGGCGTCATGAGCCTGTTCACCGGCCTCGGCGCCCTGTTTTTGACCGGTAAAGACGGTGCGGAGAGGAAACCGGCGCTCATTTTCCACGGCCTCGGCCTGGTTTTGATCGTCATCAGCGGATTTGGCATGATTGCCAAGGCAGGCCTCCCGTTCAACGCGGCCATCATCACCAAACTCGTGGTTTGGCTGGCGTTAGGCGCGATGGTGGCCCTAGCGAAGCGAGGCGTCCTCCAGGGGCACATCGGCTGGATTGTGGCCGTCGCCTTAGGAGCCCTGGCCGCCTACATGGCCTCGACGCTGCCGGTCACGCCTTGGTGAGAAACTCCACACTTCCGCCCCGTTACGATCCCCCAACCGGCGACGGCGGGATAATGATGGTTTGCCCGGCCTGGAGGTCGCGCGGGTCGTCCAATCCGTTGACTTCGAGCAGTTTTTGCCACGAAACGCCGTGTTTGAGCGCGATGCGATACGGGGTGTCGCCGCTGATCACTTTGTAGGTGCGCCGAGCGGTCGGTTTTGGCTTGGGAGGAAGGGGTTTGAGCACTTTGGCGACTTCCACCGGCTTTGGCGGGACCGGTGCGGGCGCGGGCTCGGAAACGAGAACTTTTGGCCGCTCCGGCGCTGGTTCGGGCGCCGGGGCCGGTTTGGGAACTGGGGCCGGTTTCGGGCGATCGGTGACTTCCACGGGAATTTCGGCGATCGCCTCGGGATCCCTCGATTTGTCGGCGCGGTTATCGGGAACGGTTAGCCATTGGCCGGCGTATAGATGCGCACCGCCGGGAAGGCCGTTCAGTTGCTCCACCTCGCTAACGCTGGCGTTAAACGCGCGGGAGATTTGGGCGAGCGATTCGCTGGATCCCACGCGGTAGCGCTTGTAGCCGCTCATCGTGGGATGATCGAAGATCACCGGCTTGCCGTCGTTGCGGCGTTCGGCCAGGCCGGGGGTATCGCGGCGCGTTGTTGCGGCGGAGGAGGCTGATGTCGTGGCCGCAGGTTTTTCGCCAGTAACCGACGTAGGCGTCCATTTCACGAACGAAGCGGGCTCCGAGCCGTCGCCGCGTTCGATCCACTTGAAGGCCAAAATGCCCCCCACCGCGACGATGTGCATCAACAGCACGATGCCGATGACTCGACCGAGACCGCCTCCGCGGCGGCGTGGGTTTCCGGCTGCGTAGTCTTCATCCAAAACGGCGGAAAACTGCATTCCGCCGGCAGGCTGGCTGCGTCGCTGATTTCCGTTCATGACTGCTTTTTCGGGTGTGTGGTGTTATGATTTTTGTAGCTCGCACACTGCCTGCCTGAAGACCTCTCCGCGTTGCGCGTAGCTCGCGAACATGTCGAACGACGAGGTCCCGGGGGAAAACAGGATGCTCTGACTTGGACGGGCGAGTTTGAGGGATTCTTCAACGGCCGCCGGGAGGCTTTCGGCGATGGCGCAGGGCACTTTTTCGCTCCAAACTTCAGCGACGCGCCCGGCAATTTCGCCGATGAGGACCGCGTTGTCGACTTTTTCGGCCACCAGCGGGGTAATTTCCCCAAAATCCAGCCCTTTTTCCTTGCCGCCGGCGATGAGCACGATGGGCTCGGTCTGACCGCGCAGGCTGCTTTCCAGCGCGTGCAGGTTCGTCGCCTTGGAGTCGTTGATGAACTCGTGACCCGCGATTTCGCCGACCAATTCGCAACGATGCGCCGGCGGCTGGTACTTGGTTAACGCCGCGGTGATGTGTTCCGGCTCCACCTCGCCCAAATTCAGCGTCGCAGCTATCGTGGCCATGGCGTTTTCGGCATTGTGGGTGCCACGCAGCTTCGTCGCGCTGAAATCGAGCAAACGCTGGCCTTCGTGGCAAATCCAACCGCCCTCCAGCGTGAAATCCGCGCTGGAATCGTAGGCGCTGAAGGTGAGGACGCGCGGGGCGATTTCGCCGATTTTTTCCCGGTCCTCGTACTTGATGATCGCCACGTCGTGCTCGGTCTGGAAGGCGAAAATTCGGCGTTTGGCAGCAAAATAGTCGTCCAGCGAGTCGTAGCGGTCCAGGTGGTCGGGCGCGAAATTGAGCCAAACGCTGACCGCCGGACGAAACGTCTCGATCGCCTCAAGCTGGAAGCTGCTGACCTCCAGCGAGTAGATGTCGTAGGCCGTGCCGTGCAGGACCGCCTCGCAAAACGGCACGCCGTAGTTTCCAGCGGCGACACAACGGTGATGCGGCGTGTGATCGTAAACCTCGTCGATCATCTCGGTGGTCGTCGTTTTGCCGTTGGTGCCGGTGATGGCGATGACGAAACCGCTGAGCTGCAAATGGCGGTAAGCAAACTCGATTTCGCCGATGACGGGGACGCCGCAGTCGGTAAACTGGCGCACGATGGGCGAGCGCAGGTCGATTCCGGGGCTTTGCACCGCCAAATCTACGTTTTTCGCGAATTCCGGGCAAGATTCAGCGCTGGGGCCGAAAACGTGGCGAACACCGAGTTTTTGCAGTTTTTCGGCCGCCGGCGCCAGTTTTTCCGCGTTTCCACCGTCCAGAACGATGGTCTCCGCGCCGTCTTGCCCGGCCAATCGCGCCGCGGCCAGACCGGAGACGCCGGCGCCCAGGATGGCGATTTTTTGGGGTGATTTGGGCATAGATTTCGGGGTTCGACAGGTGGTTGGGACCTATATCACCAAATCGTGCTCGCTCATAGCTGCGAACGATTTCCCAATCAGCTTGACCGCCACGCGTCCAAAGCCGAGTTCCCCCTTATGCCGGCACAAAAATCAACCAAATGGCAGGACGATTTCGATCAACCGTGGAAGGGCCTCAACGAATACTTCCCGCAAGAATCCATCACCCTGACATTCCCAGAAGTCGCCACCGAATTCGACTGGTCGGTTCCGCCGATCAACCTGCAACGCGAACTCGACGCCCTGGAATTCGCGACCAAACGCGGCGGCATCGTGGATACGCTGCTGGAGTTGCGCACTCTCGCGGGCGATCCCAAAACTGTCCTCTGCCACTCGGAAATCCACAACCGGCCGATGGGATTCGTCGCCCGCAGCGAACGAATGCTGGATTACTGGATGCCGCTTTACCGCAAACGCCGACAACCAATCGTACCCCTCCTGCTTTTCTCCCACACCGGCCTACCCCGTGAGGTAAGCCCTCCGATCCCCGGACAACCGAGGACGCTGCAAAAATATGCCGTGAAGGCGGTCGGCGCCGGCATGGATTTTTCTTACCACGCTGAGTGGGTCAAAAACATCCTGGATCGCTGCGGCGACGATTTTTTCCAAACCAGCACGAACCCGGCCGCCATTTTCATCTTCGCGCATCTCAAAACGCTGGAAACGCAGAAAAATTTCGACCTTCGGGCCGAAGAAAAGGTGAAATTGTTCGAGCGCATGGCGGAATTGGGATTGAACCGGGATCAATCCTACAAGTTGCTGAGATTGGTGTCAGGATTGATGAAGCTGCCCGAGCCGTTGGATTTGCAGGTGCGCGAGAAGGTGATAGAATCCAACAAAAAGAAGCAAACCATGGAACTCACCGCCGACCTTCCCGACACGAACCCCTACCAAGAAGCCATGGAGTATTTGGGGGCGGAGAAGAACGCTCTGAAGAATTGCCTGGAGGTCGCCAACCACAAATTTGGCAAGCTGAGCAAGAAGGTGCAGGGCGACATCAGAAAGCTGGATTTGGACGCGCTTTCGGAGCTTCACCTCGCCTTGCTGGATTTTTCGTCGGTTGCGGATTTGCGCCAGTGGCTGAAGGAACGGGCGAAAAAGTAGGCCACCCCAAAAATTTCGTCCTCCAAGCCGAGGGAACTGGCAGAAATCGAAATCTCGGGCTCGCCGTTGGCGCAGACTACCGCGAAGCAAGGTATTCCGCGGCGATGTCCTCCAACTCCACGAGCGATTCCACGGTGCAGAAGCGCTGCCGGAGAAATTTGCCGCCGCGCAGCCCTTTGGAGTAGGCCATGAGCCGACCACGCATCGCCCGCATGGTCTGCGATTCATTGCCGTAGCGGCCGTAACCGATGGCCATGCGGCAGTGGCGAACGATGAGTTCCCAGCGCTCTTCGCGGGAAACTTTGGGCAAATGTTGGCCGGTTTTCAGGTAATGCTTGGCTTCGCGGAAGACCCAGGGGTAGCTCATGGCGGCGCGGCCGATCATTAGCCCGCGAACCCGGGTTTGGCGCAGGCGCCGCTCCACATCCGGGCCGCTGGAGATGTCGCCGTTACCGATGACGGGGATGGGCGAGGTTTCGGCGCATTCAGCGATGATGTCCCAGTCCGCCTGGCCTGTGTAGCCCATGGAGCGGGTTCGGCCGTGGATAGAGACGGCCCGGATGCCGCAATCGGCAAGGATTTGGCAAACTTCGGGTGCGTTGATCGATTCCAAATCCCAGCCGGTGCGAATTTTGGCGGTGACGGGCGCCAAATCTCCCACGGCGCGGACGACACCGCCGGCAACGCTGGCCAAAACCGGGCAATCGCGCAAAAGTGACGAACCGCCGTTTTTGGCGACGACCTTGTTGACCGGGCAACCGAAGTTGATGTCGATGAAATCCGGCCGTTTCCAGTCGATGATCTTGCGCGCGGCTTCGCCCATTCGTTCGCCGTCCGCGCCAAAGAGCTGAACGCCGACGGGGCGCTGATTTTCCTCGAATTCGGTGTATTTGCGGGTGCGGTCGTCGCGGCGCATGATGCCCTCGGCGGAGACGAATTCGGTGACCATGACGTCGGCGCCGAGTTCCTTGCAAATGCGGCGGAACACTAGGTCGGTAACGCCGGCCATGGGGGCGAGGTAGAGGGGCACGTTGCCGTTGTCGAGCCAGGGGAGCATGCGCGGCAAAATTAGCCGGGTTGGGAGGCTGATTCAACTTTCCGCGGATTCGGATGGGACTGAAAGGACCGAAGGGACGCAAGGGACTTCGAATTTGAAATCAATGGTCCTTTTGACCGTGATGCGGGGCGTTACCGGCTAGACGCGGCAAACCTGGCGTCGTCGCCCAACCGGTCCGCAATGCGCAGCAACTCGTTCCACTTGGCCATGCGCTCGCTGCGGGCGAAGGAGCCGACCTTCAGGTGCCCGGCATTCGTCCCCACGGCCAAGTGCGCAATGAAATCGTCCTCCGTCTCGCCGGATCGCGCGGAAACCACCGTGCCCCAGCCGTTTTCGCGGGTCAGACGAATGGCTTCGAGCGTCTCGGTGACTGTGCCGATCTGGTTTGGCTTGATGAGCACGGCGTTGGCTAGCGATTCGCCGATTCCCGCGCGAATTCGGGCCGGGTTCGTGGTGAACAGGTCGTCGCCGATGAGTTGAATGCGGCTGCCGATGGCGCGGTTGAGCGCTTGCCAGGATTCGCGGTCGGTGTCGGCAAACGGGTCCTCCAGCGCGACGATCGGGTAGGTTTCGCACCAGCCGGCGAGCAGATCCTGGAAGGCGGCCGGGGCGAAGGATTTGCCTTCCGAGCGGAAATGGTAGCGCTCGCCGTCGAAGAGGTCGCTGGCGGCGATATCGAGCGAAAGCGCGATTTCCTCCCCCGCCGCGTAGCCGGCATTTTCGATGGCGCGGAGGCAAATTTCGAACGCGTCGTCGTTTTTGGCGAAAATCGGCCAAAATCCGCCTTCGTCCGCCAAACCGGCGAGTTGTCCGCGTTCGCGCAAGAGGTCGGCGGCGGCGTGGTAGACGTTGTGGGTCATTTCCAGCGCCTGGCCGATCGTTTTCGCGCCGGTGGCGACGATCATGAAATCTTGGACGTCGATTTTCCAGTCCGCGTGGGCGCCGCCGCCGAGGAGCTGAATTTCCGGCAGAGGAATCAGGTTGCCGCCGCCAAGGGATTCGAACAGCGGCACAGCTTGCACGTTAGCCGCGGCGCGGGCCACGGCGAGGGAGACGCCCAGGATGGCGTTGGCGCCCAGCCGCGATTTGTTCGGCGTGCCGTCTAAATCGATGAGGGCGCCGTCGATAGCAGCCTGGTCGAACGCGTCCATCCCGCAAATGGCGGCCGCAATTTCGCCCCGCACGTTTTCTACCGCGCGGAAGACGGATTTTCCGCGAAAACGCGCTGGATCGCCGTCGCGAAGCTCGTGCGCCTCAAATTGGCCGGTCGAAGCGCCGGACGGAACCAGGCCGCGGCCGGCGACGCCGTTTTCCAGCCTAACTTGCGCCTCAAGCGTAGGATTGCCGCGCGAATCGAAAATCTGGATGGCGCTGAGGTTGGCGATTTTCATGGTCGGAACGGCACAATCCTGAACGGACGGCGCGTTTTCGCGATTGTTCTGTTACTGTTAGTGTCCAAAGCACCACGCCCGATATTCCAAACACACCCTAACCCAGCGCAAACGGATTCGGGCTCTCGTCGTAGTCCTTCAGTTCCACGCCGAAAGGCGCGAAGGCCAGGGCCATGAGCTTGACGTGTTGCTGGGCGAATGGGATGAGGACGATGGTTATGGCGCAGATGCCGGCGAACACCAGGTGAATCAGCGCAATCCAAATGCCGATGATGACGATCCAGAGAATGTTGAATCCCACCGCCACGCAGCCGGTGGCCTTGTCGCCGTAAAAAATCTGCGTGCCGAAGGGAAGCAACGAAAGCCGCGCCAACTTGAAGGCCTGCACGCCGAAGGGAATCCCCACGATGGTGATGCACATCAACAGACCGCCCGCGACGTAGAGCAGCGCCGCCAAAAGGCCACCGAGGACGAACCAGAGGATGTTGCCGAAAACTCGCATTTCGCAACGATCTCTTCCAACACGCGCCTTGTCAAAAAGCTAAGCTACTTCGGCGCAACCCAAATGTTGCGGTAACGCACCGGGTTGCCGTGGTTTTGCAGAAAAACCGGCCCCGGGCCTTGCTCGTTGGGCAGTTGCGCGCCGCCGGTGCGGTTGGGCAATTCCAGGTTGTCGTGAATGACCACGCCGTTGTGGCGAATGGTGGTGCGGGCGTTGGCGGTTTTCTCGCCGGCGTCGTTGAATTTGGCCGCGGTGAAGTCCACGTCGTAGGTTTGCCATTGCAGCGGCGGGTAGCACATGTTGACCGCCGGTTCGGCGATTTTGTAGACGCCGCCGCACTCGTTGTCCTTGCCGCTCAGGCCAAAACTATCGAGCATCTGCACCTCGTAGCGGCCTTGCAGGTAGAGCCCGCTATTTCCCCGGCCCTGACCGCGCGCCGTGGGTTGGTAAGGCAGGCGAAACTCGATGTGGAGCGAAAAATCGCCAAACGTCGCCACACTTTTGGCCCCCTGCATCAACAAGCCGTCCTCGGTCATTTGGCCCGGTTTCCAGCCCTCGACGCTGGTTCCGTCGAAGAGGACGGCCGCGCCTTCCGGCGGTTTTGCGCCTAACGTGGAACTTTTTCGCTCAACGCGCTCCAGCGTGCCGGCAACCTGGCCTTCAGCGTTGGTGACGGTGATTTTTCCGCCCTGCAGCACGCCGCTCCACTCCTCGTGGGTGAAGGTGACCTTGTCCTCCTCCCGCGCGCCGTCGTAGGTCGAGCGCGGCTTTTCGCCAATCCAGCCATCGCCCGGCAATCCGCCCGGGCACCCCACGGCGCGAAACTTTCCGGCGCCCATGGCGATGATTTGCACGCCGAATTTTTCGTCGCCGAGCATGCCGGTGTATTCTCCCTGGAACGCGTAGTCTTCGTCCACGTTGGCGGGATCATCGAAGGCCTTTTTGGTGGGATCGGCGGAAAATGCGAGGCCTGGCAGGGCGAACAGGAGGGCAAACAGACGGATTTTCATGGTGGCACGTTTGGAACCGCTGGCAGTCCTGCGCAACGAAAATTCTGTTTTCAAACCTCAAGGGTGACTCGCCTCGCCCAAGGAAAATAATTCACCCTCCCGGTAGGCCACCGTCTCCGCTTCGCCAAACCGCGACTCCAGCAGGCGGAAGCTTTCCACCCGTTGGCCGATCGTTCCCGGCCGCGAAGGCAAATTTGGCCGTTTCAGCCCTTTTTTGAGCCGCGCGATGGTGATGTGAGGGCGAAAAACCCGCGTTTCCTGCTCCAGTCCGCAATCCACGGCCAGTTGTTCGAGTTTTGCCTGGAGTTGCTTGAGTTCATCCGATGGCGTGATGCGCGCCGCGATGATACGGGCTCGGGAAACCCGGGGGAACAGAACGCAGCGCCCGATTTCGTACCTGGCGGGCGAGGCGTGGCCGGCAATCTCTCTTGCGCCGGCCGTTAGATCCTCCAACGCGCCCGGCTCCACCTCGCCAAGAAAGCGCAGAGTCAGGTGGATGTCTTCGGCCGGGATGAAGCGGCCAAATCGCTCCCAGCCCCGGGCTCGAAAAAGCTGGATGCGGTCGGTCAAAAAATCCAACCCGCCGTCATCGGGACGAATCGCGAAAAAGCAGCGAGCGCGTTTGGCCATTCGCCACGGTGAAGTGGAGCGCGGCTGGATGCAAGCCCGGTGGCCGGGTTCCGGCAAAATGCGGTTTTCGCGGAAAATTCCGCTACGTTTGCGGGCGGTTTTGTGCGATTCGTGCCGTTCATGCTTCGCCTTGCCCTCATCGCCGGCCTCATGCTCGCAGCCACATCGTCCGCGCAGCAGGATGAGGCTTGGGAGCCGATTGCGCGCATTCCCAACCGGTTCGACCCCATCAAGGACGACCTGGGATTTTTCTGGCAACTGACCGGCGCCGGCTCGTTTTACACGATGGGCGCCAACGTTTTTCAATCGGCCAATCAGCTCTCCGTCAACGGCGCGAATTTCGCCGCAACCGCTGCTTTTCGGCTCAACGAGACGCGCTACGCCTTCGAGCGCGAGTGGCCGGAGCTAAAAGTGCGCCGCGACGTGTGGATCGACACCAAACGCAGCGCCGTGCGCCACCTGGAACTGATCACCAACCGGCGCGAAAACGGGGTGCTGCGCCTGCCGGTGGAAATTCGCACGGATTTCAGCCACGTCTGGCGGGACATCTACTCCAACACCGGCAAGGTCTTCGCAACGCGGTTAGGCGAGCGCGACGCCGGCATGCTGCTGAAATTCAACCCCGTGGACGGAGCGAGCGACTTTTTCTACGTGTTTGGCGACGCCAGCGGCCAGGTGCGTCCCAACATCCGCGGCGCAAACAGCAATCGCCAGGCCGTGCTGCAATTTAACCTGACCATCCCCGCCGGGCAAACCGTGGCGCTGCTCTACTGGAGCGGCCAACGCACGGTGACCGATCTCGCCGCCGCACCGGAGTTGTTCGAGCCATTTTACCGCCGGGGACCGGTTAAGCCGCTGTTGCCGGAAAACCTGGCTGAGGACGCCGTGGTCAATTTTGAAATCGCCGCTCCCCGCGCCCCGGCTGAAGCTGCGTTCGACGCCGAGGCGTTGGTGGGCTTGCAGCGGCTTTTGGAGCGGATGGGCGCCGAACGCAGCGGTGAGGACGTGCTGTGGATGAGCGCGGAAAACCAGCTTGGCGGTGCGGTACAACCCACCCAACCTGCCAGTTTTGAAACGCGGTTTGGCCGGATTCAGCTCGATTGGACGGAGTTGGCCGCCTTGCGCGGCGGAGGGGGCCGGAACCGCCTTCACGAGGCCTTTACCCGCGACGGCGAGTTGTTCGTGGGCACGGCGACGATTCCCGGCGTGCGGATGGGTGGCGAGGACGGCTGGCAAATGACGCTGGACGCGGATTCGCTCGACGCGCTGCTGCTCCGGGTTAACGCGCAAGATGGGAAGCTGGCCGACGGAATCTGGGGCTTCGCGGAGCTGAAATCCGGCGAAATCCTGGCTTTGCGCGAAAATCCGGATGCGGCGCTGAAATTCGCGACGCCGTGGGGTAGCATCCCGGTTAGGCTCGGTGAAGTCCGCCAATTGCGCCCCGTGCTGACGCCAAGTCCGCGCCAGCGTCTGGAACTGGCCGACAGCTCCCGGCTAACCGGCTTCCTCGTCAGCGGCCAGGCCGTGAACGTGGAAAATCCGCGCTTGGGCCAAATTCAGCTGAATCCCGGCCAATTGCGCGCGATTTGGGCGAAATCAGCCACCCGGCCGGATTCGAGCGAACCAACCGATCCCGGCGATTTCGACCTGCAATGGCTCGCCGGCGCGACCGGGCCCACGATTTGGCTGGAAGGCGCAAATCGCCTACCCGGCAAGCTAACCGGCACGGCCCTGCACCTCATTTCCGGCTCCACGGTCACCAGCGTGGAGCCCGGTGATATCGCCTGGATTCGCCGCACGGAAGATGGCGTGCTCGACCGCGTCCCGCTCTTCGAAATGGAGCTGCGCAACGGCGAAACCATGACCGGCCGCCTGCGCGAAACCGCCGTCCGCATCCAGGCGCGCGGCAGAGCTTGGGAAGCGCCCAGCCTGCATTTTTTAGGCTACCAGGCGCCAAAGATTGAACCTTGAATCCAAGCAAGCGGTCAGCTAGCTTGGCCCAAACGATGAGTGTTGCCGAACTGAAAACCCTGGCCTTGCAACTCCCCGACGAGGAGCGCTTGGAGCTTTCGACCTGCCTGGCAGACTCTTTGACCCTGGACGAGGCAGTTCGCCGAAGCGAGGAACTGGATTCCGGTCAGGTGGAAGGCGTGCCAGACGAAATGATGAAACGCGTTCAAGCCAACCGCCGATCGAGGGTTTGAAGCGCTTAGGATTCAGCGTCAAATTTTTCGCTCTCGGCCTTGTTGCCGCCAGGGTTTTTATCGCCTCCGTTCACGCCCAAACCTTTATCCCCACCGCAGATCCCGACGCCGACCGCGAACTCATCCCCGCGGCGCTGGGCCTGCGCACGGACAAGCAGGGCAACAGTTGGAATTTTCAGCAAAACGGCACCCTGGGGCGCATCGGCAACTCCATGCTCAACACCGGCATGGAGCTTTACGTCAACAATCAGCGCTTTTACAGCCAGCAGCCGCTTATGACCAAAAATGGGCGCGAATTCGTGCTGCCAGGGCGCACGGGCGCGACGTTTGGCGGGTTGACCGTCTCGCGCCGCGTCAAGCTGGACGAAAAAACCGGCGTGGTGCGCTACGTCGAGGTTTTTCAGAACCCAACCGCCGCTGAAGTCGCCGCGCAGGTGGAAATTCGCAGCAACCTGGGCGGTAACTACAAAAATTACGTCACCAACTCCGGCAACCCCGGCGCCACCGTGCTGAAACGCGACCAAACCGGCATCCTGGTCACCTCCACCGCTTCCAACGTGAATCGCGCCCTGGTCCTGACCCTGCGCTCGGCGGGCAGCAAGCTGAAACCCACCATCACCTCGCAGAGCCGCTACATGGTCAGCAGCCACTTCCAAATTCGCGTGCCGGCCGGCGAAACGCGCTGTTTGCTCCACACCGTGGCCCAGGTGCCCATTCCCGGCGGGTTCGACCGCAAGGCGTTGGCTGAGGTGTTTCGGCCAGGAGCGCTGCACCGTCATTTGACGTCCGTGCCGGCTACCTTGCGACCTAAGCTTGCGAATTTTTCGCTCGGTGAGGAAGCGCGCGGATTGGCCTTGCTTTCGGCCACCAGCATCGATCGCCTGGGCGTGAAGCGCGGCCGCAAGGACGTTTTGGCCGTGGGCGAGGAAACCCGGCTCATCGGCGCCGCAAGCTGCGCCAACCTGGAAATCGCGACGGAATTCGGCAAGGCGCAGATCGCGTTCGAGGACGTTTCCGCGGTTGTGGGCGGAAATCGCGGAAAACGCGACCGAGAGAAGATTTTTCAGCGCGATGGCCAGGTTTTGGGCGGAAACGTCGCCGCGCAGGATTTTCGCTTCGTGCTCCACAGCGGCAACGTGATGGACCTGGAGGTCTCCAAGCTCGACCGCCTCGTGCGCGGGGAGAATTTCGAAACTCGGCGCGAAAAACTCGCGATTCCCGATGGCGCGGTGGCGTTTTTGGAAACGCACGGCGGCGACCGGCTGGCGCTGCTGCCGCTGGAGGAAACGCGGCTGAATCTGGTTAGCCCGTGGGGTAGCGTGGAAGTCGGCCTCGGCGAAATTTCGGCCGTCTCCACCCGCGAGTCCGAGCCCGTCGGCCACTTGGTCGAGCTGAAAAACGGCAGCCGGTTCTACGCCTTCGCCGGGGGTGCGGAATTTGCCTTCGAAACGCCGCGATTCGGCCGGCGCAGCATCCCGCCGAGCCAAATTCGGGCCATCGTCTCGCGCGAGGCCGCCGATCCCGCGCAAACCCGCGTTTCGGCCTGGGAAACGCCGCGATTGACTCAGCCCTACCTGGATTTGCGCGGCCGCCAACGCATCGTCGGGCCGATTTTGGCCCCGCAGCTCACCATCCTGACCGAAGGCGAATCCGTCCAGACGCCGCCCGAAACCATCCGCCACCTCATCAACCAGCTGGGCGACGAATCGGACCGAATTGAGCCCGAAATCGCCCCGCCGTTTCGCGCGGAGCTTTGGGGCGGGGGCGTCATTAGCGGCAACCTGCGCGAGCGCCTGCTGAACGTGCGTCTCCACAGCGCTGAGTGGCAAATCCCGGTTTCCGACGTCGTCCAGGCCGTCGTCCCAACCCCGCGCATTTCCGACGCCACCCGCGCCGCCATCGCCAAATGGATCCGCGATCTCGGCAACGACGACTGGCAGACTCGCGAGCGCGCCAGCGAGGAGTTGGCCGAATTCGGCTACCTGGCCAAGCCGCAGCTCGTTGAGGCAGGGAATTTCACCAACGACGCGGAGGTGAATCGGCGGGTGGAGATGCTTCTGCGGCGCTTGGAATGAGCGGGGGCGTTGAATCGCGTTTTTCGCTCGCTGGCAGGCTCAAAATCCGCTTCTACTTCTTCAGCGACTTGATGTACAGAATCAGCGAATCCACCTGATAATCGCGCAAAATCCCCAGGTAAGCCGGCATCTTCACGTCGTCGCTCACGTAGCCCTTGCTCACGCGCCGGTTGGGATCCAGGATCGACTCGCGCAGGTAAACATCGTCCGCCTTTTTCACGTAGCCGCCGTCGGCGAATTCGCGCTTTGAGCCGTAGAGTCCCAGCCACGTTGGGCCCGGCTTCTCCGCCTGGGTGCCGTCGATCGTGTGACAGGCCGCGCATCCCGCCGCCACGTAAAGCCGCTCGCCTTCCTCGTGCGATGCAACGCGTTTTTGGCCGGCAATTGGCGCCGGCGGGGTTAAATCCACCTCAACCGGGCCAAACCCGGCTTCATCCAGGTTCAGCGCGTTCAATTCGTGCAACGTCAGGTAAACCGAGCGAATTTGCGGCAGCTCCGAGGCGATGGGTAGCCGATAGGTAACGCGCAAGCTGTGACACGGCTGCATGTCCGCGATTCCCAGAAAAATAGCCCGTTTGTCCTGCGAAACGTAGGCGCTGCTAACCGGCAACGTCTCCTGACCCGGCTCGCCATCCAATTTGTAGTGCCCGCTGCCGTAAGCCGACGTGCGCCGGTAATTCCAACGGTCGATCTCGTAATTCGCCAGGTTTTTCGCGATTTCCTCGTCCACCGGAAAATCGAACCGCAGCAGCACACCTTCCCGCGACGAGCGAACCTCCATCGGCGTCTCCAGAGTCCCCTCCCCCGTGTGACGCACGCGGTAAAAACCGGTCACGTCGCTGGCGATCGTCCCCCAAATCCGGAACCCCACCACGTAGAGCTGTCCGTCCACCGGATTCACCGCAGCTTTCATCGTGCCCGTCCCAAACCCGGAAAGAAAGCCGGCCGCGGCTCCATTTTTCCCGTCCGCAAAGATTCGGAACAACTCCGGCCGGTTGAAACCGATGTGCAGCAACGCTCCCGCCAACTGCCCGAACCGCGCGTCGTGGTTCGTCACTTGCGAAGCTCCGCTCTGGTTCACGAAGTGCGGGATCCACACCAACGGCTCGCGAACCGGCTGCGGGTGCTCTTTTTCCATCGGCGGCAGGTAACCGTAATGCTCGGCCTTTTCCACGACATGGATCGGTGTCGACGGCACCCAGTTGCCCTGCTGATCGCTCGCGGTTAGGATTCCACGCTTTGCGTCGTAGCCAATGAACGGTTGGCGGAATCCGCGCGCCACAACTTCCAAAGCGCGGCCATCCGCGGCGATCTTGCAAATCGTCCCGTTGTGGAGCCCGCGCGAGTTGTGGAGTTGGCCCGGTTTCGCGATGAAAAACCCTCCACCCGGGATTTTGACCATGTCGTTTGCAAATTCCCGCGTTTCAGCGGTTTGGCCGGCCAAATTGCAGAAATTTTCGTAAAAATCGGCCTCTCCGTTGCCGTCGTCGTCATGCAACCGCCAGATGCAGGTGCGGCCGAAGACGTAAATTTGGTTGTCCGCAATTTGCAGCGCCATCGGCTCGTTCAAGCCGGATGCGTAGCGTTTCCATTGCACCTCCTTTGAGTCGGCGGTAATCGGCGAGGTGATCCACACATCGCCGTCGAACGTGCAAAATGCCGCTCGGCCGTCCGGGAAAAAGTCGAAACCGCTGAGGCGGACGTTGCGTTTCCACGGATTTTGCGTGGGCGGTAGAATGCTGTCCACGGCATAGCTTCCGGTTTTGGTCGTTCCCATCTCGATCTGGGTGGCAACCGCGCCTTGATCCCACCAAGGTGGAAATCGCCGAAGCAACAGGTCCGACCCCGGAAAGGTATTCAGCTGGTTGATCCGCAAGGGCTGAAAGCCTTTGATTTGCAACCCGATTTGATAGCTTTGGTGCGTGGCCGATTGGGGAATCTTTGCGAACGCAATCCCGTCTCGCGTTTCAAGTTGCAGGGAATTCACGTTTTTGATTTCCCAGCCTTCCACCAGTTTTCCCACCGCCACATACAGGTCTTGGGAGGTTGGACCTAGATCGATCGACCGCACGAAGCCTCCTTTCCCCACGGAAACCAACCCATCCGCAATCTTAACTCCGCCAACCTCGTATTCCAACCGAACGTAGCCGCCATACAATGCCCTGGGTGTGTGAGTGCGAAGCCCGTTCCACCGCATCAAGCTCGGATCGATGGGGCCACGGCCAACCTCGTGAGAATCCCGTGTCTCCGGGCGCGGATCCGTCAGTTTTTCCGGCAAGCGACCGATGTACCATCCCGGATGGCGGCCATTGGACAGCAAGAGCGTTCCGATTGGCGCCGGAAGCTTATCTTGCCCGCCGGGTGCTTTACGCGCTGCATCGTGGTAGGAACCCGGCGCCATCGCGGTCAAATCGATCGGCGGCTCGCCTTCTTTACCGCGCCAGATGAACGAAAACCGAAGCAAATCCGGATCGAAGCAAGCATATACCCCGTCGTCCACGAAAGCCGAACGCAGCTTCAAAATGACCCCACGCGGGACCAAATCAGCCTCTTTTGACCATTTGCGGCCGTCCAAGGTATGGCAGAAGAAGGGGAAATCCGGTTCAATGAAATCGCCCCATTTTTTTTCCTCCGCAGCGGCGGGAAATATTAGGCAACAAACCATCAGCAAGGCCGCTCCACCCAGCCGCGTCCGATTTCCAATTTCCAATCTCCAATTTGCCGCATCAAACATCGCAAATCTCCACGCCTTGTTTCAACGACGCCAACTTATCTTCCCGTGCCGGGATAAACTCCTGAGCCACGTATCCTTCGAACCCCGTCTCCACCACCGCCTTGATAATTGCGGGATAATATAACTCCTGGGTATCATCAATCTCATGACGCCCCGGCACGCCGCCGGTATGATAATGCGCGATATATTGCTGGTGCTCTTGAAGCGTCGCAATCACATCACCTTCCATGATCTGCATGTGATAGATATCGTAGAGCAGCTTAAAATGCTCGCTGCCGACTGCCTTGCATAATTCCACACCCCACTCGGTGCGATCGCACTGATAATCCTTGTGGTTGACCTTGCTGTTGAGCAGCTCCATGCAAAGCGTCACCCTGGTTTCCTCGCAAAGCTTCATGAGCCGCTTCAAGCCGGCCGCGCAATTCTCGATTCCCTTCTCATCATCCAGCCCACCACGATTTCCGCTGAAACAGATGACGTTGGTGAATCCAGCCTCCGCCGAAGCGCGAATGTGCGGCTCGTAAATCTCCACCAACATGTCGTGATGCTCCAACCGGTTGAACGCACGCGGTATCCCGCCGATCTTCTTCCCATCCAGCTCACCGGTCGGAAAGCTAACCATGGCGCAATGCAGCCCATGCTTCTTAACCGTCACAAAATCGGCGACGTCCAGCAAATCGATCGACTTAAGCCCCATCTCCTTGCCCGCGGTGCAGAGTTCCTCCAGCGTGATGTCGAACATAGAGTAACACCACTTGCAAGCGGAGTGGTTCACCTGGCCTTTGAGGGAGCCGGCAGCTTCATCGGCCGCTCCAAGCCGGTGATCGAGCGATGCGGCTACGGTGGCGACCGCAGCGGCGGAAACGGCGCCGAGAGCATCCCGGCGCGAAAAGCGTGAGGAGGTCATGAACTCATCGTGCCTCGCTGAATTCGTCCGTCCAGCGAAATTCGGCGCTTATTGCTGCTGTTGCTGGGTTTTGCGCTCGACGATGCGGACCAGGTCCTTGCCGGAAAACGTGTTGGACGTGCCGCCTTCGGCATCCAGGTAGGCGTTTTCGGGAATGGTGACTGCAAAGGCTTCTTCGACCAGCATGATGATGTCCACCAGGTCGAGTTCGCTGGCCTTAAGCCCGGAAATCAGCGGATCGGCGAGTTGAAACGACGTTCCTGCCACTCCAAGCGTTTCCGCGATGATTGCGCGGACTTTGGCCTGAATTTCGGAATCCGGTTGCGGTGCGGCAGGAGGAGTTGGCGCCGCCGCCGGCGCAGTTTGAGGCGAAGCGGCGGGTTGCGGAGCGGGCTCGCTGTCGGCG
This sequence comes from Verrucomicrobiales bacterium, assembly GCA_965224535.1. Taxonomy (GTDB): domain Bacteria; phylum Verrucomicrobiota; class Verrucomicrobiia; order Verrucomicrobiales; family DEV007; genus JBCDHN01. Next base: position 73,498 of record CBDCZR010000011.1, read on the forward strand.
GGTTGGGCATCGTTTTTCGATTCCGGCAAACACCCCGTGAGAGCCAGCAAAAGCGCTGATGACAGCAGCGGAAAGAAGGAGAAATATCGCATGAAACCATGCTAGCCGATTGCAACCGGATCTGTCAAAGAAAGAGCCTTCCTTACCTTCCTTAACTCCCCTCCCCCCTCTCAGAGGGCTCAGGGGCTGAAAACCAGGCACACCGGCCCGGGAACTTCAACCTCGGCGTCAGTTGCGGTAAGTCCGCCACCGTCCTGGTCGATTGCAAACACGGTTAAGGTGCCGTCGCCCTGATTGCCCGCAATCAGCCACTTGCCGCTGGGATCGATGGCGAAATGGCGCGGCGTTTTCCCGGTGCGATGATGGCCGGCCAGCCGCAGGAATCCGTTGGCCAATGCCTCGTAAACGACGATGGAATCGTGCCCCCGGTTGGAGCCGTAAACCCAGCGCCCGTTGGGATGAACGCGAATGTGGGCGGAGGCGTTCGAGCCCGCGTAACCCTTTGGCAGGGCGGAAATCGTCTGGCTGGCCGTCAACGCGCCGAGGTCCGGGTTGCGCTTGAAAACGGAGACCGTGGAATTCAGCTCGTTGATGGCGTAGACCACATCCGCGGCGGGATGAAAGGCCATGTGCCGCGGCCCGGCGCCTTCGCCTGCCTTGCACCAAGCCTCGATACCCGATGAAAGCGTGCCGTCGAAGTGGTTGATCTGGTAGACGAACACGTCGTCGGTCCCCAAATCCGGCACGTAGGCAAAACGATTGTCCGGAGAAATGCAGACGGCGTGGGGATGCGGTTCGGCCTGACGGGGCAAGACCGTGCCGGAGCCTTCGTGACGCACAATAACCGTCGGCAAGCCGATTCGCCCATCCGGTTCCAGGCGAAAACCGGCCACCGAGCCCCAGCGATAGTTGGCGACGAAGGCGAAGCGCCCGCGTTGGTCCACCTCCACAAATGCAGACGTGCTGCCGCCGGTTTCCACGGAACTAAGCTCGATGAGTTCGCCGGAAGCCACCAAAAACGAAACCAGGTGGCTGGAAGTGCGCGCCTCCCGGTCGCCGTCGTTATTCGTGCAGTAGAGGAAGGGCTTTTCCGGGTGCGGGGCCAAGAACGAGGGCGACGTCACTTCCGCGGCCTTGATCGGCGTGGTGAGCAAGCCGCTCGATTCATCGAACTCCAGGATAAAAATCCCGCCCTTCCCGGCTACGAAAAGCTGCGACCCATCAGCAACGGCCAAAGCCAGCCAAATTGCGCTCAGGGTTCCCCAAATGGTTCGCAGGATCGGGTTCGTCATGACCGAATCACCACGCGGCGGAAGATGTGAAATCTACGGCGCTCGCGGTGGTTACTCATCGCCCCGGCGGGCAGGCAAGTCAAGGTTTCCCGGGTTTTAGGAAACGCAGCTACGTGGCGCGCGTTTGCGCCTCGGCCAGGATTTCCAGGGTGTGGAGGATGCGCAACGATTCCAGGCCGGCTTTGCGCGCGTGGAGCTTCATCTGGGTCATGCAGCCGATATTTCCGCTGGCGACCCAATCCGCGCCCGTTTCGCGGATCGCCTCGATTTTTCGCCGGCCTAACGAAGCGGCGATTTCCGGCTGATCGATGTTGTAGGTGCCCGCCGAGCCGCAGCAGAGCGCATCGTCGGGAATTTCGGCCAAATCCAGGTTTTCGACCGCACGCAGCAGCTCGCGCGGCGCATCGGCGACACCTTGGGCGTTGCGCAGATGACAGGCGTCCTGGTAGGCGACTTTGACCGGATTTTCGAGGCGCAGTTTGGCGGTTAGGCCGAGTTTTGCGAGGTAAGTGGATACATCGACGACGCGGGAGGCGAGTTTTCGCGCGGCGTCCACGGATTCGGTTCCCTCCAAAATCAGCCCGTATTCCTGCATACCGCTGCCGCAGCCGGCGGCGTTGGTGACGATGGCATCAACGTCATCGGGAAAAGCGCCGATGTTGCGCACGGCGCAGGCTTGGGCCGCCTCAATGTCTCCGAGGTGCCAAGCCAAGGCGCCGCAGCAGCCTTGCGAGGCGGGAATCGCGACTTCCACGCCGTTTTGGGTCAAAACCTGGATCGTCGCCAGGTTGATGCCGGGTTCCAGGACGGATTGCGCGCAACCCCTCAGCAAGGCGACACGCCCCCGGCGTTGGCCCGCGGCAGGGTAGATTTCGTTCAGATTCGCGGCATCCGGCAGCGCGTCAGGGACGAGGTCGAGCATGGGACGCATGCTTGCGGGAACTAAGCCGCGAAACGCCTTGCCGAGCCGCGCCAGGGGGATGAGGCGTCGAAATCGCTCCGGATGCGGCAGGGTCATGGTCACGGCTTTGCGGCGCAGTTGCTCCATGAATCCGGGGCGGCGCTCTTTGCTGGTTAGGGCGCGAAAAGGGCTGATGAGATCGCGGTAAGGCACGCCGGATGGGCAGGCGGGTTCGCAGGCCAGGCAGCCCAGGCAACGGTCCACGTGCGTTTGCGCTTGCTCCAGCGGGACGGAACCTTCCAGCACCTCTTTCATGAGGATGATGCGGCCGCGGGGAGAATCCATTTCCTGGCCCAGTTCCTGGTAGGTGGGGCAGACGGGCAGGCAAAACCCGCAGTGCACGCAGGTTTGCACGGCGCGGGCCATGGTGTCGCGGTGAGGGCCGAGGTGGTCTTGGGGAATTTGGTGGAGCATGGCTATTCCGGGAACTTGCCTTCAGGATCGAGCGTGCGTTTCAGGGCGGTAGTGATGGCAAAATCAGGGCGCCGGCCGAGACGCGGGTCCTCGCAATCGCCAGCAAGCTGCAATCCGGCCAAACCCGGGTTTTCCAGCAATCTGCCGATCTCCGCGGGGTCGTCGCCGCCTAACCAAGCCACGTTGCCGCCCAAACCGTAGGCGCGGTTGAGATTTCGTGCGGCGCAAGCCTCGTCAAACTGCGAAATTTGGGCCGGCGTGAGGGGAATTTTGACCAAAACGCGCGATTTCCAGGAATTCCAGGTTTCAGCCGAAAAGTCGCGACCGGCGGGGGTAGAACCCTCGCCCACGGCCTGTTGAATTCGCGCCAACCTCGCGGGCAAGGCGTCCGTTTGCCCCCGAATCCGAACGATCGCGCGAAAAGGCTGCGTTTCCAGCTCAATGGCGTCGAGATCCCAGGCGCCGCGGCTGAGTTTTTCGAGCAAATCCAGGGCCTCCTCGATCGTCGCGCAATCCCAGCCGATCGTGGCCGAACTTGGCGGGCAGGGGAAGACTTTGAAGGTTAGCTCGGTCAAAATTCCGAACCGCCCCAGGCTGCCGACCATGAATTTGGGCAGGTCGAACCCGGCCGCGTTTTTCACGACTTTGCCCCCGGCGCGCAGCAACCGGCCGCGGCCGTCGAGGTATTGGATGCCGAGCAAAAAATCGCGAATCGTGCCAAAGCGATAGGCGCCTGGGCCGTTGAGTCCGGCGGCGACCGTTCCGCCTAACGTGGCTCCTGAGCCGGCAAAAGGCGGGTCGAAAGGCAGGTATTGGCCGTGATCCGCCAGGGCGGCCTGGATTTCAGCCAACGGCGTGCCGGCGCGGGCGGTGAAGGTGAATTCCGACGGCTGGTAGTCTAGGATTCCGGTTAGGTTTTGAAGCGAAACCGGCTCGGCCTCAGAAACCTGGCTCAGCGCGGGTTTGGTGCGGTTTCCGACCGGGATGAGCTTACCAGGCTGGCGGATGCGATCGAGCAGTTGGGCGATGTCTTCGGGCGTCTCCATGAATTGGCGCGAGGGGAGACTGTTAGCCCAAATTCAGCGCGGCAAAACCACAAACGCGGCGAATTCGAGTGGGAAGAAACCGGAGAGGTCACAGGTTGAGCCAATTTCGAACGGAGCCTTCCAAATTGGCCATGGTTGCAGCGTCCAAATTGGCCAACTTGCGCTGGAATTTGGCGGCCGGGACGCTGCCGATGGATTGCGGATCGAATACCCCCGTTTTGAAGTTTCTAGCCTTGTGCTCGACCTCAAAGCGCGTTCCCCAAATGCTGGTGGTCCTAGGGACGTAGGTCACCATGGCTCGTTCGTCATCTTGGTATTCGACGCTAAGAATCACCGCCGGCCGAACCTTTTGCGCCATGCCCAAATCCACCAACCAGATTTCTCCACGTTTCACGGGCTTATCGCTTCAATTTCCCAGCCACTGAGAATCAGGGTCGTCTTCTTCGGCATCGAGCCTGGCAAATGTTTCGGATGCAGCTGCGATCGTCGCGTGGTAGTCATCAAGCCAGCCAACCAGTTGAATGACTTCATCGGCAGGAAGCTTCTCGATCGCGCGCTCGATCTCTACCAAGGTGCTCATGATGCAGCACGATACCCGCCAGATTCTTCTGGTCAAATTCAGCGCGGCAAAACCACAAACGCGGCGAATTCGGCCTGGGTTTGCTCCGGCTTGGTTTCCCAGCCGATTGGCGAGGCGGCATGGCGCGGGGTCATTTGGATGGACACCGGTTTTTCGTCAAAAACGCCCTCCACGGCCGGTTTGCCGAAAAAATTGCGCGCGTGGGCGATGCGATAGGCTTGGCCGCGTTTCAGGACCCGGCTGAGGTCGGCCTGGATGGCGGGCGAGCGGGCCCAGTTGTAAACGATGACGTGGGCGCGGCCGGGCTCGTAACGATTCGGACGGACGAACACTTTGGTTAGGGTGGGAGGCGTCTCGGCGTAGGTGGATTGGGCGTCGAATCCGGCTTTTTGCAGCATGGTGACATCGCCGCTGCGATTTCCCTCCGGCGCGTAGATAGCGAAGGAGTTCCACTGCTCTTCGGTCTTGTGGTAGGTGTTGGCATCGATGGTGAGTTGGCTGAGATCGTGCTTGGGGTGAAGCTGCATCGTCAGCAAGCCGCTGGGAGCCACAATGGTGTTGCCGCGCACGGTGTAGCTGCCGGGATACTGAAGGCGCAGGCCGCCGGCGAAGTAGTTGTCCAGCACCTGCACGGAGCGATTTTTCACGCCGCTGGAGTAGCCAACCTGCACGCCGCCGCTGCCGTAGGTGAAGCAGTTTGCCAGGACGATGTCATCCAGCGGAGCGCCACCGCCCACGAGCAAATTTCGCCCGCCGCCGCGCCCGGTTTCAAACGCGGCCACGCCTTCGATACGATAGCCGCGCAGGGTGGATTTTCCCGTGCCGTAGAGGTGCAAACCGCTCCCAAATTGGCGAAACATGAGGCAATCGACGATTTTTTTGATGCCGCGCTCGTTTTGGGTATAAATCGCGTGACCGTGGCCGCGATCGGGGCCAATCCAGCCGTTGTTGTAGATGAGGCAGCCGTAAATTTCTCCACCCTCCCCTTCCCGCCAGAAACCGAAGCCGCTGCCCAAATCGTGGACGATGAGGTTGACGGCCTGGATGTGATTACCGCGAATGGTTACGCTGCCGCGCTGCAAATCCGTGGGCCAGGAACCCTTGAGCTTGGTTTCGCGTTTGGGATTTTTGCAAACGACCTCGAAACCCTGGTAACGCGCATGCTCGCCACGAATCGTCAGATTGATGGGCGCGCCTTCGCGTTTTTCCAGGCAAATCGTGGCCCTTTCTCCGGGCGCCTGGCGGAGGATGATTGGTTGCTCCGCAGCACCGGTGAGGTGGCTTTCGAAGCTGCCGCGATATTCGCCCCCGTGCAGCCAAATCGTGTCGCCGGGTTGCACGGGCTCGGGATGGGAGAGGACGGTGGTTAGGTCCCAGGGGCTTGTGGTGGAGCCGTCGCCGGTTGCCGTGCCATCGGGCGAAACGTGGAATTCAGCTCCGAGCGCGAGCGAAATAACAGCGGCTTGTTGGAAGAAGAGCAGGCGGAGCATGGGGTGATTTTTTGGTTCGAAAACCAGCGTCAGGGCGTTGCGGTTGACATGCAAGAGTTGAATGCCCGCGCTACCCGGACGCCGCTCGGATTTTTGCGAAGATCCGCGCCTTGCGGCGTTTGCGGCTTTCGCCTTGATTTTCGGCGCCTGCCTTCGCATTTTGGCCGCGCCATGCCCATCACCCCATCCACACGCCGCCGATTTCTCCAAAATTCCGCCACCGCGGCGATTGCAACCAGTCCGTTGGCGGCGTTTTCCGTCCAAACCAAGCCCAAGCACCAAAGCAGCGGCGTTTTCGTGGGCGAAGGCTACCACCGCTACGAGGTGATCCACGATTGGGCCAAATTGCCCGACAAATTCACCTGGCAAACGACTCACAACGTGGCGACCGACCAGGACGGTTTCCTCTACGTCATCCACGAAGGGCGGCTGGATCAGCCCGATCACCCCGCCATTTTCGTGTTCGATCCCGACGGCAAATTCGTGCGCGGCTTTGGCCAGCAACTCCAGGGCGGCGGTCATGGGCTGGAGGTGCGGACCGAGGGCAGCGAGCAGTTCATCTACGCCACCGCCTACCTGACGCTGAAATACATCGTGAAAATGACGCTGACCGGCGAGGTGGTGTGGATGAAAAAAGCGCCGATGGAGAGCGGGATTTATCACCCTGACGAGCCCACCAGCCAGGAACGCGTCTTTGCCCGCGACCGCTTTCAGCCCACGAATTTCGCGTTTCTGGAAAACGGCGATTTTTTGTTGGCCGATGGCTACGGCGGCCACGTCATCCACCACTACGGCTGGGATGGCGGCTACAAGCGCACGCTGGGCAAACCGGGCAAGGGCGAGGGCGAGTTCAACCTGCCGCACGGCATCTGGATCGACGACCGGCCGGGGCGCGAGCCGTCCATCGTGATCGCCGACCGCGCCAATCACCGCGTGCAATGGATGAGCCTGGACGGCCGGCACATCAAGACGCTGACCGACTTCATTTTGCCGGCCAACATCGATGTGTTGGGCGATACGCTGCTCATTCCCGATTTGAGCGCCCGCATCACCTTGCTCGACAAGGACGACAAACCCATTCACCTGGCCGAAGACGACGCTTGGCGCAAGGAAGTGCTGAAGGATCGGATGGCAGTTCGCCGGAATCCTGCCACTTGGCGCGATGGGCGCTTCATCCACCCGCACGACGCCTGTTTTTCGCCGTTTGGCGACATTTTTGTGGCGGAATGGGTGCAAACCGGGCGCATCACCAAGCTGCAGAAGCTTTGAGCGTTTTGTTCTTCGTTCTTCGTCTTTTTTTGTGATCTATGAAAATCCTCACGCTCACGATCGGCATCGTTTTGGCCGGGTTAGCCGCGAATACCGTCCATGCCGCGGACAAGCTCAATTTCGTCTTTTTCCTGGTCGATGACCTGGGATTCATGGACGTCGGCTTCAACAATCCCAACACCTTTTACGAAACGCCGAATTGCGACCGGTTAGCTGCCGAGGGCACGATTTTTACCGACGCCTACGCCGCTTGTCAGGTTTGCAGCCCCACGCGCGCCAGCATCATGTGCGGCAAGTATCCGGCGAGGATTGACGCGACGAATTTTTTCAGCGGAAAACGTGCGGGACGCTTCCAGCCGGCGGAATTTGTCGACCGCATGGCGCTGGAGGAGGTGACCATTGCCGAGGCGCTGAAAGAGGCCGGCTACAAGACCTGTTTTGCCGGAAAATGGCACCTGGGACCGGAAGGTTTCTGGCCGCGAGACCAAGGGTTCGACCTCAATTTCGGCGGAGGCTCGAACGGGCTTCCCCGCAGCTACTTTGAGCCCTGCAAAAACGTGCAAAACCTGGAGCCGCGGAAGGAAGGCGAGCACCTGACAGCGCGGTTGACTGACGAATGCCTGGGATTTCTGGATTCCGCCGGCGACGAGCCGTTTTTGCTCTATTTTTCGTTCTACAACGTCCACACGCCGCTTCGAGCGCCCAAGGAATTGGTCGAAAAATACCGCGCCAAAGCCGAAAAGCTGGGCTTAGCCGAGTTGGGCGACGAATCCCGCTTCAACGCGGAACGATTGCCCCAAGTTTGGCCGGATGCCAAGCAACCCCGCAGGGTGCGCGTTCTCCAGGATCACGCGATTTACGCGGCCATGGTCGAATCGATGGACCGCGCCGTTGGCAGAGTCGCAGCTAAGCTGGATGAGCTGAAATTAAGCGGCAAAACCGCGATTTTCTTCATGTCTGACAACGGCGGCCTGTCGACCTCCGAAGGCAGCCCTACGTCCAACCTGCCCCTGCGCGGCGGCAAGGGTTGGATGTATGAGGGCGGCGTGCGCGAGCCGGTTTTCGTCAAGTGGCCGGATGTGACCAAGGCGGGTTCGGTATGTCGCGAGCCGATCGTGAGCACCGATTTTTACCCCACCATGCTGGAGATGGCCGGTTTGCCGCCGCGGCCAAATCAGCACGTGGACGGGGTCAGTTTCGTCAGCCTGTTGCGCGATCCCGCGGCCAAGCTGGAGCGTGACGCGATCTTTTGGCATTACCCGCATTACGCCAACCAGGGCGGCGTTCCCACCAGCGCCGTTCGCATGGGCGAATATAAGTTGATCGAGGATCTGCAAACCGGCGCTGTGGAGTTATATAATTTGGCCGACGACTACGAGGAGCATAACAACCTGGAGCAACTCTATCCCGAAAAAGTCGAAGAAATGCGCAAGCGCCTCCATGCGTGGCGCAAAGAGGTTGGGGCGAAAATGCTGCGGCCAGATCCCAAAACCGGCGAAGCGCCGGCGCTGCAATAATTCGAGGGCTTAAAACTTAACGCTGAAAACTTAAAACTCCGGCCTTGGCCGGCTGTGATGGTTGATCTTCAGCGTGGGAGCCCTATCATTAGACTCACGCCATGCCCGCCGAGGCATCCAGCACCTCAAAACCGCAAATTTTCGACCCACGGGAACTGCTCGCATCCGTTTCCGATGGGGAGGTCGATTTGTGCCTCGCCGGCGGCGTTGCCGATCAAGTGGCCGAGCCGGCCCAGCCTTTCGTAGTTGCCTTGCGAATCCGCCAATCTGACGCTCCGCGAATTTGGGTTTGCTGTCCGCACGTCAAGGCGCAGGAACACCTTCATCATGACCTGGCAATTTGGGGCGTGGAGGCGCGATTTTTGCCGGAAGTGGAGTTTTCCGGGTTTGAAGACGCTTTGCCGGATCCTGACATTGGCGCAGAGCGGCTCACCATTTTGCACGACGCCGGGCGATCGGAGAATTCCGGCGCCCCGTTGGTGATCGTGCTGTGCGAGGAGAGCCTTGGCGACACCGTTCCCACGCCGGATGGGCTGCGATCCGAGCAAATCGAGCTGAAAACAGCCCAGCAACTGGATTTGGCGAGCCTAACCGGAAAACTGGACCACGCCGGCTACGAACGCGGCACGCAGGTCTTTCAGCGCGGCCAGTACGCCGTGCGCGGCGGCATTGTCGACGTGTTTTCCTGGCAGGACAGCGATCCCGTTCGCATCGAGTTGTTCGGCGACGAAATTGAGTCGTTGCGCGAATTTGACGTGGACGAGCAGACCTCCATCCGGCGGGTCGAGACCGCGACCATTCTGTTGAGCGCGAGCCGCAAGACCGAGCACTGCCTGTTGCGCGACTACATCCGGTCGGGCGATTTGATCGTGGCGGTGGAATGCGAGCCGGAACTGCCGAGCGTGGATTTTCGAGTCAGCAGCGTGGGAACTTCGGAAACGGCGCTGACCTGTTTCGACAATCCGTTAGGCTCGTTTGGCGCCGGCGATTTTATCCTGCAGGAAGCCAAACGCGCCCAGTTTCTCGGCCAAATGAACGAATGGCGCGACGAAGGCTGGCGCGTGGCGATGTTTTTCAACTCCGGCGGCGAATTGGAGCGGTTCACCGAGTTGGTGGACATGGATTACCTCGAATCGGGCCAAATTCAGCCGTATTTTGGCCGTTTGGGCCGCGGATTCACCGTTCCCGGTGCAAAATTGGCCGTTTTGGCCGATGCGGAGATTTTTGGCCGCTACCAAAACCTCCGAGCCCGTCGCTTGGCGAATCGGCGGATGAAACAGCGCAAGGCCTCGGAAGCCGAGCTGCGCAAATTTGAAGAAGGCGACCTGGTGGTGCACCAGGACCACGGCATCGGCAGGTTTCTGGAAATTGGCAAAAAAGACGGCGAAGAGGTGTTGATCGTCGAGTACGCAGATCAAGCGAAGCTCTACGTCCCGATGGATCACGCGCACCAGGTCTCGCGTTATGTAGGCGTCGGCAAAAAAGCGCCACCGCTCAGCAAACTGGGCGGGACGCGCTGGAGCAAAACGCGCGCCAAAACGGAGGCGTCGATCCTGGAATACGCCGCGCAATTGCTAAAAGTTCAAGCCGAGCGCGACACGGAAAAGGCCTACAGCCACCAGCCGGACACCAAGTGGCAATGGGAGTTCGAGCACTCGTTTATTTTCAAGGAAACACCGGATCAATTGCGCGCTATCGAAGAAGCCAAGCGCGACATGGAGAGCGATCAACCCATGGACCGGCTATTATGCGGCGACGTCGGTTTTGGCAAGACGGAAGTTGCAATTCGCGCGGCGTTCAAGGCGGTAATGAGCGGACGCCAAGTCGCGATTTTGGTTCCGACAACCGTTTTGGCCCAGCAGCACTACCAAACCTTCCGCGAGCGCATGTCGGACTATCCAATCACCATCGATTTGCTAAGCCGCTATCGCACAGCCGGGCAACAAAGCAATACGGTGGCCGCGGTTGCCGCTGGGGGCGTGGATATTGTGATAGGCACCCATCGGCTTATCTCAAAAGACGTGGCGTTCAAGAAGCTGGGCCTGGTGATTATCGATGAAGAACAGCGTTTTGGCGTAAAACACAAAGAGCGGTTCAAGGAGATGTTCCGCCTGATTGACGTGCTAACGCTATCCGCCACCCCAATCCCGCGGACGCTGTATTTATCGCTCATGGGCGCCAAGGATATGTCCACCATCGATACGCCGCCGCCAAACCGCATCCCGGTCGCGACTTCCATCGTGCCTTACGACGAGCGAATCATCAAAAAAGCCGTCGAGCGCGAATTAAAGCGCAAAGGGCAGGTCTTTTTCTTGCATAACCGCGTCAAAACCATCGGCAAGTTCAAGGAAAAGATCGAGCAACTCGCGCCGGAAGCGCGCGTGGAATACGGTCACGGCCAAATGGTGGAACATGCGCTGGAAGACGTCATGAATCGTTTTATTCGCCACGAATTCGACGTGCTTGTATCAACAACCATCATCGAAAGCGGTGTTGATATCCCCAACGCCAATACCATCATCATCGATCGCGCCGATCGCTTTGGATTGGCCGATTTATACCAATTGCGGGGCCGAGTTGGCCGGGCTGGAGAGAAGGCTTACGCCATTTTAATGATACCACGCGATTTAATGACCGTAGGCGACGCCAGGCGCCGAATTAACGCGATCAAGCAATATACCGCGCTGGGTTCCGGATTCAAAATCGCGATGCGCGACCTGGAGATTCGCGGCGCGGGAAATTTGCTCGGCACCCAGCAAAGCGGACACATTGCAGCGGTCGGTTTTGACCTCTACTGCCGGCTCCTCAAGCGAAGCATCGCCAAGCTTAAAGGCGAGCGTGCCACGCGCACAATCGATGTGGCTATGAACGTGGATTTCGTGAGCATGAACGAGGCCGAGTTCGACCGGCACGGCAAAGGTTTGTTGCCCGCTTTTATCCCCGTGGAATACATGGAAGAGCCGCAGCATCGCATCACCAGCTACCGTGATTTAGCGGAAATTTCCACGCTCAAGGAGCTCAACGCGATCATCCGAAACTGGGAGGACCGTTTCGGCAACCGGCCGGAGGAAGTCGATAATCTTTTCCGCTGCACGGAGCTAAAATTGCGGCTCGCGCAGAAGCAGGTGGGCACCTGCGAGATCAAGGGCGACAAGCTCATCCTCACGCGCAAAGGTCACGGCATCCAGATGGACGGCAAATATCCGCGCCTCAACGCGCCGAAGCCAAAAGAGCGGTTGCTGGAGGCGATTGAGTGGGTCAAAAAACTCTAACCTCGCTCCAACGTTCACGATTTCGCGCGATGTTGCTCCAGCAGCTTGCGAACCTCCTCGCCGGGCTGAAATTCGGGATTTTTGGCGCGGTTAACCAATTCGCCCAACCGCTCCCACAGCGATCCGCCGTCTACCTCTTCGACCAGCGCGAAATTTTCGTGCGCGCGCGCCGTTTCCTGCCAAATTTTCAGCGCTTTGGGCCAAAATTCGCCCAGCTGCGGCTCTGGGACGCGATCGTAGTAGTTGAACCCAGCTTCCCGCGCCAAGAGGCGGCGGGAATCGCCATCCACGGCCAATTTTGCGTTGTCCTGCTCGTGAGCCCAACCATCCGGCGTGATGCTGTGCCGATTGACCGCGACCAGGATTTGGTAGTCGCTCCGGCCGGAATCGCGCCGGGGCAAAGGCCGGTTCGTTTGGCGCGATTTCCAGGCTGAAACGCCGTTTTCATGAGTCCAGGCCGCGTAGCTTTCGTAGCGCGGTCCGCCGCCGCTGCCGGTCACCAACTGGCTCCAAGCGCCTTTGGCTTCGGCGGGGCTGATGTTGCGGTCTTTCCACTCCTCGCCGCCTTGGTATTCGGTGATGACAAGGTCCTGATAGGTCCAGATTTGATGCCAATGCTCGATCAACCGGTTGTTGAAGAGCATCACGTGGGAAAGGGCTACGCGGGTTGGCGAATTTTCGGTGATCAGCACCAATTCGGTGACCTCAGACTGCGAGGGCGGCCGAAGTTTGTAGCTGGCGTCAAAGCGGAGGGTCTCTTTGAAGTTGAACTCGACCGTGAAGTGCCCGGACATGGCAAGGATGGCCTCGCGGTCGCGCTCGGGAGAATCGCACCGGGCAAATTGGGCGAGTGTTAGGGTCAAAAGGACGGTTAGGACGGGACGCTGATTCATGGGACGGATTTTCAGGTTACAGCTCGAAATTCAGCAGCACCCGGTAGCTTGCGCCTTGGATGACGTCCGGCAGCGGGCCCACTTTTTTGACGCGCGACAGCGCTGTTTCGACGGTTTCGTCCATTTGCGCGTGGCCGGAGTTTTCCACGATCCGGGCGCTGAGAATTTGGCCGCTGCGCGCGATGACGATTTCCGTTTTGACGCGGAATTTTTGGCCGGCGCTGGTGATGGAGCGAGGTTGATCCCAACTGCTGCTAAACGCGCGGTGAACGCTGGCGTGGTAGTCGTTGAGGTTTCCGCTAGGCCGCGAGCCGCTTTGCGCCGTTCCGCCGGTTGTGCCTGTGGCGCCGGAATTTGGCGGTTTTTTCGAGGTCTGCGCCGATTTTGCAGGTTTCGCAGGTTTTGGCGCAGGCGTTGGCTTGGGAGTCGGTTTTTGAGCGGAAGTCGGCAACGGCGCGGGTTGGAGTTTTCGCGGCGGGGCGGGGATTTGGGTCAGTTTTGGCCGGGGAGCCGGCTTTGGGCTCGGTTTGGGCTCGATTCGCGTCAATTTGGGCCGCGGCTTGGGTTTTGGGATGGGTGTTAGGCGCTCGGTGACCGGTTTTGGCTCGGTTTCAGGCTTGGGAGCCTCGGCCGGCGCCGGCAAGGGAATGTCGCTCTCCGGATCGTCGGCGTTGCTCGCCAGGGACGGAGCGGAAACCAGGTTCGCGTCGATCCAGTGCGCGCTTTGCAGTTCGACCAACTCCGGCGCGGGAGTCAACGCGGCCAGCGTCTCCGTCTTTTGCGGGTGAGTGACAAAAAACCAGAAAATCAGCCCGAACAGCGCCAAATGCAGCGCAGCCGCCAAGCTGAGGCAAAGGGCGAAATTCTGCGTGATTCGTGACATTTGGCGGGAGTCGAGTTCGGATTTCGGATTTCGAGTTTCACTCCCCGGGCTTGGTGACGACGCCAACTTTGGTGATTCCCGCGTTTTTGGCCACGTCCATGACGGCAACCAGGTCTTCCACGGTCAATTGCCGGTCGGCCTTGATGAGCACGGCCATCTGCGGGTCGTCGCGAAATTGCTGCTTGAGCGTGGAGGCGAGTTGCTGCGTGGTGATGAGGTCCTCGCCCAGGTAAATTTGCCGCGTGCGGGTCAGGGAAACGGTGGTGACTTGCTCCTGGCTCACGGCCTCGCGGGAGGCATTGCTGGTGGGGATGATGATGTCGGCGCTCTCCGCCAAAAACGGGGCCGTGATCATGAAAATGATGAGCAGCACGAAGGCGAGATCCAGCAACGGAGTGATGTTCAGCTCGCTGAGCGTGCCCATCTCGGTGTGGTGTTGCTGGGAGGTGCGGCGCATGGCGATTTTGCGTTCAAACGGGACGGCGCCGGGTGCGGCGGGCAGCTTGTTGGGCGATCGGGTTGATGGGTGGGCCGTCCTGCGATTTCGCGGGCGGCGGAAAGGCTTCGTGCGTTCCCCCTTGAGCGGTGGGGACACCTTGCGGGGGCTGTTGCGGAAACTGCTGCGGCTCCACCTGGGGTTGAACGACGGCGGCAGACTGCTGAGGTTGCTGGACGACGACCGGCGCGCCCAGGTAATCGACAAATTCGCGTTCCAAAATCGCGCCCAACTCCGCGGAGAAATTGTGCATCTCCAGGATGAGCGTGCGGATTTTGTTGATGATGAAGTTGTAGCCAAACATGGCCGGAATCGCGACCAGCAGGGCGATCACCGTGGTGACCAGCGCCGCGGAAACTCCGGGCGCCATCAGCTTGATGCTGGCGGAGGCCCCCGTGCTGGCAACGCGGCTAAAAACTTCCATCACGCCCCAAACGGTGCCTAACAACCCCAAAAACGGGGCCCCGCTCACGGCCGTGGCCAGGAAATTCATCCGTTTCTCCAAAAACAGCACCATCTCGCCGGTTGCGCGCTCCATCGCCAGCCGCACGGTCTCCATCTGTGCCGGAGAAACGGCGCCGGCGTTGTTGAGGCGGGCTGCCGTGGTTTCATCCACATCGCCGGTGCCAATGAGGTGCAAGGCCAGCTCCCGGCAAGCGGCGTGATACACCCGGTAAAGCGGCGAACCGGAAATCCCGGCCTTGCGCTGATACAGCTCCATGGCGTCGGCGGATTTTCGAAAAGCGTAGATGAATCGGTAGTTTTGGCGCGCTGCCTTGCCGGTCATCGCCAATTTGTTGAACATGACCGACCAGCTAACCACGGACAGCACCAAAAGGATGCCGGAGACGATCAAACCTGGCAAATGCGCCTGCTGGATGGCGTAAGAAAAGCCTTCGGCGCCCCAATCCAGGGCACCTGGCGGGATCATTGCGAAATTGGCGAGTAAAGGAGGGAACAAAGCTGGATTTAGGTGCATGGGCGTCATTCCCGGCCTCTCGGGCGCCAAAAACGGGGGAATGAAACTCAGTTAACCTTACACCGTATCCGACACCGGGCCGAATTTCAATATTCAACCAGCACCGGGGCGGTAAAATCAGAAATTGCCGAGACTTGCAACAGGATCGTAACCTGATGTAAGCTCCCTGCATGCATAGCGCCGTCAAATTCGGCCCGGTTCTTGCCCTTGCACTCGTTTTGACGGGTTGCGCGGCTTTCGACGTGATGACCGCGCCCATCAATGCAACCGCGGGCCTGATTCAGGCGTTGATTCCCGGTGGCGGCGGAAAGGCAGATCAATCGGAGCCCGAAGACACTGCCCCCCATGAAACCGTGGTGGGGACGGTACGCTTCAGCTACGAAGGCTTCGTGCTGATTTATTCCCCAACCAGCACGAATCTGCCCCCCGGCACGGCGCTGACCACCATCGACAAGCAAGGCATCTCCCAAGCCGTGGAATTGAAGATGAGCGCGGAGAAAAAAGGAGCGTTCCTGGTCGCGGACATCGTGAGCGGCTCCCCAAGGGCAGGTCATGTGGTCGTGACCAAGCGGGGCGGCATTTCGCAGCCGGTGCAGCGCGAGGAGTATCAACACCTGGATTAGCTGGATTCCGGTTTGCTCCGGGGACCAAGCACGCTAAATCAGGTGGCATGGAGACCGATGACCCATTTGCTGAGCTGTCCCAAAAAGAGCCCAACTGGCTGCGAGAATTTCGGATCCAGAAAACTGTTGCGACGCATCTCATCATCGATCATGTAGGCGTAGAATTCGTTGCGGCGGCTAATGGCTTCCTCAGCGTCCATTCGTATCCTCTGAAGTAGAACTTGTTGCTCGTGATCCAATTCCACGAATCCGGGGGTCGGATCACTTTCATCATCGAAGTTTGGATCGATGGCACGCTTCAGCGCCAACTCCGCCAATCGGACGCGCCAGCGGGACCGGTCTCCAGATTCCGGCCAAAGATGGCAAGGTGTTCGAGTGGATTTGTTTCTTGGATTCGGGACGAAAAGACCTGACTGATTGCAGCGTTGACTTTGGGGCTGTTTCCATCGCGGATGATATCGCAGGCCAGTTCTTCGTTGATTTCGTATCGGCTCGGTTGAGTGGCTTTCCCAAAGCAAAAGCCGATCAAACCACCGCAAATCGCAAGAACTGTGTCAGGGTGCTCCCGGAGAATATCCAAAAGTTCGTCGCGGGCGATATATACGATTGCTGCAATCAACAACATGGCGCAAATGAAGTAGAATATTTGTCCAAGACTGGGTGGTGAGTCACGCCTGGAAGTGGAGAGAGCAACTCCTGCCGGATTTCCGCCGCGCCTTGGTCCGATATCACCTCAAGACCGTCCTTGAAGAGGAAAACTTCGCCTGCTGCGCCCCGAAACGCGAAAAGGCGATCGAAATTACCCGGGGCGAAATGCGCAGCCGTGATCAGGAGTCGCTGGCTTTTGCTTTGGCCGAGCGATTCAAGCTCCCGCGCTCCGCGAATGAAACCCCAAATTGCCCAGTTTTTCTCAAACCATGCCCACAGTTGCCACGTTGCGGCCTTTCACGTCTTTGTGGCGGAGGGGGATCTGGGCGTTTTTAAAAAATACATCCGGTTTTTCCGCAAATACTGGGAGGACTTCCCTTCGGTGGGCTGCGGTGCTCGTCAAGCTGGCCGTCAGTTACCCGAAAACTCGCCGCGACAAAATCCTCAAAGATTGGGCGCTTCTGCGATGCGGTCAAAAAGGGCAAGCTCTTCGCGGATCAAGGCAGCTGCGTCCTGGATGGTTTGAGCGACATTCCTGATAGCGAGGCTGTTCTCTGGAGCGGCCAGGAACCTGTGCGCAAACTTCTCGAAAAATTGCGCCTCAGTGAAACTGCCGCTGACAATCGGATTCGCCAGATTTATCAGCAACACCAACTGGAAGAACTTCCCATGAGCCACCTCGCTCCAGTGCTGCGCGGTTGGCTTGAAGAACATTTGTACAAGCAGCCTTAACCATGAAATACGCCGAAAATGAAAACCCGAAACCGGCAAAGAATCCTGACGGAACCGAGGAAGCCTATGACCCCGATTCACGCCTCGTCGCCGCGGTCAATGTCGCCTTACTCCTGCGCAAGCCGCTTCTCGTCTCTGGGGAACCCGGCACCGGCAAAACCTCGCTCGCCAAGAGCGTCGCCGCAGATCTGGGCCTGCGCATCGTCGAGTTCTACACGAAATCGGTCCACGAATCGCGCGACCTACTTTATCACTACGACGCTATCGCCCATTTTCGCGATGCCCAAATCAAGGGCCAGGACGGTTCGGCCGAAGCCTTGCCGCATCTCCGCGCTCAGGGGCTTGGCGAAGCCATAGTCCGCGCCAACCCACTCACCGATACCACCCAGGCCCTCCTCAAAGGCAAACTGCCCGATCCCGAACCCGTCGTTCTCATCGACGAAATCGATAAAGCCCCGCGCGATTTCCCCAACGATCTTCTCCGCGAGATGGACCGGTTCGAATTCGCGATACCCGAAGTGGGTGAAGACGCCGTGTTCAGCATCACTGAAGACTCGCTCAAACCCATTGTCATCGTCACCAGCAATTCGGAGAAAAACCTGCCCGAAGCCTTTCTTCGCCGGTGCGTCTACCACGACATCCAGTTTCCGAGCGGAGAAGCCGCCCAAAAAAGGATGGAAAAAATCGTCATGAGCCGCGTCGAAGGCCTTAAGGACGGCGCAGATTGGCTGCCAGTTGCCGTGGACCTCTTCCTCCACGTCCGTTCGAAATTCGGCAATCGTCTCGCCAAATCGCCCGCCACCGGCGAGTTGCTCGACCTCGCGCGTGTTCTTCAGGGCACCCCGGGTGTGGATGGCCAATTGAAATCGCAGGACTCCATTTCCATGCTCACCGATGTCGCCGGCGCCGTTTTCAAAACAAGCGGCGACCTTGCCCTGGCCGAAGAAATCCTCAAATCGTGGGTTAACGGCCAATGAAGCGGAGCAGCGCAAAAACCGGAACTACATTGCCGACGAATCGTGGCTGACTCTTCTCCAGAGCCGCAGGGCGACCTGCTTCGCGAACGCCTTCCGCGCTTTCTCAATACCTGGCGCGAGAAAAACCGCCTCACCGACCCGCGCCCGCTCTCCGATGTCCACGAAGTCGCCCTCGCCCTTGTCGCGCGCGGCGATCTGGAATCCGGCAGGGATGATGCTTCACCAGAAAGCGTCCTCACCGATCACCTTCATCCCATCCTCGTCAAGACACCGAATGACGATCTCCTTTTTCGCGATTTGTGGAAGCGCTATGTAGGCGACACCGAACCTCTGCCAGAAGAAATCCTCACGGATTCCTCTGCGGAGCCCCAGGGCGAAGACATCGTTTCGGGCGCGGGCCGTTTCCATTCCTTCCGTTGGCGTTGGCTCGCCCTCATCCCGGCCGCGGTAATTCTCGCCGGAGGTTGGTAAATGGACGTGGGACGCTCTTTTCAAGAAGAAGCCAAGCCGGTGCTAGCGGATTCGGTTCCACCGCCTGTCACCGATCAGGGCGCAGCCCCCGAACTCCCTCCACCGCCCGAACCGAAAAAAACGGAAGGAGACATCACCGATCCCTTCATCCTGCCCGACAACGTCATCGACTGGTCGGTCAAACCCGAGGTTGTCCCGTTTCTCCGCGAAGTTCCCTGGTGGGAAACCCTCCTCACCTCACCCTGGACGTTTTACCCGCTTCTTGCTGCGCTCATTGCCCTGCCCGTCTTCCTTCTCGTCATCTGGCAACGCGCCTGGTTCAGCGATCAGGTCAACTACCTGACCCGTCACCTCGGCAAATCCGGCCAACGTGGCAAAAGCGAACAATTCTTTCTCGGCCTCAAACGCGAAGGCTGGGATGCATCCAGTTTCCTCACCGGCGTCGTTTCCCGCCTCCGCCGCCATCAGGAAGAAGAAACCCCACGCATCGATCCCCGCCGGACGATTCGCGCCAGCATCCGCAAAGGCGGCTACTTTACACCCGTGCGAGCCAGCCGACCCGAAACGCCGCAATACCTCTTCCTCGTCGAGGAACGCCACCGGCACGATCACCTCGGACGTATGCTCAGCGAGTGGATCGCGGCGTTACGCGATCACGGCGTCACTGTCGACGAATTCCGCTTCCAGGACAGCCCGGAATTCGCCTACCACGCTCCCGAGCAGGCGGAAACCGCCAATGCACCGGATTTCGTCCCCCAGCTTGTTCCCCTGCGCGATCTCAGCGTTCGTTACGCCCGCCACCGCCTTGTCCTCTTCGGTCAGGATCTCGAACCACTCGATCCCTACACCGGCGAAGGCGAGCCTTGGACGGAACTGCTCGATCAATGGGAAACCCACCGCGCCGTCCTCACTCCACCCGGCGGTTCTGGTGACATCGGCCTCGATCACCTCCAGGAGCGCGGTTGGACTGTTTTCGATTTCTCGGAAACAGGCGTCCGGGCCCTCGGCCTTTGGGTCGCAGGTGAGGGGATTCCCGGTTCCGCTCAAAACGGCTCCAAACTGCCAGGCACCTTTGCCAACGACCCCGACCTCTGGCTCGGAACGGTTCCCCCCTCGACGGGCCGCCTCAACCAAGCCGTTGCCGAATTGGAAAGCTGGCTCCGGCCCGAAGGGATGCGCTGGCTCCGCTCCTGCGCCGTTTTCCCACTCGTCGATTGGCACTTCAGGCACATTCCATTTTGAAAGGTGGAATACTGCGAAATGAAAGCTCCCCCCGTTCTCTCAGGGGAGAAAAGTGGGCCCCCGAAAAGGCGCAGGCGGTTGTGGTGTGGATAATTTCAATAGCATCTAATTCGATATCTAAGGGGTCAGGATTTACGGTTTCCGAAAATGGTCACGTGGTCACTGCCTCCCATGTCGTAAATTCTCCTGGAGCCGAAAGAGTACTGCTGGTGATTCGCAAAGAAGCGGCCGGCGTACTCGGAATCTACGAGGGCAAGGTCCTTTTCAACGACGAAGGCCTGGATATGGCCGTCCTTAAAGCCGAGGGCATGGAGGGCGGGACAATTGCGCTGCTGGCCACAAAACCGCCGCCCCTTGGAAGCAAGGTTTACGCGGCGTATCTACCGAGTGACGGACTTGCAAGCCTGTTGGAAAAAATTGCGGAGGACTTCCCTGCTCGGCTTCCTCTCGACAGCTCCACAAGGGATTTTGCGTTGGTTCCAATTAAACAGGGGTACGTCGAAGTGATACGTACGATGTCCTGGGAAGCCGCACTAGGTGGAACGAACGGGGGGAAAGAATTGGACATCATTCACCTCAGTGTGCCATTGACTTTCGGCGCGAGCGGAGCTCCTTTGTTCGACCAAAGTGGGAGGGTGATTGGTGTAATTGCGGGCTCTTCCTACTCGTCTAGGTTAGGGTTGGCCGGCAGAATTAGCGAGTTAGTGCAGCACGCTCGAAAAGAAGACATCAAGTTTTCCTCTACCAATTCCCCTATTTCATTGGACGAGTCCGTTGAGGCAACCTTTGCAGGCCCATCATTTAACCCCATCCTCGTCCGCAATCCCTACTACCTCGCCGAAGCCGGAACTCGCGCAGGAGAGGAACGCACTTTCACCATCGCCGATGGCGTCGAAGTCCCCTTCATATGGTGCCCGCCGGGCGAATTCTTCATGGGGAGCCCCGCCTGGGAGCGCGGTCGCAATTCTGACGAAACCCGCCATCGCGTCACCCTGACCGATGGCTTCTGGCTCGCGAAAACCGAGACGACTCAGGGGCAATGGGAAGCAGTCGCGGGCAACAATCCCAGTGAGTTCAAGGACGTCGGATCCAATGGGCCCGTCGAAAACGTCAGTTGGGAGGATATCGCCGCGCCGGGCGGGCACCTGGATAAGATTCGGGTTAGGGCACCGCCGGGTTGGGAATTTGCGCTCCCCACCGAGGCGCAGTGGGAATACGCCTGTCGTGCCGGAACGAAGTCCGCCTTCTCCTCTGGAAGCAATGCCTCAACCTTGGCGGAATACGCGAATTTCGCGAATAAGAATTTCACATTGGCGGATTGGGGAAACCAGGAACAGGACGATGGCGTTGGGCATCAAACGGCACCAGTGGCAGCTCGGGAGCGATGGGCTTGATGGCCTGCACGCCGGGTTTTTCATCGACCGACACCGTCACCACACCCGGCTCCACAAAGGGATCGAAGCCCCGGGCGTTGGCGATGGCGACTTCTTGGTAGGCGACGAGCACCTCGGCCTGTTTGCGCTCAAACTCCGGATCTTTGCGTTCGAGATAATATTGCACCTTGTGTGGTTTGACTTCGCGCTGGTTGAGAATTCTCCAGACGGTCGCCTTTGCCGCTTTGTCGAGGCATTGATGGCCCAGCTTTGGGCCGCGGATGCGTACGTGTTCGGCTAACGCCTTCATCGTCCAGAGTTCCGCGGCATATCCCAGGTCTTTGGGTTTAGTGCAGGCCAATTCGATGACCCAGCTCTTGGCTGCAAGTGTGATTTTGGGATCGTGGGGCCGATGATATTTGTCATCCAGCGCGGCGATGGGTCCGAGAGCGAGCGCCCGGTCAATCCACTTGTAAACCACGTCACGCGAAACTCCCACCTCTTTGGCGACCTCGGAAATGGTAGCGCCGGAGGAGTAGGACAAGAGCACCTTGGATCGCCGAATCCGCCGCAGTGATTCAGTTTGTGAATTCGCTATGCGCTTGAGAGTTTGTTGGTCGTCTTGTGAAAGTGTTAGAGGTGCTCTGGTAGTTTTTCTGGCCATCCAAATATCTAACACAGATTAAATATTTGTCGATCTTTTAATGAAGCGAACTACTAGGTTGGTCTTGATGCCAGTAGTAAAGAGTGGAAAACGAAGCCGGGCACCAAAGTGCCGGCTTAAACGAAGAAACCGGAGGTCTCACCAGATTGGTGGAACTCTCCCGGTGGTTGAACAGGCCCGCTCAGAACTGGCAATGTTGCCGACCCCGCATGGCGCAGCCGGAGGACCCACCCTGATAAAGGGACCAAACCAGTCAGATGAACCGACCCAGCCACCCGCTTACGGCCATGAACCCGACCGGGGGAGCCAGGGAGCCAGGGAGCCAGACGACCGGTTGCCCGGCTGCGGTTGGCTTCTGCTAGCGTTTCTGGTTACTCTGATTTTCACAATTTCAGCATCGATTCTCACACAGGGGACTTGCACCGTTAAACAACGCCCATGATGGGCACACAAGGGTGCTACCAACAGGCTACCCGCCGCGAGTCGAGAGCGTCATGACAATCACAACCCCACCTTGAATTTTGAGCAGCGCTGCCGGGAGCCTGTGGCAAACCCTTGACTTTGAACTAAGCCTCGTTCCGAGGCAGAGGTGCGGAGGCGCCGCAACCCCTGAATCCCCTGCAAACCAGGCGACGATGAAAACTGAACCCGCAAAACCGCCCCAAACCCAATTGGACCGTGGCGCGGCGACGCCCCGCCGTGCCCACCCGGCCACAAAAATCAGCGTCCCGTTCTCAGATTTGGGCCTCACCCCGGTCGCCCCGCACCGAGGCGACTGGGCCGGAGCCCCGATTTCCCGGTGCCCGGACCTTACGTGGCAGATATCGCCTCGATACTTTCCCCCAGCAAGCCGGCTAACCGTTTCCCCGTTGGCCGCCGGCTGTAGTTCAACTGGCAAGTATGGCATGAAGCCGATCACCCCAAATCTGAAGACGGAAGTCAAACCCGGCTTCACGGCATACTTGCCTTAACGTTAGCTGAAAATAAAAAATGAATGGCGGCCCAAGGAGTACATTTTGCGATCACCGATGAAGATTTATCCAAGATCGAAAAGGCTCCAGACAGCGCAAGCCTAATCGCAATCATATCCGAAGAGAGGTGGGAAAAGAAGGAAGGATTTGTCGCTGAAACTGACAAGGCATGGGACGCAATTCACCGCTGCCTCACAGACGGAAAATTGGAATACGACTCAGGAAAGGCACCGTGCTCATCCGCCAGCGCGGGCTGAAAACGCGTATACCCAAAGGCCCCGAAGAGTTTGTGAGCGACATGAACAAGCTGGCCATCGAAATGACCCAAACTCGGCGTCAAAAGAACGGAAAAAAATGCGCAAAGCCATTTTTGCGTAAGATGGCCAACTTGGAGAAAAGATTCGAGGCCACGGCCGGCACCACCGCGATATATTAGATGAGCGCTGGAGCGAAACCGACCTAACCAGGCCACAAGCGGAACAAATCATCAAACGTATCGACTCGGTTCTTGAGCTATTGCCCGAGGCCGTCCGCCAGGCTCGCGAACGCATCATCGGCGGCCGCCTGGTCCCTAGCAAAGACAAAATCCTTTCGCTCTACGAGCCTGAAATCAACACCATAGTTCGGGGCAAAGCCGACGCGGAGGTGGAGTTTGGAAACACCTTGTGGCTAACCGAACAGCGCGAGGGGCTGATCATAGATTGGAAGTTATACAAAGATCCGGTGGCCGACAATGCAGCAGAGCCTTTTGCACAAGCACTGGATCGGCTAATCACTGTAACCGACAACAAGCTCGAAGCTTTGTGGACGGACCGGAGAATGGACAGTCGCAACAATCGCCAAAGCCCTAGAGAAACACGGAGTGTCCGACGGGATCCTGCCGAAGAATCCCACTCAGTTAAGCGAGAAGATGGCCGACAAAGAGTTTGCGGCCGGCCAACGAAGGCGAGCCTGCGCTGAGGGTAGAATCGGTTTATTTAAGAATAACTTTTTGGGCAAGCCGTTACGAGCCAAGGGATTCAAAAATCGGGAGAATGCGGTGGCTTGGGCAGTGCTGACTCACAACTTATGGGTGTTGGCTAGGCTACCCCAGGCCGAAGAGGAAGATGTCGGGCTTGCTGCCGCAGCGTAGCCATCTTGAATTCTAAAAAATCGTGCAATTGAAACCCGTAAATGGAAAAATAGGCCCAACCGGCCCCATCGATCGCGGACTTTGACAGCAAATTTTGCAATTTGATCTGAGATTTTTAAAACTTCCGCAAACTGGACGGATATCCAGAAAATCGTAAAATTGCTTCCTGGAAATCCCTCTTTCCTGGGACAGGCTCAAGTTTAAGCGGGGTCATCGGAAAACGGCCCCACGTAGGCCTGCATGGTGACGTGCCTCGTAAACGTAGGTCGGCATGATTCCGGGGAGGAAAAAGACGGGCGGAGCGCAGGCCTAGCCTAGAACGCCTAGACCTGCTGCCTCCGCCCTATACGCTCAGTGACTGTGATGATGATGCGCGCCGCCGTGACCGCCCCACATCAATTGAAATTGCAACCAGCCAGCATGCTCGTCATCGTATGAATCGCCGGTGTTGTAGTCATACTGCAGCCGCGTCTGGATCCGCTGATTTTTATCCAGGAAAAACGTGAGCGCGGGTGAGATGCGGTGGCGGTCGCCGAGTTCCAGCTCATCCAGCTCCGAAACGTAGTCGTGCCGAACCGAGAGCGTCGTGCTCTCACCCAAACCGTAGAACAGCGCGGTCGAAAAACCGTAGTCGCTCGCATCGTAGCGCTCCCCATCTTCTTCCGCGATTCCGATGTGCCGACCCATGAATTCGCCGCGCAGCATGACGGCGCCTTGGCAAAATTCGGGACCATTGCCGTGATCGTGCGCGCCCCAGATTTTTTCCAGACCCGCGCCGTAAACCCAGGTTTGGCGGCCAAACCCGTTCTCGCCTGTCGCGAACGTGGTCAAGAGCGTGGCGGTTTCGTCGAAAGGAAGCCCCATCCGCCAGTCGAAGCTGACAACGTAGTCGTTGAAGTTCGCATCGTCGGCTTCGAGGTGATGCTCCTCGCCCTCTTCCTCGTGCTCACCGTGTTCTTCCTCGTGACCGTGCTCGTCATGATCGTGACGCCCGACTTCCATTTCGTGGTGCTCGTCTTCCTCGTGGTGGGCGCCGATTTCCTCTTCATGGCCGTGCTCTTCTTCTCCGTGGCCATGTCCGTCACCTTCTTCGTGCGCATGAGCGTGGGTGCGAACGCCTCCGCCGCCAATCGTGAAATTTCCGAGGCTGGGCAGGTTGATGATCGCCTCACCGCCCTGGGTGACTAATTCGCCCTCGTTCAGCATCCGGCTGTTGAGCAGATTCTGGTTCACGAAGTCCCACTGATGAATGTGTTTCTCGGCCCGAAATCCGACGCGATTGAGAAACTGACCACCGCCGATCGCGAGCCAATCGTTGACGTGGTAGTGCAAAATTGCCTCCTCCAACGCGGCTTCCCATTCGTCCGCTCCCTGAAATCCCGCGCCGTAGACCAACCCGGTAATCTTGTCGTTGTAGTTGATGTCGAGGTGGACTTCGATGGCTTGAATCCCGAAGTCGTTCTGGGGATCGTGCTCCGTCGTGGCGAGATCCGCGGCATCAACGCCGTCTGCGAACACGCCTCCGGTTGGGACGACGAAGATTTCAGGATAAATGATGCCCGCAAGGTTCGCGCCTTCGCCCGTGATGGGGTTGAATTCGGCGTTGTATTCGAAGACTTCCTCCTCTTCCGCCAGCGAAATTGCGGTAGGCAGAATCAAGGAACCAAAAAGTGTGAGTAGAGTGAGAGTGCGTTTCATGTGCGTTGAATTTTCAAATGCAATTCGCTTGCATTTATAGCTGTCAGGAAGATCGTGCAAGCAGTTTGCGTTAAAAACGCAAGTTTTCTGCAACAGCTATCCATTCTCATGAACCCATTTCAATCATTTGCCCTTCTGCTATTTGTCACTTTGGGACTGATCTCCACACCGACTGTCAGCGCGGCTGAATCCCAAGACGTCACTTACGTTGGAACGCTTTCCGGCGTCGAGTGCACCGCTTGTAAACGCACCATTTCGCGGTCGCTGGCCAAAATCAAAGGGGTCAAGACCATCCGCATTGTGAAGCAGGGCGAATCGCTCCACCGCCTTGAAGTCGCCACCAACGGCTCGCGGGAGATCACGAAGAGCGATGCCGTGAACGCCCTGAAGAAGGCCGAGCACTACAAGATCCTGACCTGGGCCAAATCCAGCGGCTCCTGAGAGCCGAATGTTGGACAGGCGAATGGATGAATGACAGGATGGAAAGCATGCCGATTGTTCCTCATCATCGACCGAAGAACCTGTCCAAGCCGGAATTCAACGAACGGGACCGGGTTGTGATGGGATGCGCCTTTGCTTCGCAGAATGAACTTGGGAGGCTTTGTGACGAGCAGAATTACGAAAAAGATGTCGTGGCGAGGCTTCGCGCGGCTGGATTTCGGGAGGTTCACACCCAGGTTCCCGTTGAGGTGATTCATGGGCATTTCGAAAAGGAATACTTGATCGACTTGCTTGCTGATGACGCTCTGTATGAATTGAAGACGGTTGTTGCGTTGAATGCCGAACACGATGCTCAAGTGCTCCACTACGCGATGTTGCTGGACGTCAATCACGGCAAGCTGATCAACTTTCGTGAAGAGCGCGTCAAAGGCCGATTACGCTTCAACGCGGTTCCGCCGGAGGATCGCTATCGGGTGGAATTCGACGAATCGGCATGGCAGCCACAGAGCGCGGAGTGTGAGGAAATGGCACAACTGACGAAGGACTTTGTGGCTGAGTGGGGCGCCTATTTGGATTTTCGACTCTACGAACAAGCTATCGTCTTTCATTTTGGCGGAGAGGATCGGGTGGTTCAAAAAGTGCGGATGCGCCGAAGCGGTGTTGATATTGGAAACGGCAAATTCACCGTGCTGAACGATGGTGTGTGCTTTCACGTTTCGGGTTATTCCCATCGCGAACGCCAAAGGACGCATTTGGCCAGGCGATTGAAGCACTCTCCGTTTCGAGTCATGCACTGGATCAACTTCCACCATCGAAACATCACGTTCGAAACCCTCATTGATGGCTCCTTGACAGCCGAATGAAGGACAACCGAATCGAAAAAAAATGAAGATCAAAAAGACCCAAAAAACCATTCCCCTGTCCCCCATTCGGCTGTCAGTCTGCATGGCGCTGGCCCTCGCGTTTTCAAGTTACGCGGAGTCCACAAAACCGGTCGTCTACGTTCCCGTCCCGCCCTACGAATTCGTCTTCGAGCGCCTCGCGGGAGACCTCATCGACCTCCGCGTCATCGTCGGTCCTGGCGATGATCCGCACTCCTACTCGCCAACGCCCAAACAAGTCGCGGCAATGGCCAAGGCGAATCTCCTTTGCTCCGGCGAACTGGGATTCGAAGGCAACTTTTTCGTCAACCTCGGCGACAACGGAGAAGAAGTAAACCTGCTCGCCGGACTCGACCTGCTGGAAGGCCACTGCGATCACCCGAGCCACAAAACCGAGACCACCGAGGACGATCACGACCACGATCACGAGGACTTGAACGATCCCCACGTCTGGCTTTCAACCACCACGCTCGCCAGACAAGCCGAGCAAATCGCCAACCACCTGAAAACCGCGCTTCCCAGCGAAAACGCAGCCGAGATCGACGCCAACCTCGCCAAATTCAAAAAGGAGCTTGCCGCGCTGCATGCCGAGCTATCCGCCGCGCTCGCACCGCACAAAGGGCGAAAATTCTACGTCTACCACGGGGCCTTCGCCTACTTCGCGCGAGACTACGGCTTGGAACAGGTCGCCATCGAAATTGGCAATCGCAGCCCCACGCCCAAGCAGTTGGCTGACATCTCCAAGCAAGCCAAAGCCGATAGCGTCAAACTCATCTTCGTCCAGCCGCAGTTCGATGAAACGAGTGCAACCGCGCTTGCCGAATCCATTGGCGGCAGAGTCGCGCCGCTCGATCCGCTGGAAAAAGACGTCATCGCCAACTTGCGAGCCATCGCGAAAGCGGTGACGAACTGACAGCCGAATGGAGGACAGAGGAATGTTTTTGGGTTCGCTTTATTTTCGTTTATCTTCGATTCGCCTGTCCGTCAATCGGCTGTCATGACTGTCATGATCCGATGAACGTCGTCTCCTGCCGCAACCTCTCCTTCGGCTATGGCAATGCCAGGGTGCTCGACGACGTCTCGTTCGAAGTCGCGGGGGGCGAATCGCTCGCGATCATCGGCCCCAACGGCGGCGGAAAATCGACCTTGCTCAAGCTCCTGCTCGGCCTCGAAACGCCCGAAAGCGGCGTGCTCGAAGTGTTCGGCAAACCCGCGGGCCGCAGCCGCCGAAAAATGGGCTACGTGCCCCAAGCGGTGCGCTTCGACCCGCTCTATCCCGTCTCCGCGCTCGACATCGTGCTGATGGGACGGCTCGACCGGCTTGGCGTTGGCTTCTTTTCGAAGAAATGCCGCGCCATCGCCGAACACGCGCTCGCCACCGTCCATCTCAGCGGATTCGAGAAGCGCCCCTTTTCCGCGCTTTCCGGCGGCGAGCGCCAACGCGTCATGATCGCCCGCGCTCTGGCCTGCGAACCGGAAATGCTCCTCCTCGACGAACCGACCGCGAACATCGACCTCTCCATCGAAGAACAATTCGTTGAAACTTTGCCTCTTCGGCAGAATCCGTGGGTTGGGAATCCTGTTTCTTGATTCGAAACCAACCACCGCCAACCGGTCTGCGGAAGGACGCGCTGGTCAAGTGATCCCGCAGCAAAAAGCGGGGCCAGGCGGTGGGCTTTTTGAGAGGACAGCACTTGAGCAGTGCGTCCTAACGGCGGCATCTTGATCCTGGTTGGCAAGAGCAGGATTGGGCTGGATTGGTTGGAGGACGGCGTAGAAACCTGAAAACCGCCCCTTTCGTCCCGGTCCCGGAAAATTTCGGGAAGGCGGCGGATGGGGTGTTGAAACCGCCATCACGCCGTTGATCCTTCCGTTACATTGTTCGTCAAAACTCTTCTCAACCGAATCGATAAATTCAAGTCCTTTGTCTTCGCCAATTTTTCCCTTACTCAGCGCGGCGGAGAGGACTGCATCGTTGTCGATGTTCGACCTCGCAAGAACGGTAAACCAATTTGCAGTTGCTGCCACCGGCCAGCTCCGGGTTACGACCGTGAAGCTAAGCCGCGCGATTTCGAATACATCCCGCTGTGGAGCTTCAAAGTCTTCTTTCGCTACCACATGCGCCGCGTCGAGTGCCCAGATTGCGGAGTCAAAGTCGAAGCCGTTCCCTGGGCCGAAGGCAAAAGCCGCCTCACCACCAGCTACAAGATCTTCCTCGCCAAATGGGCGCGACGGCTTAGTTGGACAGAAACCGCCAAAGTCTTCTCCACCAGTTGGCACACCGTCTACCGTGCGGTGGATTGGGTCGTGCGCTGGGGGTTGGAGCGGCGCGATCTCAGTGACATCACTGCGATTGGCGTCGATGAATACCACGTCGGCGGGGCGAGAGTTCATCACTATCCTTTACCAAATCGATGAAGGGATGCGCCGGATTCTCGGCGTGGCCAACGGCAAGTCGAAGGCCTCGCTCGAAGGGTTGATTTTCGACCTCGAAACCCACGCTGCTTCGATCCGCTTCGTTTGTAGCGATATGTCGCGCGCCTACCTCTCAGTCATCAGCGAACTGTTGTGTGATAGCGTGCATATCCTCGACCGCTTTCACATCGTGCAGTCTCTCAACAAGGCATTGGACAAGGTCCGCAACCAAGAGGTAAAGGAGTTAGGTAAATCGGGCTCCCGCGCCGCTAAAGAACAGCAAATACTGTTTTCTGAAGAATCCCAAGAACCTAACCTGCAAGCAAAAGCTCAAGCTCAAGGATTTGGTGAAGCTGGGATTTCGCACGGTGCGTGCCTATCAATACAAGGAGATGTTTCAGGCGTTGTGGAGTTACGAAAGCCCAACCTGGGCGCGCAAATTCCTGCATACGTGGTGTCGTCAGGTGATGCGTTCGCGTATCGAGCCGTTGAAGACGTTCGCCCGGACGATGCGCGAGCATGAGGATTTGATCATGAACTATTTCGCGGCCAAAAAGCAGTTTTCGAGCGGTGTGGTCGAGGGCCTGAACCGTAGAATCAATTTGATCACCAGAAAATCCTACGGTTTTCGAAGCGAGGAAATCCGTAAAACTGCGCTATTTCACGCGCTGGGGCAATTACCGGAGCCGCAATTCACCCACAGATTCTGCTGAAGACCCGAAAAAATCGGTGCCTCTCAACACACCGATGATGCGGAAGGGGGGCGGCAGCATGATTCTCACGAGTTCCGGGATGAGCCAGAAAAGTGCTTGAGCCGCCGGCATCCAGGCGGTGGCATTTACGACAATGAGGGGTGTAAGCGCTCCATCGTGAAAATCCGGGTTGAGAGAGTGGCTGCATGCCGTCTCCGCCTCAACCTTGAGCCGATTTGCAAATCCTCGCAGATGGTGGCTAGAAAATCCCGGCGAGCGCTGTCGGCATTGTTTTCTTCTTGGGAGGAATAGAATTGATGCCGGAAACGTGTGGCTTCCGCGGCCGGCCTCCAGGTCTCGGAAGAAGCGCTGGTAAGTTCCTCCAAGCGGGCTCTCAAGACATCAGGCGCCAAATCAACCTTGAGCCCCGAAGTTATGTTCAAGCCCCGCCATGCAAGGTTGAAACAACTATCCAAAGAAGCTTCCCGGGCATTTTCATCTAGAGACACAATCACCGCAGGCTGAATTCCATTGGCACTAGGGACTGTAGCCTGAACCGACTCTTCGGAAATTGTTGAATTCGATTAAGTGGAGGCGACCGAAGATGCGAGAGTTGGTTTAGGTCTTGGGAATAGTGCTTGTCCAGATTTGCGATCAAACGGCGAACGCTCTCCACAAAGCCGGATCCTGAATCGATCTGAACCCAGTGCCGAGCCGCCAAATCTCTGATGTCCGCCGGCAGTTGGCGTCGGGAGGGAATCCTGGTTTGGTCAATGAGGACTGGAACTATGGGAATTTTGCGGCGGAGAGCAGACTCAATCTCAATGCGAACGTAGTCCCGCGGATCTTTCTTCCTTTTCTTCAAAATGTTGGCCCAGTCCGGTCCAATGACCGCCAATAGGACGTCCGCTTTGGCCACCGCAGAATCCAAAACTTGATGAAAATCCTGTCCCGGAGGGATAGTATCTATGTCGAAGAAAATATTGTCGCCACCAAAATGCAATGTGAGTTCATCATAAAACCGGTGAATCATGCCCTTTACGAGCAGGTCATGGCGTCGATAACTGATGAAGCACTTGAGTTTACACATGGACCTATGGATCTTGAGCAGCCTCTTGGTTGATTGGGTCGTCCACTTCCGTTTTCTTTCGCCGGAACCGACCAAACAGTTTTCCTACCAAACTCCAAATCAGCCCAAGAATCATCGCCAGAATCCCATCCCACAATGCCGGTAGCACCAATGCGATTCCCAGCCACCAAACGACCGGATCCGGGTTATTTTCCCTGTGCGCGAAATAGAGAATAGCAACGCCAACACCGCCGATCAGGGGGTTGAGAAGGTATTGGGTCATCCCATGGGGATCTTCCGCCTGCACCAGGAACGCCAGCATCTGCTTGCGAAACACACGCCGGAAGAAATACGACACGATGAAGGCAGAAAGCACAAATGTACCCACGATGACCCAAATCCGCTGATCCGTCGGTTCGGGGAGATAGCCCAGGTATTGCAACAGAAACACCCCGCCCACTGAAAGAAGCATGGTAGGATACAGGCACTTGAAATCAGCAATGAGGCTCTGGTTATTCATGGTCTTCGTCTGACGATTCGCTCAATGGTTCTTCGGGATTTGGCTTTGGAAGCTGGGACTCCGGTTCGACCGATTTTGGCGCCTGGAAATGGCCTGGCGGAGCTTGGGCTTGATCTTCCGGCTTAGATTCGCCAGGCTCGGCTTCCGGTTGCTTTGCGATTTCAGGACGTTCCTCCGGTTGCGATTGGCCAGCTACTTGGAGGGAATCCTCCGTCTCCTTTTCGGACAGTGGGCCTTCCGATTTCTCGACGCTTTCCGGCCCCAGACTTTCATCTCCTGTCTCCGGTTCGGCGAAAGAGGCCTCTGCCGGCGGCTCTTCTGCGCCCGGTTCTATTGCACCTTCCAAGAATTCCTCTGCTTCATCCGCTTCGTCCACCACTTCCTGTGGGGCGGCAACTTCTTCAATCGTCTCGGGATCGGGAAAACTCACCCGCACTAATGAGTCCACTATCCGTCGCAGGCCGGTTCCGGGTGGAGTCTTCTTCCAGTGGTAACCACGCTGCAGGACTTCCTCGATTTTGATTTCGTCGGGCGCCTGCTCCAACACCTCCTTGGGCACCTTGGGCGTGCAGGGACCGTGAAGCCGCGAATCGTAGATACTGTCTACCTCTGGATCCACCCTTTCGATGCCGTGCTGCTCCAGCAACGGATCCACTTGGGCTCGGATTTCGGTCAAATCGTCCAGGGCCGCCTGGTTTTCGCCAGTGCCGCTGAGACGATGAATTGCGTCATCCACCGGCTTGAGGAATCGCACCAGGTGTTCCACTTGGTGGGCGTCGGTTTCGTCAAAGAACTCAGTGATTTCCGCTTCTAGGTTGGCCCGTCCCTGATCCAGTTCGTCCACGCATTTCATTACAACCGGTCCAGAGGAGTCCCCATCGTATTCGTTCACGAACTTGGTCAGACCGGATACGTAAATGCTCTTCAAAGCGCTCAGCAGATTGTGCGATCGTGCTTGGGGCGTGGCTTGCCGATCGGAGTCCCCAACGTCGCCCCCGGAATCGGGAGCGGCGACTGTTTCCACTTCTTTTTCCCAATCCACCGTGAAATGCCGGTGGATGAACTCTTTGGTTTCGGCCAATACGGCGACCGGACGATTTTTCCGGGGCAAAAGCCGGACGGCTCGGGCCAACTCGCCGGTGCGGTGCAGGTCCATGCCGTGGAGCAACCCCGCTGGGGCACCGATTTGCACCAGGATTTGGCGGGAGGGGTCTTTGGAATCGCACAGCGTCACCGACTCGCCCAGTTTCCGGGTTTGTTCTTCCAGCAGGCCGTTTTCCACTTCGGAGAAGAACCAGCGGGACGGGGCTGGCGAGGAACCGTTGCCGGCCAGCCAGGGCGCGGAGCCATCGATGGCGTCGTAGGCCAAGGTCCGGAGCTTGGCCGGTTTGTCTTGGAAACGTTCCTGCATGGCTTCTTCCACGGGTTTTTCCAGGAGGAAGTTCTTGTAAACCATGTCCACATGCCGACCGGCGTGCTTGAGCGCTTTGCCCAGCCGGTCCGTAGCGTCCTCGTGATAATGGAGGATGTCACGCTGAACCCGCCGCTGACCGCCCAGCACCGGGGGCAGCTCCGGTCCCACGGCCTTGATGCGCTCTTTGATTTCCTCTTCATGTTCCCGGTCTTCGGACTCCACTTCCACGCGGAAGTAATCTCCCAACGGCGGGATTTTGTCGCTCTCCAACCGTTGCTTTTCCTCATGAAACTCAGTTTGGACGCTTTTGAGCTCATTCAAATCTTCCTTGAGACCTTTGATGATGTGTTGGTAGGCACGGGCACCGGAGTCCAGGACGCGTGAGTTGAGTTCTCGGGCAAAAACCCAGCCCATGACCGAACGGGTGCGAGCCACGATGAGGCGAATGGCCGCCAGCACCGCCAGACACACCAAGCAGACCCCACCTACGATTCCCATCACCACGGGTAGGCCTAAAAGCTTCAACTTCGCCACCAACGCATTGCCGGTGATCGCTCCTGCGGTATCTTGGAAACCGTCCACAAACGTAATCAGGTGCCAAAGTGCCAGAGCCAGGAATACGCCGCGCAGCAACACGGCAAGGATGCGCGGGGCGACGTGGAGCATGGGACGAGCCACGTGACGGGCATCGAACCAGGGACGCAGGTTGCCTTCCATGAGGTGTTTGCGTTTGTGGAAACGCCGGCTGTTTTCAGTCAAGCGCTTTTTGCGCTCCAGGAGCTTTGCCGGCAAATGCCGGATCTCGCCCAGCACTCCCTCCAGGTGGTTAACGGTCGCCTGCATCTGTTTGGGCTGGGATTCGGCAATCATACGCGTGTGTTCACCCACGCGCTTCAAGGTTTCGACCTCTCCACGGTCCAACGCCTCCACGAATTCTTCCGTCACAAAGGCGTGAAAGGTCCAAACTTCGTCCCTCAGTTGTTGCTCCGTTTGCTCCGCATCGCGATCGAAAATAGGGTCCGGCGCCTCCAGGATGCCGTGAGGAATGCGGGGCAGAAGTTCAAGGCCCTTTTTCAACGGAATGGTTAGGCGAGGCCGCAACCGGCGACCTAACAGACCAGCCCACAGGACTTTGAATCCGTGCCCGATTTCACACCACCTCCTTCCCCACCATCCGCAGGGAAAAATCCGGGTATCGCCCAGGTTGGAATTCTTGCCTTCCACCACCATGCGGTCGAACAGCGCCTGCAATTCCGCGCGAAAGGCGCCAGCAGTTTCCTTACGGCAGGCTCGAGCCAGGTCACGCGGTTTTTGGTCGACTTTTGAGAGTTGAAGGTAGTTGGAATCCAGAAGCTCGGCCAATTCCTGATTACGCCGCTTGGACCCCAGGTTGGAAGTTTCCACGCAAAAGCATCCATAGCCGCACAAGTTGAATGGGCGTGTACCGTGGTCGGTCGCCGCTATGAGTTGCTCCAATTGGGCATCCAGACTGGAAGCGGATAGAACCTCCAACAGCCGGCTGACCTGCGCATCAGATTCCCCAGAGTTTGACTTGATGCGGAGGGGAAATTTGCCATGATCCTTGCGCGCATCCAGGAAAAACACGCGGTCGTAAGGCCGCGGCAGGTTTTCGGTGTGATGGAGCGCGCCCAAACTGTGCCGGAGCTTTTCGGTCCAGGTCGGCAACTGGCCTTCGTTCCAAATCAGTTCGCCTTCACTTAGCAGGGACAACAGGCGGGTTTCTCGCTCAAGCCGGCGAATTTCCAGGGGGTCGTCTCGTTCCGGTTTGGAGTAGTCCGTACCGCGCAAGACCCCAATGATGCGGAAAGGTGGCGGCAATTGAATGTAGGCCAATTCCGGCATGAGCCAGAACAGAGCCTGCGCGGCCGGGATCCAGGCGGTGGCATTAACGATGATGCAGGGATTTACCAATTCTTTGCGGAACTCCCGATTAATCATATGCCCGCAGGCGGTTTCCACTTCCAGCTTGAGCCGGTTGGCGAACGTGCGGAGGTGGGTGTTCAGGAATTCCAGGCGGGATTTGTTAACATTGTCTTGTTCCTGCGGGAGGTAGTATTGATGGCGAAACCGGGTGGCATTGAGGGTGCCTTCGCTAGCGGTGCTGATGAGTTCCTCCAACTTATCTCGCAGGCTTTCGGCCGGGATGGCGGTTTTATCGCGGAGTTGCACGTAATCGGTGAGAACGGGATCTAGGTCGCGTTGGCGCCAAGCAAGATTGAAGAAGCAGTCCTGCGAAGCTTCCCAGGCCACTTCATCCAGCGAAACGATGACGGTGGGCCGGATATCCGGGCGATCCAGGGCAACTCTAGCAGGCTGATCTTCCCCCTCCTCGTGATGGTCGTCCACTGCCTCCATGACGGGTTACTTAGATTGAGGGAAGGAGCTACCACCGCTGGTGCCCACTTCTTGTTGAGGTAGGGCTTCTGGTGGCAAATCGGCATTAACCGCCGATGATTCGTTGATGGCGATGGAGGCATCAGTTTGCCTGTTTGTATCATTCGCAGACGGCAGATGTCCGTCGATTGCGTTCTGGTCTTCCTTCAACTCCTTCTGAGAATAATCATCAGATTTCTCTTCGTCAGTTTCGGGCGGATCCGGCCTGGATTGCATCCACCACTTTTGGCCAATGCCGAATTTTTGAACATTTCCCTCCTTATCTTCGATTTCTCGCCAGGTTAACGGGTGCAACGGACCCCGTTTTAAAAGCTCATGGTAACACCTTAGATAGTCACCGGCGAATCCTTGTAAGCCCCGCAATGGAACTCCATGAATGGAATGATACAAGATAATGCTTCGATGATCCGTGAGGTCCTGGGTCTGAGCTTTGTTATCCACCAAGGTTCGTTTGAACAAGTCGTCTAGATCTTGAGAGTTACCGTTTCTATTGGCACACAAAGTGGTGTTTTTGTGGAGTTGAGTTAAAACTCGCCCACCCATAGCTTCCGGGACAGTATCCAACCAAGGCACTTTGCCTAAATCGTGCAGTTGCCCGAGTAACTTATCAGCCAGATCGGAGTTTTCCGACTTTAGCCAAAGGAGATAACCTGTGGCTGAGGCGTCGATCTGTTGCGCAACTTTAGGTTGGTTGATCTCATCGTTTAGCACTAGCTCGAACGCCTCCACAATATCAATCGCCTGCTTTTTCTCACCCTTCATGGTGATGTGAGAACCTAGTGCAGCGACGTCCAACATTTTCCAAGCGCTTTCCATATGCCGGCGGATTCGCTCCTTGGCTTTGTCAATGACCCGCTGCAAAAAGCTTTCATGAACGTCGGCTAGATTGATTTCAAGGCGAATTCCATTGGGCGTGACGGGATTCACATCCATCGAACCGTTAGAGCCCAAACTAATCGGGGCTTCGTCTCTCTGTGCCGGGTTGGTCTCTGCCAAAAATGCATCTCGTGCGGTTTCCAAACGTTGCCGGAACTGAACCACACGAGTCTTTAACGGTTTGATTCTGTTTAGGAAATCTGAACTCTCGGTCACCTTCTTTTCGACCTTACCTGCTTTTTGTAGAGCAATGAGTTTGCCAAGCTCGGATCCCTCGCTCATTTTATCGAGTTTATCCTCCTTATCTTCCAGTTGCTCAATCGTATTGCTGCGTGCCGCAATTTCCTTTTCTAACCTTGCTTCCAGCTCCTCAAGAAGGCGAGCCCGAGGGCCGAATGTCGGGGAAGTTTGCAACCACGCATTGAGTTTATCTTTTAGGATCGACATTGCGTCATCGCCATTTTTCAACGCTTCCACTAACAAATCGCCAAGCCCATCATCGGACATCGGTTGGGAGTGATCTGGACCGACACAATCTTGAATCCACTGACGTCCCAACCGCTTGGCTACTTTGGATAACAAATGGTCTGTATTCAGATACAATTCGCCCAAGGCAGAGCTGCTAATGAATAACCGGTTGATCCCAAAGTTGTACTTTCCATTTTTCTGCTTCCCTAGATTTTCCGTTATCAATTCTTGGGCGAAATTGTCCTCCGATTCGATGGTTTTCGAAAGTTCGGTAGACGTCCGCAGTAGTATTTTCCGGGCGATCATTTTTACCAAAAAATCCCGCTCTTCCGTTCCTGATACGCTGCTGTCAGGATCAGATTGCGCCGCATCGTATACAAAGGTCATGCGGAACTTGTCGCGATATTCGTCGACTTCCAAAAGTGTGGCCACTTCATTGGCTTTGAGCCGATCGCGGGTCATGTGGCTATCAGCCAAAGCAAGAAAGGGGCTTGCCCGGAGGATGTGGAGGTAGATCTGGTCCGAACAGTCGCTAAGCTCTTGAACTAGTTGCGTGAGGCAACTGCTGCCGCTTCCTCCGGCAGCAGAGCAAACAATATGAATCGCTGGCTTACTTTTGCTGGGCACATCGTGTTCTTTAAGCAGTTTGTTTATGGAGGTGCGGTTACGGAGGTTGAACAGCGTTTTGCGAATCCGATCGATAATGATCTCCTTTCGAAATCCAAACATGACGGCGCCCTTAACCCTGTTCTGGGATGCGCCGACCCAGGCAAACCCTTGCAAGTTGAAACCGCTCGGGACTAAGTCATCCAGATATGGGTTCAGTTCCCGATAGTGTTTGAGCTTAGCTAAGTCAATTCCCCCAGTGTATATGTATTCAGACGGCAAGATGTGCGAAACGTCCCCTTTTTGTTCGTGGTATTCCACTCCATCAAAGCAAACTATCGAGACTGCGTCTTCCGGAATTTCGGCTTCTTGGGCGGCTTGTTTAAAAAGGTTTGCAGTCATTACACCGGTTCCACCGGCGCCAATTACAAGTGTGGATCTTAAATACATAATGCTAGGCCGTAAGTTCGAATTTGTTCCACTCCAACCGTGCGGTATTGGGGTCTGTCATGACGAGGATGCCAAGATATCCTTCGTTTTCTCCATTCTGTGTCGCTTGTTCCGGGCCAAGAACGATTTTTATGCAATGGGAATGCTGGCGCCTGATTCGAGCTATTAAACTTCCGTTGCGGTACCAAACATCCTTAGCAAAGCTTTGTCCAAGCCAAGATGCGCCCCAAAGGATCAGCAAGGCTCCGGCGACTTGAAATGGAGGCCACGGAAGGAAGAGCCATGGGAGACCAAACAAGATAAGACAGTATTGGGGCCACTTGAGAAGCGTGACCATTCGTAGAGTTCCGGCTCTAATGAATAGGTGTTGGGAGACCTTTAGATGGCCCACGCGCATTGGTTTTGAATTGTTGTATAAAATGCGATCAAGCCCCTTTTTGGGGGTTACTCTTGCGCACTTACATACCAAAACGGCAGTCATTGAACACACTACAAGAATAGCCCCGCCCAACCACGCCAAGAACTCCCATCCCCCGTGCACGATCATGACGATGCCCGTCTCCCCAGTTTCCTCCGCCGGGTCGATCCGCAAATCAAGTGTGCCTTCCTCATTTGAGGCCAGTGACATGGTTCGCATCCAAGTGGTCCGGTTTTCCACTTCCTCAGTAGAATCAAAGGCGGGGTTCTCTTCCCATGTCACCTGCACCGAGTCAGCCGACACCTGATTGAACTTGTCATCCAATATCGTAGCGGTTGGCTCCTTAAGCCATTTGGGCGCCTCAGCATGATTGTCTGAATAGATCCGAATCGGCACTCGCGGCTTACGCCATTCCTTTGGGAACGGCAACATTTCGTGCAATGCCCAAGATTCCACTCGTGGATTGAGAAACGTGGCGACATATGCTGCCTGATCCTTGTGGAATAACACCGAGGCCGGAGGCGGATTCCCAAATAGCGTAGCTCCGCTAACAACCACTTCAAACCTAAGATTATATTTTCCGGCTTCCGACGGGACATCGACTGCGAATGTCGCTTCACCATTGTCAAACGATCCAAGCCTTACAATTGGTGGGACGCCGTCCACGGGCTTCAGAGTTTCTTGATCGATAAACACGGCATCTCTGCTAGCCAGTTGGATCCGCGGCCATTCCCTGACGAAACTAGCCTTAGCAAACTTCAGTTTAGCTTTAAGGGTGGAATCTCCCGGGCCCAGGTGGTCGCTAAATCCCGGCTCATCTTTGGGGATTATCGCGTAGGAAAAGACGATGAGGTCGTGGGGCAGGGAAACATCCAAGGTGGTGGTAAGCCAAGCTCTTTCTCCGTGAGTGTTGACCGCGCACCCCAAAAAACGGGCTTGATATTCACCGGGTTCATCCAAGATTTGACCGCCAGGCTTGTCACCGAGAACCACGGGCAGTCTTACCACACTGGTTTCACGGTCTGCAACGCGGGTGACCACCGCCTCTAGTTCCTCCAACATCCATTCATCCGGCAGAGGCTTCACGGAAAAGGGAACCAAGCCGTCGATGCGAAGGGTCGAAATGGTTTCGGGTTCGAAGGGAACCTCCGGGTTCTCGCCAGACACTATTTGAATAGGATGACGAACGGCCAAGCTATCGTCCTCTTTGGTTCCCAACACTGCGTTGGCGCGGACCGCAGCAGGTGGTACGGCCAAATGATGGGCGCCAACCACGGTTTCGGTGCTGGTGCTCCACCCTTTTTCCGCTTCAAGGCGCGCTTCGCTCACTATTTTTCCCGAGGAATCCAAAAATTCCAAAGACGTTATCGCGTGACCCGTTTCTGGTATGGGGGTGTATTCAGAAGCCCCCCTTCCTTTCCGGTGTCCAAACCTGACCGCCACAAATTCGTTGTCGCCGCCTTGAAACAGTGCTTCTTGGGGAAACCGCAACTCGGCGAATCCCTTGGGGCTTCGCATCACTGCGATACAATCCTGGTGGGCGCTTTCAAACTTCCAACTTGCCTTGGATAGGGCACCCAAATCGTAGGAAAGGATTGCTCCAAAAGTAGTCTGCGCCGTTTTTCCATCAGGAGGCTCGCGGCGGGCGATAACCGGACCGCTGCCATTCACAAAGAAGAAATCAATTGTAGATACTCCAAGGGCGGGGTCAAGAGACGCCTCAAAGACCTTTCTACCGCCGTTGCCCGGGTATGATACCAACCTGGAAACCTGAATGGCTTCTGGGATGGCGTTGCGGAGAATGCTCAAAAAGGTGGCAGGCAGATCATCCGGATTCTTCAACTCCCGGATGAATCCAGGATTGGATTTAAAGATCTGACTAACGTGGCTGGGTAACCGGTTGCTGTGATTGATATAAACGAAAAATGCGGGAATTTGGCTACGAGTCAAAGCCTGAACCGCGTTAGGCAGGAGCTGCTTGTCTTTGTCGTTTGGAGCCCCATCGCTCAGAATCAGAACTGCGGGGCGATTCGCAGCGTTTTTCAGCAACTCGACCATTTTTGCCATCGCGTCGCCTAAGTAAGTGTAGTCCTCCCATGGACGTTGCTTCGCTTCCTGGATCTCGCCCAAGATCGCCTTTCTTTCAGCCTGAGCTAACCAAAATTCCCCATTCAACAACCAATCGGTCTGTTCGCCAAAAGTGGCGATGGCCACGCGATCCTTTTCCCCTAAAGCATGGAGCACCGTTTCACAAGCTGTCCACGCCAAACCGTTGGGATCGTTCGGTTCCCCCCAACTGCCGGCCTTGACCATGGAACCACTCTTGTCGATCAGAATGACCAAATCCAGGCGCTCTGCTTGGAGATTGGTGACGGAGAGACACAAAAACAGCCCACAAAGTGCAACTGTGGCCTCCAAATTCTTGCGATTCCAACATTTCTCCATTTGGCCAGAATAGTGAATATTGCTATCGAGTCAAAAAAAATCCGTTATGCTATCGCCGATTGTTGAAATGAGTTCGAAAATCTCATGAGGCATTCAAAATGAGAAACTTACAAAAAACCAATCCCGCAACATGCTCATTCTCTGCGTTTTAGGGAC
The DNA here is from genome assembly GCA_965224535.1 of Verrucomicrobiales bacterium. GTDB lineage: Bacteria > Verrucomicrobiota > Verrucomicrobiia > Verrucomicrobiales > DEV007 > JBCDHN01. Next base: position 114,387 of record CBDCZR010000011.1, read on the forward strand.
ACCACTCTGTTTCCAAATACTGAGGCAACCAGCTTCCTCCCACGGCATTGACCTTTTGAATCGCATAGAATCTGTGTTGTGAGTCTCGATCAGCTGTCCCGTGTGTTGCAAAAGTCCGCCAATAGTAGATCGCTCGCCGTCTAACAAAACCATCTAAAAAGTCCGCAATCAACCCATTAGCAACAAGCATGCCAAGTGCTTTTGCCAGGGTAAAAATGGGCCTTGAGAGGTTCTTGGGAAGAGGCCTTACGACGGAGCTTCGATGATGCTATGGCAGGTGCCTTTCCTTGTATCCATCCGGACGTCCCAACACATGTACCGCCCACTTCCAGTGCTTTCCCCGGCAACCGAAAGGATCCCCGCGCCAATGCCGGAAAGAATCCGGACCGGCAGACCAATGAAACAGTCTAGCTGGAGATCGTCTTTCACGAAAAGGGTAGGAACGCGACTCGTCAAGGTTCTGGCAGCGTTGTCCCAAAATCTTGGTGCGCATCCAAAGCGGCGCAACTATTTTTCCCAGTTCCCCGGTTCCAACCAACCAGCCAGAATTTTTCGCTTGCCAATCCCACGCGCCTGCAATGACGCTGGCGACGTGCCTGTGGCCGCTAAAAAGTTGAATTTTCTCCCAAAACTGGCAATCGCGCTGGTTGCGCCCTTGCTCCTGTGCTTGGGTATCCCGCCGCTCGGATTGGCGCAAGAGCCGAACCAGGAATTTCTGCCCAAGATGCCGCCCAAAGAGCGTTATCTGGCGGTTTGGGAAAACTCGCCATTCGAGTTGGAGGCGCCGCCACCGCCTCCGCCCGAGCAGCCGGAGGTGAAGTCGTTTGCCGAGGAGATGGCGCTGGCGGGGATTTTTGAGATGGGCGATACGGCTTTGGTCACGGTGCTGGATCGGGCAACGGGCGTGTATTTTGAAGTCGGGATGCAGGCTGGTGAAAATGGGATTCGGCTGGTGGAGGTGGCGAATAATCCCGATCCAACCTCGGCCAGCGCGAAAATCGCGATGGGCGAGGAGGAGGCGACGATTCGATACGACCAAAAATTGTTGGCTGCAGCCCCGCAGCCGGCGCGGCATCTGCCTTCTGCGCCTGCGGCGGTGAACCGAAATTCGCGCCTTCGATCGCCGATTCGCCCGGCGACACCGCCGCCGCGCTCCGTACCACCTCGACTTGGGTCGCCACCTGCAATCAGCAACAACCCGGCTCCCGCACCTCGGGCGGTTCAACCGGCGAACAACGGCCATTCCCCGCCCCAACTACCGGGAAGCGCAGGGGCGCCGCCGGCAACCCAACCTCAGGAGTTGCGATCCCCGCCAACAGCGACGCAGCGCCGGCGGGTGGTTGTGCCTGTGGCGCGATCCCGTCCTCAACGTGGGCAGCTTGGCCAAGGTGGCCTGAACGTTTCAAGTTTTAAGCAAAAGAATCACAGGTGACGCTGACGCGGAAATAACTTAGCAGGCGGACTGACGCTCCCCCAACATGGCGGGATGCAGTGCGAGCGGAAACCAAGGCCGTCGTTACTTTGGTGATTACGTACCCGTTTTTAAGCATGGTCCCGACTTTTCGCGGGCTGGTTCCTGGTGAAGCGCAGGGCTTTGCAGCTTTGCGCTATCCCGTTTGGAAGTCTGCTATTTGTTCGAAAAGCCGGTCCGCTCGCACTGCGATTTTCAGTTCAAACGAAATTCAATATGGCCAAGAAATCGCAAAAGAAAAAGACCAAAAAGACCAAAACCCAAAAAACGCTTCTCAACCAAGTGTGCAATCCCGACGCTGCCGGCATCGACGTCGGCGCTGAAGAAATCGTCCTGGCAGTGCCCGCAGATCGCGACCCCGAAGCGGTTCGCACCTTCGGCACCTTCAACGAAGACCTGCGCGAAGCAGTGCAATGGCTCAAGCAATGCTCCATTACCACCGTGGCCATGGAAAGCACGGGCAACTACTGGGTCACCCTCTACCAAGTGCTCGAGGAAAACGGCATCGAATGCTTCGTCGTCAACGCCCGCCACCTCAAATCAGTCCCCGGGCGCAAGAGCGACGTCCAGGACGCGCAATGGATCCAGCGCCTGCATACCGCGGGGTTGCTGCGCAAATCCTTCGTCCCGGACCAAGAAGTGCTCGGCATGCGCTTTTTGCACCGCCAGCGCCAGGAGCTGATTCGCGGCGGATGCCAGGCCATCTTGCACATGCAAAAAGTGTTGACCGAGATGAACGTGCAACTGCACCACGTGATCAGCGACATTGACGGAGTCAGCGGGCGGCGCATCATCGAAGCGATCATCGCCGGCCAGCGCGATCCGGTTTACCTGGAGAGCCTGCGCGACGGACGTTGCAAGACGCCGAAACAAACCGTGATCAAGGCCTTGGACGGCAACTTTCGCCAGGAATACGTTCTATCCCTCCAGCTGGCCTATCAGCGCTGGAAGCAGCTTCACGAGCAAATCGAAGCGATCGAACAGGAGCTCTCCCAATTGATGGCGGCCTACCAAAAGCGCGAAGAACCCAAGCCCGAAGGCCGTTGTTACGCGTTGCAGAACGCAGATTCGGACTCGGCGCCTTCAAGCCCGGCGAGTCTGCCCGTAGCCGGGAGCGTGAGCGCGCGCAAACAAGCCACCAAGCACGAGCCATGCTTCGACATCCGGGGCGAAGCCGCGCGCATTTACGGGACCGACTTGAGCCTCATCCCCGGAGTCTCCAGCGGATTGCTCAGCACGCTGATCTGTGAGATTGGGGGAGGCGATGCGTTTCGGGAGCGCTTCAGCAGTAGCCAGCACTTCACTTCGTGGCTGGGGCTCTGTCCGGACAACCGGATTTCGGGCAGCAAACCGTTAGGCCGGGCCAAAACACGGCGGATCAAGAGCCGCATCTCCGATCAACTTCGGATGTGCGCGATGACGCTGTGGCGCAGCGACAACGCACTGGGCAACTTCTGCCGGCGAATGAAGGCGAAGCTGGGCAAAGCCGAAGGAATCTCGGCAACCGCGCACAAGATGGCCCGAATCATCTATGCGCTGATCACCACCCAACGCAGCTACGAAGAGGAGGTGGTGAGTAAGGTTCCGGAGGCGGTGCTGAAACGCCGAATCAAGAACCTCGAAAAACAGGCCGAAAACCTTGGATATCAACTCGTTGCGGCATAAGCCTTGCCAAGGTTGTTATTTGGAAGTTTGAAGTTTTAAGTCCTGACAGATGCACCAATTCTTACGAGAACGTGTCAAAGGTTCAAGATTGAGGCGCTAAATTCGAGGTAGCGGATTTTGTGGCGATTTTGGGTAGTTTGTCAGCGCATATTCTGTTAAAAACCTGGGAACAAGCTCCCAAAAGGTATGTTGCTCTCCCGATTTCGTCCGTCCGCCCTCTTTCTTGGCCTCGCTTTGGCGCTGGTTTCGCTAAAACCCGCCACGTGCCAAGAGGCTCCCCCGTTGCCGGAAGGCGAGGATGAGTTGGTGGGCATCCAGTGGCCGAATTTTCCGCTCTCGCGAATCCTGGTCTACTACGAGACGATGACGGGCACCAACGTCATTCAGGATGCGGCGATCCAGACGGCGACGCTCACCATCCAGACCACCAAAAAAATGCCCAAGGACGAGGCGGCGCGGTTTATCGAGAAAAGTCTGCTGCTCAATGGTTTCGCGCTGATCCCGGCCGGGGAGGACACGCTCAAAATCGTGGCCGTGCCCAAGGAACAAGGTCAGGCGCGAAGCGAGGGGTTGCCCATCTATCACGAGGTTGGGGCGCTGCCGCAGAGCGACCAGTTGGTGGCCTACGTGATGACCTTCGATCACCTGGGCTCCGAACGCGCTGCCGAGACGCTCAACGCGGTGTTTCCCTCGCACGGGTACGGGACCATCGTGCCGTTTCCGCGCACATCATCGGTGCTTATTACCGACAACACATCGGTCATTCGGCGCTATGCGGAGTTGCAGCCTTACATCGATCAACCGGCCAAGGATCTGGACATCGGCATGCGTGTTTTTGCGCTGGAGCGGGCTGACGCGACCGAGGTGGCCGAGGCGATTGTGGAGCTTCTCGACCTGGGCGAAGCGCCGGGAAGCCGGGGCTCGGCACAGACCGGCGGTCAGGCTCCGTGGCGAGCAGTTCCGGCTAACGCGGGTGCTGTGTCGCCGGGCGTGATCACCGCGCAACTGCAGGGTCAATCGCCGGACGAGGAGCAGGTTGAGCCCAAGGTTCGTCCTGACGTACGCACCAACAGCGTGCTGGCCGTGGCCTCGCCGCAGGACCTGGAATACATTGGCACGCTGGTGGAGTTTTTGGATGCGCCGGCCGCCCCGCGCCGGTTTTTGAAGCGCGACCTGCACTATCTGCCGGTGTCCACGTTTTTACCGATCGTGCGCGATGCGCTCATGCCCGGGATTCCGGCCGAAGGAAGCGGCGGGAGCATCTCCGGCGGTGAAGCCTCGGCCAACGCGAACCAAAACCAGGGCGGCACGGGAAGCTTGGGACGCAGTGGTGGTGGTGGATTAGGATCGGGGTTAGGCTCTGGCTCGTCGGGAATCGGTGGCGGGCTGGGCGGTGCTCAGTTCTCAACCGACGTCGGCCCGCAATCGCTGGTTGTCGGCAAAACACTCTTGATCGGCGACAACGTCCACAACCGGCTCATCGCCTCCGGCCCGCAGGAACACATGGACATCATCGACGAGTTGCTTGACGACATGGACCGCAAACCGCGGCAAATCCAGATTTCGGCCGTCATCGCGCAACTCACCCTGGGGGACGACCTTGAATTCGGCGCCGACGTCTTTCGCGCCATCGAGCGAAACGACCCCAACAACCAATTCGCCGGCGTCGTTCGCAACCGCGACGGCAGCGTGCTGGACATCGACACCCTCAGCGCCATCGACGCCTTCCTTCCCGCCGCCCAAGGCCTCACGCTTTACGGCCAAATTGACGGCCTGCTCAACACCTACGTCTCCGCCCTGCAAAGCACCAACCGCTTCAAAGTGCTGGCCCGGCCCACGGTTTACACGCTTAACAACCGCTGGGCGGCGATTTCCACCGGCCAACGCATCGCCGTGCCCAGCTCCACGCTCTCCACCGTCGATCCCGACAACTTCAACCAAGCCGTTCGCTCCTCCATCAGCTTTGAAGAGGTGCTGCTGCAAGTGCGCGTGCTGCCGCTCATCAACTCCGACGATCAAGTGACTTTGCAAATCGAGCAGAACAACGACGACATCGTCGGCAGCCAAAACATCAGCGGCAACGACATCCCGACCATCGGCACCCAACAGCTCTACACCACGGTCATCGTGCCGGATGGAGGCACGGTGTTGCTCGGCGGGTTGATCTCCGAGGATGACCGCAAGACGGACACGGGCCTGCCGGTTTTTGTCGGATTGCCGTTGGTCGGCCCGCTCTTTGGCAATGCCGACCACGAAAAGAGTCGCCAGGAGCTGCTCATCTTCATCCAGCCGAAAATCGTGGAGACCGAGGTGGATTTGGCCAATGCGCAGGCCGATGTAGCCGCGCGATCGGAGCTGGCGGATGAGGCGCTGGGTTTCGCCGCGCCCAAGGTGACGGCGGAGGTGAAGCCGAGGGGTGGGTTGCTGCGGCGGTTGTTGGGGCGGAAGGGGAAAGAGGAGGAGAGGCCGGTCGTTCAGCCGGGGACGGTGGAGTTGCGGCCGGTGGTGGAGGAGTGATTGGCCGCAGGTCTAGCAGGATTCTACAGTAACATCCGGCAAGCTCTCCGCCGCGCGACGCATCGCCTCGTTCTCGATGTGCGTGTATACACGGTTCATCTTCTTTATTCAATTTGATTCACCTTCTCAGGAGCCTTTGAGCTTTTGCGATTTGGGATCAGACTCTGAGAACGATACCTCGGTGACCTTAATTACCACAATGAATTCACCAGCCTTGTTGAGATCATTGTTGAGACTTTGCCTTCCAATCATGCGTAACTCCCTAATATTGAAGGAAGAGGCGAGGGCGGGAATCGAACCCGCGATAGAGCTTTTGCAGAGCTCGGCCTTACCACTTGGCTACCTCGCCGAAAAGTCCGTGCGCAGCTAAAAACGGGGTTGGGCTCGTGTCAAGATCCCGAGGTCTCGATTCGATACAAATCGGTGGTGGTGCGCAAAATCAAGGCGTTGCCGTCGGCGGCAGGGGAGGCGAACATTCCGGAATCGAGCTGGTTTTCGCCGACTTTTTGGTAGGTGTCTCCAGGCTTGACGACGATGCCTTTGCCGGCTTCGTCAAAAAAGTAGAGGAGGCCGCCTCCGTAGAACAAGGAGGCGGAAAATGGGATTTCGCTAATCCGCTCGCTCCACACTTCCTCGCCATTTTCGGCGTTGAGGCAGGTGGCCACGCCTTGATCGGAGACGAGGTAGAGCCGGTTGCCGATCAAAACTGGCGAACAGCGGTTTGGCATGCGTTTTGGCTGCTTCCACACGACGTGCGAGCCGCTAATCTCGCCTTTGGCCGCGGGATCGATTTTGAGGGCCCAAACCTGGCTTTTGCTGTAGCCGGTGTTGAGGAACATCATGCCCAAATCCTGGCTGAAAACGGTGCGCGAGGCGGTGGAATGCTGGTCCCAGTGCACGCTCCAGATTTCCTGCCCGGTCAGCGGATTGTAAGCCCAAGTGGCCTTTGCGCCGGGGCTGATCATCTGCGTTTGGCCGCCAACATCGATGAAAACCGGCGTGTTGTAGGCTTTGCGCAGATCGCCGCCCGCACGGGGCTTGCCTTCCGCGTCCAAATCACGGAAATCGGTCGATCGCGGCCGTTTCCACACGGTTTCGCCGGTTTTTTTGTTGAGCGCGGCCAGGTAGTGGTGATCGGCACCGTCAAATGTGAGGATCAGCAAGTCACCGTGGAGCACTGCGGACGATGCCGGCCCGCGCCAGTGGTGGCACTCCAGATCCGTTCGCGTCCAGAGCGTTTCCAGCGTGTTGGTAGCGATGCACGCCGTGCCGTAGCTGCCAAAGTGGAGGTAAACGCGGCCGTCCTCGATGGTTGCCGAGGGCGAGGCGTAGGTGTTGCGATTGTTGCTCAGCGGGCGCGGTTTTTCGTTTTCGAAGAGGACCTTGTCGTAGAGGATTTTGCCGGTGTTTTTGTCGATACAGATGGCCGATTGCTTCTTGCCGTCCTCAGTTGCGGTGGTTAGCCAGATTTGGTCGCCCCATACCACGGGCGTGGCCCATCCCTTGCCATGGATCGGCGTTTTCCAGGCCACGTTTTTCGTTTCGCTCCACTCGATGGGGAATTTGGCGTCGGCGGCTGCGTGACCGTCGCGAGTGGGGCCGCGGAATTCGGGCCAGTTCGCGAAAACATTCGCGGCGAGGAGAGGCAGGATGGTTAGGATAGCGATGGAGGGTTTCATGTCGTTGGAACCCCCAACCCAAGCAACAAGCTGGCGATTCTCAACCAAATCCATCGGCAAACTTGTCCTTGGGCGCGGATGAAGCCCGTTGCCCCTAACCGGCCTTCAGTTGGGAAAACGCGTCCTCCATGGCGTGTTGCAGCATCAGCCCGTCATTGGCGTAGACGACCAGGCGCGCACCTTGGCGAATGGTGCGCAAGGCTTGCTCGGGCGTGCCAAACCAGCTACCGGCGGCGACTTTGTGTTTGGCCGCGGTGTCGATGATTTTTTGCAGGTTGGCGATGAGGTCAGGGTGATCGTATTCCTTCGGGATACCCATGTTTGTGGTTAGGTCGCCCGGGCCCACGAACACCGCGTGTACGCCGGGGATCGAACAAATCGCGTTCAGGTTTTCCACGGCGGGAACGGACTCGACCATGGGGATAAAAACGGTGCCGGCGTTGCGCTCAGCGATGTAATCTTGAGTTTTTTGGTTGGGCCAGGTTCCGGTTGCCAAGACCCGTTCCAGGACCTTGCCTTTGAGCGGGCGATAGACGGCTGCAGCGGCCAGGTGCTTGGCTTCCTCGTAGTCCTCGACGTAGGGCACGACCACGCCGTCAAAGGTGTCGCAAACTTTGGCTACATCGGCCAAATCCCGGCTGTGGGTCCGCGCCAGGCAGGCGATGCCCTTGGCTTCCAGCGCATGCCGGATTGGCAGGAATTCAGCCAGATCGTAGGCGGTGTGCTCCGGGGTGACGATGACGAAATCCAGCGTTTCGTCGGGGATCCACTTGATCAGCGCCGGGTCCAGCGCGTGGGCGAACATGGTGCCGTAGACGGTCTTGCCGCTGGCGAGTTTTTCTCGGAGAATTTTGCCATTCATGTCGTTTTGAGGGGCGTGTTAGGGCGCATCGGATGCGGTGACGGCCTTCCACGCAACGGTTCGCAGGATTCGGTCGAGGTTCGCGTCTTTGTAGGCGCCGGTCTGGAGATTTGCGGGATTTTCGCCGTAAAGCGAGGCAAAATAAATGTAGCCCTGCAAGGTGGCGGTTACGTTGGTGGGATGAATTTTGTCGCGATACAATCCAACCCGGCCCCGGTCTTTCGCGGGCGCCAACACCGCATCGACGCCGGGAAGTTGGCCGTTTAGCGCCATTTTCACTAACTCAACCATGGCCGGGCCAACGGGCAAAACCTTGACACGGCCGCCGTAGGCTTGGTTGAGCCGGTTGACGAGAATTCCCAGGTCCGCGGTTACCCGGTTCATCCAAGCCTCGTATTCCGCCAGGTCGAACTGGGTGAAATCGGCGGTTCGTTCGCCGCCGGGAAGCCAGGGCCACAAATCCTGGATGAAGAAGCGGATTTCCGGATTGTGCTCCAGCGCGAGGTCCATCCAGCGCCGATAATCCTCGAAATCGCAGCCGATCGTTTGCCCGTTTTCGGCGACCAGGTGGCCGAAGGTCATCACGTCGATTCTGCCGGTCGTGAGAGCCGGTTTGGCGTCCTGCTGGTCGCCGGTCTGCTCCCACTGCGCCTTGGGCGCACCGCCGCCTCCGCCAAAAAACTGCATCACGTGGGTATGGCCGGGAAACCCGTTTTGCCCGGCGATTTGGATGGTCGAGGGGATGGCGGAAACCACGCAACTGTGGCCGATGGAAACGATCCAGAGCCCGTCTCCGAGTTTTTCGCGGCCAGCGAGATCGCTAGCGCGCAATCCTTTCCGATTCGCGCGAAAATCGAGGTTTTGGGCCCGATTTGCCAGGTAAACGGAGCCTTCGGCGGCGCTTACCTCGCCGTTTTTGTTCGCGTCCATCGCGGTGAAGAGCCGCCCGGCTTCTTCGCGAGTTAGGGTGCCGTTTCCATCGGAATCGAGCTTTTTGAACCAATTGGACGCTGCCTGGGCGCGGTCGGAATCCGCCCAGGCAAATGCCGCGGTAAAATGCGCTGCCAGGAAGAGGGTGAGGGAAAATCGCTTCACTTTTCGTCAGCGATCAGCATCGCCGTTTTTTCGTGCTTGCGGAAGCCGACGAGCCCTAGCACGAGCAGCAGAACCAGGCTGGCGAGGCCGATTTCGGCAGCGTGCCCTTCAAACCCGCCCTTGCCGCGTTTGCCCAGCAAAACCCAGACGGAGCCAAAACTGGCAACCAGCGTGGCGAAGCCCATCAACAGGTTCCAGATGAGGCGCGATTTACCTTCCGGGCGCTTGTCGCCGAGCACTTTCCGGGAGTTCATGAGCAGCAAAAAGGTGAAGTAGGCGATTGGCAGCAGGGAACCGCCAATGACCGAGGTGGGCACGGCCAAAGCCGCCGCCGCCTCTTTTGTGCCCCAGATGAAGGGGCCCGCAAATCCCGCTGCGCCGGAAATGGCGCAACCCAGCAAAAACATGCCGCGATCGTTGGGTTTTCCGGTCAATTCCTGAAACGCCAGGCCGTTGATGAGCATGAGGATGATGATGGTGGAGAGCGCCATGCCCAAAACGCCGAGCCCGAAGATGAACTGGGCCACGGTGTTGCCAACCAGCGGTTTCAGGGTGGTGGCGAGCTGGAAATTGTTGCGTTTGACGAGCATGGCGGCGAGGTGCTTGTCGGCTTCGTTCGGGTTTTTGACTCCGGATCCGCTGAGCTTGCTTTGGTAGGCGCCGGCCACGGATTCCAGAGGCGCGCCGTTGGCGTCGAAGATGTCGTCGGCCGAGCCGTGAAATTGCGAGGCGGAGGCGATGACGACGCAGGTTGTGGCCAGGAAAAAGGGGACGAAGAGGCCGATCGAGAGGTCGAAAATCGCCAGCGGCCGGTGTTCCTCGCCCCAGCGCTTTTTCAGCATGGAATACGGCAGCAGGAAGGTCATGTTGATCCCCACGGCGGTGGCAAACGCGCCAATGATTACGTCGCGTTGCTGGGAGGCGATGAACGCTTTCCAAAGCGCGGGATCGGACGATTTATCGATCAATTCCGCGTAGGCGGGAGCCGGATTGAAGAGGTAGCTGGGATTTGGGAAAAATCCCGCCAAAAGCTGGCCCCAGGGAACTTCGCCTTTGACGGTGAGCGTGCCGACGACCAGGAAAAACGAGACCACGATGATGCCGACCATCACCTTGAGGATGCGATCGAAAAGTTTCGCGCCCTTTGCGTCGGAATCGTAGAGCCGGTTGACGAAAAATCCGATGGCGAGAAAAATCAGGCAAATCACCACCGTCGAGGCGGTGGAAGAGCCGACGAAGGGGAAGAGGTTTTGCTGAATGGCGGAGCGGCCCAGATTAAATTGCGGCATGCACCAGACGATGTTGGCCATGATGGTCGCGATGAGCCAGGCCCAGCCCAGCGCCGGCGAAAGATGCGAGTTGATGAGCCCGAACGGGCGTTGCTCGGTGGAAAGGGTGACGTAGGCGATGGCCGAGAGCATGATGACCCCGCAAATCATCGCCAGCGGCTGCAACCACATGAGGTTGAACCCGGAAATGACGCCGAGGTAAAGCGCGGTGACCAGCGAACCGCCGCCAAGCGTGATCGCGCCCTGAAGCCAGCCGGGACCGCTGCGTTTTGTGTAGTCGCCCAGGCGCTGGCTGACGGGCAGTTGGTTGACGCGGGAGAGTTCGGCGCGCTCTTGGGCGAGTTTGTCGTTTTCCATGAGAAATCAGGTGACTGCGCCGGATTTTAGGGAGCGGCTGGGCGGCGTCAAGCCTACCCGGCCCGAAAACCCCGAAAGAAGCGGAAAAGCCGCCGTGGCGTAGGTTTTGGCTCGGTACCTACCGCTTCTTCCGCTTGGCCAACTCAGCCTCGCGCGTTGCCAGAAATTGATGCGATAGCTCCACGGCTTTTGCTCGGTCGGCCGCGTCGTAATCCCAGAATTCCCGGACGACTTTTTCGACCTCCGGATAGTCTTGGCCGTTGTCGCCGACTTTTTTGCGCAGCGCAGCCAATTGCGCCTTCAAATCGGCGATTTTCCCGGCGTACTCCGGGTTGTCGTAGAGATTCGTCGTCTCGTGGGGATCGTTGCGCAAATCGTAGAGCTCCCACCCGGGCGGCGTGGGATACTGGCCCTTGTAGTTGACGCCGTAGTAAAAGATGAGCTTGAAATCCTTGGTCCGGATGCCGAGGTGGCCGGGGTTGTCGTGATGGGCCATGTGCATCCAGTAGCGGTAGTAGGCGGCCTGCTTCCAACCGGCGGGCTCCTGGCCCGTTTCGCAGATTTGCTGGAAACTGCGGCCCTGCATGTAGCCGGGCGTCTTCACACCCGCAAAAGCCAGCATCGTCGGCGCAAAATCCACGTTTTCCACGATTGCATCGCTGCGTTTCCCGGCGGGGATCGATTTTGGATAGCGAATCAAAAACGGCATCCGCATGGACTCCTCGTACATCCAGCGTTTGTCCTGATAATCGTGCTCGCCGAGCATGAATCCCTGGTCGCCGGTGTAAATGATCACGGTGTTGTCCAACTGGCCGATTTTTTCCAGATGGGCAAAGAGACGCTCCAGGTTGTCGTCCACGCCTTTCACGCAACGCAGGTAGTTTTTGAGGTAAGCGTTGTAGGCCAAGTGCTTGATTTCGTCTTCGCTCAATTTCGCCGGATCGTAGTCCGTGGGGAAATCTTTCGGGAAGCGCTTCGGCAGATCGCCGGCGTAGGATCGGCGTGGATTGCGCGTTCCGATGGACGTGCCGATGTGCGGCACAAGCTCGTCGTTTGCGCCGCGCGTGGCGATCGAGCCAAAACCGGGGTCGTGCGAACTCCAGAGCGAATTTGGCTCGGGAATATCGACGTCCGCCAGGTAGTCGTTGTAGCGCTCGGCGTGCTCGAAGTAGTCGTGCGGCGCTTTGAAGTGATGCATCAGGAAAAACGGCTTTTTCTGGTCCCAACCCTCTTTGAGCCACTTCAGCGATTGATCGGTGATGGCGTCCGAAGAGTGCATCCCATCGAATTTGATGAGATTTTTCGGCCACGGATTTTCGCCGCGCACGCGGAACTCCGGGTTGTGGTATTTGCCCTGGCCCGGCAGCACGGAATAAAAATCGAACGCGGCGGGTTCTTCCTTGAGATGCCACTTGCCGATCATGGCGGTGTGGTAGCCGGCTTTTTTCATCTCGATGGCCAAAAACTGCCGCTTGGCCTCGATTTTGCCGCCCAAGTCGTAGGCGCCGTTGGTGTGCGGATATTGGCCGGTGATGACGCAGGCTCGGCTCGGTGCGCAAATGGAGTTGGTGCAAAACGCGTTCTCAAACAGCATCCCTTCCTTTGCCAGCCGGTCGATGGTGGGCGTGGGATTCAACGATGCCAGCCGGCCTCCGTAGGCGCCGATCGCGTGAGCGGTGTGATCGTCGGACATGATGTAGAGCACGTTCGGACGATCGGCGGCAAAAACCGGCGCGGCGGGCAAGATCAGCAAGGCAGCGGCGAAAAAGCGGAAAAATCGGGTCTGGAGGCGTCATGAGAGCGACTGGAACGGCATCCGAAGGGATTTCAACCGGATTTCCGGCTTCAAACCAACGAAAGCCGGAAAATCTCTCAACTCTGAAAGTCGATTTCCGCTAATTTTCTCGCAAATTCGCGAAATCGGCGCATCTGGGCTGGACGCGCGCGAAGAAATTGCTTATCAAACGGAGCAAAATTTGCAAGAATGATTGGCATTTGGAATAAAATATTTGCAAAAATCTATAATTTCCGTAAGATTTGCCCCGTTTCCGCCAGCGAATAGATCCCCTGACGTCCCGTCCAATTCCTCACGCAATTCCAAGAATGAAGAAGCGATATCTCTCCCCTCAGCGCGTTTTTTCTCTTTTCTTCCTCGTTTTTGCTTCCCCCCTTTCTCCATCCGCACAGGCTCTCATCGCTCCCGGGCAAGACGCCATTTGCGAGAGCGAGGGAGCCTTGCAAAACTTCGTGAAGCGGGCCTGGAAACGTCAGGAATTCCCCTTCTGGATGCACGTCGGAAAAATCGAGCGTTCCACCGGCGTTTACCTGGGCAGCGGCTACGTTTTGACCGCGGCGCACGTGGGGCCGGGGCCCTTTCAACTGACGGACGGCAGCCGCTACAGCGCCGTTCGCGGCTCGGCCAGCTTTTTCAAGAATTCTGACGGCTCCACCGCGGATTTGTGCCTGTTTCGCGTGGAATTCGCGAAAGACGACAGCATCGCCAAGTTGCCCGCGATTCCGCTGACCACCATGCCGCCGCGGGTGGGAACGCAGCTTTTGATGTTGGGCGCGGGAGCCGGGGGCCGATCCACCTCCCGCAGCACGTTTTCCTGGACGGAGCAATATCGCCTGCGGTGGGGCGCCAACACCATCGAGCAGATTTACAGCGCGCCAATGTCCACCAACAGCTATTTCAGCTACGGATTCGCGGCAAAATTCGGCCGCGGCGTTCACCAGTGCCAGGCTGCGCCGGGCGATTCCGGCGGAGCGGTATTTCACTACAACCCGCGGGCCAAGCGTTGGGAACTGGCGGGAATCATCGTGGCCGTGGACAGCGAATTTGGGCAGGCTGAATTCGGCAACCAGACCTACATCGCCGACCCGGCGCTGTTCCGGAAATCGCTCGCGGTTGCCAGAGAAAAGGCTCCGGGGCTGTTGGCGCGAATTCGCTGATTTTCGCCCGGGGCGCGGGAATTCGCGGAGGTCTGAAAACTCGGTGAGACCGGGGCCGTGTTTCTCTCATGGCCTCCAACGATTCCAACCTCACCCGGCGTCAGTTCACCCAAACTACCTCCGCTGCCGCCGCTGCCGTTGGCGCAACGGCCGCGTTCAACACCCTGAGTTCGGTTCGCGGCCAAAACGCTCCATCCGAGAAGCTGGTCGTGGGGATCATGGGACTGGGACGGGGGAGGGGACACATCAAGGGATGGACGCAGGTTCCGGGAGTCGAAATCGCTTACCTCTGCGACGTGGACTCCAAGCGCCATGAAGAGGCGGCCCGCACCTTGCAACGCGGCGGTCAGGAACAACCGGCCAAATTCGTGACCGATTTCCGGAAAATCCTCGACGATCCGCAGGTTGACGTGATTTCCGTCGCCACGCCGAATTACTGGCACGCGCCGGCCACGATTTTGGCCTGCAAAGCCGGCAAGCACGTTTACGTGGAAAAACCCGGCAGCCACAACGCCCGCGAAGGCGAGATGATGGTGGAAGCAGCGCGAAAATACGATCGCAAGGTGCAAATGGGCAACCAGCGCCGCAGTTATCCGTCGATGATCGAGGGCATCCAAAAACTGCACGAAGGCATCGTCGGCAAACCGCTCTACGGCCGCTGCGCCTACATCAATCAACGCCCAACCATCAAGAAAGGCAAACCCGCTCCGGTCCCGGAAAACCTGGACTATGACCTGTGGCTCGGCCCCTGCCCGGAGTATCCCTACAAAGACAACCTGGTGCACTACAACTGGCACTGGCACTGGCACTTTGGCGGTGGAGAAATGGCCAACAACGGCGTCCACAGCCTGGACGTGGTGCGGTGGGGCCTGCAAGCCGGCGCGCCAACGCGGGTGAGCTACCAAGGCAGCCGCTACCACTACGACGACGATCAGGAAACGCCCGACAGCGGCTACGCCACCTTTGATTTCGGCGATTTTGGAGCCAGTTGGGAGCAAAGCAGTTGCCACCGCATCAGGCCGGAATCCAGGCCGTTTGCCAGTTGGGCCTGCGAAACGGGGTTTGCCAGGTGCGACGGATCCGGCATCACGTTTTACGACCTGGCGGGCAAGGAGATCGAAAAAATCCCCGGGAAAAGCGGCGACCAGCATCATTTCGGGAATCTTGCCGACGCCATTCGCGCCGATGTGCCGCTAAATTCGGAAATTGGCGACGCCCAGCAAAGCACGCTTTGGTGCCACCTGGCCAACATCGCGGTGCGGACGAATTCAGTGCTCGAGATCGACCCGAAATCCGGCAAACCCAAAAGCGAAGAGGCCATGAAGCTGTGGGGCCGCGACTACCGCGAAGGTTGGGAACCGGTGGTGTGATTCTCCGCTTAAAATCCTGCCGGAAATGAACGCCGCGTCCCAATTTAGCCGTCGAAACCTGCTTCGCGCCGCGGGTGGAGCCTTGGCGCCCCTCGTTGCCAACCAGGCGGGTGCCGCGAACGCCGGATCGCCGAGCGGCACGGCAAAATCGGTCATCCTCATCTTCAACGACGGCGCGCCGAGCCACATCGACCTTTGGGATCCCAAACCCAACGCTCCAAGCGGCGTGCGGGGCGAATTTGGCGTCATCCGCACCAACGTGCCCGGCATCCACATTTCCGACCGGCTTCCGCGCATGGCCCGCCGCATGGACAAACTGGCCCTGGTTCGCTCCGTCCATCACGAGCACAGCAGCCACAACGGCGGGATGCACTGGACCACCGTCGGCCGTCCTTACCGCGTGGACAGCACCCTCATTTCCCCCAGCCCCACCGATTTACCGTGCCTGGGCACGTTGGTTGGCTGGCTGGCGCAACGCGACGGGTTTCGCGGCGAAATTCCGCCCTACGTCATCACGCCGCAGCCTCACTGCGATAGCCGCCGCTACGAGACGCCCGGCCAGTACGGCGGTTGCCTTGGGGTGCGTTACGATCCCTTCATCGTCGGCACGGATCCCAACGCGCCGGATTTCAAAATCGCCAGCCTCAAGTTGCAGGAAGCCGTCGGACGGGAGCGCTTCGACCAGCGTTTGGGTCTGTTGGACGAGCTTTCCGCCGCTTCACGGCCAATTTCCTCCTCCGCCGCCGCGGAGATGGATGCCTTCAACCGGAAAGCGGTTTCCATCCTCCAATCCAGCAAAGCCGCGGAGGCCTTCGACCTGACTCGGGAGCCCGATTCGGTTCGCGACCGGTATGGCCGAAATCGCTGGGGCCAATCTCATCTTCTCGCCCGGCGGCTCATTGAATCCGGCGTCAAATTCGTCACCACCAACAACGGGCCCGGCATCGTTTGGGATACGCACGACGACAACTTTGGCCGGCTGAAAAATCGGCTGGTTCCGCTGATGGAACAGGCGTTTGCGGCCTTGCTCGACGATCTTGACGAGCGCGGTTTGCTCGATTCCACGCTGGTCTTGTGGATGGGCGATTTTGGCCGAACCCCGAAGATCAACGACCGCGGCGGGCGCGATCACTGGCCGGGCTGCTACACCGTGGTCCTGGCCGGCGGCGGAATTCGCGGCGGACAAGTCGTGGGAGCCTCCGACAAGATCGGCGCTTACCCGGTGGAGCGTGCGGTCATGCCGGCCGACATTCACGCAACGGTTTACGAGGCGCTGGGCTACGATTTCCGCTCGATCGCTTACCAGGCTTCCGACGGCCGGCCCGTTGCGTTGACGGAAGGCTCGCCGATTGGCGAATTGTTAGGTTGAAGGCGAAAAATCGCCTACGGCGCGGTTAGGTGCTTGAGGGCCGCATTTTCCCTGGCAAGGCGGGATTGTACGGTTAGGGTTTGCTTCACTCCACGATGCCCGCCCCGCAACTCGCCCAACTGCTCAAGGACAACTTCGGCTTCGATTCCTTTCGGCCGTTGCAGGAGGAAATCGTCACCGCCAGCCTGGCCGGCCGCGACGTGGTGGCCATTTTGCCGACGGGCGCGGGAAAGTCGCTCTGCTACCAGTTGCCGGCCCTGGCGCGGGAAGGGCTGACCTTGGTGGTTTCGCCGCTTATCGCGCTGATGAAGGATCAGGTGGACTCGCTGGTTGCCAGCGGGGTTGCGGCTACGTTCCTGAATTCCTCGCTGGGGCGCGCGGACGTGGAGAAACGCTACGCGGGGCTGAATTGCGGCGACTACAAGCTGCTCTACGTGGCTCCGGAGCGAGTCATGGCCGGCGGTTTTATCGAAGATTTGCGCCGCTGGAACGTGAGCGCTGTGGCGGTGGATGAAGCCCACTGCATCAGCGAGTGGGGGCACGATTTCCGCCCCGAATACCGGCAAATGGCCGCCCTGCGCCAACAATTGCCGGGAATTCCGTTCTTGGCGCTGACGGCCACGGCAACCGAGCAAGTGCGCGGCGACATCATCAGCCAGCTTCACCTCAGCCGGCCGGAAGTCTTCATCGCCAGCTTCAACCGGCCCAACCTCAACTACACCGTCATCCCCAAAAAGAAGCCCGTGCGCCAGGTTTACGAATTCATCCACGAACGGCCCAATGAGGCGGGGATCGTCTACGTGCAAGCGCGCAAAACCGCGGAAGCCATGGCCGCCGCGCTCATGGCCGAAGGCGTGCCGGCGGTGGCTTACCACGCTGGTTTGGATCAGCAGACGCGCGCGGACAATCAGGACGCTTTTCTGCGCGATGAGGCCCGCGTCGTCTGCGCCACCGTCGCTTTCGGCATGGGCATCGACAAGCCCAACGTGCGCTTCGTCATTCACGCCGATTTGCCGAAGAACATCGAGGGCTACTACCAGGAAACCGGCCGCGCCGGACGCGATGGCTTGCCTTCGGACTGCGTTTTGCTGTTTTCTCGCGGCGACATTTTCAAAAATCTGAAGTTTTTGGACGAAATGACCGACCGGCAGGCCGCGGAAATCGCCCGCCGCCAAATGGGGCAGATGGTCGACTTTGCCGACGGAACCATCTGCCGGCGCTCCGCGTTGCTGGCCTACTTTGGCGAGCTATTTACCGAAGAAAACTGCGGCTCGTGCGATATTTGCCTGGAACCGCGCGAATCCTGGGATGCTACCGTGCCGGCCCAGAAATTGCTCTCTTGCCTGGTGCGCATCCACCAGAAAAGCCGCTTCGACCTGGGCCTGAAGCACACCGTGGAGGTGCTGACCGGCGGCAACACGGAAAAAATCCGCAAATGGGGGCACAACGGCCTGAGCACCTACGGCATCGGCAAGGAACTCTCGCGCGAGGAGTGGATGCACCTGGGGCATGAGCTGATTCGGTTAGGCCACGCGCAGCTCAGCAAGGACAAATTCCAAACCATCAGCGCCACGAGGGAAGGCGTGGCTTTTCTGAAAAATCGCGAGCCACTGACCCTAACACGCATCCCAAACCGCGAAGAAGCGAAATCCACCGCGCAAATCGCCCGGGCCGGCGCAATTGCCTGCGACGAGAGATTGTTCGAGGTGTTGCGCAACCTGCGCAAACGCCTGGCCGACGAGCGCGACGTGCCGCCCTACGTGATTTTTGGCGATCAATCGTTGCGCCACATCGCCCGGCGTTACCCGCAAACCGAGGCCCAATTTCTCGCCGTGCCCGGCGTTGGCTCCAAAAAGCTGGCCGACTTTGGCGAGTTGTTCATGGCCGAGGTCAAAAATTGGCTAACCGAGCACGAAAAGCTGGATTTTGGCGAAAATTCGGCCCCAAAATCTCCTCCGCCGATGAAAAGCGAGCAGGGCCTGCCCGGCACGGCGCTCGAAAGCCTGCGCCAATTCCGCGAAGGCAAAACCATCGCGCAAATCGCCGCGACCCGTGAATTAACCTCCGGCACCATCGCCGGCCATCTCGCCAAAGCCATCGTCCTCGGCGAATTGGAGGCCACGCCCCGCGATTTTTTCTCCGAAGCCGAGGAACGCTCCATGGATGCGGTTGCGGCCGAGCACGGCTGGGAAAAACTCGGCCCCATGCACGAAGCCCTCGGCGGAATGATTTCCTACGAAAAATTGCATCTTTATCGTGCGTTTCGGGCGAAGAGCGGCGGGGGAGATGGAGCGCGGCTTGGTGTCAGGTGACTCAGTAGTGCACTTCGTGCCTTCGTGCGCGGCCGGATCATCCAAATGCACCGGGATAGTATCCAGGTCAGGCTGAGAGCCGGTGAATACCGGCCCGAACTGGAGGCGATCGATGCACGAAACTTCCTTCTCGGCGTCAAAATCGCGTTCGCGTCGATGCCGAAATCATCCGCGATCTCGCGCTGAGCGCCAGTGGTCTGTTGGAGCCGAAAATTGGCGGTCCCAGCGTTCGTCCGCCGCAACCGGACGGCGTCTACGCCTTCACCGCCTCGTGGACGGCCGTTTCGCGGTCCTCAGTTGGCCACCTTTTTCTTGCTCTGCCAGGGTAGGTCCGCGTTGGCCAAATCGCCGAGAACCAAGGCGGTGGCGCCAATCGCTTCGGTGAGCCGCTTCAGGTCGAGCGTTTCGAGGGTGTCCGAGATTTTGTGGTAGTTGGGATTGCGAAAAATGGCCGTGTCCGTGATCATCACCGCAGGGTAGCCGAATTTCCAAAATGAGGCGTGGTCCGACCAGCCTACGCCGGTCAAAAACTCGGGAAAGGCGCCTTTTTCCACGGACACGGTTTGGGCGCGGGCGAAGCTGGCGTGGCAAAAATCGACCAATTCCCGGCCAGCCAGGTTTCCCACGATGGCGACGAAATTCCCCGTTTTGGGGTAGCGGCCGGCGACGGCGGCGGGGTACTTTTGCGAGCCGGATTTGTCGGAAAAATAGCCCATCGACTCCAACGACAGCATCGCGACGACGTTTTCTCCGCGGTCCTTGCAGCGTTTGGCGTAGTGATAGCTGCCCATGTCCGGTGTTTCGAACCAGGGCGGCTCTTCGTTGGTAAAAGCGACGAATCGCACGGTGCGGGCTTGCGGTTTGCCGCGAAAAACCCGCGCCAGCGCCAAAAGGGCCGCGACTCCGCTGGCGTTGTCGTCCGCGCCGGGGGTACCCACGGCGGTGTCGTAGTGCGCGCCGGCGATCACGATCTCGTTCGGCTTAGCCGCGCCGGGCGCCTCCGCGATCACGTTGGTGAAGGATTCACCCCGAGCCTCAAAAATGTGCTCCTCCACCGCGTAGCCCAGATTGCTAACGCCGAGGGTCGATTCCAGGAAAAACTTGGCGGCTTCCAGGTTTTTGCGCTTTTTCCAGTGCCGCTCGCCGATTTTTTGCGTCAACGTGCGAATTGTATCGGCCACGTCTTCCTGGCGGAGGCCGGCCGGCGCTGCTGCTGGTCCGCGAACCAAATTTGCACCCGATCCGCGCTGTGGATCGGACGTTTCCGGGGAGCAGGTCAGCATGGACACCGCCCCGCCCAGGATCAAGCCCAGCGGAAGGCCGACCAGCGCCATGCGAATGATCCGGCCGGAGTTCATCGCGCTCGGTCCAGCATCAGTCGGGCTTGTGCGGCTCGTGGCAGGCCTTGCAATTGGCCGCTTTCTTCAGTGCATCGATCCGCTCCGGAGATTGGCCGGCGTAGGCGACCGCTCCGGCGGCGTGGATGAGAGCCTGGACTTTTTCGTCATAACCAGCCTGCTCGCCAACGGGCGCCTTGGTGCCGCGCAAGGTCCGGGATAGCTCGTAGAGGTCGGCAAAATCTCGATCGGTGGCGGTTCCGGCCTTGACTTTGCCAAACGGGCTCTCGTCGCCCTTCAATCCCTTTTTCATCACTTTTTCGATGATTTCGTGGTTTTCGTCATCGTCTGCTGCGATGGAAAAAGCCGCCAAACCAAGAACGGCGACTGCTACGGAGGAGTGAATAATGCTCGATCTCATGAAATGATGGGGGCGCTTTAGCCGCTTTTTGGGTGAAGCGCAAGCCAGTCCTGACAACGTTTTGGCCACGAACTGATGGGGGCGCCGCGGTCCAGCATTCCGAAACCATGGGCGCCCCGGCTGTAGACGTGCAGCTCTGCGGCGACGTTTTTGGCGCTGAGTTCCAGGTAAAGGCGCACGCTCCCCTCCACGTGCGCGCCGCCGCGGTCGTCGTGGGCATGAACCAAGAAGCAGGGCGGACTTTCCGGGGTTACTTTGAAAGCGGATTGCAGCGCGTCCTTGGCTTCGTTGAGGAGGTAGGCCGGGTAAACCAGGACGGCAAAATCCGGCCGCTGGTTTGGCGGCAGGTTATGCGTTTGCGCGCCGTAAGCGGCGTGAGCGGCAAGATTGCCCCCGGCGGAGAACCCCAGAATCCCGATTCGATCCGGGTCCAGCTTCCACGCCTCCGCATTTTGGCGGGCCAACTCCAGCGCCTTGCGAGCATCCTCCAGCGGCGCCTCGTGCGGTTCGCGGCCTTCGCGGCGAGGCACGCGATAGGTCAAAACCAGCGCGGTGTAGCCTTGGGCGTTGAGCCAGTCCGCGGCCATGGTCCCTTCGTGCTTCATCGCCAAAATGGAGTATCCGCCACCCGGGCAAATCAGCACCGCCGGCTTGGCTCCGTCTCCTGGCGCGGGAAAAATCTCTAACCGCGGCTTGGTAACGTTGGTTAGCCGGGTGATGTCGGGGTCCGCCCCCGGTTTTTGGGAGGGTTTCCAGGTTTCGGGGCCGATTTCCTGGTTTTCCTCGCCTGGAGCGCCATCGGGGAACAGCTCGATGACTTGGGACCATGCAAAGGGCGGGAAACAGAAGAGCGCCAGTGCTGCGGCGGCGAACGTCGTGGTTTTCATGCGGCAAACCTGAGACGCGCTTGCTGCCCGCGCCAACCAAAAAGTCTCCGTGCTTCGGCTCGCGGCGAAAATTCGTGAGAAATGCCGGCCTAGGCCTGGGGCGCGGTCATGCTGGCTGCGTCCAGGGCGGCTGCAAGTTGGTCCGGCGGCAAAACCTGGCGCTCCTCGCAAATCTGCCGCACGGTCTTGCCGGTTGCGACGGCTTCCTTGGCGATTTCCGCGGAAAGATCGTAGCCGATCGAGGGCACCAGACTGGTCACCATGCTCATGCTCCACTCGATCAATTCCTGGCAGCGCTTTTCGTTGGCCGTGATGCCTTCGACGCATTTTTCGCGGAAAATCCGGCTTACGTTGGCCATTAGCTCGATGCTTTCGAGCAAATTATGCGCCATCACCGGCATCATCACGTTCAGCTCAAAATTTCCGTTCGCCGCGCACCAGGTAACCGCAGCGTCGTTGCCGATCACCTGCGCGGCCACTTGCATGACGCTCTCGCTCATGACCGGGTTGACTTTTCCCGGCATGATCGAGCTGCCCGGCTGAGTCGAAGGGAGCGAAATCTCGCCAATCCCGCAACGCGGCCCGGAACCGAGCAAACGCACGTCGTTGGCGACTTTGAAGAGCGAAGTGGCGATGGTTTTGAGTTGGCCGCTGGCCTCGCAGAGCCCGTCCTTGCTCGCTTGCGCCTCAAAGTGATCGGCGGCTTCCACGAACTCGATCCCCGTCTTTTGCGCGATAAACGCGATGGCGCGCCCGGCGAATTCCGGGTGCGTGTTGATGCCCGTCCCCACCGCCGTTCCGCCCAGCGGCAACTCCTGCAGCGCCTTGATCGCCTTGTGAACGCGGCCGACGCTTTTTTCCGCCTGGCGCGCGTAGCCGGCAAATTCCTGGCCCAAGCGCACCGGCGTGGCATCCATCAAGTGGGTGCGGCCGATTTTCAGGATTTCCCAAAATTCCCGGCTTTTGTCCGCCAACGACTGCTGCAGGGCCTCCAATTCCGGCAAAAGCTGGTTTTTCAGCGATTCGGCAACCGCGATGTGGATGGCCGTGGGGATGGTGTCGTTGCTGGATTGCCCCATGTTTACGTGATCGTTGGGATGCGGGTCCTTCGCGCCAATTTCGCGCCCGGCAAGCTGCGCTGCGCGATTTGCGATCACCTCGTTGGCGTTCATGTTCGAGCTGGTGCCCGAGCCGGTCTGAAAGATATCGACCACGAAATGCTCGTCCAGCGCTCCATCGGCAACCTCCTCCGCTGCTTGGCCGATGAGCCCGGCGCGATCGGCATCCAGCTTGCCTAAATCCGCGTTGGCCCGTGCGCCGGCCCATTTCACCAAACCCATCGCGCGAATCATGGGCCGGCCGAAACCGCGTCCGCTAACCGGGAAGTTGAGAACCGCGCGTTGGGTGCTGGCGCCGTAAAGGGCGTGGGCAGGGACTTCCATCTCGCCCATGGAGTCTTTTTCGATTCGGGAGGACATGATCGCACTTCGACCATGGTTCGTCTCTCGTCAAGGGGTGGGGGAGGGGGCCGGCTAGAAACATGCAGATCCCCGTTGCGCTCAGCAAGGGGTGAACTTCAAGTGCCGGGCATGACAATCCTCGATCTCAACCATGCCGCCATTCACGTGAAGGATCTGGAGGCGAGCAAGCGATTTTATGGCGAGTTGCTCGGGCTGAAACCCAAAAAACGGCCGGATTTCGACTTTGACGGCGCGTGGTTCGAAATTGGCCCGATGCGGGAGCTTCACCTCATCGCTGGCCGGGAACAGGACGTCGTCTCCGATCACCGCGGGGCGCATTTTGCCTTGGAGGTGCCGGACATCCAGGCTGCCAAGGCCGAGTTGTTGGAAAAAGGTGCGGAAATCGGCCGTGGGCCGCAGGAACGCCCGGACGGCGCTTGGCAAATTTTTGTGGTGGATCCCGATGGCTACTGGGTGGAGCTTTGTCAGGTTTGACGGGCCGAAATATCGTCGCCGCGCCGCTGCCGGTCACGAATTGTCGCCGGATCGCAGGTTTACGACCCAAACCGGCGTCCCGATTTCCGCCCAGTTGAAAATCCGCTTGGATCCCAGGTAGGTGAAGCGCACGCAGCCATGACTGCCGATGTAAGGGTGGTTTCCGGACAACTCCTTGGCGCACCATTTGGGGCCAACCATGAAGCTGGCGTGCATGGCGATGCCGCGCGAATCGATGAAAAACAACGAGTTCGGCATGGGCGCGTTGTATTGGCGGCTCACGTAATCCTTGATTTTGCGCGTTACGCGAAATTTCCCGACTGGCGTATCGTGGTTGCCGTCGCCGGTCAAAATGACGAAGCGATGCTTCAGGACGCCGTCCTCATAGGCGTAGGCGGCCTGGCGGTCTTTATCGATGACGATGGCCTTGCCGACCTTGGTCAGGCCATCCGGCGATTCGGGAAATCCCAGGAACAAGAACGGAAAGGCCCAGGCCACCACGCCTCCGGCGATGGCCATGTTCACGGGACCGGCGATGGCCCAAAACCAAACCGAACGCAGGAATCCCCAGCCTTTTTTACGTCCCCGACGGCGTCGTCAAAGCCTTCCCGAGCCTCTTCAGCGTAGTTTTGGGCGATTTTTTGAGGGTTTACATCCATGGCGAGATTCTAGCAGCAGGTGAGAAAAAGTGGAGCCAAAAAAGCGCCCCTTCCAATTTGCGTGGTAGGGCCGTCGGCAAGATTCCGGCGCTACCGTTCGCGCCAACGGAGATTTGAGGAGATTTTTCCCGCTTCCAGCTTACGGTCGGCGCATGAAACCTTTCGATCTCCAGGTCAATGGTTATGTGGGCGCCGATTTTTGTTCGCTGGACCTGACCGCCGAACCCTTTCACGCCGCTTGCGAGGCGATGGACGCCGACGGTGTCGATTCCATCCTGGCCACGGTGATTACCGACACGATCGAGAATTTGGCGATCAAACTGGAGAATCTGGTGCGCTTGCGAGAGGAGGATGCGCTGGCCAAGCGGTTGATCGCCGGTTTTCACATCGAGGGCCCGTTTCTCAACGCCAACCCGGGTTTTATCGGCGCTCATCCGCCCGAGGCCGTGCAACCCGCGAACGTGGACGACGCCAAACGCTTGCTCGATGCCGCCGGCGGCCTAACCAGGCTTTTCACCATCGCGCCGGAAAACGATCCGAATTTCGCGACGACGCAGTTTTTAGCCGAGCAAGGGATCACTGTTTCCGCGGGGCATTGCGACCCGAGTCTGGATGAACTCCGCGGCGCGATCGACCACGGTTTGACGATGGTGACGCATTTTGGCAACGCCTGCCCGGTCGAATTGCCGCGCCACGACAACGTCCTGCAGCGCTTCCTTCACCTGCGCGAGCGGCTGTGGTTCTGCTTCATCCCGGACGGCGCTCACGTCGAGTTTTTCGCGCTGCGCAACTATGTGGACGCGGTGGGGATCGATCGCACGATCATGGTGACCGACGCGATTTCCGCCAGCGGCCTGGGTCCCGGCCTGCACAGCATCTCCGGCCTGACCGTTGAGGTGGATGAAGATGGCGTGGTCCGACGCCCCGGTTCGCCGAATTTGGCGGGATCGACGATCACCATGCCGGGCGTCCGCAAAAACCTGGCCGAACACCTGAATTTCTCCGATGGCGACATCCAAAGGGTCATCGATGCCAACCCACGCCAGGCGTTACGGTGAGTAAACCTGCAACGCTTCGTCGATGGTGGCGTTCACCACTTGTTCCTCTTCCCCGGTTAGCTCGCGGGTTACCTCGATTTCCAGGTTCACGTTCCCGTCCTCCTTCACTTCGGCGGCAAAGTGGCTGATGAGCCCTTCGGGGACGCGTTCGAGCACAAAATCGCGAATCGCGCGCCCCACCACCAACGCTTCGTCGAAACAATTGCAGGCAAACCCGGAATTCAGCACGTCCAGGTGATAGCGCCCGGCTGCGTAGTCCGCCTCAGACTGCTCCAGCCCGCTCAGGGCGTGATCCAGAAACGTCAACGCATCCTCAAGGCGGCCGTGGTGTTGGTAGTAGATGCCCAGGGCAACCCGAGCCTGCGCCTCCAGGGCGGTGTTGGCGTTTTCCGTGGCGTTTTCGATGGCGCCACCCAATTTTTCCTCGGCATCGGGCTCATCGTGAAGCTCGATGGCGACGGACCAAGCCTCCGAATCTTGATGCGATAACATTGCTTGCGGTTGTTGGTGGATGGACGAAGGCAAGCCCCACTCGCTTCATTCACTGGCGCCGAACATACCAAGGCGCGTTGCCGCAGGTCAACGGGAATTTTCCAGCTTCCCCACCTGCATGGCGGAAAAACCGGCGTCCTGCCACAAGCACAAAGAAAAACGTGGAGGAATCGGCCAGGTTGTGGGAAAAGAGGGCAGGATGAAGCCCAAACTGATTTTGACGCACCCGGGAAGCGCCCACAAGGACGACTTCATGGCATGCAGCGTGCTGATTTTCAAGCACCAGGTGGATGTGGTGCGGCGAGAGCCCACGCAGTCCGATCTGGATGATCCGGGTATTTTGGTGGTGGACGTGGGTGGCTCTCACGAGCCGGAGCGGGGCAACTTCGACCACCACCAGTTTCCCCGCGAGCACCCGCCGATTTGCGCCTTGAGCCTGGTTTTACAGGATTTGGGCGTGTATGAGGATGCGCAAAAATTCTGCGACTGGCTGGAGGCCGCGGAGTGGTTCGATTCCCGCGGTCCCACGGAAACAGCCGAGTGGATTGGGGTGGAACGCGACGTTTTGAGCCGGCTAAACTCGCCCATCGATCTCACGTTGCTGCGCCGGTTTTCGCTGATGACCCGGCTGACACAGGATCACCCGCTCTGGCACGTCATGCGCTACATTGGCGAGGATTTGCTCAGTTACCTGACCCTGTTGCGGCAGCGTCTCACGTTTATCAGCGATCACTCCGAATTTTGGACCGTGGAAGGGCCGCACGGCGAGTTTGAGGTGCTGTTCATGCCGCGAACCGAGCCTGTTCCCGATGATTCCGCCCTGGGCCTGCAACGCTTCATCGAGGAGCAAGGCAAAACCAAATCCGTGGTGGCAATGGTGTATCCCGACCGGCGCGGGCCGGGCTACGGAATTTCGCGCTACAACGGCTGTCAGGACGTGGATTTTTCCCGGCTGGAGACCTGCGAGGACGTTCACTTCGCCCACATGCGCGGTTTTGTGGCCAAAACCACCGCCACCGAGCCAAAGCGGTTGCGCGAGTTGCTGGAATTGGCGCAGACGGATTAGGGTGCGTTCACGATCGGTTGCAGCCCGGGATGGAGCGCGTTATGATGGGGCGATGGAAAAAGAGGAACAAACCGCCGAGGCGGCCCCGGAAAAAGCTGTGCCGAAAATCGGCCTCGATGTCGATGAGGAAGAGATTTTGGACTGGGACTACTTCATTCCCAAGGAAGATTTGCCGCCGCGCCGGAATGTCAGAGTCGTCAAAGGTCGAATCGTAAAAAGGAGCTTTGGCAAGCCCTTGCCGGTTCCCGATCCCGACGCGGATTTGCCGGAAGAATGAAGTTCCCGTGGTACGACCTCGTTGCTGGCGACGCGCCGCTCGAACAGGGGGATTTGCTGAGAAAATGCCCGGTTTTTCGTTTCCCTGCTGATGTTCCGAGCGATGCAGGATTGGACCTCGATTTCGAAATTGAGGATTTCGACTTGGTCATCATCTCGCAAACCTGCGATCTCGTGCCGGGCCGCGAAAAGGTCGGAGAAACCGTTCTTTGTCCGGTTTGGGACCCGGAAAAAATGGACTCGGATTCTTTTTTGCGAACCAAGAAAGGCATGGAAGAAGCGCGAAGAGGAAATCTGCCCGCTTACCATTTGATCAACGGCTGTGAAATTGATGGTTATCAGTTTGAGGTCAGGATTGTGGAATTTCGCCGAATCTTCACCCTTCCCGTTCCCACCGTCCGCGCCCATTGCGCTGAAGCCGGCGAGCGTCTTCGCCTGCTCCCGCCTTACCGCGAGCATCTCGCCCAAGCTTTCGCCCGCTTTTTCATGCGCGTCGGCCTGCCGAGTGACATCCCGCCGTTTCGTTAGATTAGGTTAGGTTAGGTTAGGTTAGGTTGGGTTGGGTTGGGTTAGGATTTTTCAGCGAACACCGCGCCACACCGAGGTCCGCCTCCGCTTTCCCCCTTCAATCCGCATTCGCAGCGCACTCCGTGCTGCAAAAACGGCCGGAACGCTCTTCGCAGGGCTCGCAGAGGAAGAATTGGCGGTTGCATTCGGGCCTGGCGCAGTTGCGATAGCGGGGGCTCGGTTCGCAGCAACGGGAACACTGGCTCACCAGCTTGCGAGTGCCGGTGAAGTTGGCTTCCACGGCGATGCGCTCGTCAAAAACGTAGCACAGGCCCTCAAATTCGTCGCCGCGCGTCTCCGGATCCTTGGCGTAATTCACGATTCCGCCGTCCAGTTGGCTGACGTGCTGAAATCCCTCGCGCAGGAGAAATCCGGAGAGCTTTTCGCAGCGAATCCCACCCGTGCAGTAGGTCAGGACCTTGCGATCCTTCATTTCGGCCAGATTTTCGCGAATCCAGGCGGGAAAATCGCGAAAATGCTCCACGTCCGGGCAAATCGCGCCCTTAAAGCGGCCAACCGCGGATTCGTAGTTGTTGCGGCCGTCCAGGATCACCACATCGCCGTTTTGCATGGCTTCAGCCCACTCGCGGGGCGAGAGGCGTTGGCCGGTCAGCTCGTTGGGATCCACGTCGTCCTCGCCCAATCCCAGGGTCACGATTTCCGGCCGAAATTTGACCGAGAGCCGCTTGAAAGCGTGGCCGGACGCCGGATCGACCTTGAATTCGATGCCGCGGGTTCGCGGATCGGCCCGTAGCGCCTCCATGTATCGCTCCGTTTCCGGCGTAAGGCCGGAAACCGTCCCGTTGATCCCTTCGGCGCCGATCAAAACGCGGCCGCGCAGCCCCAAATCCTGGCAAAATTCGCGATGTTCGTCGGCAAAAGCCTCCGGATCGGCGATTTTGTTGTAGCGATAGAAGAGAAGGATTTGAAAGTCGGCCGGCATTGCCACGTCCATCTAATTTGTCCGGACCCATCAAGACCCCGCAACGGGAAAACGTCAACGCACGACAAAAATTTCGCGGATCGCGGGTTGAATTTCACGCTAACATCGATAAACGAACCATGCACCTGACAAACCTTCGCCCGTTCCCCATGTGCCGCCAATTTTTGCTCTCCAGCGCGATTCTGGCCGCCGCCCTCGGCCTCAGTTCCTGCACGTCGAGGCCCGGTTTGCCGGAAATCCCCGTTTTGGGCAAATCCAAGGCTCCGGAAGCCACCGTCGACTTTCACCAGCACATCAAGCCGATTTTGGAGGCGCGCTGTTTGAAGTGCCACAACTCCAGGGACGCCAAACGCGGCTTAAACCTGGAAACGCGCGATTCGGCGAACAATTCCTGGCGCGGCGGCCCGGTTATCGTGGCCGGCGAACCGGAAAGCAGCATGCTCTACCAGGTGCTGATGCTCATGCGCGACAGCACTACGCCGGTCGCAACCAGTAAGCCTCACGAGCTGCGTTACACGCAACGCAAACTGATCCACAACTGGATTGAAGAGGGCGCCTACTGGCCTGAAGGCGAGGTTTTGGCCGCCGAGTAGCGCGGCTTACGCAAAAATCCCGCGCACCACCTCGCCGTAAACGTCGGTTAGCCGAAAATCGCGTCCCGCGTAGTGATAGGTAAGGCGCTCGTGATCGAGGCCCAGAAGGTGCAGCATGGTCGCGTGCAGGTCGTGCATGTGCACCTTGTCCTTCACCGCGTAGTAGCCAAACTCATCGGTTTCGCCCCAGGCGAGGCCACCCTTCACGCCGCCGCCGGCAAGCCACATGGTGTAGCCCTGCGGATTGTGGTCGCGGCCGTTAGAGCCCTGGACGATCGGGGTTCGGCCAAATTCGCCGCCCCACATCACCAGGGTGTCCTCCAGCATCCCGCGCTGCTTCAAATCGGTCAGCAAACCGGCGATCGGCTTGTCCACGGCCAAGGCGTTTTTCTCGTGGCCGGCTTTCAGGTTGCCGTGCTGATCCCAGACATTGGGCGTGTTGACCTGAATGTAGCGCACGCCGGCTTCGGCAAAGCGGCGGGCCAGCAAACACTGCCGGCCGTAGTTGTCGGTCGCCTTTTCGCCGATGCCGTAGAGATCCCGGATGTGTTGCGGTTCGCCAGACATGTCGATGACCGGGGGAGCGGCGCTTTGCATGCGGAAGGCTAGTTCCATCGACTGAATCATCCCCTCCACTGGCGCGTGGCGGGTGCGCTCAAAGTGTTCGCGATTCATTTGCTGGAGCAAGGCCAGTTTGCGCGCCTGAAGCCCGGCGCCGGCTTTGGACTCGATGAAGCGGAAGGAGGCGCCTTCGGCCAATTTGCCGTTGCGCCCGATGGTGGTGGCCTGGTGTTCGGCGGGCAGAAAGGCCGGGCCGTAGTTGCGCGGGCCGCCGTGCGAAGCCGAGGGGCTGATGCTGACGTAAGCCGGCAAATTGCGGTTTGACGCGCCAAGCCCGTAGCTGACCCAGGCGCCGGCGGAGGGACGCACGAAATTGTCCGTGCCGGTGTGGAGCATGCAAACAGCCTGGCCGTGGGATTGGCCCTTGCTCTGCATGGAGCGGATGACGCAGATGTCGTCGATGCGCTTGGCCACGTGCGGGAACAGCTCGCTGACCCACAGGCCGGATTCTCCGTGACGCGCGAATTTCCAGGGCGAGCCGAGGAGCTTGGCCTTGGACGAAGCGGTCGGGTCCAGGTTTTTGGCCGGCGCGAAGGGGAGCCGTTCGCCGGTTCGGGCTTGCAACTCCGGTTTGAAGTCAAAGGAGTCCACCTGCGAAGGCCCGCCGTGCATGAACAGAAAAATCACGCGTTTGGCCCGCGCCGAGTGGTGTTCCTGCTGCCCCGCGGCCAGTCCGGCCATGGCCAGGGAGCCAAATCCACACGCCGAACGAAGCAGCATGCGGCGGCGAGACACCGTGGGGGGATCGTAGCGGTTGCAAGCGGCGGAAGCGGGATTCATCGGCAAAATTCTCGGTAAAATGCGGGTTTCCGTCAACACGGAGCGGCGAGCGAGTTTGTTGCAGGCGCCGGCTTGGCAGTTTATCAAAAAAAAAACCGTGCCGCACCGGAAATTTTGGTTTGTGATTTGCAGAGAGTTAGGGCCTCTATCGTGAACTTTCGACATGTTTGCGCAGAATTTGGTGCATCTCTCAGGACTTCCAAATAACAACCTTGGCAAGGCTTATGCCGCAACGAGTTGATATCCAAGGTTTTCGGCCTGTTTTTCGAGGTTCTTGATTCGGCGTTTCAGCACCGCCTCCGGAACCTTACTCACCACCTCCTCTTCGTAGCTGCGTTGGGTGGTGATCAGCGCATAGATGATTCGGGCCATCTTGTGCGCGGTTGCCGAGATTCCTTCGGCTTTGCCCAGCTTCGCCTTCATTCGCCGGCAGAAGTTGCCCAGTGCGTTGTCGCTGCGCCACAGCGTCATCGCGCACATCCGAAGTTGATCGGAGATGCGGCTCTTGATCCGCCGTGTTTTGGCCCGGCCTAACGGTTTGCTGCCCGAAATCCGGTTGTCCGGACAGAGCCCCAGCCACGAAGTGAAGTGCTGGCTACTGCTGAAGCGCTCCCGAAACGCATCGCCTCCCCCAATCTCACAGATCAGCGTGCTGAGCAATCCGCTGGAGACTCCGGGGATGAGGCTCAAGTCGGTCCCGTAAATGCGCGCGGCTTCGCCCCGGATGTCGAAGCATGGCTCGTGCTTGGTGGCTTGTTTGCGCGCGCTCACGCTCCCGGCTACGGGCAGACTCGCCGGGCTTGAAGGCGCCGAGTCCGAATCTGCGTTCTGCAACGCGTAACAACGGCCTTCGGACTTGGGTTCTTCGCGCTTTTGGTAGGCCGCCATCAATTGGGAGAGCTCCTGTTCGATCGCTTCGATTTGCTCGTGAAGCTGCTTCCAGCGCTGATAGGCCAGCTGGAGGGATAGAACGTATTCCTGGCGAAAGTTGCCGTCCAAGGCCTTGATCACGGTTTGTTTCGGCGTCTTGCAACGTCCGTCGCGCAGGCTCTCCAGGTAAACCGGATCGCGCTGGCCGGCGATGATCGCTTCGATGATGCGCCGCCCGCTGACTCCG
Organism: Verrucomicrobiales bacterium; assembly: GCA_965224535.1. GTDB lineage: Bacteria > Verrucomicrobiota > Verrucomicrobiia > Verrucomicrobiales > DEV007 > JBCDHN01. The sequence goes on from CBDCZR010000011.1 coordinate 146,097, forward strand.
TCAATGTCGCTGATCACGTGGTGCAGTTGCACGTTCATCTCGGTCAACACTTTTTGCATGTGCAAGATGGCCTGGCATCCGCCGCGAATCAGCTCCTGGCGCTGGCGGTGCAAAAAGCGCATGCCGAGCACTTCTTGGTCCGGGACGAAGGATTTGCGCAGCAACCCCGCGGTATGCAGGCGCTGGATCCATTGCGCGTCCTGGACGTCGCTCTTGCGCCCGGGGACTGATTTGAGGTGGCGGGCGTTGACGACGAAGCATTCGATGCCGTTTTCCTCGAGCACTTGGTAGAGGGTGACCCAGTAGTTGCCCGTGCTTTCCATGGCCACGGTGGTAATGGAGCATTGCTTGAGCCATTGCACTGCTTCGCGCAGGTCTTCGTTGAAGGTGCCGAAGGTGCGAACCGCTTCGGGGTCGCGATCTGCGGGCACTGCCAGGACGATTTCTTCAGCGCCGACGTCGATGCCGGCAGCGTCGGGATTGCACACTTGGTTGAGAAGCGTTTTTTGGGTTTTGGTCTTTTTGGTCTTTTTGGTCTTTTTCTTTTGCGATTTCTTGGCCATGTTGAATTTCGTTTGAACTGAAAATCGCAGTGCGAGCGGACCGGCTTTTCGAACAAATAGCAGACTTCCAAACGGGATAGCGCAAAGCTGCAAAGCCCTGCGCTTCACCAGGAACCAGCCCGCGAAAAGTCGGGACCATGCTTAAAAACGGGTACGTAATCACCAAAGTAACGACGGCCTTGGTTTCCGCTCGCACTGCATCCCGCCATGTTGGGGGAGCGTCAGTCCGCCTGCCAAGTTATTTCCGCGTCAGCGTCACCTGTGATTCTTTTGCTTAAAACTTGAAACTTAACTCTTAAAACTCCGGCTTGGCCGGTTTAGGGCTTGGAAAGGCAAGCTTGAAAATCACGCGCAACAGTTGGCTGCTGCTGGCCGGCATCCTGGCCGTGGCCGGGTTAACTTGGCTGACGGGCCGCGTGACGCACTTTCGCACCGATCCGTTGAGCATGCTCCCGGACGACGAACCGGCCATCCAGGCTCGCAAGGTCTACCAGCGCCATTTTTTGCAGGAAAACGACCTCGTGGTGGCGCTTCGCGTGCCTCCGCCCGGAGAACCGCGGGAAGCCGCCCAAAACCTGGCCGCTCACCTGCGGACGAGCTTTCCCGAACTACACGAGCGCATTCGCGACAGCTTTCCCTGGGAATCGAACGGCGGGATGGCGCAGATGGGCGCGCTGGCGGCCTTGGGTTGGGTCAATGCCTCGCCGGACGCGTTGCACGGTTTGGCGGAACGGCTCACGATTCCGGAAAAAGTCGATGAAGCGCTGGAAGCGGCTTTGGAAACCCTGGCGACTTCTTTTTCGCTCGAACCGGAGGAGGCGTTTTTGGCGATCGATCCGTTGGGTTTGGCTCGCGTGCCGGGATTGCCGCCTCCGGAAGGCGCCGCCAGCGAAGGGCTGGGGTTCGGTTCCGGCGATTTGCGCGCGATTTTGATCGATTTTCCCGGCGACCGCAACGAGGCCGCGGAAATGGAGCATTGGCAGCGGCGAATCGAAGCCGCGATCGACGCTTGGCGCGAAAATCTGGCCGGCGAGGTCATCGTGAGCGGTTACGCGCCCTACCTGGTGGAATTGAACGCCTCAATGCGCCGGGAGCTGGTTTTTTCGGCGATCTTCACGCTCGGCGTGGTACTTTTTCTGTTTTTGTTAGTTTACCGCACGGCTTACCCTCTGGCCGTTTTAGCCGTGGGCCTGGCAATCACGGCTTTGGCGGCGATCGCGCTCGGCGGCCTGTTTTTCGGCGAACTCAACGCCATCAGCATCGGCTTTGCGGCGATTCTCATCGCGTTGGTGGTGGACTACAACGTCGTCGTCTACCAGGAGCAGGTTCAGCCCTCAGATCCCGGCGATAGCTTTCGTACGGCGGTGATGCGGCCCGTGCTTTGGGCGGCGGCAACCACGGCGCTGGTCTTTGCGGCGCTGAATTTCAGCGCGATCCCCGGCATCGCGCAATTGGGCACGCTGGTCGCGGCCGGCCTGGTTTTGGGCTCGGCGGTCAGCCTCACATTTTTCCACCGCCTCATCGCCAACCGGCCGTTGCGCAGTCCGCGCAGCATGAAGTCGCTGGCTGTCGCGCCGAGCTTGTCGATTCGGGTCGGAGCGCTGCTGCTGGTCATCAGTTTGGCGGCGCTAGGGTTTCGCGGCTTGCCAGCGCTGGACACCAGCCCGGAAACCATGCTGCCGGAGTACTCTGAATCGATCGTGCAGTACCAGGATCTGCGGCGAGAACTCGGCAGCCGGGGCGCGGAACCCATGCCGGTGTTGTTTCGGGCGCAAAACCTCCAGGAAGTGCGCGAAGCCATGGAAACCTGGGAACGCGGCGTCACCAAGCTCAACGGTGTCCGCACGGCCGTGCCTCATGCCCTGTGGCCGCGCGAGGAGCGGGATTTGGCCTCGCTTCGGCGCTTGATTGATGCCTGGCCGATGATTCGCGGCAAGCTGGACGAGCACTTCGAGCAAGTGGCCCTGCATTTTGCGGAATCCGCCTTCGGCATCTGGGAACGCAGCGCCGGCGGAGGCGAGCCCGACCTGAGCCCGCTTCCGGACACGCGCTGGCTGTTGGAACAAGCGGTGCGAATCGAGCCCGGCGAATTTCCCAGCGCCAAGGGCCTGGTCACCACCGTGACCGGCGCCTGGACGGAGGATCTGCGCCGCGAAATCATGAAGCTGGCAGAGGCGGATGCGCGGGTAACGCTGCTGGGTTGGGACAACCTGGGCCCCACAATGCGGCGGCTCTATCGCCACGACAGCCGGGTGGTCGTCGTACCGTCGGCAGTGATTCTCTTCGTGGTGCTGTCGCTGGTTTTTCGTTCGGTTAGGGCCGTTGCCTTGAGCGTGCTGACCCTGGCGCTGAGCGGCGCGATGTTGTTGGCGCTCATGCGCGGCTTGGGCCTAGCGTGGAACCAGATCAACCTCATGGCCGTGCCGTTGTTGCTCGGCGCCGGGCTGGACTACAACATCCACATCCAGTTGGCGCTGCAACGCAGCCGCGGAAATCTGCAAGCGGTGGGCCAAACCACGGGCAAAGCGCTGGTGGTTTGCGGCTTGTCCACCGCGGCCGGTTTTGCCTCGCTGGGGTGGTCCCACCATCCGGGATTGGCCAGCCTAGGGCAAACCTGCGCCCTGGGAATCCTCTGCGCCATGTTTGTGGCGGTCATGCTGCTGCCAGGATGGTGGGTTGCCACCGCCCGACAGAATTTTGGTAAAGTTAGTTGACGAATCCGGATTTTTTGGAAAGCCTGTTAGTATGGCCGGAAACGCTGAAAACCCTCCCACTTCCCCAGAGCTTCCGTTTCCGACCAAAAGCCCCCCAACCGTGCGAACCAACCGATACACCGCGCTTTTTGACACCCTGCGTCTGGGCCATCCTCACGCCGCCGGCAAGCTAGCTGAGGAAACCATCACCCTTTGCCTGGATACGGTGTGGAAAGCGGCAAAATTGGACCGCAGCGGCATGGCTGACGCGCTCAACGACGAATTGATGCGCGCTTGCCTCCAGGGGTTGACCCCAGTGTCCGAGGTTGTCGATGCCGTGACGGAAAATCCGGATATTCGCTCGTCGAGGGGCGTTTGCGAAGGCTACCTCAACATCGGCGCCAAGGTGGACATGCTCTTTCAGCACATTAAGACCTGCTGGCCGGATCGCACGGCTGCCTGGAAGTCGCTGCGCGATGACGTGGGCGATTTGCTGGACTCCCTGCACTTCAAACGCGCTTCCGCCGATCAAACCGAGGTCGATCGCTGCCGCAGCCAGCTTTTGTTGGACGCCAGTTTGGCGGGCTAGGACCGATCGGCGGTAGTCCGAAATTCCGCTGATGTGCGCCAGGGCGAAGTTTTCGCAAAATTTTCTGCCAAATTTAGACAAATTCCCAAATCTGCGTCGCCTTCTCCCTTGAAAGCAGCGAGAAATCGCCGCGAAAATTTTCCCGAGAAGCACAGAATCGGTCGCAATGACCTCCCCTTCCGTGCAAAATCGGGTTCTTCAAAGAGTGTTGAATTGTGCGCGTGGCTTACGGGCGTGCCTCTCCCCAGAGGCGCGCCCGTTTCCTTTTTTTTGACGATGGAGGTTGGGAATGGCGAAATGGTCTGAAAATGCTTTAAAAGCTCAAAAGTTTGTAAAATTCATTGATATTAAACAGACCTAAATTAAATTTTCGACCGCTTCATTTTTCAGGTATTAACGCTCAAATTCTTCTTTCACCATGCTCCCAAATTCCGCCTTCAATCCCGCTCACGATCGTCAAAAAAAGTCTCTTCGCCGGCTGGCTCAGCTTGCGATTCAGGTGCAAACCGGCGCCCGCGAATTGATTGGCTACGAATTGTTGCTGGGCGATGAAAACGTGGGCTACGTCCACACCGGAGCTTGCAGCATGGTCGATTCCATCCAAAATTTGATGCGCACCGAAGCGGCGGCCGACGGCGATAATCCGCTCTTTTCGCAGGATGTGCGCCACGATCTGCGCAACCAAGTGGCCGTGGTCAAAGGCTTCTCCGATCTCATGCGCATGGACCTGCCCGTCAACCACACCGTGCACCACATGCTGGAGCGCCTGACGCTGCGCACCGCTGAATTCGTGGAAATCCTGGATTCGATCAAAATCACCGCCGAGGAGACCGGTGATGACGAGGAGGGCTTGCGGATGGCGAGCTGAGGGCGAGTTGGAGCTAGGGGCTGGAAAATCCGGGGAGACGGGGTAGGTTCGCCGCCTAGCCCCCACAGCCATGAGCCAATTTCGCCCGATTTTCGCCTGTTTCGCCGCGTTTTTCGCGGTTTCCGCAAACGCAGAAGTTCAGTTCAACCGCGATATCCGCCCCATCCTCGCCGATAACTGTTTCAACTGCCACGGGCCGGATTCCGCGAGCCGCAAGGCGGATCTTCGGCTCGATCTGGAAGCCGGCGCCAAAGCAGAGGCGATCGTGCCCGGCAAACCGGAGGAAAGCGAGCTTTTCACGCGGCTCACAACCGGCGATCCCGATGAGGTCATGCCTCCGCCGAAGACGAAAAAGACGCTTAGCGCGGGCCAAATCGAGCTAATCCGGCAATGGATCGCCCAGGGCGCGGATTGGCAGGAGCATTGGGCGTTCGTGCCGCCGAAAAAGATCGATCCACCCGGCGATCCCGCCTTCAGCGCGATCGATCGCTTCGTTTCCGCGCGATTGGAAGGTGAAGGCCGCAAGATGGCGCCGCCGGCGGATGCGCGCACGCTAATTCGCCGCCTAACGCTGGATCTCACCGGCTTCCCGCCGACGCCGGAGGAAATCGCCGCGTTTTTGCGGGAAAACGACCGCGATCCGGAAGCTTTCGCCGCTCTGACCGACCGGCTCCTGGCTTCCCCGCGTTACGGCGAGCACCGCGCCCGCTACTGGCTGGACGTGGCCCGTTACGCGGACACTCACGGCCTGCATCTGGATAACTACCGCGAAATGTGGCCTTACCGCGACTGGGTCATCGCCGCCTTTAACGCCAACCAGCCCTTCGATCGATTCACCATCGAGCAACTGGCCGGCGACCTGCTGCCGAACCCCACCCAATCCCAACGCATCGCCACCGGCTTTCACCGCTGCAATGTCACCACGTCGGAAGGCGGCGCCATCGCCAAGGAGTTTCTGGTTCGTTACGCGGTGGACCGCGTCAACACCACGGGCACGGTGTGGCTGGGGATGACCGTGGCTTGCGGGCAATGCCACGAGCACAAATTCGATCCGATCAGCCAGGAGGAATACTACAAGCTCTTCGCCTACTTCAACAACACCACCCAGGGCGGCATGGACGGCAATGCGCCGGATACGCCGCCGGTCATCCGCGTGTATCCTGACGAAGCCACCAAAAAGGAAGAATCCCGCCTAACCGCGGAGCTGCGCAAGATCGATGGCGAGCTGAAGGCGGCTAAAAACGCGGCAAAGGCGGAATTCGCGGCGTGGCGGGAAACCGCGGACGCCAAACCTGGCCGCTATCGTGGCTGGAGCGAAAAACCCGGGTTTTCGCGAGACGAGCCGTTTACCCTGGCGGTGCGCGTGAAGGCGCCGGCTGAGCCCGGACGTTACCCGCTTTTCGAGCAAACAGACGCTAAGGGCCGGGGTTTGCGCGTCGTGCTCGATACCGAATCGGAGGGCGTGGAACTGACGTTGAGCGATGAATCCGGCGGCATGCTCCAGGCTCAGCCGATCAAGCGGATTCGCCCGAGTTACAGCGGGCCAGATCGTGTTCGTTTACGACGGCGGCGGCGAATCCGCGGGGATCGTGGCTTACGTGGATGGGCGAAAGATGGGCCGAAACCGCTTCCCCTACCTGGAGGTGAACACCTTGCGCGGCGACTTTGCCACAAAGGCGGAAACGCGCCGGCTCAGCGAGCATTTGACCGGAATCGCCGCCTTCACCGCGGCCCTAACGGCTGAAGAAATCAGCGCGTTGCGGACTTTGGACGGAATTCCCGGATTGCTGGCAAAACCTGCGGGCGAAGAGCCGAACGCCGAGCTTTTGACCCACTTTTTCCACACCCGGCATCCGAAAATCCGCGAAATTTTGGCCCAACGCAGCCAAACCCAGCTTCGCCTGGACGCTCTGCGCCGCAAGGCCCCCGTTACCCACGTGATGCAGGATAAATCCGGCGCCGAACCCATGGCCGTGGTGCTGAATCGCGGGGAATACGATAAACCCAGCGACGTGCGGGTGAAACCTGGCGTGCCCGCGTTTTTGCCGGCGTTAGGGCCGGATTCTCCGCCGAACCGGCTGGGTTTGGCCAAGTGGTTGGTTAGACCGGAACACCCCCTAACCCCGCGGGTAACCGTCAACCGGCTGTGGCAGGAATTTTTCGGCGTTGGGGCTGGTTCGCACCGCCGAAGATCTCGGCACCCAGGGCGAGCCTCCGTCGCACCCGGAATTGCTCGATTGGCTCGCGGTCGATTTCGTGGAAAACGGCTGGGACGTGAAGCGGCTCATCCGGCAAATCGTGACCTCACGCGCATACCGACAAAGCTCGCGATTCCGCGGACGACGATGGCAAATTCGACCCTGAAAATCGGCTAATTTCGCGCGGACCGCGTTTTCGGCTTGATGCCGAAGTTCTGCGCGACCAAGCCTTGTTCGTCAGCGGTCTGCTGGTGGAAAAAATCGGCGGGCCGGGTGTGCGGCCCTACCAACCGGAGGGGCTTTGGCAAGCCGTGGGTTACGAGAACAGCAACACCGTCCGCTTCTACCGCCACCACGGTGAAGCGCTCTATCGCCGCAGCATTTACACCTTTTGGAAGCGCACGGCTCCGCCGCCCGAACATGACCGCGTTCGACGCCCCGGACCGCGAAAGCTGCGTCTCCCCGCCGCGAGCGCACCAACACGCCCCTGCAAGCGCTCGTGCTCATGAACGACGTCCAATTCGTCGAAGCCGCGCGGCACTTGGCGGAGCGCGTTTTGCCGGAAAAAGACGCGATCTCAGCCATGGCGGAGCGAGTTTTGGCGCGCCCGTTTTCAGCCGAAGAACGGAAAATCGCCGATCGCTCGCTGGCGGCGTTTCGGGAGCACTATCGCGCCCGGCCGGAGGAAGCTCGCAAGCTTCTGGCAACCGGCGACAAGCCGAATTCCCCGGGACTCGATCCGGTCGAACTGGCGGCGCTGACCCATGCTGGGTAGCCAGATTCTGAACCTGGACGAAGCGGTCACCAAAAATTAAGCCGGGCAAACTAAGCCACCTCAACCGCAGCCGGCGCCGGAAGGTGTGGCGAGACTTTTTCCACGGCGCGCTCGGCGGTGAGGCCATGTTTTTTGCGCAAGGCCGCAACCTTGCCGTGCTCGATGAATTCATCCGGCCAACCGATGCGTTCGACCGGCGTTTTGATGCCGGCGCCGTTGAGATGCTCGATCACCGCCGTGCCGAAGCCGTTGTGCAACACGTGGTCCTCAAAGGTGCAAATCACCGAGCATTGCCGGGCGTATTTTTCGATCGCCATCGCGTCGAGAGGCTTGATCCAGCGCGGATTGATGAGGGCGACCGAGTAGCCTAACGCCTCCAACTGATCGCGCGCTTCCTCCGCCATCTCAAAGAGCGTGCCGAGGCCGAACAGGGCGACGTCCGTGCCATCCTGGACCACCTCGGCCTTGCCGATTTCCAAAAGTTGCGGCTCGTCCTTGGGTTTGGCCCCCACGCCGGCGCCGCGCGGGTAACGGACGGCGGTTGGGCCATCATTGTGGTTGGCCATGGTCCAGAGCATATCGACAAACTCGTCCTCGTCCTTGGGCTGCATGATCGTGAAATTCGGCACGTGACGCAGGTAGCCGATGTCGAACAGGCCGTGATGGGTGGGGCCGTCGTCGCCGGAAAGCCCGGCGCGGTCCATGCAGAGGCGCACGGGCAGATTTTGGATGCCAATGTCGTGGATGAGCATGTCATAGGCGCGCTGCATGAAGGTGGAGTAAATGGTGAGGAACGGTTTCAGGCCCATGGTGGCCTGACCCGCGGCAAACAGCGCGGCGTGCTCCTCGGCGATGGCCCACGTCGTAGTAGCGCTCGGGAATTTCGGCCTTGAACGTGATCAAGCCCGTGCCGTTGGGCATGGCGCCGGTAATGGCGGTGATGTTAGGGTCCTGTTTCGCGAAATCCGTCACCGTGCGGGCGTAGACCTGGGAGTAGGTGGGCGTGCTGGAAGCGGGCGTTTCGCCGGTCTCGGTCTTGTAGGGGCCCAAACCGTGAAATTTCATCGGATTGTCGATCGCTGGATCGTAGCCGCGGCCTTTTTCGGTGATGATGTGGAGGATGACGGGGCAATCCTCGTCCTTGAGGTGCTCGAAGGTGCGAACCATGAGCTGCAGGTCGTGCCCGTCCAGCGGGCCGTAGTAACGCAGGCCGAATTCCTCGAACATGACGCTGCGCATCACCTCATTGCGCGAGGCCGGGTCCAGCAGCACGTTTTTGGCGCTGGCCTCGACTTTGCCGGCTAATTTGCGCAAGCTGCGGCCGGCAATGCGCTCCACAAAGTCCGCCGCGCGGTGATGCAGGTGGGTGTAGGTGCTGCTGGTTTGCAGCGCGTTGAAATATTTGGCGATCGCGCCCACGTTGCGGTCGATGCTCCATTCGTTGTCGTTGAGCACCACGATGAAGCGGCGGGTGGTCTCCGCGATGTTGTTGAGCGCCTCAAACGACGGTCCGCAGGTGAAGGCTGCATCTCCGGCGATGGCGATGACGTGCTCGTCGCTGCCCCGGACGTCGCGCGCCGCCGCCATCCCTAACGCCGCGCTAATCGCCGTGCCCGCATGGCCGGCGCCGTAGCAGTCGTGCTCGCTCTCGCTTCTCAGGCAAAAGCCGTTGAGCCCCTCATACTGGCGGATGGTGTGGATGCGATCCCAGCGCCCGGTCAGCATTTTGTGTACATAGGCCTGATGGCTTACGTCGAAAACGAATTTGTCCTTCGGCGTCTCAAAAACGCGGTGCAAGGCCAAGGTCAGCTCCACCACGCCTAAATTCGGCCCCAAATGCCCGCCGGTTTTTGAGAGGCAATCGATGAGGGTGCGCCGAACCTCCGACGCCAGCTCCAGCATCTCCTCCTCGGAGAGTTTTTTCAGGTCTGCCGCGTTGTCGATCACTGGAAAAAGGGGGTCAGAACAGGGAGATTTCATCTTCAGCACTATCGGGCTCCTTGGGTTCCTTGGGCTCCTCGGGTTTGGCCGGTTCTTGTTTTGGGGGCGTTTTTGCCGGTTTGGGCTCCTCCTTCACCGCGTCGGCGGCCTTATCGGCGTCAAACGGTTGGAGCGTTTTCTGGTTCTTGCCCGTGGCGATCATCTCGATGCGCTGCTCGGCCTCCTGGATGCGCGTTTGGCAGGTTTTCAGCAGGCGATTTCCGCGCTCGTAACGCTCCACCAACTGATCCAGCGGCATTCGCTCGGATTCCATGTCTTTCACGATCGCCTCCAACTCAGCGATGGCTTGCTCGAAGGGGATTGGTGCTTCCGCAGCCGTTTTGGGCTGCTTTTTGGCTTGTTTTGCCATGGTCGAGTTCGGGGAAAGGTCCAAAGCAGGACTACTCGAATTGGCGCCGGAATATTTCAAGCCTTTTGGGTGGCGCATTTGTCAGGCACACCAAATTGGCCGCGGTTTGATAGTCGGTTGGGTCGCTGTGGTAAGCGCGGATTTTTTCCAGAAATTGTCAATTCGCGCGTGTAATTAACACTTGTTAATCTCCAATCCGCTCGCTACGATCATCCTGACACAGCCACTACTTTTCCCTAACACCCATGCCAACTCCCGCACAAGACGCCGCCGCCCAATTGGAGCAGCTACGCACCGTCAACCACCACCTACGCAGTGCGCTGGATCAGGTGGACGAAGCCGTGGTCATCATCGGCGCCGATCCGCTGGCGGCTCCCGGTCCGCGCATTTTCTTCGCCAACCGCAAGGCCACGGAGTTGACCGGCTTTGCCGAGGAAGAACTGGTCGGCGCGCCAATCGGCCGGATTTACGACGGCGAGCGCCTGACCGATTTACTGACCCGGCTGCCAATCGTCGCGAAAAAGCGCCGCACCTTCCAGACGGACAAGCAGTTAAAGCGCAAAAACGGCGAGCAACTCCCTTGCCGGTGGACGCTGAGCGCGATGAGCGACAAATCCGGCACGCCGCTCAACTACACGCTGAGTTTTCGCGAACGCACCGGGCAAACCAACATCGTTCCCGGCCCCGGCATCGGCGAAATTCGGGAGGACAAGACCGATCCGCTGGAAAAAAGCCGGCTGGAGTCGCTGGCACTGCTGGCCGGCGGTGTCGCGCACGACTTTAACAACGTGCTCACCACCATCCAGGCGAATTTATCGCTCGCAAAGCTCGGCGCCAGCGTCTCCAGCGAAAATCGCAAGCACATCGAGGAAGCGGTGGCCGCGGCGGAAGGAGCCCAGGCGCTAACCCGCCAGTTGCTGGGTTTTTGCCAAGGGCAGCGCCCCCAAACGCCGCCGAATGGATCTGGGCCAGCTCATCAAACGTTCGGCGCGATTGGCGACGATGGGCTCAAACATCCGCTGGGACCTCAGCATCGCAAAATCGCTCCGCGCCGTGGAGGTGGAGGAGACGCAAAATCATTCAGGTTTTTCACAATTTGCTGATCAACGCGCGCCAGGCCATGCCCAACGGCGGGGTCATCCGGATCGGGTGCGAAAACGTGGAGGTAACCCCGGAAACGGTCCTGAAAATTCCCCCGGGACCGTACGTCGTCGCCACCGTGCACGATCGTGGCTGCGGCATCCCCACCGAGCTGATGGACCGCATTTTTGAACCCTATTTCACCACCAAAGACCAAGGCAGCGGCCTGGGGTTGGCCACCTGTTACACGGCCGTTCACCGCCACGGCGGGACCATCACCGTGCGTTCCAAAGTCAACGTCGGCACGGAATTCCAAATCTACCTGCCCGCCTCGGGAAAAGCGGCGGAACCGGTCAACGTCGAGGCCCCGCGCGTCATTCCCGGCGATGGCTCCGTGCTCGTGGTCGACGACCAGGACGGCGTGCGCGAGGTGGCGATGCAAATCCCTGCGAAAACTGGGCTACGACCCCATTCCGGCAATCGACGGCGAAGAAGCCTTGCGCCTCTACATGAAGCGCATGCACAGCGGCGAACCGGTCGCCGCCGTCCTCATGGACCAAACCTTGCCCGGTGGAATGAGCGGCGACGAGACCTTGCGCGAAATCCGCCGGCTCGACCCCAGCGTGCGTTCCATCGCCACCAGCGGATATTTTGGCGACGATTCGGAGAGCGAATTGCGCGAACGCGGCTACAAAGCGGTTTTTGCCGAAACCGTTTCACCGCTGAAGCGCTCTCCGCAGCCCTGCAAGCCGCCTTAACCGCGTAGGACGGGCTATTTTCCGATGCACCAAAGCGCCTCGTAGGTGCGGATGAAAATCTGGCCGTTGGAGACCACGAGCGAGGAATTCGTGCGTTCGCCCACATCGCTCCGGGCGACGACTTCCAAACCCGCGGGTGACGCTTTGAAAACGACGGTGTCTCCCGGTTGACTGAGCGTGTAGACCAAATCGCCGGCCAAAACGTAAGATCCCCAAGACTTTCCGGCGCCGGGCAGGCGCTCCTTCCAGACCGAGCGGCCGGTGGCGACTTCAACGCAGTGGGCGATGCCGCCGGCGTCTTGCGCGTAAAGGTGGCCATCTTTCACCACGCCGGTGCCGATTCCGCCAAAATGGCGCACTTCTTGCCACAGACGCTCACCGCCGGCCTTCGCGGCGACGGAATTGCCGTAATAACCGCCCATGGCGATGATGGTGTCGCCCGCAGCGACCGGGGAGGTGTAAATCAGCGGGTTGAGGCCGCCGCACGTCCACCGAACCTCGCCGGTTTTCAGGTCGAACGCCTTGATTTCGGTGGGGAAGCTCATCACCAGCGTGTCGCCGACGACGATCGGGGTGCTCCAGGCGCCGATTACCCCCTCGTTGTCGCGCCCTTTGAACCCGTCGGTGCGTCCCTGCGCCTCCCACTTCGGCTCGCTCCATTTCCAGACGGTTTCGCCGGTTTTTTTGTCCAGCGCGTAGAGCACTGCGTTTTTGGCCGGCCCGTGGTAATGATAGCAAAGGCCGCCGTGGATCACGGGCGAGGTGGAATTGCCCCAAACGTGGTCGATGGGCCCGAATTCCCGCTTCCAGAGCTCTTTTCCGGTGAAATCGTAGGCGGCCACCCCGGCCGAACCGTACGCGGCGATGACGAGTTCGCCTTCGGTGGCCGGAGAAGCGGAGCAATAGGGGTTGTCCCGATGGGTGCGCTCGTTTTTTGCGTAGGTTAGGCCGGATTTCCACAGCAGCTTGCCATCGGCGCGGTTAAAGCACATGAGCCCGCGCCAATTTTCCGATTCGACCGCTTGGGTCAGGAAAACGCGTTCGCCCCAGACGATCGGCGTGGAATTTCCGCGATCCGGCAGTTCCACCCGCCAACGCACGTTTTTTTTCCCGGCTCCATTCCAGCGGTAGGCCGGTTTCCGAGGTGGACCCGGATCCGCGCACATCGCCGCGCCAAGCGGGCCAATTGGCGGCCAGAGGGGTGGGGATGGCGAGCCCCAAACCGGCGAGCAGACATAAAATCGTGATTTTCATGCCGCCAGTCTGCAAAGCTCGGGCGCGGTTGCAAGTGCGCATCCGCCGCCTGAAAATGGGGATCGGGGCCGTCGAACAAGCGGGTCAGCCGTTCGTCAACCAAGCCTCGGGCCTTGCAATTTTTAGCGGAGCCCGGAGCGCTTCGGTGGCCTTCAGCCGGCCGCCTTGGCCGAACATCAGCGGGGGCTCGGTGACGTCGTTTTCCAGCAGGTGCGTGCCGAAGGCTCCTTCGTGACCGTGGAGGTCTTTTCCGGCTTGTTGCGCAATGGTTAGGCCCGCGCGGGTGAGGATGCTGGTTTCGCCGACTTGAGCGCCGACGACGACCGGGATGCCCTTGCCGGCGGCCAAACGAACGATGCCAAGCGAACGAAGCAGCCCGCCCATCTTCGAAACGCGCAGATTGATCCACCAACGCTCCGGATCGCGCTGGATTTCCGCGAAATTCTCGGCGCGCAGGAAGCTTTCGTCCAGGATGATGGGTAGGCCGAGGGATTCGCCAAGTTGACGCATCTCGCCGAACGCACCGGGTTTGAGCGGCTCTTCGATGGCGGAAAAATGGCCGGCCAGCGGCGTCAAATTCGGCAGCACCTCGGCGGCGGAATTCCAGAGATTGTTGGCGTCCACGCGAATGCGCCCGGGGTCGATTCCAGCTTCGGCAAGGCTCGCCAATTTGCGGGAATCGCGCTCAAAATCACCGCTCAGCTTGATTTTGAAGGCGTCGAAGCCCCAGCCGCGGTACTGGCTGAGTTGCTTGGCGAAACTGGCGTCACTTTGATCGCCGAGAACGGCGGTGAAACGGAAGGAACCGCTCAATTCCGGCAGGCCGAGCACCGTTTCCCAGCTTTCGCCGCGTTGGCGGGCCAACAGGTCGACCGAGGCCAATTCCAGGGCGCACCAAGCGGCGGGGGCGCGATCGATTTCGGCTGCGTGAGTTTCCGTCCAGGCTCGGAGTTCGTCGAATTCGCGCACGTTTTTGGCCAAATCATCGCGATGAGCGCGGAAAAAACGCGTGGCAGCTTTCCAGGGTCTCGCCGGTCACGTAGGACCTGGGACAACCCTCGCCGTAGCCGGTCGCGTCGCCGTTTTGAGCCTCTACCCAAAAGGTTTCGGTTGCGTTGCGCGTTGCGCCGGCGTGGCGAAAAGCCAGCTTGAAGGGGAGGCGCAGGTTCCAGGCGCAAAGTCGCCGGCCGGCGGGGTTCCCGGCGGCGTAAGCCGCGAGATCGAAGGAAAATTCGCGCGCGTAGCGCAGGCTCACGGTCTTGAACTGCGCCTCGCGCTGACCTTGGTCCAGGCACCAGGATTTATAGCGCTCGGCCGTTCCGGGCTCTAACAAGGCCACCACCGGCTCGCCGAGTCGTCCGCTGCGGCGCTTTTCGCGATGCTCGATGTTTCGCGCGCTCAAATTTTCGTCCAGCTTGGTGGTTAGCGCGCCGGCGTCGACCGGTGTTTGCGGATCGGGCTCGAGGTAGAGCCGGTAATTGCTGGTCTCTTCGTCGGCCAGCATCTGAAAAAATCGGGAACGGAAGCCCAGCGCGCCTTCAGCCTCGCGAATGGCGGCGTGAACCTGGCTTTCGTGCAACTTTTCGCCGGTGATGTTCGTGGTCCCGACGCCTTTTTGCAAAAAACGCAGCAGCGGCGTGTTTTGGAAGCGGCCGGCCACCTGCACGATGTCGTTCATGGGGTAGCGGAAGAGGCCGGAGGGCGTGGTGACGAAGAGGTAGTAGTCTGCGCCGGATTCCAACTGGTCGAGCGTCAAAAATTCGGGCTCGCCGCGTTCCCAGCGCTCGCGTTCGACGAATTCGAAGAAGTTCTCCCAAAACGTGGGCAAGCCGGCTTGGGAATCGAAATCGAATGTCACGGTAGCTCGCAATTCGCTGGCCAGGAAGCCCAAATCCATGACCGCAACGTCGGGTGGCAGCTTGGCGCGCAGGCTGGATAGGGCCACGCCGCAGCTTCCGCCGGTCCAGGTGGAGACAGCACGCAGGCAGGGCCAAAACGCCCCGAAATTTGGCTCGGTTAGGGCAAATGCGTCGCGCAACTCAGCGGCGCGGCCAGGGTTTGGGCGGCACTGGCGGAGCACCATCCGGCGTTCGGAATCGCTGACCTCGCCCGGCGGTTGGAAGCTGCCGCGTTCCACGTCTTCGACGAGCTGTTCGCGGTGTTCCGCGGCTAAATCCAGCAAGCGCAGAAACGTGGACGGGTTGGCCGTCGCCATGTAGGTGATGTCTGCCCGCGGCAGGGCCAAACGCAGGATGGCGTAGTATTTTGCGGCGTAATCTTGGATGGCGAACACCTCCGGCGGCAGGACGAATTTTCCGCGCACCAGCCACGGCGTGGCGCGGTAAATCCAGCCGGAGGCAGAGCCGAACGGCGTGCCGGAGGGGAGGTAACCTTCCACCGGCGGGCTCACGATTCCCAGCATTGCGCCGCGAAAGGCCAGCGGACAGGCGCGCCGCTGCAGGTAGAGGAAGAGGCGCTGATTTCGCCGCGCCGCGCGGAGGGTTTCCGGCAAGACCGGCAGGAATTTAGCCTTGCCGGTGGTTCCGCTGGTCACGTTGAACATCATGGGGCCGCGCGGGTTGAGGCTCCGCTTGCCGGTTTGTTCCTGCTCCTGGATGTAGGGCTCCAGCGCGTCGTAACCGGTGATGGGCACGCTCTGGCGAAAGGTTTCCACGCTCATCTCGCCGGTTAGCCCGTGTTCGCGGCCGAAGCGCGTTTTTTGGTGCGAACCCAGGATTTTGCGCAAAACCCGCAACTGCGCGGATTTAGGGTCCTCGGCTGATTTTTCGATGGGACGGTAAATTCGCCATCCAACCAGCCACGCCAAAGAACCGATCGCCGCATTGCGCAAAATCTCGCGCCAGGTTGAAAACGGCACGCGCTCATGGTCCAGCTCGGTCACGAACGGGGCGCGAAATTGGGAGCCAAATCCGGTAGGGTAGGCGGGGTTGAGCAAGCCTAACGAACCCACCTCGCGGCCGCGCGGCAAGAACCACGTGCCGAAGAGCAGATCCCAGACGATGAGGTTGTTGCCGTAGTTGGCGTTGGATTCGGAAACTTGGCGCGAGTGATGCCAGCGATGCAGCTCCGGTCCGCTAACCAGGTAATTAAGCCAGCCCAGCCGCAACCGCACGTTGCAGTGCTGGAAGAACCCGTTGACCGCGTAAAACGTGAAGTAGAGCGCCACCACTTCCGCGCTGACGCCCAACAGGATGAAGGGTAGGGCGTCGCAGAAAAATTGCAGCGCTTTTTCCAGCGGATGAAAGCGGCCGACGTTCAGCCAGTAGAGCCGGTGGGGCGAGTGATGCACGGCGTGGAGCCGCCAGAGCAAGGGGAAGCGGTGGCTGGCGACGTGCAGCCAGTAGCGGAAAAAATCAGCTAACAGCACCATCGCCGCGGCTTGCAGGCCGATGGGCCAGTGGTGGACCCAGAGATTTTGCGGCGCCCAGTTGTGCGCCTCCAACCAGCGAATCAGCGTGAGGGCGGCCAGCAGGCTTAGTAGCTTGGGTAGCAGCATTTGCACCACTAACATGAACGCCAAATCATTGCCCACCGTCGCGCGGTTGGGCGTCCATTCTCGCCGCTCCGGCAGCAACCGCTCGCACAATGTGACCACTCCCGCTCCCAGGAAAACGGCGGCGTAGGCCGCGGCCAGGGGTGGCAATCCGGCTGCGTGCAGGATCACGTGTAGGGCGATGCAAGCGAGGATCGTGAGCGGATATATGACCCGGGAAATCATGATTTCAGCGCGGTAGCGACACATTCGCCGATTGCCGGCTTAGCATCGTGGTTTTGCGGCGAAAGCAGCGCCGCCAGGTCGTCGCTGGTTGCCAGGTTTGCGAGATTAAAACCGCGCTCGCTCAAAAACGGCTCCAACCGGTCTACGGGCAGTCCCCAGGTGAATTTCTCGCCAGAAATGCCCAGCCACAGGTTGGTCAGAGCCGTGGCGTTGCGGAACTGAAAATCACCCGGCGCGCGTTCGTCCATGAACGTGAAAATCAGGCGCGAGCCGGCTTTCGAGCTTTCGCGGACACATCCGAGGATTTCGTCCACGCTCTCCTCCGCCAGATACATGAACAGCCCCTCCGCGATGAAGACGCTCACGGCCGCGGGATCGAAAATCTCGCTGGCCAGCAGTGTTTCGCGCAACGGCTGGCGTTCGTGGTCCAACTCGAGCAACCGAACCGCGGAATCGGGGAAATGCCGCCCGATCGCCTCGTGTTTGACCTGCTGCGTTGCCGGGTGATCGGCCTCAATCCACGAAACGCCGGGAAATTCGCCGGAAAGCCGGATAGCCAGGGTGTCGAACCCCGCGCCGAGGACGACAACCTGCGTAGCGCCGGATTCGATCGCCGCGCGGACCTGCAGCTCGATGTGCCGCTTGCGCAGGACGAAGTGCAGGTAGATGCCGGGAACCGACAGCGCCTGGTAGATGGCCGCTCTACGCAGCAACCGGCGCCTCCGCCCTGCACCGGAAATGCCGACCATGCGTTCGTTGGCCTCGGCGATGTCGCGGGGAACCTCCGCCTTGAGCCGGGGATGCCGCGAAACGCTCCAAACCCCTTGCGCCACGAATCTGGCGGTTGCGCTGGGCCGGTCTTGCTTCATCCCGGTTGAGGATAGGAGCGCCCTGGCAATGGCACAACTAAAACCAGCGCCGCAGGGACGGATCGGGCTCAGGGGACGGAAAGGAAGGTTTTGGTCGATTTTTCGCGAAAGGCTAAAGCGGACGCGTGCGCTACTTTTTGGTTTGCACCGGCGCTGCGCCTTGCTTCACGTCTTGCCATGCACAAACAACCCGTCACCATCCTGATTTTTCTTTGCCTCATCGCCTTTTCCGCTCCCGTCCGGGCGCATGAGGTCGCCGAACAAATGGCTGCCGCCGCGAACGACTTCCTGGCCAGCCTGGAACCGGCCCAGCGCGAAAAATGCACGTTCGATCTCAACGACGAGGAGCGCACCAACTGGCACTATGTCCCCGTTCCGCGTAAAGGCCTGTCAATTCGCGAAATGGAGCCGGATCAGCGGCTTTTGGCCCACGGTCTGCTCAGCACCGGGCTTAGCCACACCGGTTACCTCAAGGCCGTGCAAATCATGAGCCTTGAGCAAATCCTCTTTGAGCTGGAAAATCAGGATCCCAAGCGCGATCCGCAGTATTACCTAGTCTGGATTTTCGGCAAACCCAGCGCGGAGGGCACCTGGGGTTGGCGATTTGAGGGCCATCACATGTCGCTCAACTTCACCATCGTCAAAGGCAAGCTGATTTCCGAAACGCCGGCCTTTTGGGCCTCCAACCCCGCCAAAGTGCCGGAAAATCTGCCCCGCGCGGGGTTGCGCGTCTTAGCTGGTGAGGAAGACCGGGCACGCGAGTTGGTGAAGTCGCTCGACGACGCGCAAAAGGCGCAGGCGGTCATTGCCGACACCGCGCCGAAGGACATTTTGACCAAAGATTTGCCCAAGGTCGATCCCCTGGCGGACAAGGGAATCGCGTTTACCGCGCTGAAGCCGGATCAACAGGCCAAGCTTTGGGCCGTGATCGACGAATACCTGGGCAATCACCGCGACGAGTTGGCCGCGGAAGAGCGCGAGCGGGTGAAATCCGAGCAAGACGCGATCAAATTCGGCTGGGCCGGCGGATTTGAGTTTGGCGAGGGGCACTACTACTTCATCCAGGGCAAAACGTTCTTGCTGGAATACTGCAACATCCAAAATGGCGGCATGCATCCGCACGCCGCGTGGCGGAATTTCGGCGAAGACTTCGGCATCGACCTGCTACGTCAGCATTTGCGGGCCGCCCACGTTGAGTCGGACTGATTGCCGACCCATCTCATCGGTTCGTCACCGGCGGCTTTCCCTTTCGCAGTTGGCGCGTTGTTTCTCCATTTTCGCCATGCCAGAAGAATCTCACAAACACACCAACGAGGGACCCGAGGTGCGAAGCTTTCGGGACCGCTTTTTCCAGGATTATTTCGGGAACGCCGAAGCTTCCCGAGGCGTTTTGCAATGCATGGCGCCCGAAGAGCTTGACTCCGTGGCGCTGTGGCACGAGATGGAACTCATCCGCGGCAGTTGGATCGCCCCAAACCTGCAATGGAGGGCCAACGACCTGTTTTGGCGCGTGCCTCTCAAAGGCGGCGGGGAGGTGTATTTTTACGTGTTGTGGGAGCACCAGACGCAGGTGGATAAGTGGATCGCCCTGCGGTTGCTGGTCTACATGGTGCTGGCTTGGTGGTCGATGATGAAGCGCGATGAATCCAAGCCGAAGAAGAATTTGCCTTTGATTTTGCCGGTCGTGCTCTACCAAGGTGAGGAGGAGTGGAACTTCAGCGCCTGCTTCTCCGGGTTGTTGGATTGGTTGCCGTTTGTGGACGAGGAATTGCGCGAAATCCTGGAGCGCAAGACGCCGGAATTCGAGTTTGAAGTGATGCCGTTGATGGACATGCCGGAGGCCGATTTGCCGCAGGATTTGCTCTCGCACGTGGGCCTAACATTAATGCAAGCCGTCACCCGCGACCAGCCGCTGGAATGGTTTCACGCCCACGCCGATGAGGTCAACACGCTCTTGCATCGAGAGGACGGCGAGGCTATTTTCATCACGATTTTGCACTACGTCGGTTATGCGATGCATGGCCAAAACAAAGATGACGAATTGCAACAAACCGTCAAAACCGTTACCAAACCTGAGTTAGAGAAGAAAACCATGAACGCCATCGAACAGTTTGAACTGCGCGGAGAAAAACGCGGGTTGGAGCGCGGACTAGAGCGTGGAGAAAAACGCGCTAAAATCAAAATTGTGCACGCCATGTTAAATGAAGGCATGGAAACGGATGCGATCTGCCGACTTGCAAGCGTGGACGCCGAATTCGTCACTAAAGTTGAGTCCGGTGAGTTGCACCTAGACGCCCCTAACGCCAAACCGGGCGAAAATTGAACGCCATCGAACAATTCGAACTGCGCGGAGAAAAGCGCGCTAAAATCAAAATTGTGCACGCCATGTTAAATGAAAGCATGGAAAAGGATGCGATCTGCCGGCTCGCAGGCGTGGACGCCGAATTCGTCGCCAAAGTCGCGTCCGGCGAGCTGAAAATGACGCCGCTTCCGGCCGAAGAGCTTTGACTGACCGAATCGAGCCTCCTCACCCCAACGGATTCCCCTCCGCGGCTTGGCGCGTGATTTCGATCGCCACTTCCAGCGCCGCGGCGGCTTCCGCGCCGCTCACCTTGGGACGCTCACCTTTGGCCACGCAATCCACGAACGAGGCCAGTTCCAACTTCAACGGCTCGTCTTTTTCCACCTCAACCGGCTCCGGGACGATTTGGCCGCCGATTTTGCGGAACATCTTGCCCTCCTGCGCCTGATAATCGAGCGAAAGGTAGGTGTCGTGCTGGAAAACGCGGATTTTGCGCATTTTTTCCGGGCTAATCCGGCTGGCGGTCAAATTCGCCACGCAGCCGTTTTCAAACCGCAGCCGCGCGTTGGCGATGTCTTCGCGCGAGGTCAAAACCGGCACCCCAACTGCGTCCAGATGCGCGATGGGCGATTTCACGAGGTGAAGCACGATTTCCAGGTCGTGGATCATCACATCCAGCACCACGCCGACGTCCATGCTGCGATTCGGGAACGGGCTGAGCCGGTGAACCTCGATAAACCTGGGATTGGTGAGCCGCTCCTCCAAATGGCTCAAAACCGGGTTGAATCGCTCGATGTGGCCGACCTGAAGCAGGCAATCGTGCCGGTGCGCCAGCTCCACCAACGCCGCGGCGTCATCCGGGTGATCGGCGATCGGTTTTTCGACCAGGCAATGCACGCCGCGACCCAGCAACCGCTCGCCCATTTCGCGGTGATTCACGGTCGGCGTGGCGATGGAAGCGGCGTCCACCGCGTTGGCGAATTCATCGAGGTCTGCGGCGACGTTCGCACCGAATTTCGCGGCGATTTCCGTGGCGCGGTCCGCATCCGCGTCATAAATCGCCACCAACTCGGCGTTTTTCAGCTCCGCGTAAACCCGGGCGTGATTCTGGCCGATTGCGCCGACTCCAACGACGCCTGTTTTCACGGTTGTCATGGCTGGAAGCGAGTTTTCAGCGAAAATGCAGCTCACCATCCTGGTAAACGTAGGCGGTCGAACTGCCCGGTTGGCTGGAAAGCTGCGCCGCGGGCCGAACTTCGACCGTCCACTGGTTTCCCGCAATTCGCGGCGAACTCGGCGGTTTCACGTAGATGGTAGCCTTCAGGTTGGTCAGATTTTTGACCGGTTCATCGTCCGGGACGAAGACGCAGTCCTCAAACAGGCAATCCTGCGTGATCAGCAAAAAACTGTGCGGCACTTCGCAGCCGATGAAGTGGCAATTCTCCACTTTTCGCCACTCGTGCAGCGCTTCCTTGCCCGCGTCTTCGAAGAAATGCACCGACGGCAGCGTTGCGCCAAGAATCGTGCAATTTGTGGCCTGAATGCCCACCGGCGTGTGATGGAGCCTGATGACGAAGTTTTCGGCGAAAACGCAGTCGTCGATCACCCACCGTGAGGAGTAATACCGCGTGAACCAGACGCCCGCCTTGTTGAGCCGGCTACCGTCGAACAAACAGCCCACCAGCTCCCAACGCCCTCCCAAATTCGCCTGGAGGCGCGTGTCCACGAACCGCGTGCCCGTCGCCTTAAAGCTGCCGCGATTCACAAAAATGACCCCGCCTTCCACCTGCGAAGGACCCGTCAACACCATGTGACCGACGCCCGCCGGGCCCTTGATTTCGCGATTGCCAATGTGTGCCTGGGCCTGGTCCTCCAAAACGTAGCGGCCGGCTTTCAGGGAAAATTCGCCAACCTGCCGCTCGGTGCTGTGGAGCGGCGAATTGGAAATCTGCGTCAATTCCGCGCGCGGCGACGCAGCTGGTTCCGCAGGCCGCTCCGGCGCTTGCAGTTTGGTCGCGGCCAGTTGCTTCATTTCCTCGGTCACCTCTTTGGCGGATTCCACGGCGCCGGACTCGATCAACGACGCCCGTAAGCCCTGAAGACGCTCGATGTGCTTGTTGCGGATTGGCATCATCTTCGGCAATTTCGCCGCCTCTATTTTCGCCACCTCCTCGTTTAACTTGGTCCGCATCGCGGCGATGCCCGGAAACGTCGCCTTGCCGCTTTTGAACTGCGATCGGGCCAGTTCCGCCTCCGCCTCCGCCGCTTTGGCGTGTTCTTCCGCGCCCTGATCCTCGAAATTTTGCTTCAGCCGATCGACGGCAGCTGCGTATTGTTCGAATAGCGTGCGTTTCTGGTCTTCCAGCGGCTCCAACACGATCTCAAGCATGGCCTGGTATTGACCGCGCAGCGTTTCCAGCGAAGGTGGAGTCTCCGCCCGCCCGCATGTTAGCCCGCACAGCGCAACGATCGGCAACATCCAGCAATTCCAGCTTTTCCGGCGATGCATGCGGCAGGTTAGGTGCGTTTTCGTCATCCTGCCAGAAAGAAAAACATCGCCAGCGCTTGGCGCCGCCCGTAACTTGCGCCCGATCGAAATGAAGCCCGATTCGCCCGTCTTTTTCCACCGCTACGTGCTGCGAAGCCGCGGGCCGCTCAACGCGAAAAGCTCCCGCACGGAATTTCCCGGCGCGCTCATTCGCAGCGGCGATGGTTTCGGCTGCCTGCACCCTTGGCCGGAGTTGGGTGACCCGGATTTGGAGGCCGTTTTGGCGGATTTGGCCGGAAACAGGCGTTTGGCGTTGACGCAGCAGGCCCTGAAAAGCTGCGAGGTCGAATTATTTGCGCCCGCGTCGTTTCCACGGAGCCATTTTCTGCTTCCGCCCGGCGAAACAGGCGAAATCGACGTTCCGCCGGGGTTCGGCACCGTGAAATTGAAGTGCGCCGGCTCGGACGCGGATTTGGAGCGAATTCGCGTGTTAGCGCCAAATTTTCGCCTCCGGCTGGATTTCAACGCGTCCCTGTCGCCGGCGAATTTTGCCGCGTTTTGGCGAAATTTGGGCGATTCCGCGCACCGCGTCGAGTTCGTGGAGGATCCCTGCCCGTTCCACGCGCCCACCTGGAAAAACCTCGCCGAAAATACCGGCTGCGCGCTCGCTCTGGACCGCGGTTCGGCGGTTTCCGCGGTTCCGGCGGTGCGAATCGTCAAACCCGCGGTGCAAACGCAAAACGTCGCCGCGCCCAGGCAAAAAATCGTCTTCACCAGCTATCTGGATCACCCCGTGGGACAGCTTTTCGCCGCAAACTGCGCTGCTACCTGCCCGCGCCCTAACGAGGTCAGAACCTGCGGGCTGGTCACCCATCACCTCTTTGATGACGCGGACCCGTTCATCGCCGCCATGGGACCGCCGGAGCCGATTTTGCGCGTTCCGCCGAATTTCACCGCCCTGCTCGACGACCTGCCATGGAAACGGCTGACGCCAACCTGCTGAGCCCCGATTTTTGGGACGATTCCGCGCCGAATTTGCGCCTCAACCCGCGCATCGACTTCCCCCGCGGCGGGCTCGACGATTTCCTCGCGCGGGAGCCGAATTTGCGCGGCCACGTGATTTTTGCCACCTCTGGAAGCTCCGGCGCGCCCCGGCTGGTTTGCCTCACGCGTGCCGCCTTGCTGGCCTCCGCGCGCGCGGTCAACCACCACCTCGGCGCGGGCGCGGAAGATCGCTGGCTTTGCGCGTTGCCCACCTTCCACGTCGGCGGATTCGGCGTTTGGGCGCGCGCTTTCGCCGCTGGCGGATTTGCCGAAAATTTTGGCGATCCTTGGGATGCCGCGCGATTCGCGGAAACCTGCGCGAAGCTGGAAATCAGCCTAACCTCGCTGGTAACCACCCAAATTTTCGACCTCGTCCGCGAAAACCTGCCCTGCCCGCCCACGTTGCGCGCCATCATCGTGGGAGGCGGAGCGCTGGCGGCGGATTTGGGCCGACGCGCGCGAAAACTCGGCTGGCCCGTCCTCCAGAGCTATGGGATGACCGAAGCCGGCTCGCAAATCGCCACGCAAACCCCGGAAGCGCTGGATTCGCCGTTTTCGAACGCGGATTTGCCGATTCTTGAAATCTGGGAGGCGCGGACGGACTCGGAGGGGAGGTTAAACATTCGCGGTTTGCCACTTTTCAGCGCGTACCTGAATTTTGCCGGCGAAACCTGGAAAATCGCGCGTCCGCTCGACGCCGGGGGCTGGTTCGCCACGCCGGATTTCGCGAACCTGACCCGGGGCCGGCTCACTCCGCTCGGCCGCGGTGGCCGAACCGTGAAAATCCTCGGCGAATTGGTGAATTTGGACCGTTTGGAGGCGATTTTGCACGATTTAGCCGGCGAATCCGCCCCCCACGTGACCTTGGACGCCGTTTCCGACGATCGCAGCGGGCAGCAGCTCGTCCTCGTCGCCGAAACCTGCGTTTCCGCGAACCACCTGCAAAAACTCCGCGCCGCCTTCGATGAGTCCGCCGCCCCCTTCGAGCGCCTGAGCCAAATCATTCGCATCGCAGCTTTTCCCCGCTCTCCGCTCGGCAAAATCCATCGCGAGCGTCTGCAACGCGAAATGCGTCGCCCGGAGGGGAACTGAGGATGAGCGAAAAGAAAAAACCCTGGCCACTTGGGAGTGGCCAGGGCACCAGAACCATGAAAACAGACAACTTTTGTGCTTAGAGCAAGTTGTTGACGACAATAATAAGCCAAAATTAAAATCAAACAATCCCAAAGTATTCGTTTTTGCAGAATAAGAGACTGAAGGGACCAAAGGGACGGAAGGGACAAGAAACCCCGCTTTGGTCCGCTTAGGTCCCTGGGGCGGTTTGGTCCCTTTTCTCCAAAAACCGCGGTCGGATTGGCCCCGCTTAAGCCGGCCGGGGCCCGCCCGCTCCCGCGGCTGCCGCAGAGCGCCCCACCTTGGAGGCGCCCACGAAGCTGGCCCCCTCTTCCATGGCCAACGAACCCGCGGCAATGTCGCCCACAATCTCGGTGCTCGCCTTCAGTTCGCAGCGATCCTGCACGGTGATGTTTCCTTCCACATTGCCAAAAACCACGAGCGATTTGGTCTTGATTTCGCCCTTGGCTTTGGCGTTTTCGCCGATGGTGAGATGGCCTCCCTTGGATTCAACCTCTCCCTCGATTTTTCCGTCGATGATCAAGTCTTCGGCAAAGGTTAGCTTGCCTTCAATTTCGACATCGCTGGAAAGGATATTTTTCGTCTGGCTCATAGGTTAGGGGTTGGGGGGTGTGTTGTTGTTGGTGCGTCAGGATATCGACGCAACGGCAAGGAAACGCTGTTTCGGCGCAATGATCAAGCCTCAAATCATCGCAAAAGCAGGAAAGTCGCCGGCGCGTGGACTTGACCGGCGTCAGGGTCTTGATTAGGGTCGGCGGCAACTTCATGACGCTCGCTTTCCTTGCCGATCTTGCCCACAACGACACCTATTTTTGGGAGTTGCTCATCCTCGTCGTCATTTTGCTCATCATCCTGTGTTTCCTGTTTTTGGGCGGCGATGAGGGGGAAGAAACCGTGCCGGCTGCCGCGAAACTAGCGGATGATACGGACCGGGAGCCCAGCCTGGCGAAAGCGACAACCGCCACTCCCGAACCGGAGCCGGCCAAAGAGCCCGAACCAGCCATGAGCGAGGTTGCCGCCCTGACCGGAGTGCGCACGGACGAGGCATTGGGCGTAGTTTACGATTCCGCGCCGGAGCAGGTGGACGATCTCACGAAAATCAGCGGGGTGGGTAAGGTGTTGGCGGGCAAGCTGAACGATTTCGGGGTTTACCGCTACGAGCAGATTGCCGGCTGGAGCGGTGAGGTAATTGCGGCGTTTTCCGAGCGGTTATCGTTCAAGGGCAGGGTGGAACGCGAAGAATGGGTGCGTCAAGCGAAGGAATTGGCGAAAACGGGCGATTGAGGCAGCCTCAAAAAGCGCGAAGCCCCCGCAGCTCAGAAGAGCCACGGAGGCTTGCATTGGCTTTCGTATCGTCTACTTGACCCCCAAGCAGAATTCGGTTTCTCAGCGGTAAAAGTGCGGTGTCAGGGCGCGAACCCGGGCGGGCAGGGCTGGTTCGGACGCGCATCGTTCGGCGCGCTCCAGCCAGGTGGCGGCTTGGTCCGGGTTTCGGCGTTTGAGGCCGCGTCCGGTGCGGAGAGCCTCGGCGTAGCGTTTCATGCAAAAAATTTGGCCGGCTTCGGCGCCCGTGCGATAGGCGTTGGTGGCTCCGTCAGGGTCCGTGGGGCCGCCCAAGCCGCGCTCGCGCATCATTCCCAACTCTTGGCAGGCGTTGGCGCTGCCCAGTTGCACGGCAGTTTCCAGGATGCGGCGGGCTTCGGCGTAATTGCGCTCAATTCCGTAGCCGTGCAGATGGCAGGCCCCTAACAGGTAAGCTGCGCGGGAATCGGAGAACCGTTCGATGCAGCGTTGGAGCCGTTCCATCGCCAATTCCGGCTGCCCGTCCAAAAACAAGGTCTCCGCGGCCAAATAAGCGCCGTCCGGGCAACCTGCCGCAGCGCCTTCTTCAAACCAGCGGAGCGCGGCTTGCCGGCTCAGGGGAGAATTGGAGAGTTGCGTGGTTAGCAGTCCCAACTCCGTGGCTAGCGCGGATTGGCCCGCGTTGACTCCGGCCAGCCAGGTTTGCACGGGTTTGCCGGAATGGCCGGGATAGCGCTCGGTCAGGTGCTTCAGGGCCAACTGCACCCGGGCTGCGGCATCGGGACCCCGGGCGGTTTCCACGACATCGAGAAAGGTTTTCAGCGCGATCGCGCCATCAGCGGTAAACGGTTTGGCGGCGTTGCCGGACACTGGCGTTAACGTCGGAACGGCGATCGACGATTGCGCGGCGGAAATCCACGGATGGGCCTCCCGGAGTTTGGGACCCAAAAACACGACTGCCGCCAGGAGGCTCATCGCCGCGGCGAAAGTAGCCGCAAAAAGCCCGGCGAGTCCCCGCCCGTAGGTTCGATTCATGGCCGGATGAGTGACGGGGGCAGCAATTTGCGCGGGGAGATGCACCGGCGGCAGCGGCACGTTGGCGCGGTGGGGACGAATGGCCACCGGGTGCCCGGAAACCGGCACGCGAATGTGGGTGGGGGCATCCAGGGATGTATCGAGCAGCTCTAATTCGCGGCAAAAAGTCAGGTAGCGCTGATCGATGACGAAAAGCACCGAACAATCGGGGCTTTCGGCCAATTCGCAAAAAACGCGCAGAAAATCGAGCCGCACCCGGGCGGAAACGCGGGCGTCGAAAAGGCGCTCCACCTCATCGATGATGAGCGTGGTGTGGCCGCGCTTGTGGCGAAGAGCCAACTCCGGCTTGACCATGGCCGCCCAACCGGCGGGAGGAAGCTCGATCATGGCGCAGCGCTTGAGTTTGGGGCAAAGTTGCTCCAGCGCCTCGGCCAGGGCATGGAGCGGGCCGGCTGTTGCGTGTTCCGGCGTAAGAATCGCCAGCGTGCCCCCCTCGTTTTGCAAGGCCACCTCTCGGATCGCCGGTTCGAGAAGTTTTGGCAGATTTCCGTTCCGGTCTCCCGACAACCAACCGGGCGTCCCGGCAAATTGATGCCGGTTGCGAGGCGGCTGAAGTTGCGCGACCAGACGCCGGCGCAATTCCGCGAGGTAATCGGGATCGTTGGGCCCAATGAGCTGAGCTGGCCGCGAAAATGCGGGAGCGGCGGATGGGGCAACGGGATCGGGAGCAAGCATGAAGGGCAAAATCCAAGTTTTCGCAACAGTGCGAATCAAAGCTGCAAATCAGCCTAAGATCAACAGATATTTTATAAAAATTTAGTTCCTGTGACTCTTTTTTGCTAGGAAAATGCGAAATTTTGCTAAAATTTGTCATCTCGGCTTCCGGAAAATTTACTGAGTCGAACAATCCGATCAATTCGCCTCCGTTTCGGACGTTTTTTCGCTCCAAGCCAAAGAATGCGCTTCAAATTGGCTCCGGGCTCTGTAGAATTTGCCCTGTTATGCGTGAATTTGCTTACATCCACGAGGAGGGACAGATTCCCGAGACCCTCCAGAGTGTGCCGTTTCTGAAATCCTTTGAGTCCGGCCACCTTGACGACGTGCTTTACTCCAGCAGCATCATCGAGTGCGATCCCGGCGATGCGATCATCGAGGAGGGAGGCAGCGGCTCGCGAATCTACATTTTGATGGCCGGCGGCGTCACCATCAGCAAAGGAGGCGAAAAACTGGCCACAATCACCAATCCGGGCGAAATTTTCGGCGAATTGGCGGCGTTGGGCGATGAAATGCGCTCGGCCACGGTTTCAGCCACGGACAAGACGTTTCTGCTGGCGGTCGACCAAAAATTCCTGCAAGACGTCAAGCCAAAGAAGGAGAATCCCAGCTTTTACGCAGCGTTTTACGAGTTTTTGGCTCGGGTAACCGCGGCGCGGCTCAAGGCGACGTCCGAAGAGTTGAGCCGTTTCGAGCGTACGCTGCACGAGACACAAGCGGAACTGGCCGCGTTGAAAGGGGAAAAAGCTTCGGCGGCGACCTGAGTTTTAACCGGCCGCTAGAGCATGTCGGCGGGAGTCCGGCCAAACTTGCCCCGCTGCACAGTTCGACCTACGCTGAGATCATGAACGTTACAGCCCTCATCACCTTAACTTTGCCCCTGGCGCTGACCGCGATTGCCCAGGAGCGGCCGGCCGAGCTCGAAAGCAAGCTCAAACAGTTCCTCGAGCGCTTCCCGGAAAGCGACGCGAACAAGGATGGAACCCTGACCCGCGAAGAAGTGCGCGCGTTTAACCAAAAACGCCGCGATGGCTCCAACACCGCCCGTCAGCGGGCCAATCGGCCCGAGCCGACGCACCCGGATGTAGCCTACGGCGAGCACGAAAAGCAGCGTTTCGACCTGTGGCCGGTGGATGGCGCGGAAAAGCCGACTCCGCTGGCCATCTACATCCACGGCGGCGGATTTCGTGGCGGAGACAAACGCGCGTTTTCGCCCGGTGCGCTGAAAATGTTCCATGAGGCGGGTATCGCGTTTGCGTCGATGAATTACCGGCTCAGCGACGTAGGCCCCTACCCCATCATGATGCACGATGCGGCGCGTGGGTTGCAGACCATCCGCCATCGCGCAGCGGAGTGGAACATCGATCCGGCGAGAATCGCGTGCTACGGTGGATCCGCCGGCGCGGGAATCTCGCTTTGGCTGGGTTTTCACGATGATTTGGCCGATCCGGACAGTGAGGACCCCATCGCGCGCCAATCCACGCGAATCGTCGCGGCGGCCACCTCAAACGGGCAGTCGACCTACGATTTGCGCACCTTTCGCGAGTGGTTCGGCGTGCCGGATTTAAAGCCGCACGAGGCGTTGCTGCCCTTTTACGGGATCGAAACCGAGGCAGATTGGACGAGCGAGCGGGTAACCAAGCTGATGAGCGACGCTTCGGCAATTACCCACCTGACCAAGGACGATGTGCCGGTTTACATGGCCTACGGCCGCCCCAACGTGAAGGTGGACGCCAAGACCGACCAGGGAACCTGGGTTCACCACGTTTTGCTGGGTTTGAAGCTGCAGGAGGCCATGCGCGAGTTGGGGCTGGAGTGTCACGTGCGCTCACCGGATCATCCGGAGAAGACGTACGGGACGGTGGAGCGGTTCATCGTGGCGAAGTTGAAGGAATGAAGGCATGTCCGCCGGCTGGGGCCAGATTTGGCATCGCCGGGAATCATGATAAGCTGGGCGCATGAAAGCTGCCGCCCAAGTGTTTGTGGTTTCCGACGGAGATTTGGTTCTTCACCTGGAATCCATGCCGGAAGACGAGCCTTGGCGCTACGGCGTAACCTGCCCGTTTGAGCCGCAACTGATCACCGAAGCCAACACCATCGAGGAAGCCTTTGCGATGGCGCGTGACGCGATCGCGGGGCTGCGCAAATGCCGCGAAAAATATGCGGACCGCATCGCTGAACTCGCAGCCGCGCAACCGTAAGCGACGATGAAGCGAGGCAAGTTGGAGAAACACCTGCGCAAACACGGTTGCCACTTCGATCATCATGGCGGCAGCCATGATTTCTGGGTCAACGCAAAGAACGGCCAGGCGGCTCCGGTCCCGCGGCATGCGGATGTGAACAAATTCACGGCTCGGAGCATCTGCAAGAAACTTGGAATCCCCAGCCCTCCGGGCGCATAAGCCATGAACCCCATCCAAGTCGAATTCCGCCGCGGCGTCTATTTGCCGGAGGCCGATTTTTGGCTCGATCCGCACGGGCGCAAGCCGCTGGCGTTCGTTTCCCACGCGCATGCCGACCACGTTGCGCCGCATGCCACGGCGATTTGCTCTGAGGCGACGCGGTTGCTGGTGGAGGAGCGGTTCAGGAAACGGGGCGAGGTTGTCGGTTATGCGTTTGGCCAGGTGTTTGCGGTGGGGCCGTTTCAGGCTCGGTTGCTGCCGGCTGGCCACATCCTGGGTTCGGCGCAAATTCGGCTGGAACGCGGCGATGGGGCCAGTTTGCTCTACACCGGCGATTTCAAGCTGCAGGAGGGCGAGGCGGCGGAGCCCTTGGAGCCGGCCACCGCGGATACGTTGATTTTGGAGACAACTTATGGCCTGCCGAAATACCGGCATGCCGCCGTGCGAGGAGGTTTGGGCGGATTTGGCGCGTTTTGTGCGCGAGGCACTGGAGGAGGGCCTAACGCCGATGCTGGCTGCCTACTCTTTGGGCAAGGCGCAGGAGGTGCTCGCCGGCCTGGGAAAACGCGCGCCGGAGCTGCGTTTCTTGCTCCACGATTCCGCGGCGCGGATGACGCGGATTTACGCGGATTTGGGCCACGAATTGCCGCCGTGGCTGGTTTTGGAGCCAAATTCGCGGTTCGAGGGGCAAGTGGTGATCGCGCCGCCGAACGCGATTCGCTCCGAGCAGTTGGGCAAGGTGGAAAAGCGGCTAACCGCGATGATCAGCGGCTGGGGAGTCGATCCGAGCGCGAAATACCGTTACCGCGTGGACGAGGTGTTCCCGCTCAGCGATCATGCGGATTACGACGATTTGCTGCGCTACGTGGAGATGGTCGCGCCACGGCAGGTTTTGACGTTGCACGGCTTTGCGGACGAGTTTGCCGCGGATTTGCGGCGGCGTGGCTGGGAGGCATGGTCGCTGACGGGGGAGAACCAGTTGGAGCTGTTCGGCGTGACTGACTGAAGCTGAGCGTCCGCACCGCGCCATTTCGCCAAAAACCGGCGTTTTTGGGGTGATTTGGCGCATCAGGAATCCGTTGACACTCCGCCAAGTATCACCTAAAACCTATGGGCCCGCGATTTGGCGGGCTTTTTGGCCGATTTTTTCCAGGAAAAGGCTCGGGAGGCTCGACAAAGCGGGCATGAACTTGGCGCATGACGTATCCGCCTCCCTTTTGAGCACCCATTGATGAATCGGAAGAATTTTCCTCAATTTCCACACTTTTATCCCAGTTCGCAGGGCAGCCTGTATCAGCCGCAATTCGAGCGCGATGCTTGCGGAGTGGGCGTGGTGGCGCATGTGAAGGGCAAGCGCAGCCACGACATCCTGAAATTCGGGTTGGAAAGCTGCTGCCGGGTGATGCATCGCGGGGCGATGGACGCCGATGGAAAAACCGGTGACGGCGCCGGGGTGTTGACCCAACTGCCCTACGCGATCCTCCTGCCGGAGGCCGAAAAACTGGGAACCAAGCTGGAGCAGGCGGAGGATTTGGCCGTGGGCGTGTTTTTTCTGCCGCGCGAGTCCGATGCCCACGAAAAGTGCCGGTGCCTCGCTGAATCGGTCATCGCCGAAAGCGAATTGGAGCTGATCGGGTGGCGAAACGTGCCGGTGAACCCCGAGGAATTGGGCGACAGCGCGTGCGCGACGATGCCCGACATCCAGCAAGTGCTGGTGAAGCGGCCTCCCGGGCTGGAGGAGACAAAGGGCGACAAAAATCGCTTCGAACGCCGCCTTTACCTGACGCGGCGCAAGATCGAGCAAAGGGCCAAGCTCGAAAAGCTGGAGCTTTACATCAGCTCCTTCTCCCACCGCACCATTTCCTACAAGGCGCTGGCTTTGCCGCCGGCGATGCGCAAGTTTTACGCGGATTTGTCGAATCCGGCGTTCGAGACGGCGATTTGCCTCTACCACCAGCGATTTTCGACGAATACCTTCCCAAGTTGGCCGTTAGGTCAGCCCTTTCGCATGCTGGCGCACAACGGCGAGATCAACACGCTGCGCGGCAACCGCAATTGGCTCAATTCCAGCGAAAAGGACTTCAAAAATCCGCTTTGGGGCGACGACGTCAAGCTCCTGACCGACATCATCGACCCCGAGGATTCGGATTCCGCCAGCCTCGACGCCGCGCTGGAGTTGCTGGTGCTTAGCGGGCGCAGCGTGCCGCATGCGATGGCCATGTTAGTGCCCGCGGCATGGAGAATCGATCCCAAAACGCCCCAGCGCGTCCAGGAGTTTTACGAGTATCACCGCTGCTTTCAGGAACCCTGGGACGGGCCGGCGGCGCTGGTTTTTACCGATGGCCGCGTGGTTTGCGCTTCCCTGGATCGCAACGGATTGCGCCCCTCCCGCTTCAAACTGACCGAGGACGGGATTTTTTCTCTCGGTTCGGAAGTTGGGACCATCGACCTGGATGATGCAAAAGTGGAGCGCAAAGGCCGCCTGGCGCCCGGGCAGATGATTTGCGTGGACACCATCGATGGCCGGGTTTACTTCGATGCGGACGTCAAGAATGCCCTGGCAGCCAAGCGAGAATACGGCCAGTGGCTGGAGTGCCGCTTGAATTTCGACGGCCTCATCGATCCCGCGCCGCGGCCGCCGGAGGGTGAGCTGGACGTAGCGGCCTTGCGGCGGGCGCAAATCGCCTTCGACGTGAACAAGGAGGAGGTGAGCGACATCCTAACGCCAATGATCGCCACCGGCGCGGAGCCGATCGGCTCCATGGGTGACGATGCGGCCTTGAGCGTGCTCTCCCATCGCCCCAAGCTGCTGCTGACCTACTTCAAGCAACTCTTCGCCCAGGTGACGAATCCGCCGATCGATCCGATTCGCGAGCGGCTGGTCATGTCGCTGAACGTCAATTTGGGCTGGCAACGCAATTTGCTGGATGAAACGGCGGATCACGCGCGGATGGTCCACCTTTCCACGCCGTTTTTGCTCGGCCATCAACTGGAGAAGCTCACGAACCTGAATGACTTCCCCGCGCGCAAAATCGACATCACCTGGCCGGTTGGCGAAGGCCCGGAAGGTATGCGGAAGGCGATCGAGCGTATTTCGGCCGAAGCCGAAGAAGCGGCCACCGCGCACATCCCCATCCTGGTGCTGAGCGACCGAAACGTGAGCCCGGATCGCGTCCCCATCCCCGCGTTGTTGGCGGTTGGCGCCGTGCACCAGCACCTGAACCGCGCCCATAAGCGCATGTGGCTTAGCATCGTGGTCGAAACCGGCGAAGTGCGCGATACTCACAGCGCGGCGGCCATGTTCGGCTTCGGCGCGCAGGCCGTTTGCCCCTACCTGGCCGTGGAGACGATTCGCGAGGCCCTGGAGGCCGATACGCGGAAAAAACTCGGCGATTTGGACTACGAAACGGCCGTGCGCAACTACCTGTCCGCGCTGGAAAAAGGCGTGCTCAAAATCATGAGCAAGATGGGCATCAGCGTGCTAACCAGCTACCAAGGCGCGCAAATTTTCGAAGCGGTCGGTGTCGGCTCAGAGGTTATCGACCGCTGTTTCACCGGCACCTCCTCGCAGGTAGAAGGCGTCGGCTTCCGCGAGATCGCCAACGAAAGCCTGGAACGCCACTCCCTGGCTTTTGGCGGAGAATCCGGCGAAATGAAGCTGATCGACCCCGGTTACCTGAAATTTCGCCGCGAAGGCGAGCGCCACGGGATGCCCAACCCGATCATCAAAAATTTCCACACCTTCGTCAAAACCAACGATCCGGCGCTCTACGACCAATACGTGGAGGACCTGAAAACGCACCACCCCGTCGCGCTCAAGGACATCATGGAGTTCACCAAGCACCAACCCATTCCGCTGGATAAAGTGGAGCCGCGCCAGGAAATTTTGCGCCGATTCACCACCGCGGCCATGTCGCTCGGCGCGTTGAGCCCGGAAGCTCACGAAATGCTCGCCGTGGCCATGAACCGCATCGGCGGCCGCTCGGATTCCGGCGAAGGCGGCGAGGACGAGCGCCGTTTCGAGCGCTACACCGCGGAAACCGCCAACGACGCGCTTTTTGACGTCGAACCCGGAGATTGGGGCAACTCGCGCATCAAACAAGTCGCCTCCGGCCGCTTTGGCGTCCACACCCACTACTTGGTCAACGCCGACCAACTGGAAATCAAAATGGCCCAAGGTGCGAAACCCGGCGAGGGCGGCCAATTGCCCGGACACAAGGTCAACGACCTCATCGCGCGGCTACGGCACACCCAACCCGGCGTCACCCTCATCTCTCCGCCGCCGCATCACGACATCTACTCGATCGAGGACCTGGCCCAGCTCATCCACGACCTCAAAGAGGTGAACCCGCAGGCGCAAGTCGTCGTCAAACTGGTGGCCGAAGCCGGCGTCGGCACGGTAGCCGCCGGCGTGGCAAAAGCCAATGCCGACGTCATCCTCATTTCCGGCCACGACGGCGGAACCGGCGCCTCGCCGCTTAGCTCCATCAAGCACGCCGGCCTACCCTGGGAGCTGGGAATCGCCGAAGCGCAGCAGGTGCTCATGCTCAACAACCTGCGCGACCGCGTGATCCTGCGCACAGACGGCGGAATGCGCACCGGGCTCGACATCGTGCAAGCCGCCATTTTGGGCGCGGAAGAGTTCAACTTCGGCACCATCGCCATGATCGCGATGGGCTGCGTTTACGTGCGCAGGTGCCACCTCAACACCTGCCCCGTCGGCGTCGCCACGCAGGATCCCAAGTACCGCGCCAAGTTCAAGGGCCAGGTGGAGCACGTGGTCAACTACTTCCACGCCGTGGCCGACGATGTTCGCAAACACCTCGCCAGCCTGGGCGTCCACAGCCTGGATGAAGTCATTGGCCGGACAAAATTTCTGCGCCAACGCCGCGTTCCGGACCACCCCAAGGCCAACACTCTGGATTTAACCGATTTCCTGACCGACGTGACCCCGACCGGCCGGGAATTGCCGCGAATTTGGGGGGGCGAGCGCAACGACGGCCTGCACGAAACCGCGCTCGACGTGCAAATCATCGCCGACGCCAAGCAAGCCATCGCCGACGGCAAAACCCGATTTTCCGGCGAATACCAGGTGGGCAACACCAACCGCAACATCGGCACCCGCCTGGCCGGCGAAGTGGCTCGCAAGTGGAAAAACGCTGGGATGGCCGAAGGCACGATCGACCTGAAATTCACCGGC
This sequence comes from Verrucomicrobiales bacterium, assembly GCA_965224535.1. Taxonomy (GTDB): domain Bacteria; phylum Verrucomicrobiota; class Verrucomicrobiia; order Verrucomicrobiales; family DEV007; genus JBCDHN01. The sequence continues at coordinate 181,514 of CBDCZR010000011.1, forward strand.
AGCGCCGGGCAGAGCTTCGGCACCTTTCTCTGCGGCGGCATTCGCATGACCCTCACCGGCGAGGCCAACGACTACGTCGGCAAAGGCATGTGCGGCGGCGAAATCATCATCAAAGCGCCGGAAAAACGCGGGTTCGAGCCCTGGGGCAACTCAATCGTCGGCAACACCGTGATGTACGGCGCCACCGGCGGGATTTTGTTCGCCAACGGCCGTGCCGGCGAGCGATTTTGCGTGCGAAACTCCGGCGCGACGGCGGTTGTCGAAGGCGTGGGCGATCACGGCTGCGAATACATGACCAACGGCTGCGTCGTCATCCTGGGCCGCACCGGCAAAAACTTCGGAGCCGGCATGAGCGGCGGCGTTGCCTACGTTTTCGACGAAACCGGCATGTTCGACGTTTTGGTCAACGCCGAGATGGTTGAAGTGGTCGGTTTGGAAGCGCCTGAGGACATCGAATCGGTGAAAGCGCTGATCGAGCGTCACCGCGACCTAACCGATAGCGAACGCGCCGCGGAGATTTTGGCGGATTGGGACGCCAGCCGTGAAAAATTCCGAAAAATCCAGCCCAAAGGCGGCGTTGCGGTGAACGCGGAGAAAAATGAGCCGGCGCGGGAAAAGGCGGTAGCTTAGGCACTTGGTTAACGCACGAAGACCCGCAAAATAGACCCGTTTTTGGCGGTGCGGCAGCGATCCTTGCAAAGTAGTCAATTTCTGCAATTTTAAGCGATGAGCTTTGCCGAGGTAAAAGACCAAGTGATCGTGATGTCGCCACAAGAGCGGAGAGAGTTGCAGGCATTGTTACTGGCCCTGGAGGAGGGAAATGCACCGGAACATCGCCGAAAGATGACCGAAAAAATTGATGACAATGCCCCCGAGAATTGGGTGAGCTACGAGGAATTTAAATCCGAAATGCAGAAGCTCGACGCCTCGGAAGCCTAAAAATGGAGCCAACCCATTCTTATCGTGTGCTTATTGACGCCGAGGCGATGCGATTCGTCTTGGAATTGCGTGGAAAACGTCGAAAAACCATTGAATCACTCATCGATGAACTCCATGCCAATCCGTTCAAGACAAGCTCCCTTCAAGAAACGGATGAGGTTGGCCGAACGATTGACGTTTACCTCGTCAAAGGCTTTCGCATCCGCACTTGGCACGACAAAGTGGACAATCACCTGAAAATTTTGTCGATCGCGTGACCTAACTGCCCTTGCGCTCGATCGAAACTTTGTGAAAATTCACAAGTGTCGAAAGAAATCCCCCGCAAGACGATTTATCGTCTCAGCCTCTATCAACGCTGCCTCCAGCGCTTGCGCGATAACGAGATGGAAACGGTTTCATCTGAGGCGCTTGCCAAGGCGGCCGGAGTCAAGCCAACCCAGTTGCGCAAGGATCTGGCTCACTTTGGTCAGTTAGGCACGCGCGGCCTCGGTTACAACGTTGAGTCGCTCTGCAACGCGCTCGGCAAGGTGCTGGGCGCCGAACGGCTTCGGCCGGTCATCCTGGTGGGCGTGGGAAACCTGGGCGCGGCGCTCACGCGCTACAGCGGCTTTGAAAAAGAGGGTTTCGAGATCGCGGCCGCCTTTGACGCCGATCCCAAGCAGGCTAACAAGCGCAACGTGCCGTTCCCGATCCGGCCCGCGGGGGAAATGGGCGATTTTATTCGGCAAAACGGCGTAAAAATGGCGATTCTCGCTGTTCCGGCTCCCAACGCGCAGGAAGCGGCCAATCAACTGGTGGAAGCCGGCATTCAGGGAATCCTCAACTTCTCGCCTACCCTGCTGAAGACGCCCGGCGACGTCATCGTCAACAGCGTGGATCTGGCAATCGAGCTGGAAAATCTGAGCTACTTCGTCAAATGAGCGCGAATTTCGGCCTCACGCGTCCATCGCCAGCCGAAATCCCATGTGGCAGGTGGAGCTGTCCGGCGTGTTGGAGGTTCGCGCGCTAACGCGGTAGCGATTGCAGTAGCTGTGGTGGCAAAGAAACGACCCTCCGCGAATCACCCTGGAATCGCCGCTTTCCGGCCCTAGCGGGTTCGCGCGCGGCCCCGTCAGGTGCCAGGATGGCGAAAACCAGTCGGCGATCCACTCCCAAACGTTGCCGGCGACGTCGAACAAGCCGTAGCCGTTGGGCGGAAAGGAGCGGACGGGCGCGATTCCGGCAAAACCGTCTTCCCCGGTGTCTTTGCGGGGAAAATCTCCCTGCCAGATGTTGCACATGTGCTTACCTCCGGGCGTTAGCTCGTCACCCCAAGCGTAGGTGGCTTGTTCCAGGCCGCCGCGCGCGGCAAATTCCCACTCAGCCTCGGTGGGCAGCCGCTTGCCCGCCCAGGCGGCGAAAGCTTGCGCGTCATTCCAGGAAACATGGACCACGGGGCGCCTGCCGGCTTTGCGCAGGTTGGTCCCCGGTCCGCCAGGCATGCGCCAACTGGCTTTCTCCACTTTTAGCCACCAGGGCAGATTGGGGACGCTTTCGTAGCGGCGGCGCTTGCGATGGGCGGGTGGCACTTGGTTGTAGAAAACGATCGACCAGCCAAAACGCTCGGCCTCCGTCACGTAGCCGGTTGCATCGCAAAATTCGGCAAACTGCGCGTTGGTCACCGCACAGCGGCCGATGGCGAACGGCTTGAGGGTCACTTCGCGCACCGGGCCTTCACCGTCGCTCTCCCAAATTTCCGGTCCCTCGCCGCCCATGAGAAATGTGCCCCCTTCCAGGGTCACCATGCCGCGTTTGGAACCAGCGTGGGGGCCGGGTTGGATGGACGCGGCCTCAGGGGATGCTTGGTGAGGCAATGAGGGCGAACAGCAGCCTTTTTCGCTCATGGCGCGCAGTTTCACCCGCGATCGCGGATTCTTCAATCTCTTCCGGCAATATAGCCCGCCGAAGGCTCCGAACACCGCGAATTTCACGTTTTTCCGGCTGTGGAATCGAGCCTATGGTTAGCCCATGCATCCAACCCATGGCGAGGACGATCCCCGTTCCGATTTGCTCGGCAAAGTCAGCGGGCTCGGTTTGGAGCTTCCCGATGACTTGGAGCGCATCGCGGTGGTCCGCGGCCTGCGCTACTACGACGTGCGCAACGAGGGCGATCGTTTGCGCCGGGAAACGCGGCTGCGGATTTCCACCGACAGGTTGTCGAACGCCGAACTGGCCATCGCGATGCTCTCCCCGGATTTGCCGGCGGAAACTCCGGCGCGGCTCCAGTTGCGTCAGCGAATCGCGGCGGCGGTGCTGAGCGCCCCGGACGTCGAGCCGCGCAATTTGGCCGAATTGGCGGTTCGGGCACGCTGCGCGCCCATCGTCCGGTGGATCGCGCTTTGCGGAGAGGAGGTGGAGCCGGAGAATGCGTTTTGGCGGGAGCTTTTGGCGGCGTTGCCAGACGTCGAGAATCCAGAACGAGCGCCGCATCCGACGCGGTTTGTCGAAATGACGGGAATCACGCGAAACCACGTGGGGATTCAGAAACGCTGGATTCACCTCGTCACGTAGCGATGGAACCTGCCAAATCCAATCCGGCGATTCTTGCGTCCGCACTCGACGATGGGCTGGATCACGAGGTTGAATTAATCGTCTATGGCCGGGCGGCCATCGCGCTGGGCTTCGACGATCCTCCGGCAGAAGTTCTCCACACGCTGGACATCGATGCGATCATTCGTGCGGAAACTATCGCGGCGTTGGAAGCCGATGATAATTTCTGGACGGCTCGCGATACAGTGAACGAGCGGTTTAAAGACAAGGGGCTCTACATCACCCATCTTTTCGGCGAAGACCAGGTTTTCTTGCGCCGCGGGTGGGCCGATCACATCGTTCCGATCCACCGTCCCGAGACCAAGTGGCTCAAGCTCTTTCGCCCCGCCTCCATCGACCTGGTTCTCACCAAAATGATGCGCGGCGATGACCCGCAGGACATGGATGACGCCGAGTTTTTGATCCGTCACGATCGAATCTCGCCAACCCAGCTTCACGACGCGTTTGCTACCGCAAATCTCACCGATATCGTCGAACTTCACGATGCCTTCGAACGAGCCAAACCGCGGATTTTGCAGTTTGCCGAGAGGACAGCGTGAATTTCGCCGTTTTTGCCCAAAAAACGCGCCCGGCCGCGAAAAACATCGCAACCGGGCGCTGAATCCAAAAGTTCCGGATTTTGTCGGTTTTTTGTCTGAAGCTCGCTAACGCGTGACCTCAGCCTTTTTCCTTGTTTTCCAGCCAGCGGGCGATGTAGTCCTTCGAGCCAAGGCCAATGGCGATGGCGCCGCCGATGCCGATAGCCGCGGCCAGGGCGTAAAGCGTCAGGTGGTAGGGCATTCCGGTTAAATCCGGTGCAATTCCGGTGCGTTCCAGCGCGATGACGCCGACGAAGAAGAGGATGGCGATGCGCACGACCTGCGCCAGCAGCTTGTTCATGTCATCCAGCGCGTTGTAGGCGAATTTCGCGCCAAACCAGCCGCCGCCAAAGATGAGCACGGCCAACAGCACGTTAAAGTAGCCGCCCACAAAGCCTTCCGAGGCGTTGTTGAGAATTTTGACGTCGAGACGCTCGATTGCCGCCGATCCTAACAAAACCAGAATGCTGATGTAGGTCAGCAAACCGGCAATGTGCGAAACCGAGCCGTTCCCGCTTTCCGGCATGCCGAGGCCCAGCCGGTTTGGGTAGGCGTTGACTCCCGTACCTTCCAGCAGGTTGGCGACGAGACGCTGCGCGACGCCCGCAATGATCGCGCCGATGGCTAGCAGCACGCCGGCGACGAGGATGTTCGGCACGGCGCCGAGAATTTGCTCGACGATGCCGCGGATGGGCTCGGAAATCGACTTGATGCCCAGCGTGTCCAACGCCGCCGGGGCGATGAGCAACAGCACCAGCGAAAACGCCGCCGTGGACAGGGCGTTGGTGATGGGCGCGCCTTCCGTGGCGTTGCCCAGCCGCTCGTCGATTTTTGCGGCGGTCAGCACGTTTTCCAGCAGCGCCTTGACCACGCGAGCCAAAACGACGCCCAAAAAGACGATGATGCCGGCGCCGATAAGCGCGGGGATGTAGCCCAAAAACTTGGAAAGCAGGTCTTTGAGCGGATCGGTCACCTCGTTCAATCCCACGAACCCGAGGGCGAAGATGAGGACGAAGAGCAGCAGCACGTAGTAGACTAACATGCCGACCATGCGCGCCGGCGACGAGCCCTTGCTGCTGCCGAGGTGCTTGCCGATGTTGTCGTCCAGCCCGGTCTTGGTCAGCCCGCGCTCCACCATTTTTCCCACGCCGCGGGCGACGGCCCGGCCGATGAGAAAAATGAGGATGGCGGCGAGGTATTTGCCAAGGGGACCGAAGGATTCAAAAAAATACGAAATGCGGTCGAGTGAGAGGTTGGAAAGCCAATTTCCAGCCTCGGAGGATGTTTCGACAGGCGGAGCGGAGTCGGTGGGCGCTGCGCCGTCAACCTGTGCTAAAATGGGGTACATATCTGTTTTGGGGTGGGTGTTAGGGTTGGTTGGGACTTTTGGGAAAGTTGGGCACTTTGCTAGGGTTACGCGCCCCGTCAAGCGGCATTGAGGACGCGTTTTCGCCCAAGCCGCGCCCCTTGCGCCCCAACTCCCACGCCATGAGGTGATTCCCGAAGCTGGAAGGTGTTTTGCTGCGAAAAATCAGGGCCGCGGCGCCCGTTTGGGGCCCGCTGCGGTCGCTTTTTTCACCCAGGGATCCTCGCGCATCATGGCGTCGAGCAGGGCTTTGCGAGTCCGTTTGCGCGCGGCGAGGTGGGAATCCGATTTGCCCGGTTTTTCCAGCGCCTTGCGCAATTCTTCGTCGATCGCGCCACTTTCGTGGACCTTGCGCGCGATCTCCAGAAAGCGCCTCCGCTCATCGAAGCTCATGGTGCGAAACGCTGGTTCGGAAGAGGCGAGACGCTCGACCAATTCTTCCGGCGAGGAAACCGGGCCGTGTCCGTTGGGCCCTTTGCGGTGAGGGGGAAGCCGGTGGCGCATTGCCTCCATTTTGCTGCCCTTGTGCAGCCGATTCATCAGTTCCTCAGCGCCGGGGTCGATTTTCGCAACCGCCTCATTCAGCGCGCGTTTGTAGTTTTCCGTAGCCATGTGAACCTCGTCACGGGCGGCGATGACGTCGGGACGTTCCCAGGCTTCCGCCAAAACTTTGCGGATGCGTTCGCGCTCGGTTGGCGTCAACGGCGAGGCGGCCTTTTCCTTGGAAACTTGGGCCGGCGGTTTGCGCGTTTTCTTTTCATCGCCGGGCGCTTGCGCGTTGAGGTCGGTTGGACCAAGCGCCAGGGCGAAAATGGCGAAAAACGCGGAAATTGGGATGAATCGGGACATCTTGCAGAACTTTAACCTCGCTCTGCCAGCAGAGTTGCGCAGTTTTGGCCGAGCCGCGCCCCGATTTTTGCGGATTTTCCCGATTTTTCAGGTTTTCCCGGATTTTTGTGCCCCGGCAGGAAACTAACTTTTTGCAAACAAGCGTTTTTCGCCTTGACCATTCCGCTTGCCTTTTTAAAACTTCGCAACGGTTCTAGCAACCATACCAACATTTTTTTTGGCCTAGGCCACCAGAGAGGGAGTCAACGTTTGATGCTTCTGGGGAGGTAGCATCCGCGGAGACTCTCTCTCTTCTTTTTTGCCCCGAGCCCTTCGCGCCAAGCCTCCAAGCCTCACTCCGGGTTGCGCAGGCTCACGTTCAAAATCTCTAACTGCGCGCGAATGTACTCCAGGTTAGCCTTGTCACGGGCCGGAACTTTGATCGTCACCGCATTCCAGTGAAATGGGATGAGCGATTTTGAGATTCGAGCCTCAAACGGCCGCAGCGATTGATCCCAGCGCATCAATTCGTCGCTGTACTTGGAGTGATCGCCGCCATCGCCGAGTTTGGGGGCCTCGACGCCGAATTTTCCGGTCAAACGGGCGCTGGTGATGGTCATGCCCAGCGGATTGCCGATCAGCAGGTCAATTTCGTAGCCGCTGTCGGTCTTGCGATTGCCCTTCACGGTCAAAGGAAAGGTGCCGTGCTTGGTTTCCAGGATGGTGGCGCCCTTGTAGTCGACGCCGAAGTGGGTGTTCTTTTCCTCGTCGGAGGCCTGCACGAGGCTGGTGCGGTCCACGTCCATGCGGAAGCGGATGAAACGCAGCTCTGCCAAGCGCTGGGCCGGAATCACCAACCCGACCACGGTCCATTCATTCGGCTTGAGCGAGGTCACGAAGTTCGCCTCGAATTTTTTCAACTCGCCCTCCCAGTGATCGACCAGCTTGACGTAATCGTCGTAGGCGGTGGTGTCGGACACATCAGGCGGCGAGGAACCATAGTCGCCGTAGATTTTGAACTGGTGGACGTGGAGGCCGGTTGGGTTGCCGATGCGCAGCGTGAGCCGGTAGCCACCGTCCGTGGGTTCCTGATTCTCCAGCTCGATCAAAAACGATCCGTGCCGGGTGCGCGCAACGGTGTGCCCCTGATAGCCGAGGCCAAAGGTGGCCCAGGTTTGGCCGGTCTGGATCATGTCGTGCATCTGGTTGAACCCGCGGAACATGCGCTGAAGCTTCTCGTTTTGCGCTTTGAACTCCTCCACGATGGCGTCCTGGGTTTGGCCGCGCGCTTGCTCAATTTCGCCAACTCGCCTCCGCAGTTCGTTGAGCTGATCGTCGCTGAGCGGGGAAGAGGTGGTGGATTGGGACTTCACCACGTCCAATTCCCGCTCTAACTCGTCAATTCGCTCCAAAAGCTCGCCGATTTGCTCGGAATCGCTGTTTTGGGGCAAACAGCCGCTGAAACCGAGGGAAATTCCCATCAGCGCCACGCTCCAGATGAACAATCGTGTCATGATTAAGGTGAAGGATAGCAAAAACCGGAATTGAGCGTCAAAAGCAAGCTGCAATCTCGATGGTTTTTGGACCCCGCCGCCCCAAGAGTATTCGGGAAGGGACGCAGTTGCCAGCGAGCAATTCCCACGCGACAATTGCCGGCTATGACAACTGCGGAGATTGCGAAACGTTTTGACGTGCGAGGCCGTTTGGTGACCGTTGAGGCCCTGACCTCCGGAAACGTCAACGACACCTACCGCGCCATTTTCCGGACGACCTTTGACGAGCAGCAATTCATCCTGCAGCGCATCAACCAAGCGGTTTTTCCCTCGCCGGAGAAGGTGATGGCCAACATCAGCGCGATTACACGCCACGCTCACCGCAAAATCAGCACTGAAGCGGATCGCTCCGACCGAATTTGGCAGCTTCCCAAGGTCATCCCGGCCAAGGACGGGCAAAATTTCGTACGCGACGGCCAAGGCGAGGTTTGGCGCGGATTATCGCTCATCGCGTCGGCAAAATCCTACGAGCGGGTGCATTCCAGCGAGCATGCGATGGAAGCCGGGGAGGTTTTGGGCCATTTTCAGCGCCTCATCGCGGATTTTCCCGTGGATCAGCTTGAGGACACGTTGCCGGGATTTCACATCACGCCCGGCTACCTGGCCAAGTTCGACACGGCGATCGCCACGGACGGAGGTCAGGCCCGAGCCGATGCGTCCTTCGAAGCGCGCCGATTGGCCAAATTCATCCAGGATCGGCGCGATTTCGTCCCCATTTTGGAGCGAGCGCGGGAGAGCGGCCAACTAAAGATGCGCCCCATCCACGGCGACCCGAAAATCAGCAACATCATGATCGACGATCTCTCCAGCAAAGGCACGGCGATCGTGGATTTGGACACGGTGAAGCCCGGATTGGTCCACTACGACTTTGGCGACGCGGTGCGCAGCGCCTGCAACCCCGGCGGCGAAGAAACGACGAATTTGGACGAGGTTTTCCTCGATTTGGACCTCTTTGAGGCGCTGGTGCGCGGGTATTTGCGCGAAGCGGGCCCATTTTTGACCAACACCGACCGCAAGCATCTCTTCGACGCGGTGCGACTCATCACGCTTGAGCTGGGCATGCGCTTTTACACCGACTACCTGAACGGCAACGTCTACTTCAAGGTGAAGCACGACCAGCAAAACCTGGACCGCGCCCGCGTTCAAATGCGGCTGTGCGAAAGCATCGAGGCGCGGGAATCAAAGATTCGCCGGGCACTGGGTGAAACGTAAAAAGTCGGCCGTTTATGCTAAGCCGCGACGGATTTGAGCCGTTTCCCAATGATTTCGTCGAGATTTTTCAAAATCCGCAAGACGTCGAAAATCTCCTCATCCGAGGTGGAGTAATCTTTGCTGATTGCGAAGTTGCGCCCTTCCAGCGTGAGAAAAAACCAGAAGCGCCCCAGCACGTAAGCGCCGTAAACGGGCTCCTCGTTTTCATTCAATTGGCCGGCCACCAACATGGCGGCGAGCACTTGAGCCGCGGGATCGTCCTTGCGGCCAGATTCTTCGGGCTTGTATTCGTGGAGGCAAAAATACGGCGTGCGCGGTTCGTAGTCGCCATCGGCCAGCATCCCGTCCACCACGCCGGAAAGGCGAAACCCGTCCACGTCTGCCGCAAGCGAGCGCCCGCCAAAAAAGTGCACGGGCCCTTGAAATTCGGCCATGTTGATGAGCGGCGCGATGAGGAAGAATTTCAGCTCCTCCTCCGACCAGTAGGCCGAGTTTCGGGCGACTTTTTCCTGGAGCTTTTCCAGCGTCTCGTGGTGGCGGGGATCGATCTCCCGCTTCATGGAAAGCCACGAGGTTAGCGAGGGCAACGTCGTGTGCCGCTTCAGGTGAAAGGTGTCCTGCAGATCTTGCAGGCTCCATTGCGAAAACGTGCGAACTTCCATGACACTGATCTTAGCCCGTCTCTGGGATCAGCGCCAGCCCAATCAACGCGCCTAACGCCTAACGCGCCGCCAGGTAGATGAACTCATTGGACGCGAACAAACCCTGACAAAACAGCGTCCAGGCTTGTTGCCGGGATTCCGGGGCGAGCGTGGCGGAATTGGTTAGGGCGCTGGAGCTGAGATCGCCGAGAAAAGCCAGCGCACGCGCGATTTCGCGGCTTTCCGGCTTTCGGCCCAGCGCTAGCTCGTAGGCCAGGTTGAGCCGCGCTTCGTCGTCCATGTTTTCCGCGAGCAGACGCTTGGCGAGCGCATCGGCCGCGTTCATGGCCAGGTCGGAGTTGAGCATGAGCAAGGCTTGCGGCGCGACCACGGTCGAATGCCGGCTGCCGGTCGGCATCGTGGGATCCGGGTAGTCAAATTGCTGGAAAATCTCGCAGAGGTGGTTGCGCACGACCGGGAGGTAGGCCGAACGCCGCAGCAACTCGTAGCGGGTATGGTCGCGGCTGGTGTGGTTGAAGACGAACTGCTTGTTGCGCAGCGGAATGGTTTTGCCGCCCAACGTCAGGTCCAGCCGCCCTGACACGGCCAAAAGCGAGTCGCGAATTTGCTCGGCTTCCAGGCGAAGGATGGGAAAATGCGCCAGCAGCCGATTTTCCGGATCGACCCGGGCGATGGTGGCCTTGTCAGGGTGATCTGAGGCCGATTGATAGGTCTGGGAGGCAAGGATGAGCCGGTGCAGGTCCTTGATGCGCCAGCCGCTTTCGACAAAGCGCGCCGCCAGGTAGTCGAGCAACTCCGGATGGCTCGGCGCATCGCCCAAAACGCCGAAATTTTCCGTGGAAGCCACGATTCCGCGCTCAAAATGCCAGCGCCAAACGCGGTTGACGATGACGCGCGCGGTAAGCGGGTGATTTCCGTCGGCCATCCAAGTGGCGAGTTGAAGGCGCCCGCTCTGTTTTTCCGGCAACTTCGGCCGCGGGTGCGAACCCTGGAAAACGCGGGGAAAATCGCGAACCACGGGGTCGCCGAGGTTGAGATGGCTGCCGCGAATGTGGAGCGGAATGTCTGCGGCGATCTCCTCCGCATCTTTCACCCCCATGGCCGAAGGGGCGTCGTAGGCGTTGCTTTCCAGCACCCGCTGCTCCTCCATCAGGCTCATGTATTTGGCGTAAGTTTCGGCGTCAAAAGCGTGATCCGGCTTGGCGGGAACGGCGAGAAAACCGGACAAATCGTGAAGCGCCGCGCGGTAGGGCTCCAAATCCGCGTCGGCGATGGTTTTGGCCTTGGCGTCGGCCTTCCGCGCCGCTGCAAACGCGGCTTCAGCCTCGGCAAAGCGCTTGCGGTAGTGCTGGTCGATGGCTACCTCGCCGCCCTTGCCGGCCATCTCGTGCCAGGGGGCGAAAACGGGGTCTTTGGCGTGATATTCCAGGTGCATTCGGCAATGATGCAGAATTCGCGGATGCAAACCCAGCGGTTCGGCGACTTTGCTGACCACGGCCAGCGACGCGCCAAACGGAATCCGCGTTGAGGCGACCAAATACTCCGTGGCCAGGCTGCGGGCCTCAGTTCGCAAACGAGCGGTTTCCTTGCTCTTGAAGCTGCTGACCGCCTTCTTTTTCTCGGCGATTTTCGCGTTGACCTGCTTCACTTTTTCCAGCTCCTCTTCTGTCGCCAAAGAGTGCTCGAACCAGTGCTTGATCACGCCGGTTTTGGTTCCGGAAAAACTTTGCGTGTTCTTGAAAATCGCGGCCAAACCGTAGTAATCGGCCTGCGAAATGGGATCGAATTTGTGCTCGTGGCAACGCGCGCAGCCTAACGTGAGACCTAGGAACGTCTTCCCCAGCGTGTCGAGCTGCTCGTCGATCACGTCCATCTTCAGCTTCTCAACGTCGCCCTCGGCCAACACCTTTGCCCCCAGCGCCAAAAATCCCGTCGCCGTCAGCGTTTCGTGATTGGCGTCTTCCAGCAGGTCGCCGGCAATTTGCTCGATGAGAAAGATGTCGAACGGTTTGTCCGCGTTGAAGCTGTCGATGACGTAGTCGCGGTAGCGCCAGGCGTGGCCAAACGCCAGATTTTCGTCCAAGCCGTTGGAATCGGCGTAACGCGCGACGTCCAGCCAATGCCGGCCCCAACGCACGCCATACTGCGGGGAGGCCAGGAGGCGATCGACAACCTTCGCGAAGGCGTCCGGGGAATTATCCGCCAAAAACGCGGAAATCTCCCCCGGTGTGGGCGGGAGCCCGGTCAAATCGTAGGTCACCCGCCGGATGAGGCTGCGTTTGTCCGCCACGGGCGCGGGTTTGAGCCCCAATTCCGCCAATTTCGCGAAAACGAAGGCATCGACCGGATTTTTCGCTTCGGATTGCGGGATTCGCACCTCGCCAATCGGCGCAAACGACCAAAATTTGCGCCCTTTTTCCACGCTCATGCCCATGGAAGCCTCAGCAGCAATTTTCGCCGTGCGCGGGTCCGGCGCGCCCATTTCGATCCACTTGGTCAGCGTCGCGATTTCGGCGCTTGAGAGCGGATTTTTCGGCGGCATCTGCAAATCGCGGTTTTTGCGGCCGATCGCCTCGATAAGCAGGCTCTCGCCAGGTTTTCCCGGCAAAATCACCGCCCCGGAATCACCGCCCGCCATCCAACCCCCGCGCGAATCCAGCAACAGCCCACCCTTGACCTTGGCGCCATTGGAGTGGCAGTCGTAGCAGCGCTCGACCAGCAGCGGGCGAACCTTTTTCTCGAAAAACTCGATCTCCGCGGAGTTCACAGGATTCGCGAACGCCACACCGCTAGCAAAAAGCGTCGCGAGCGAAGCAACGAACAAAAATATGGGCTGTAGGCGGGAAATCACGTCCACCAAAACACGTAACCGGCGCCCGGCGCTTTTCAAATCCGGAAAACGGCCCCGCAGTTTGGCGAAACGGTTTCCGGCAGAAGGAAGCGCGCCCGGCACCGCGTGTTGGAACTCATGCACCCCTCGTCCCTTCGCCGCGAATCCACCCGCGCCCTGGCGGCTGCCGTTTTGCTGACCATTTTTCCCGGCTGGCTGCCTAACGCATTCCCGCAAGCCGATCCCAGCCAGATCGACCGCCTGCTGGAGACGCCCTACGATGGCGTGGTGCCGGAAGGGTTGGAGATTCAGGCCCGCATCGTCACCATCGAGCCGGCCGAGCCTTCGCGAATCAAATGGCGCCACGGCGGCGAGGGGCTGGGCGGAAAACCGGTCTCCGGCTACTTTCCCAAAGTGGCTGCCAAGCCGAAGGGACCGAGGATCGACGATCTCCTGGATTCGCCAAAATTGAGGGCCGGCAAGCCCAAACCAAAGGCCGAACCGGCGCCGGCAAACCTGGAAATCGGCGAATGGTCGCAGTGGGTGCCGTTCTCCGCAATGGCGCCGCGCAAAGCGCCCCGGCGGCTGTTTTTGACGGTCAGCGCGGGCCGTCGCAGCCAATATATCGGCCAACATCCCTACGGCGGACGCTTGTTCGAGGGCTACTCGACGAAGCTGGAGATCGAGTTCCGCATCCGCTATCAGGGCAAGGAGTTGAAGACGTTCCGCTCGCGCGCCGAGTTTGGTTCGACCGTCGGCGCCGTGATTCCGTTTCACCGGCTCGCGGCCGGACCGGAGCCGGTGAATTCTGCGTTTGTTAGTGGGATCGGCAGCTTGCTGGATTACGCCAAGGAGCGCGAGGCATATCTGAAGTCGCTGCCCTACGCGGACTCGCCGAAGCCCGAAAAATACCAGATGCTAACCGCGCTAAATGGCTACGGGGAGGGCGCCTACCACGGCATCCGTTATTCCAGCCGCGAAGTCGCGGAGACCGAGGGGCGCGCGTTGCGCAGCTTGGGCGTTAACGGTTTCCAGGGCGGACCCAGCTTTTTCCACGAACAACGCGCCAAGGGCGAGGGCTTCGGCATGGAATTCGCGCGCGGCGTGAACGCGGGGCGTTGCCGGCTATCCGGTCCCCCGATCCGAGGAAGGGCGCGAGATTCCGGAGGCGGGCTGCCCCTACGCGCCGGGTGTTCCGGAGCGCCAACAAGCTGCCGTGGCCAAGTCGCTCGAATCCGCGCGCGAGGCCAAAGTCGATGTGTTTTGGGGCACGACCGTCGATGAAATCGGCACGGTTGTGGATCGGGCGCCGGAGGGCAAACGGCATCTCTCGGTTTGTCCGCATTGTAAGGCCGGGTTTCACAGCTTTCTGGAAAACGAAGGTCTAACGCCTACCGATTTCGGCGAAGCCAACTGGGCCGGAATCGCGCCGCTCAACGTGTGGGTTCGCCCGCCACGCGGCGGCAAGTTGACCGATGCCGGCCGGCCCTGGCTTAGCTCGAAAAAGCACGCAAAATTGGCCTACTGGACGCGCCGTTTCAATTGCCACGCCTCCGCGCAACTCTTCACGCCGCTGCGCGACGCCTTCCGCCAGGCGAACGAAGCCGCAATCGCCGCCGGTGACGATTCGCGAATCTACTGCGGCGCGATGCGCGGCAACACCTTCCTCATGAAGGGGCACAGTCTGGATTTCTTCAATTCTACCGCCTCGCGGACAGCCAATTCGTCTACGAAACCTCGAATCGCGACCCGCGCATTTGGCAGTGGGACAGCTATCTGTGCGACGTCGGCCGCCGCGTTTCCACGGACATGAACCTGGCT
>CBDCZR010000012.1:0-42566 GCA_965224535.1 Verrucomicrobiales bacterium
GATGAATTTCACCGTAAGAGCGCTCTGGGGACTGCTTTCCTGTTCCCCAAGAACTCGGACAGCGATCAATTTGACGTCCGAATCAAGTTTTTCCCAGATTGCGAGATCCCGTTTGCTGGCGGCTGGGAGCTGAAAAATGGAGTGTTCTACACCCGCGATAAATTTATCGCCCTTTCGAGCATTCAGGGAGTAGAGACGCGTGTTTCATTCTGGGGCCGTGTTTTTCAGATTTGTGGCTGGTCTTATCATGTCGCGATCGCATTCGGGTTTATGGCGCTTGTTGGAATCAGTATTTATTGTGAAGACTCGCAGATGATTATAGATGACTGGTTTTCTGAAAACAAAGGTACTGCTGCTGGATTGCTCGTTCAGGCTGGCTTAGTGAGCGCTGGATTATGGCTGCCTATCGTTCTACTTTGGGCTTTTCTTCACTGGGTCTGTGGGAAGAAACTTGCGATTCATACGGCGGCTGGGATTCTTCGTGTCCATGGAACAGGCACGACGTGCAATTCGCTGCGAGAAGCGCTGACGGAACTCATCCAGGAACGCGAATGCGCCGATTTTCGGTGACGAGATTCTTCGACAGTCGGTAGCGATTTTATCGTGCGCTGGGCGCTGAGGCTGACTCCCGGCCATCACCTCACGATTCGTTACTTCCACCACACCACGAACGTTGCGCTGCTTCGTCGCGGGCGACCGGCAGCATGTGTAGGAGATTCGCCCTCGCAGCGCAGGGGCAGATGCAACCGCTCAAGACGTGAAGACGCTGTATCTCGCGGTAGCTTCGTGAAGCTACCGCGTAAGGTGGGGTCGAATCGCTGGGGCATCGGCCACGGTAGAACGATGATTCAGTGGAGCGAAGCTCTTTGGACTGCGGCAGTCCACTGCAGCTTCCATGAGAATGCCGACCGCGGTCACTTGGAGAAAGTACGACAAATCGCCAAGCAATGCGTGGTCCACTATGCCCGGATGCTGATAGATCGCCTCAACCCGGTCCTCCGTGGCTGGGCTAACTAAATTGCCTTCGATCCGGCGCAGGCGAGCTATTTTGCGATGCGGGCCAAGTCAAAGGGAATGCGGGAGACCGGAAAAAGCTGGAAGCAGCATCGCCGAGACCATTGATGATGAAAGACTCACCAACTGGTCGTGAAAGCCGGGTGGGACGTTAAAGTCCGCGCCTTTAGAGTTCTTAGGAAACTGGGATGTCCGGTTCTGAGGGGGCAATGGGGCGGCCCCTGCCCTACCCGAGCACTCCAAGGATTCACGGATGCTGGAAATTGTGGATTTTGCCGATCCGTGCTATGCATCCGGATGAAAACCTGGTTGCTGTTGTTGTTCCTCCTGCCCTTGGCGCAGATTTCCGCGCAAAATTTGACCCTCCGCTTCGAGGAATCCTCGGGGGAGTTCACCGTCCGCGAGGGCGAGGCAACGGTTTTGACGTTTTCGGCGAAGGCTGACGCTTCCACCCACGTTTTCGACGCCGAATTCAACTGCCACCGCGGGTTGGGAGTATGCCGGGAACCTAACGTGGAAGCGAAGCAGCGCGCGGGTGCTGGGTGCGGAGGGAAGCGAGGTTTCGTTGGTGGTGGTTTACGAAATCCTGGCCCAAAACGGGGATGTTCTGCTCACCGACCGCCAAACGTGGAAAATCACCCTCGATCGCTTGGAATTGAGCTTGGAGCGCGGAGGCGGCTGGGGACGTTCACGTCCATAGCGGGTTGGCGTTGCGGAACATTGAGGGGGCGATCGTCAATTCCGCGCGGGAACGCGGAGATCGCGCGCATGGCCGCAGGTCGGTCTGGATCGATGCGCAGACGGCCGAGGGGCGGCACGTGGCATTGTTCGATCATCCGAAAAATCCCGGATTTCCAGGTTTTTGGCGAAAAGTGGCGAACGGCGTGGTTGGGGACGTCCATCTGGGCTTGAAGGCGGGGGAGATTTGCCAAGCGACGTCATCAGGTCGCCCTCTTCAGCGGCGGGTTCCAGGATCTCGCGGTGAATGCGGCTTGGAGCGAGTTTACGGGTCAAAGACGGGCCACGGCGGAGTGGAGGGTCGCTCAGCAGGAGGGTCGCACGGCCACGTTTCTGACGCCGCAGGCCGCGATCGAGAAGATGACGTTCGACCGCAAGCGCTTCGAGGTGAAGAGCTTTGCCAACGAGCCGCAGATTACCCAGCCGATGGCGTTTTGCTGGGACGATCGCGGTCGAATTTGGGTGGCGGAGAATCGCGACTACGAGACGCGCGGCCGGGGGTTCGCCAATGACGGCGGGAGCAAGATTTTGATCCTGGAGGACACCGATGGCGACGGGATCGCTGACTCGCGCAAGGTGTTTGCCGAGGGGATTCCGTTTCCCGCGGCCATTGCGGTGGGGTTCGACGGTTTGTGGCTGGGCGCGCCGCCGAACCTGCTCTTCGTGCCGGATCGCAATGGCGACGACCGCGCGGACATGGACGACGTCGAGATTCGGCTGACCGGGTGGGGAATCAAGGACCGGCACGAGACCATCAACAGCTTCAACTGGGGGCCGGACGGCTGGCTCTACGGCTGCCAGGGTGTGTTCACAACATCCAAGGTGGGCACGCCGCCCAAGGATACGCGGGTCTACAAGCCGGGCGAGGCGTTTCCGCGCGATTTTGAGGTGGCCGAGGGCGAGGAGATCAACGGCGGGATTTGGCGCTACCATCCGGTGAAGGACCGCTTTGAGGTGGTGGCGCACGGGTTCAGCAATCCGTGGGGGCTGGATTTCGACGACCGCGGGCAAATGTTCATCACCGCCTGCGTCATTCCGCACTTGTGGCACGTGGTGCCGGGCGGCGTGTTTCACCGGCAGAGCGGCAAGCACTTCAACCCGTATGTTTACGACGACATCGACACGATCGTGGATCACGCGCATCGCTCCGCGCACGGTGGGGCGCGCATTTACCTGGCCGAGGCGTTTCCGCGCGAATACCACGGGCGCATCTTCATGGCGAACATCCACGAGCACGCGGTTTTGACCGATGTGCTGAGGCCGAAGGGCTCCGGGTTCGTCGCCAGCCACGGAGACGATTTCGTGCTGGCCAATGACGCGCAGTGGGTCGGTTTCAGCGTGGAAATCGGCCCCGACGGCGCGGTTTACGTGCTGGATTGGCACGACGGCGACATTTGCGGCAAGGAGGTGCTCTACAAGGACACGGGGCGGATTTTTCGCGTCGCGCCGCGGGGTTTGGGCAACGAAAACTGGGCTGGATTTGAGCCGGCTGAGCGATGCGGAGTTGGTGGGGATGCAGTTGCATCGCAACGACTGGTTCGTGCGCCGGGCTCGGGTCATTTTGCACGCGCGGGCCGCGGCCGGGAAGGTCGAGACCGGGCGATCCACCAGCAGCTGTGGGCGATGTTCCACGCGCAACGCGATACGGGGCGAAAATTGCGCGCCCTGTGGTCGCTCCACGTAACCGGCGGGCTAAGCCGGGAGAACCTGGAGAGCCTGCTGCATCACGCCGATGAGCACGTGCGCGCCTGGGCCGTGCAACTGGTTTGCGAGGACAAATCGCCGACCGCGCGGATGAAATCGCGCTTCGCGGAAATGGCCGCCGGGAGATCGCCTCGCCGGTGGTGCGGCTTCACCTCGCCTCCGCCATGCTGCGGCTGCCGGAAAACGAGCGCTGGCTGACGTTGAGCAGGCTGGCAAAACGCGGTGAGGACGCGGACGACCACAATTTGCCGAAGATGATCTGGTTTGGCCTGGAGCCGCTGGTGGCGGCAGCGACCCAGACACGCGCGTTAGTCGCCGCCGCGGAGGGGAAAATCCCGCTGGTTCGCGAATTTAGCGCGCGCAGGGCCATCGCCGCCGGGAACCTGGAGATTTTAGCCGGCGTGTTGGGAGAAATCCGCGATTCCGCCGCGCAGGCCAACTTTTTGCGCGGCATGCGCGAAGGCTTGCGCGGCCGCGTGGCCAATGCGCCGGAATCCTGGACGAAAACCTACGATTCGCTGAAAACCGGCCCCAACGCGGCATTGGCCGGCGAGGTCGCCCAAGCCCTGCGCGATCCCCGCGTGCTCGACGCCGCGTTTGCCAGCTTAGGGGCGAACGAATCGAACCCCGCGGAGTGGCGAAAACGGGTCAAAAACCTGGCGGAGGTCAGCTACCCCGCGCTGTTGCCGGTTTTGCTGGAAAACCTGGATCGCCGCGACTTGCGCCGGGACGCCATCCGCGCCCTGGCCGCGTTCGACGATCCGCGCGTGCCCGCCGCCCTGCTCTACCACTACCCCACCCTCTCCGCCGAGCGGAAAAGACCGAAGCCATCCAGACCCTGGCCAGCCGCCAGAGCGTACGCCGAACCGTTAGTCGCCGCCATCGCCGGTGGCCGGTGTGAAACGCAGCGAAATCCCGGCTTACCTCGTGCGTCAGCTCCGCACCGTCGCCGGACCGGGCTTCGTGGATGTGTGGGGACCCATCAATCGCCTCAGCGCCGGCAAAGAATCCGCCCTGCGCCGCTACAAAGCCCTGCTGACCGACGAATTTCTCGCCAGCGCCGACGTGAAGCGCGGCCGCCAGCTCTTCGACCGCACCTGCGCCTCCTGCCACAAAATGCACGGCACAGGAGGCGAGTTAGGCCCGGACATCACCGGCTCCAACCGCGCCAACCTGGACTACCTGCTGGACAACCTCATCAACCCCAGCGGCGAGATTCCGGACGGCTACGCCCTCGTCATGGTCGCCACCAACGACGGCCGAACCTACAGCGGAACCATCGCCGCCGAAGACGACGAAACACTAACCATGCGGCAAGTCGGCGCACCTGAGGACGTGGTCCTCGCAAAATCGCAGGTTAGCTCCCGCGTTACCGCACCGGTGTCGGTCATGCCGGAAGGGCTGCTTTCCACGCTGAAGGAGGATGAGCTGCGCGATTTGGTGGGGTTTTTGCGGAAGTAGGGGCGGCTTCCGGCCACGTCACAAAAGTCCGGCGCGTTTTCGCAAAAACAGCTCGGCGGACACCAAGGACACGGCCAAAAACAGCCAGCCGAACGATTGCCAGATGGAGATGCTGTCCGTTTTCTTAACCACGGCCCGTTTGCTCTCGAGAATCCGGAGCAACTCCGGAAATTCCGCTTCCGCCAGGAATTCACCGCCACCGCGTTCGGCCATTTCCGCGAGCAACAACGGATCGGCGTGCGTCACCGTCTCCTCCATCGAAATCGGTTCGATCACGGCGAGCGGAATCTCGGTGTTTTCGACTCCCGCCAGGCTAACCGCGTAATTTCCGGGTTTCAGCCCTTCGATGAATTCGCGCGTTCGCAGCACCTCGGCGCCATCTTGGGACACGACCGCTTCAAATTCACGCTCGTCGCGAAATCGTGCTCGTACGGCCGCTGTTTCGCCTTCTCGAATTCGCAAACGGTCGAGATCGAACTCCGCGTCCTCCGTCTGAATCAAAAACGGCTCGGCCATGACCCAGCGCGCGAGTTGCTGCCAGTATCGCGTGTGATACTCGTCGCCCTTCTGGTAGCGCCAACGCCAGCTTTCGTCGCTGGAAATGTAGAGCACGCGGCCGTTTCCGAGCATCTGCGTTACCAAAAGCGGCGTGTTGCCGGTTTCGCTACGCGCCTCGGCCAGGATCGTGGCTCCAGCCTGCGGGCGGACGCGAATCGCGCGATGCGGCGCGGGCAGGTAGCTCCAAATCGCTTCGTTGTCGGCCTTGTTTGGGGCGAGTGTTAGGGCCGGTTCGAGCGAGCCTTCCGTCGTCAACGCGAGTTGCGGGCGTTCGAGCCATTGCGGCGCGTCAAACCACGTCACCGGCGAAAGGGCGTGGCCATCCAGCAAGCCGCGAAGCTCTTCCCGCGGGCCATCGATCAAAATCAGCCCCGCGCCCGCCCTAACATGCTCCTCAAGCCAGGTGAGATGCTGGTCGGGAACAACCTCGCCCGGAATTTCGCCGAGCACGATGAGGTCGTAGCTCTTGAGGGTAGCCTCGTCCGGCAAAATCTCCTGATGCGGCGCGAAATTGGCGTCCGTGCGCCAAGTTGGATCGCGGAAAAAGATGTTGCGCAGGTAGCGCGAATCCCAGCGCGGGCGGCCGTCGATAACCAGCATGCTGGACTGCGGCGGAGCGCTGAGAAACACGGGCATAGGCATCGCGTTGTTGTCGCCGCGGGCCTCGCCATCGACCGGTTGAATTCGCGCTTCCAGGCCCAGCAACCCGGGAAGCTCCGTTTCGTCGCTAGAAATGCGAAAGGCAAATGAGAGCACTCGCGCGCCTTCCCCGGTCGTCTCGATTTCATCCGTCCAGAGAACTTCGCCGCCGGTTTGGTCGGCGATTTCCACCTTCAGCGGGCGCCCCGGCGGCATCGAATCGTAAATCTCCAACGCGCCGGAAATCAAGTCGCCCGGCGCGAGGCGGCGAGGCTGATGGGTGTCGGTTAGGATCAAATCCGTTCGCACATTGGTCGAACCGAAGCCAACGGCGAACAGTTGGGCCCCCGCATTCGCCCAAAGCGCCGCCGCATCGCCGGGTTCGGTGGATTTTGCGAGGTGGCGGCCATCGGAAAGGAGGACGATCGTCTCGGATTGAGCCGGATTCGAGCCCGGTGGGGCAATCGCGGTGAGGTCGGTGAGCGGGCCATTTTTGCCAAGCGGCTCGATGGTGACTTCGTGGCCGGATTTCAGGTTTTCGACCGATTCGAGCAGGTGGTGGACGCGTTCGAGGCGGTTTTTTTGGTCAATGTTAGGGACCTCGGCCTCGAAATTTCGGCGAAACTCGTCCCGCAGCTCCGTTTCGAGCTTCGCAAGCTCCTGGGCAAATCCGTTGACCTGAATTTGCCGTTTTCGAGCGACTGACGGCACCCAATCTTCGCGCAGCAAGGTCTTGGCCCGCGCGGTGGTCTCGCCCAAATCAGCCTCGGCCAATTGCGCCACCGCTTCGCGCGCTTGCTCGAGCGAAACATTGGCCCGGGTGGAATTTTGCAACTTTTCGCGCAAATCCCGCACCCGCCAAATCTCACCCAAATCGACGTTCGACGCGTCCAACCAGCCGTGCGCCAGTGCGATCTCCACTTTCTCGTCCACCGGCAAATCCGGGTCGGCAACCAACATGCTCGCCGATTCATCGACGACAAATCGCAGGCGGCTGAGCAGTTGCTGCTCGACGCTTCGCTGCAGCGCCGGCTCAGCCAGGGTGAGCACGACCAAAACTACCGCGAGCGCGCGCAACAGCGGCAAGAGCCAATCGAACGGCTTGCGCAGATGCGGATGCCCGCGGCGGTAGAGCATCCACATGCCCGCCGCCGCCGCCAGTGCAAACAGCGAGACGAAGACCGAGTTGGGCGCCAGGACGATCAATCGGTGAGTGCTTCGTTGAACATGGGGGCTGAAATTATGCGGTTTGCCATCCTTTGCAACAGCCGGGCGATGGGGAGGCCGCGGAGGTGATTTTTGTCGACATTGCGGTTGAATCCAGCTTCACTCATTCAGAAATGGATGAATCCGCAAACAAACTGCCGGCGATCGTTGCAAGCGTCGCTTTTGTGGCTGTGGCAGGGATGATTTACCTGCTGATCAACGACGGATCGGTTCCGTTGGCGAAAATTGAAAAGCAGCCGGCCGCTGCCGCTGAGCACGAAGACAACGGCGTCGCGGAATCGGGATTGGTTGATCCCGCTTCGAGTGGGTCCATCACCATCGACCGGATGAAGATCGAGCTGCGGGCAACCGGCGAGGTGGTGGTCGATGGCAAAGCCGTCGATCGCGCTGGGGAGTCGGCGGAGTTGGGCGGTCTGCACGAAAAATTGTCGCGCTATGCGGAGGCCGCCGGAATTTCGGGATCGACTCCGGTTGTGGTCCTTTCGGCGGACGATGGAGCGAAGGGAAACTGGTTTGTGATGATTTTAGCCGAGCTGGAGAAGGCTGGGATCCAGAACGTCACCCTCAGCGGCTTTAGCGCCGAGCAAGTGGAGGCGCTGGAGTCAATTCGCGGGAACTGAGGCAATTTCCTGCTGAGGATGGGAGTTAGCCCGCACGAAACGCTGGGCAAGGAAGACGTCGGCGAACAACAGCAACAACGCAAGAATGAGGAACGGCCGCCAGATTTCTGAGCCAAACCGGCTGGCGCGCTCGAACGACTCCAAATCCGTGCGCGATTGCACCAGCGTGCCGCCGAGACCGTTCGTCAGGCTGCCGACTTCGCCTTTGCTGAGCAACTTGAGATCGGATTCGGCGCGATTCGACTGCACGGCGAAACGAATCGGGCCCGAGCCGTGTGGGTTTGTCAGGGTCCACGGGCCGGGGCGCGTCGCGTTGGCAAAAACCGCCTTGGCAACGCCGCCTTCGGTCACCGCGGTAACTTGGTGGCTGTGACCTGCGGCATCGGTCAGCTCCAGCGTCTCGCCCGCGGTTTTTGGATGCAGCAGAGCTACCAGCGGCTGCCCTACGGTGACGTTGCGCGGCGGCACCATGTTCGTCGCCGCGTAGACCACCAGGCGTTGCATCAGCGGGACGAAAAACGGGTGGTTCGCCATGTCTGACCATTGGTTGGCAACGTCGGTCGAGCCGATGAGGACGCGGCCGGGGTGGTGAGCCGATTCGACGACGAACGGGTGGTCCGCGAAACGGCTGAGGATCTGCGTTTCCTCGCCCGTTTTGACGTCGAGCCAGCTTTGGATCGCCGCGGTAGCGGGATCGCCGTTGTCCGTCTCATTGAAAATCTCGAAAACCGGATGATTCGACGTTTCGCGCAGAATTTTGGTGGGTTTGTCAGGCTCGGGCAGGATCTTTTCCCAGGAAACGCCGGGCGCGAGCGAGGGGAACAGGTTTTCATTGAACCAGGTAAGGTTCGTCTCCGGCCCTGGCAAAACCACCAACCCGCCGCCGTTGCGGACGAACTCGTCGAGCGCGCTAAGTTGTGGCTCGGTTAGGTTTTGCACGTTTGTTAGGATGACCGCGCGGCTGCCGAAAAGTTGCACCGGCTCAAACTCGTCCGGCGGGACGAACGAGGCGCGGATCAGGTCCTCGATCCCCGTGCCGTCGAGTTCGAACGGCGCCAACGCAGCTTTGAGGAAATTCGGCTCAGCCCCCGCGGTAGGATCGACAACCAGCACCGGAAGTTGCTCGGGAACCTCGATCGCGGCGGCCTGGCGGTTGTCGAACGGCAGCGGATCGACGACATCGACCTCGATCTGCACCAGGTGCGAGCCGCGTTCGTCAAAGTGACGCTGGAAACTGATCTCAGCCGATCCGTTAGCCGGCAAATTGACCTGGGAAGCGGCGACGCGGTCGCCATTGACGCGCAGGAAAACCGGCGTTTCGGCCAGTTCGGCGCCGAAATTGCGAATCGTCGCGGTAATCTCGATCTGCTGGCCGATGGTCAGCGCGATGGGCGGAAGTTGCAGATTTTCGACCGCGACATTGCCCTCGCGCGGCTCGCCCGCGCGGTAAAACGCCAGCGCCGTGTCCTCATCCTGGATTTCCGGCGGACTTTGCCAATCCGCGTCCTGAAAATCGCTAACCACGATGATGGTTTTGCGTGGCCGGCTCGATTTCGCCAGGATTTCCTCCGCAAATGCCAACCCCGCGGGAATGTTGGCCGGATTGGCATCCGGATGGACGTTCGCCTCAAAGCGCCGCCGGACTTGACGACGATCCAGGGTAGGCGGCTCGACCAACGTCGGATGCGAGCCGATCGAAACCAGCGCGATTTCGGTGCCATCGGCCTGCGTTTCGAGGATTTCGCCCACCGCGCGCGAAACGGCCTTGAACGCGGTAAGTTCCGACGCCTCAGGCGCGGCGGCAGCGAGCGAGTAGGAGTTATCTACGAGAATCACCGTAGATCCCGGCGCGTCGCCCGGCAAAAAATTGAGCTTTGTCAGGACCGGCCCCGCCAGCGCGAAGGCCAGCGCCACTGGGAAGGCGCAACGCAGCGCCAGCAGGATGAGCTGCTGGATCAACAGCCGCCGTTGGTTGGTGCGCACCACGCGATTGAGCAGGTGCATCGCGCCCCACTGGATTTTGCGGTGCCGGCTGCGATTGAGCAGGTGGATCACCAACGGGATCAGCAACGCCGCCGCTCCGGCGAGGAGAAATTGCGCGGTAAAGATCATCCCGGGGAAAAGCCGGCAGATTCCCAGCCTCCTAGGCCAGCGCCGGCTCCAGCTCGCGCGTTTGATTTGCCTCCGGCGCCTCTAAATCCGGGTTTGGCTCTTGTGGCTGGAGGCCCAGCTTGGCGATCAGGTTCAAATCCTGCTTCGTTCCCGGGTTACCCGCGGTGAGGAGCTTTTCACCGTAAAAAATGGAGTTGGCTCCCGCGAAAAAGCAAAGCGCCTGGGATTCCTCGCTCATCCCGGTTCGTCCGGCGGACAAGCGCACTTTTGCCTGCGGAGTGGCGATCCGCGTGGTGGCAATCATCCGAACCAAATCGAAGTTGCTCACCGGCTCGGCGCCCTCCAGCGGTGTACCGGGCATCGGCATGAGGCTGTTGATGGGGACGCTCTCAGGTTGGGGGTTAAATTCGCTGATCACCTCCAGCATTCGCAACCGGTCGTCGGCCGTTTCGCCCAAACCCAGGATGCCGCCACAGCAGACGCTCATCCCGGCATTTTGCACGTGGCGGATCGTGTTGAGCCGGTCCTGAAACGTGTGTGTGCTGACGATGTTTGGGTAGTGCTCCGGAGAGGTGTCCACATTGTGGTTGTAAGCGGTGACGCCGGCCTCCTTCAATTTGCGAGCCTCCTCCGCGCCCAGTTCGCCCAGCGTTACGCACACCTCCAGACCCAAATCGGCGACCTCGCGCACGATTTCCAGCACTTGGCCGAAGCGTTTGCTCCCGTCGCGAACCCCTTTCCACGCCGCGCCCATGCAAAATCGCGTCGAGCCGTTTTCGCGGGCTGTTTTGGCGCGTTCCAGGATGTCGCACGTCTCCATGAGCCGCTCGGAATCCACGCCGGCATCGTGGCGGGCACTTTGGGCGCAGTAGGAGCAATCCTCGCTGCAACCGCCGGTTTTGATGCTGAGCAGGGTGCAAAGTTGCACCTCGTTCTCCGGCCAATTCGCTTCGTGAACGGCGCGGGCTTGTTTGAGCAAATCGAAGAACGGCTGGTGATAGGTGCGATGGAGATCGGCGAATTTCATGGAGCGGGTGGCGCGAAATCGGCGCTGTGGATGGAGAGGAGTATGGGAGGTCGTCCTGAAAATGCAACCCTGCTGCGCCCAATCGCCCAATCGCTCCCCTCCCCTCACAAAAATTCCACCGACACGGTTTGCATCCAACGCAAAAGCCGGGCTTGCAATCCTGCCGCGGCGTGGTGAGAATCCCGGGGCATGAAATCGTCGACGCTAGATATTTGCTCCCAATTGCCGGTTCGGAAATTTGAGACCGGGGATGAAATCATCCGCGAAAATCAAAAGGATGGGGTGCTCTACATCCTCAAAAAAGGCGCCGTGGAAATCTCCAAACGGCACACCGAGGTGAATCGGGCGGCATCGCCGGGATCGATTTTTGGCGAGGTGTCCGTGCTGCTGGACATCGCCCACACCGCAACGGTCGTCGCCTTGGAACCTTGCGAATTTTACGTGGCCGAGGACGGGGAGGCGTTCCTGCGCAATCATCCGGAGCTGAACCTGCGAATCGCGCGCTTGCTGGCCCACCGGCTCTACCGGGTTACCGGGCAAGTGGTGGAGCTTCGCGAGCAAATTGAGGCTACGGACGAGAATTACGGCCGCGTGGGCGGGGTGCTGAACAGCTTGGTGGAGCAGTGGTGAATTTTTTGGCCGCAGCCAGTTTTTCCGGAGCCTATTTGGAGGCCGGCAGGATCAAGACGATCCCGCGCTTCACCTGAAATTGCGCGTTGGCGAGCGCCGTGGTGTAGCGGATCGCCTCGATCATGGGCACGTTGCTGAGTTTCAAGGTTATGCGGGCATCGGCGCCCGTTCCCTCACCGCCGATCACGAAATTCACTCCTTTGCCGGCGGGATCGAGTTCTCCGCTCTTGATGCTGAGAAACTGAATCGCGTCGATGAAGGCCACGTTTTGGAAATCGACGGCTGGTACGACCATGCTCTTGAGGAGCTTGGCCGTTGCCTCGTCACCTTCAGCGGCAGGATCCGGCGCCGGCTTCAATTTCTCGCCAACCGCGGCTTCATCCGGCTTTTTGCGGATCACCAGCGTGTGTGGCTGCCTTTGCAGCTCCCCGCCGGCCAGCAAGGCGACGTAACGCAGCGCCTCAGCCAACGGCGCGTTCGACAGCCGCAGCGTGATCTTGGCCTCCGCATCCACGGAGGCATCAATGACGATGTTCACCCCTTTTTTGTCCGGGCTCAGTTCGGCGCTGCGTTGGCGGAGAAACGCCACCGCGTGCTTCAGCGGCGTGTCGTGAAATTCCAGCGAGGGGACCCGAATCTTCAATTTTTGCTCCTGCGCGGCCAGCGCCTTGGCTTCCTCCGGCGTCAATTCCGCGTCTGCGGCGTCTTGGCCGGCAACGGCGGGGACGATCAACACCGCGGCTTGCTCCAACCGGAGTTCCGCACCCACCAACCGGGCGGCTTGGGCCAACGCCACGCCGAGCGGGACATCGGTGAGTCTCAGGCTGATTTCGCCCGGCTTCACCTTGGGATCGACGACGATGTTGATGCGATTGCGGCCGGGATCGATTTGCTGGCACTTGGCCTGGAGAAACGCGACCGCGTCTGAGAGCGGTGTTCGCTGAAATTCGATTTCCGGGATGACCACGCTGCGCAACAGCGCGGCGGGCGAGTTCGCGTCCTCATCCTGCGCTAGGCCCATAGTTCCGACCAGCGCGCCGGCGATCGCCAGAATCAAACCGACGCCGAGCGAGCGGCCCCGATTCGGCGGACGGAGCCCGGCGTGAGCGGAAATCGCGCGCAAGCGGCTGACTACACTGGGTAGGCGAAGGAAAGAGGCCGCCGGCGCCTTAACAGGCGCCAAATTCAGCGCCAACTGGGCCAGCGCCGCGCGATACGGCTCGATCCCTCCCCGCCGCGCGGCCTCGGCATCCGCGGCCTCTTCGCACGCTTTCAGATGCAGCGCACCCAACCACCAGGCAAGCGGATGAAACCAAACCACGATGCTGAGAAATCGAACCGCCGGCAGCCAAAACGCGTCGCCATTGCGCAAGTGCGCCGCTTCATGCCGGAAAACGTGGCGCAACTGGCTGAAATGCGCCGAATCCTCGAGTGAAGCCGGAATCACCAGCGTGCTTCGCGGTCCCGGGGTGAGGAAGGGCGAGCCGTCCGAAGCAGCGACGCGCAGGGGAGTGGAACGAACGCCGAAATCCGCGCAAACGCCGTCCCATTCGGCCTGAATCTGGGTTTGGGGCGCCTGCCAGGCGGATGAGCCGCGAATCGCCCGGTGCAGGCGCAGCAACTCCCGCACGGCCAAAATTCCGCCCACGCCAAACCAGAGGCTCAGCGCCAAAATTCGCCACGAAACCGGCTTGGACGCGGAAATCGCGGCCGCCTGAGATTTTGGCTCTAACAGGGCCACCTTTTCCGTCGAAGCGGTCGCGACAGCCTCGAACGAGACCGGCGCGGCCGGCGGATCGGCGAACGCCCGGACGTGAATCCGCGGTTTCAGCAAACCGGCTGCCAAAACGCAGGGCACAGCCAGAATCGTGGCCCGAACCAGCAGCACGCGCCAACGCGGTTCGATTCGGCGGAACGAGGCCGCGACTACGAGGGGAATGGCGAGCAGGAGGGTGACTTTGCCGAAAAGCACGGCGAGAAAGGTGGGGTCCATGGAGTTCATGAGCGGGATTTTTTGGTGGTGTTAGGCTTGGTGAGTTTGTCAGGCACGGCCTGAGCGGCGATGGATTCGAGTTCGCGAATTTCCGCCGGCGTCAGCGATTCATCCTGCAAAAGCTGGGCGAGGAGTCCGGCCTTGGAACCGCCGGAAAACACCTCGGCCAGGCCGGAGAAAAGTTCGGAGAGGGCGCTGCGTTTTTCGCGAATTGGCCGGTAAAGGTAGGCTTTGCCGCGTTTTTCGCGCTCCACGTGGCCGCGATCGATCAGCACGCGCAGGGTCGAACGCAGGGTCGCATTTTCGATCGGCCAATCGAAGTTTTCCTCGATTTCAGCCGGTTTGAGGGGGCGGCCGGCGTCCCAGAGGATTTGGAGGACGTGCAGGTGTGTGCGATTGAGGTCAGGCGGCATGTAAATGTGAAAAAATCACAGTTCGCGCCGCCTTGGCAAGCTTTTTTCCGAAAATTTCGCCTTTTTTTCACCAAAACCGGCAAATGCCAGCCGCACCAACGATCGCCTCCTTCGCCATTTCCACTTCCATCGCAAACGTCGCCAGCAGATTGTTGAAGGCGTGGATGGCGATGGGAATCCAGAGCGAGCGGCTCCATTCGCGCGCCAAGGCCAGCAAGATGCCGAGCACGAAAATCCAGCTCAGCTCAAACCAGCCGTACTGCCGGTGGATGATGGTCCACAGCGCCGCGGTCAGGATCGCCGTGCCCACCCAGCGCAGGGGCGAATTTCGCCAACCGGCGTAAAGAAAGCCGCGGAAGAAAATTTCTTCGAAAAGCGGCGCGGCGATCACCACGCCGAGCCAGAGCAGGATCATGTAGTCGGTGCTGTGATAGGCTTGGCGCATGAATTCCGGGATTTCCTCTTGGTCGAACATCGGCGCCAGAAGGCCGTACAAAAACGACAGCGCGTAGACCACGGCAAACCAGATAACCAGGTGCAACCACCACCGCCGCGGAACGCCGAGCGCCAGGTAGGCGGAGGCCGGATGATTGCGAACCCAGACGAAGAACAGGATGATGGCTATGGCGGCAAACCCGGCGCCAATGGTGGCCATGCCCAAAAGGTCGCCATCGTAAAGCGCGCTGGCGCCCAAGGCCGGCTCCACGGCGAAACCCACGCCCATCACGACTAGGGAGACCATCGATTGCGCCACCATCCAGCCGATCGCGACGATCGCGCCAAAGCCTAACGTTGCCCAAAATCCCCACGGCGCGGATGGCGCGCTAGCCGGAGGAGGCGGCTGGGGAGTTGGGATGGGTGAGGGCTGATCCATGCGATGCGGCAACGGTTAGGGCCACTCCGCCCGGGCTTCGCGCAGCAGGGCCGCGAATTCGCGGTTTGTCAGGAAAAGATCGACGAGTTGCCGGGCAACTTGGCGGCCCGCCGCAGTGTCGCTGGGATAGTGAACTCCCGCCAGTTCGCGATTTTTGCCGATGCGCGCGGCGTCGCGGCGAATCGCCTCCGCGTTGGCCGGATCCAGCTCCTGCAGCAGGTAGGCCAGCGCGTGTGCCTGGGTGGAGTGACCGCTGGCATAAGCCGGGTGCGGAGGAATGGCGATGCCCGGCTTGATGCGCGAATCCAGAAACGAAGGCCGGACACGGTCGAAGCGTTTTTTCAGGGTGAAGACGACGATTGCGAGGTCGTGGTTGGCGGCCTCCAGCAGGCGCTTGGTTCGGGGGCGCCTGGCGGCGTCGGCGAGATTTGGCCAAGTGTGCGGGCCCAGGCGGAAACCGGGCAACTCGATCTCGCCCACGATTTCCGCGACCTGCGCTTCGGTGCGCGAGCCCTGGATTTTTCGCAAATATTCCAGTTCCGCGCGAGTTCGCGGCGAATCATTGGCCGGAGGCGCGGGAATGGCGACGGCGCGTTCCCAGCCCGCCAAAAATCGCGGCCGAACGTGGATTTGTCGCGCGTAACGCTCCGCCCAAGTCTGCGTTTGGCTGAATGTCAGGCGGTTTTTCGCATCCCGCCCGGCGCCGCTGAGATGCGCGAACGGGTCCAAATCCTCGGCCTGCACGAATCCCGCCAAACTCGCCAAACCCGGCAAAATCAGCCAAAACGCGGCAAAACCGGCGAAGTTTTTGGGGCGCGCCTGCTTCATCCCGCCACGGGTTGCGCGTTTTCGCCCTCCTCCGGCGATTTTTCCGCTTCCGCCGCCGGATCGGTCTTCGCAGACGGCTTATCCTTGACCCTGCGTTTGAGCAGCTTGACGAAGCGTTTTTTCGCCGCATCGGCCACGATCGCGTAAATGGTGTCGCCGGCTTTGATGGTGTCGCTGGCCGCGGGCATCGTGGCGTTGGCGCCTTGGAGCAGCCCCACCAGGATGCTTCCGTCCGGCCACTCCACCTCGCTCACTTTTTGACCGGCCACGCAGCATTTTTCGCCAATCGTCGCCTCCACGATGTCGGCGCGGTTGAGTTCTAGCACGGTGTGGTAGACGTCGGAGGTCACGTAGCGCATCAACTCCACGCGCGTAGCCTCCCGCGGGCTTACCGCCGCGCGAATCCCGACCCCGGCGCTGAAGGAGCTGATGGCGTCGGCGTAGTCGGCGCGGTGGATGAGCGTGAGGCACTCCTGCGCCCCCAGGTTTTTCGCTTGCAGGCAGGTCATGACGTTGTCCTCGTCGCTGTCGGTGGTGGCCACGAAAAAATCGACCTGGCCGACGCGTTCCTCGCGCAGTTCGGAGAGCTTGGTGGCGTCCACGTTCAGGACGGTGGCGCCGTGCAGCTTTTCAGCCAGTTCGTCGCAAAGTTTTGGGTCGTTTTCCATGATCCGCACCTTGCAGGCCCAGCTTTGCAGGATTTGCGCCAAGGCGTAGCCGTATTCTCCGCCGCCAAAGATGACCACGTTCAACGTATCGTGCTTCACCCCCTTACCCAGCTTGCCGGCGCACTCGTGAACCAGACGCTGATCGCCCACTAACATCACCAAATCGCCCGGCAGCAGTTGCTCGTAAGCCGTCGGGATGATGGCTTCGTCGTTGCGCTGAATCGCGCCCACGCGAACCCGCGCCGGAAGATCCAAATCCAGCAATTGCTTGTTCACGCCAGGGCTGTTGAGCGCAATTTTTATCTGTTGCACCTCAATGTGCCCACGCGCGATTTCCTCGACGAAGAGCGACTCCGTGTTGCGCAAAAATTTCGACAATTGCACGGCGGCGAGTTGCTCGGTGCTGAAGAGGTAATCCACCCCAAAGTGCTTTTTGTACTCAAAAAGCCACTCCTCGCGCTCCACCGCCGGATGGGCCCGGCAAATCACGCGCTTGGCGCCCAGTTCCCGCGCCACCCGGCACGCAACCAGGTTCACGTCCGCGCTGCTGGTTAGCGCCAGAAACAGATCGCAGTCGTCCACGCCGGCTTCCATCAGCGTATCGACCGACGAGCCGTTGCCGTTGATGACGCGGACGTCCAGCGACGCCAAATCAGTGGCCGTGGCGTCGTCAGCCTCCACCACGATGGTTTGATGCGATTCGTTGGAAAGGTGTTCGGCCAAATGCCGCCCCACTTCGCCGGCGCCTACGATGATGATTTTCATGGATGTGTCTTGGCAGGAACTTTCGGGCAAAAACGTGCTAACTCAAGAAAAGCAGGCATCGTCCCTTCGGTCCCTTTCGTGCTTTTGGCCCCTTTCGTCACTACCGGATCGTCACGAAATCATTGTGGCTGAAGAGCACGTGAACCAGGTTTTCCCGCGCTCGTTGCCGGGGTTCGCGCGAGGGCGAAACCGTGGACTCGCCCTTGCCGGGAAGCGGCGGGCCGTCGGGGAGTTTTTTCGCGCCTTCGGCCAAAAACCGGCGCATGGAGGCTAGCTCGGCCGCGTTCGGCTCCCGGCCCAAAATTCGCAAAAACGCCGCGGCCGCGAAATCGGCCTCCCCAGCAAGCTCAGCCGCCAAAAGGCGCGCTTGATCGAGCGCCAGGCCGCTGTTCGAAAGCGCCAGCGCCTGCTGCGGGGTGACGCTTTCTTCGCGGCGATAGCACGCGTTCGGATTCGCGGCGTCGAAGAGGGAGAGCATCAATTCCTGCTGGTCTGGCGTGGTGCGGAAATAGAGGCCGCGACGCTTGGATTGGCGGTTTTTCACAGGATCCAGGTCAGGCCCGCCCATGGCGCGATCCAGGTTTCCGCAAACCGCCAGGATGCCGTCGCGAACCGCCTCGGCTTCCATCCGGCGCGGGTTCATCCGCCAGTAAAACCGGTTCTCAGGATCGGCGTCAGGCGCGGGGCCGGCGCTGGCCATCCGGTAGGCGCGGCTGGTCACCATGAGCCGGTGCAGGCGCTTCATGCTCCAGCCGTTTTCCGCGAATTCCACCGCCAACCAGTCGAGCAATTCGGGATGCGTCGGGTCCGTCCCGGCGGGGCCAAAATTCGCGACCGAAGCCACCAGCGGCGCCCCAAAATGCCGCAACCACAGGTGATTGACGGCCACCCGCGCCGTTCGCGGATTTTCCGGCCTAACGACCCACCTCGCCAAAGCCAGACGGCGCCCGGTGCTGGTTTGCGGGTGCAAATCGCCGAGCGGTTCGTAGGTTTCGCCGGGATTTTCGGCCGCGGCTTGCGCCTTTTTCAGTTGCTGGCCCGCCGCGGTCAGCGCGGCTTTGGCTTCGGCCTCAAGATCGGCCGACGCTTCGGCGGAAAACCGCGATTTTGCGAGTTTCACGCGCTCCAACCGGGCTTTCGCGCGCAAATCCGCCAACCGCGCTTCCTGAGCCTTCAGCAACGCCTCGACCCGCGCCGCCTTCCTTGCAAGCTCAGCCGCGTTGGCCGGTTTTGGGTTGGTTAGGCGCGCGCGTTCGGCCTCGGCCCGCGCCCGGATGGCTTCCACCTTCAATTGCGCGGAATCGGCCAGAATTTTTGCCGCAACGTGGGTTTCTTCCGCCCTCTGGACGTCCTCCAGCAGCATCTCCCGCGTTGTCGGCAAGGAGCGCGCCTCGATGTCCAAAAACTCCCCAGCGCCGCTGTGAACCCAAAGCGCCAACTTGCCCTCGCGCCGCGCCACCGGCATCACGTAATCGTGCTTCTGCTCGCCGTTGAGCCAGATTTTGAGCGATTGGCCGCGCACCTCGATTTCGACCGTGGTCACCGCGTTAACCGACAAACTAACCGGAACGATCCCGCTTTTGGGATAGGCATTTTTGCCGCCCACGCGGTGGAATGCCTGGATGCTTTGCCGGGAATCGCCGGTGCTGGTGTAAACGTCCTGCGAGTGGCCCTTGTCCACGAAATCGAAGCTAACGCCGATGCTGCGATAAACCCCCGGTTTCAACGCGCGGTAGCGGTAGCGCAGGCGAAAATCGCGCGGCATGACTTCCTGGCGAACGATCGTCGCGAAGCTGGTGACTTGATCCTGGCGCAGCAGGCCATCGGCGAACTTCCAGGCGCCGCTGACCGGTTTCCAGGCGTCCGTGGCTTCGTTGAAGTCGTCAGCCCAGAGAACCCGGCTCGGTTGGGGCTCAGGCGGCGATTTCAGACGATTTTTGGCCTTTTCCAGCGCCGTTTTGGCCGTTGCGATGGCCGCCCGGGCCTCTTTCGCGGCTTCCTCCGCCTTGGCGATGCGCCCCGCCAGAATTTCCGGCCGCAACGCCGGATAAAACGCGTCCGGCGGCAATCGGACGGGCTCAATCCTCGCCTCCCCGCCCAACGCCGCGGGAACACCGGGCGCGAGAGTTTTGGTTTTGTCAGGACGCCGGTCGTCGCCGCGTTCGAACCGGTAGGTCGGCGCGTCCAGGTTGCGGTCGAACACCCGCGAAAGGCCCTCCTTCAGCACCTCGGCGCTGTTGTTGTCCTTGACGGTTGCCGTGGAAAATTCCAGCGCATCAGTCCGGACGCCGTGCGGCTCGAAAAACGCGCGGAAGCGGTAGTAGTCCTCCTGCGAAACGGGGTCGTACTTGTGGTCGTGGCAACGCGCGCAACGCATCGTCAGCCCCAGCAACGCCTGCGAGGTCGTTTCCACCGTGTCGAACATCCAAACATTGCGGTTAAACTTGTACCAGTTGCGCCCCAGGTAACCGGTCGCCGCCAACGCGCCGGGATCGTCCGGCGCCAACTCATCGCCGGCGAGCATTTCGAGCACCATGCGGTCGTAGCCCTTGTCCGCGTTCAGCGATTCCACGATCCAGTCCCGCCAGCGCCAAATGTGCCTGACACTGTAACGAATCTCGTTTTGCGCGCGCCGGCCGTACCAATCGCTGTAGCGCCACACGTCCATCCAGTGCCGGCCCCAGCGTTCGCCGTGCATCGGGCTGGCGAGCAGCTCATCGACGGCTGTTTCGTAGGCTTCGGGCGATTCGTCAGCCAAAAACGCGGCCAGCTGGGCGGCGTTCGGCGGAATCCCGATCAAATCCAGGTAAACGCGGCGCAAAAGCAGGGAACGCGGAGCTTCCGGCGCAATCTCGGCGATGCCGCGCTTTTCGCGCTCGGCGCCCAGGAACGCGTCGATCGGATTTTCGAAACCGTTTTCCGGAACCGGCGGACGTTTGGGCGTCTGGTAAGACCAATGCGCCCGCGGATCGTCCATCGCGGCCTCATCCTCCGGCGCGGGCGCTCCGACGGCGATCCACGACTCTAACAAAGCCACCTCTTCCGCCGTCAGCGGCGATGCTTCCCGCGGCATGCGTTCATTCTCATCTTCCGCGTTAACCCGAGCGAGGATGTGTTGCAGCCCGGGCCCGCTTTTTCCGCCCTGACGCAGAAACACGGCCGTATCCAGCCTCAGCCCGCCCTTTTGCTTCAAAGCGCCGTGGCAGGCGTAGCACTTGTGCTCCAGCAGCGGCTTGATGTCGCGCAGGTAGTTGGCTTCGGCGCCAAGGAGGAGGGGAACGCAGGCGAACGCGCCGAAGGAGAATTTCAGCGCAAAACGCCGTTGCGGCTGTCGAGGCGGAATCATGAGGTCTCGCTGGCTTGAATCCGCCAAATTAGAGACTGACGGGGCGCAGGCAACTGAAAACGGACGGAGCGCGGTCGCGAGCGAGGCCCCTCGCGCCGCGGCACCTAATTCGCGGTTTTCGCGTTTTCGCGTCTTTGCCCTTGAGTCCCGCCCCCGGCTCTGACAAAATACCACGCTCAACCTCACCTTCGACCCAAAAACCGCGACCCATGCCTCGAAGACTCGTTTTCGCCCTATTTTCCCTGCTTTTCGCCGGCACAGCCACCTCATTGGCGCTGCCCAGCCTCCGCGGCGGCGGTAGTTTGCCCGATGGCGAGCACATCATCGTGAGCGGAGGCCCATCCCTGCGCGAATGGGAGAACCTGCGGATGGAAGCGGCCCGCCACGACCGCTGGTGGGGCAACTTCGTGCGGGCGGCAAGGCTGCGCATGGAGCAAATTCGCAAAGAAAAGGGCATCGACGGCCAAATCACCTGGCTCGTCTACAAACCCGCCTACGTGGACCGCAGCAAGGAGGACGGGGTGGACCGCGTGAGCCAGGTCGTCTCGGTTCGCGATAAAAACACCGTGCGTTGCAAGCTTATTTGGTTCACCCAGACCAATCAACTCATCGACTACCTCAACAACGGCGGCTACGGCATCGACCGGCGGCGGATGAAGATTGCCAGCTTCGACTACTTTGGCCACTCCAACAAATTTTGCTTCACCTTCGATTACAGCGGCGAGGTGATGGGCGCCAGCAAGGTCTTTCTGCACGTGGATGACCTCCCCAAGCTAAAGCGGGGCCTCTTTGTGCGCGGCGCCAAAGTGCAAAGCTGGGGTTGCCACACGGCTGAGGCCTTTTCGGCAGCCTGGCGGCGCGCCACGGGCACAAAAATGAAAGGCGCGATCGGCAAAACGGACTACTCCGAGTGTTGGCGCGGCACGCTCCCGGTGATCTCCACCGTAGGCGGCAGGTGGAGCTACTGATCGCAGTGGAAATCGACGCAAAGAAGTT
The DNA here is from genome assembly GCA_965224535.1 of Verrucomicrobiales bacterium. Taxonomy (GTDB): domain Bacteria; phylum Verrucomicrobiota; class Verrucomicrobiia; order Verrucomicrobiales; family DEV007; genus JBCDHN01. The sequence goes on from CBDCZR010000012.1 coordinate 21,614, forward strand.
GGTAGGGAGCACGTGCGCCATTTTGTCACGAAAACCGAAAATTTTTGGACAAATTAAATGTTTTGGTGGCGCTATCTCGCCAACCGATTTATGGCTTTGTTATGGCTGACGACGCTTCTCCGCACCAACCCGATTCCGAAGCCGAATTGGACGCCCAATTCGTGCACCTGCACCTGCATACCGAGTATTCGACGCTGGATGGAGCCATTCGGATCAAGGATTTGATGGCAAAAGCCAGGGAATACCGCATGCCGGCGGTGGCCATGACCGATCACGGCAATCTTTACGGGGCGATCGAGTTTTATCAGGCTGCCAAGAAAAACGGGATCAAGCCGATCATTGGTTGCGAGATTTACCTGACCCCGCCTGGTGTGCCGTTGACGCAAAAATCGAAAAAAGTCGGCCAACGCCGCAATTCGCACCTCACCGTGTTGGCGCAAAACGCGAAAGGATTCGAAAACCTCTCGAAGCTGGTTTCCGTCGCGCATCTGGAGGGCTTTTACTATAAGCCGCGGGTCGATAAGGAGACGCTGGCAAAGTACAGCGAAGGGCTCATTGTCTTGAGCGGTTGTATCACCGGAGAGATCAATCAGTTTATCCAGGATGATATGATTGAGGAGGCGCGGAAGAGCGTGCAATCCTTCGTTGATATCTTTGGAAAAGAGCGGTTTTTCCTGGAAATCCACGATCATGGAATGGAAGCGCAGCACAAATCCACGGCGCAGTTGGTAAAGTTTGCCGAGGAGTTTGATTTGAAGCTGGTGGCGGCAAATGATTGCCATTTTTTGACCCGGGCCCATCACAAGGCGCACGATATCTTAATTTGCATCGGCACCAACCGCCTGGAAATGGACCAGAACCGGATGACTTACTCCGAAGAGGTCTATTTCAAGAGCGAGGAGGAGATGCGGGAGACATTTAAGGACTATCCCGAGGCGGTGACGAATTCGCGGCTCATCGCAGATATGTGCGATCTGGAGATTTCCCTGGATGCGACCAGCACGGAGAAATATCCGCAGTTCGACGCGCCGGATGGGAGCCCGCGGGAAGAATACTTCCGGCGCATTTGTCAGAAGGGGTTAGTCGAGCGCTACGGCGAGGATGTGGACGACGACTTGCAAGAACGCTTGGACTACGAAATTGGGATCATGGAGAGGATGGGGTTCGTATCCTACTTCCTCATCGTCTGGGACTTCATCAAGTGGGCCAAGGATCACGGAATTCCGGTTGGTCCGGGGCGCGGATCGGCAGCCGGGAGCCTGGTGGCCTATTGTCTGGAGATTACCGATATTTGCCCGATTCGTTTTGGACTGATTTTCGAGCGTTTCCTCAATCCCGAGCGAGTTTCGCCGCCTGATGTGGACGTCGATTTTTGCCCGACCCGCCGGCATGAGGTGATCGACTACGTGCGCAAAAAATACGGCGAGCGCTGCGTCTCCCACATCATCACCTTTGGCACGCTCGGCGCAAAAAGCGTGGTCCGCGACGTTGGCCGGGTGCTAGGCTGGAGCTTCACCGATTCCGACCGCCTGGCAAAGATGATTCCCAACGAGTTGAACATCAATTTGGCCGAGGCGCGCCAAAAGAGCCCGGAACTAAAGGAAGCGTTGAAAACCGAGCAGGCGACCAAGCAGTTGTGGGACTACGCGACATCGTTGGAAGGGCTCACGCGAGGAACGGGCGTGCACGCGGCCGGTGTTGTCATTGGCGATCGCGATTTGACCGAGTTGTTGGCCCTGACTCGCGCCAAGGAAGGAGAAATTACCACGCAATACGCGATGAGTCCGCTGACGGACCTGGGGATGCTGAAAATGGACTTCCTGGGCCTCAAAAACCTGACGGTCATCAAGGATGCCGTCGATTTGATCCGGTTGCATACGCCGGATTTTGAGATCGCGGACATTCCCTTGGATGATCGGGCTACATTCGACCTCTTGAACCGCGGCGAAACCTGTGGCGTGTTTCAGTTGGAATCCGGCGGCATGGTGAATTTGTGCAAGCAATTCGACGTTAGCTCCATCGACGACATTATCGCGCTTATCGCGCTATACCGGCCGGGACCGATGGATTTTATCCCGAGTTATATTGCGCGAAAGAAGGGCAAAGAGCGGGTCGACTATCCGCACCCCTTGTTTGAGGAGATAGCCAAGGAAACTTACGGCATTTTGATCTACCAGGAGCAAGTCCAACGGTGCGCCAACGTCTTGGCCGGATATAGTTTGGGACAGGCGGATTTGCTCCGCCGCGCCATGGGCAAAAAGAAGGTGGAAATCATGGAACAAGAGCGGGTCAAGTTTGTTGCCGGATGTAAGGAGGTGAACGGAATCGAAGAAAAACTCGCCAACCAGATTTTCGATATTCTTCAGGAATTCGCGAAATACGGCTTCAATAAATCGCATTCCGCGGCCTACGGTTTGGTGAGCTATCAAACTGCTTATCTCAAGGCGAATTATCCGATCGAATTCATGGCCGGGCTATTATCCAACGAGATCAACAACACCGAAAAAATCTCCGTTTTCGTCGCGGAATGCCAGAAGATGGGAATCGAGATCTTGCCGCCGGACGTGAACCTGAGCCGGCTCAAATTTGCCCCGGAACCCGGCGTGGATGAGTGGGGCCAACCAAAGCGAGCGATCCGGTTTGGAATCGCCGCCATCAAAAACGTTGGCGAAGCCGCGATGGAGCTGGCGGTAAAGGAGCGAGACGCGGGCGGCGCGTTCAAAAACCTGGAAGAATTCAGCAACCGCCTGGATTCCAAGTCAGTGAACAAAAAAATCCTGGAAAGCCTCGTTCGTTGCGGCGCATTTGACTTCACCGGCGAAAAACGCGCGGCCATGCATCACCGGCTGGATCAAGTGGTCGCCTCCGCCGCCGCCGCTCAAAAAGACATCAAGGCAGGCCAGGGTTCGCTCTTTGAACTGGATGAAATGACGGAAGCCGCCGCTCCTCAAGGCCCGGGAACCGAACAGATCGAAGAATGGCCCCAAGACGAGCGCCTGATCGCGGAAAAAGACCTGCTTGGCTTCTATGTAACCGGCCATCCGCTCGATCTCTATCGCAAATCCTTCAAGGTCGGCAAATTCAAGAAATTTCGCGAGATCCCCAATTTGCCGGAAAGCCGCGCGCCGGTGAAATTTGCCGGGCTTATCAATGAAGCCGCGGTTAAATACGCCAAAAAAGACGGCAAACCGTTTGCTATATTAATGGTCGAAGATTTTACCGGCGCGGTGGAAATCCCGGTGTGGAACGAAACCTACAACGCCTGCGGCGAGGTCCTGCAAAAGGGCAACGTGGTTGTCATCAAAGGCAACATCGAGTTCGACCGGCGCAACGAGGTTCGCCGGCTCAACCCGCAGGAAATCACGCTGCTGGAGGCGATTCCATTCGATCCGGCTGAGTTTGAAAAGGAGCGCGTGGAAACGCCGATCGAACCCCTGGAATTGGTTATCGATACACAAACCGATGGCGTGAACGACCTGGAGCGGATCAGGGCCATCGCCGAACGCCACCGGGGTCACTCGCCGCTGCGATTGCGCGTCCACTGCGCGGATGGCTCCCAAAAAGTGTTGCTCGCCGCTCGCAGATTCTGGATCGACGCCACGGACGACGCAAAGAAGGATCTGGGGCCGTGGTTGTCGAATTGACCGTCCAAACGCGGACCAACGCCCTACCGCTTACCCGTTCGCACTTCGAAACGCCGCCAAACCTCGCTCGAACGTCGCCCGGTCCAGCCCATTGCTGACGTGCACCGCGGTGACTCCCAGTTCGCCGACTTCCGCGATGTTGCGCTCTTCGTCGTCGAAAAAAATAATCTCTTCAAACGCCAGTTCCGAGGCGTCGCGCAGATTTTCGAAGTGGCGCACCTTACTGCCGGGATAAATCTCGCGAAACGCAAAATGACCGTGCAAATCCCAGGCGTCCAGCAGCCACTCGGCCCATTCCGACCGCGTCGTGCGGGATGCCAGCGCCATGTTCGCGCCGGCATCCGCCAATTCGCGCAAAATCTCGCGAACCTCGGTGTAGAGCCGAAATTCGGCCCCGGCGCGGTCGTAAATCCCCTCCCCTTCCCGGCGAAACGGCCATTGCGTGCGGTCGATCCAGCGCCCGCCGCAATCCCAGAGCGTGAAATCGAGGTCGAAGACGAATAACTTGGGAAATTCAGCCATAATTCGGTCAATGATAGTGATGCGCCACGAGCCGTTCGCGCTCGTGACCGGCCAGCAACGTGCCGTCCACAAAAGCGCGCGTCGCATCTTTTTCCGCGGCTTCAAACAGTTGCTTCGGCGCCGCGGACTCGACCAAGAGGCCACGGTCCAGAATCGCGATGCGGTCGCCAAACTGTTCGGCGCGGCGCACCCGGCCGGTGGCGAACAAGACGGTTAGGCCGTGGTCCTGCTTGGCATCCTCCAGCAACTGGATGAGGTGGGCGACGGTGCCGCTGTCGAACTCGGCGGTCGGCTCGTCCAGGATCAACACGCGCGGATCGCAGGCCAGCGCGGAGGCGATCATGACCAGCTGGCGGGTTGCGGCGTCGAGTTCCACGGGAAAACAGCGCTCCTCGATGAGGCTCTCCGGATCGACGATGCCGACCTTGTAGAGTTGGTCGATGGCGTGCCGGGTGCGGTTGGCGAGCTTGGGGCGGTTGAATTTGAGCAAAATCTCGAAGTGCTGGTGGATCGTGAGCCGCGGATTGAAGAGCAGGTGCGCGTTTTGCAGGACGTAGGCGATTTGCGAGCCGCGGATGCGCAGGAGTCGGCCTTGGGAGGTGCGCAGCAGGTTCTTGCCTTCAAACCACACCTCGCCCTCGACGTCGCGCACGGGGATTTGGTGAAAAAACCGGGTCATGGCCCGCAGCAAGAGCGATTTTCCGCTCGCCGTCCGGCCGAGAATCGCAAGCGAACGGCCGCGCGGGATTTCAAACGAGACGCCGTCGAGAATTTGCCGGGGTTTCTTGATGAGCGAGGTGGCGGACAGGCTAAGCTTGAGGCCGTTTACGCTCAAAATGGATTGAATGGCGGACATATTTCAGGCTGGGCGGCTTTTGGGGATAGATAGCAGGCGATCGAGGATGGGGACGCAAAGATAAGCGATGAGACTGGCGAGGATAATGGCATAACCGGCGTAGATCACTTGCCAGGGATCGTCAAGCATTTGGTCGGCGCCCAAATGGATGAGACTGCCCCACGTGTAGCCCATGGGCAGGGGCATAAGCCCCAGGGAACTGAGCATGGATTCCATGAGCAGGCTGTAGATGAAGCCCAGAAAGAAAAATGGCAAGGTGAGCGGCAAAAACTTGGGCCAGGCGTAATCAAAAAAGACGCCGATCGGCCCGTGACCTAATATCCTGGCCTGCATAAACTGAAATTCTTCAGCCGCTTCCGTAACGCGCACCAAGAGCTGGCGCCCGATCAGCGGATAGATCGATAAGGCTAACACAATGACCAAAAACGCGGGATGGGTGGCTTCTCGCGTTGCATAGATAACCAGCAGCAAAATGAGCGGGGAAATACAAGCTAGGGTGTGGAGAAGCTCGCGCAAAATCAGCTTGGTCCACGAGCCGAAGTAGAGGATGCTGAAGGCCGTGGCGACCGCCAGTGCGTAAGTGATGAACGCCGCGGCCAGGCTCGTCCCGATCGTTGGCGGAATGGCGTGCGTTACCTGATCCCGCGCGTGTTGTTTGGCGGCGATGATTTGCGCTTGCTGAGGTGATGGCGGCGATTCCGCGGCAACAGCGGCCGAACCCGGAAAAACCGGATTTAGCAGCAAAAAAGCGAGAAAAAGCCAGATTTTCATTTCAGTCGATTTCCGGCGCGGCGGGATGCCCCGCATCGATGATTTCCGTAACGATATCCACCAACAAATTGGCGGCCAACAAGGCGGTGGTAATCCACAAGCTCAATACCGCCAGGCGCTGAAGATCGCTCTGTTGCGCGGCTTCGTAGACAGCGTAGCCAAATCCCGGCACGAAGAACGCGGTTTCGATGACGATGAGGACGCTGAGGAACAGGGAGAGCAAAAATGGGAACGATCGCAGCAACGGGCGCCAAATGACCGAAATCATCACGGTATCGAAAATCATGCGCTGGGTGATGCCCAGCGAGCGGGAGGATTTGAGCGATTCTTCCGGAAACGCGCTCACCAGCGTTTGCGAAACCTGACGCGCAACGATGGCGATGCCGGATAGCGAGAGGGGGATGGCCAGCAGCAGGCATTTGCCGATGTAGGTGGTGCTGATTCTCTCCACCTGCGTTGCCTCCCCGCCAATGTAGATGCCCAGCCCGGTGATGGTGTAGTATAACACCACGTAGGCCACCCAAAACGCCGGAATGGCCAGGGCTATGCTAATAAAACTGTGACCGAGAATTTGCGTCCAGATCATGCGGTAACGTCCTAACACGATGCCCAGCGGCGCGCCAAATCCGTAGCTTAAGATCAATGCCAGAGAGAGGATGGTGATGCTATAAAAAAACGCCGGCAGCAGTGGCGTCATGCCCGTCAATGCGGGATCGCTCATCAGCCGGCCGCTGAACATTGCCCTGAAAAACGCCACAAAACTCAGGTTCGTGTCATAAGTGCCTTCACTGCTTAAAATCACGAAAATCAGCACGCTGAGCAAGAGCAACCTGCCCGCGGCAAACGCGAAATTGCGGCCGAGCACGGGAATCATTGCGGTCGGGGCAGGATGAGGGATGATGGATGAAAAGTGGACGTGAACGGAGCCTCTTCTTTTCCCATTCCGCCGCCGCCATCCCTCCGTTTGGCCCACCAAGCCAAATCGTGGGTCAAGGAAACCTGGTTTTCGCCCACGGCGCGGGTGTCAGGGCCTTGGCGCCCGGTTTTGTCGATCACGATGGCGCGGCCGCGCTGAAAAACGCGGGCAGATCCGCGCAAAAACAGCGGGCAGAGCGGTTGCAGCTCAAACAAGCGGTCCTGGAGGTCGGTGGCGAGTTTTTGGGGATCTTCCGGTCTTAGCCGCAGTTGGGCTAAAATGCCGTCCAGCTTCTCGTCCTGCAACCGGGTGAAATTTCCACGGCCGGGGCCGATTTGGCTGGAATGCCAGTTGCCGAATCGATCGAAATGCCAGCTTAGCGGCTCGTTCATGAGCACAGCGTCGAAATCCGCGTTGCCGTGGCGCAGTTTAGAGATTTCCGCGTAGGAGGCGATGTGAAGCTGCACTTGCGCGCCCACCTTGTCGCCAATCCGCCGCCATTGGCTGACGAGCGCGCGGGCCAGGCTGCGCTGCAAATCATCGCCGCCAACGACGGTTAGCTTAAAGGTTAGCGGAACGCGGTCTTTGTGCCGCGCTCCGTAGCGGACGTTGCTCCAGCCGGCTTTTTCCAGCAAATTCAGCGCCTCCGCGGGATCGTAGGCCAGCGGTTGGAGGGTCCCTTCCACGCCAGCGCCGGGATGAAAGAGCCGGTCCACCATTTCGCCGTTGCCGCCCAGCAACTCATCGATCAGCGCCTGCGAGTCGATGGCCATGGCCAAGGCACGCCGCACCCGGGGATCGGCAAACACGTCCTTTCCCAGGTTCCAGCCGATGTAGGTGAGCGTGACCGGCGGGCTTTTCACCAGGTCGAAATTTTCCCGGTTTTCCAGGTTGGCGTAGGTGGTTGGTTTGGCCTCGTAGCTGTCGATGGAGTTGATTTGGAACAAAATCCGCCGCATCCGCGCTTCCAACACGCGCTCGTAGATGAGGCGCTGATTTTCCGGCCGACCGCGAAAATAGTCGTCGTTGCGCGTCAGGACGATTGGCTGCTCCGGCTCCCAACGCGCAATTTGGAACGGTCCGGTGCCGATCAACGGCGGCAACCCGCGTTCGCCCGGCACGTAGAAATGCACGGCGTGGGCGGGCAAAATGGGCAACTGCTCCCACATCTCCAGCGGGCGCCCTAACATTTCGCGAAAATGGACCCTTAGCGAAAGCGGGCGGCGCGGTTCCAGCCGCTCGAAGCTCTCCATGGCGGAGGCAACTTCCGGCTGCGATTGGCTGTCCAGCGCCATGCTCAGGCTGTGCAGCACATCATCCACGGTAAACGGCTTGCCATCGTGCCAACGCACGCCGTTGCGCAGATTTAGCGTCATGTTAGGGGTAAAAAGGTAGGGCTGTGGCCCGGTTTCCTTCAACCGCGGCCTAAGATGCTCGTTAGACTCGTAAAACAGCGTCACTTCCCGCCGAAACCGCTCCGTCTTGCCGATCGTGTAGAATTCCGCCTTGCCAGCGCCGTCCGACCATAGGTAGCGGATTTGCCCGCCTTCCAGCGCCGTGTCCGCATAGTTGCGAACCGTCTCTCCGGCGGCATCGCTGGTCTGCAACTCCCACTTCACCGGCTCCGCGCGGCCTTCCTCAGGAAACAACGCCAAAATCTCGTCCGGCGCGGTGGTGCGAGCCGCGTTGAATTCAACCCAAATTTCGTCCGCTTCCGCGCGATTCGTGGCGGTCACTCCCCAGCCGGCCCAGCGATCCTTGGCTCCCTCCAGCGCCTCCCACGCCTGCGTCCCCGCCTCCTCCCCGTCGAAAAAATAGCGTGCCTGCGCCCCAAAACTCCAACTTTCCGCCAGACGCCCCTCCAGCTCCATCTGCGGTGTCCGTCCCAAAAGGCGATCGAACTGGGAAGCAGGCTCTCGATTTCCTCGGAAATGGGGTCCTGCCGGGTCAGCGGATCGATTCCGATGGGCGTGGTGGTGATGGCGAAAGTGATGGAATCCGGGTCCACGGGTTTACGCTCGGTCCGCGCCATGCTGGCCAGGATGCTGCCATTGCAGGCGCTGCAAAACGGCGCCAGCCCGGAAGAAGCACAAACCAGTAGTAGGCCAGGAGGACGAGGGCGAGGGGCAGGAAATAGAGGCTAATCCGGAGCCAGCGCACGAATGGCTGCATGATGGGGGAAAATCGGCGATTTAGCCGCAAGCCCTGACATTCCGCGAAACCGTGGCAATTTGGACGAAAGGCGCGCGGGAATCTTCGAAAAACGCCAAGCCGGCCGCTTCCGCGAGGCCAAGGGCCGCTTTCAAATCGGAGTTTCCTAACGAACGAACCTCTCGCAATTTGTGCACCTTTCCCGCACTGCCTCATTGCCACGAGCTAAGAAGTCGTTAACATGTGTGTCATCCGTTCAACCTCATGCTAGCCGACATCGAAACGCTTCTCGTCATCCAGGATCGCGACAAAAAGATCATCGCCCTCCAACGTGAATTGTCCAACCTGCCGAAACTCGCCGAACGCGCCCGATTGAGATTGAACTCCGATTTGGCGGCAGTGGACAAAATCAAGGCTGAAAAGCAGGCCAACGACGTGGCGATCAAAAATTTGGAGCTGGACGTGCAAACCCGGCAAGAGACGATCCGCAAACTGCGTCACCAGCAGTATGAAACGAAGAAAAACGAGGAATTTCGCGCAATAAACCACGAAGTGGAGCGCTACCAGGCCGATGTCAAGAAGCTGGAAGACCAGGAGCTGGAGTTGATGGAGACCGCCGAGGAAATTAAGGCCCGTTTGGAGGAAAGTGAGGCGAATCTGGCCAAAACCCAGGAAATCGTGAACCACGAGGTGGCCCAACTATCCGACCGCAAAAAAAATGACGAGGCAGCCGTAGCCGATTTGGAGAAGGAGAAGGCGGAGCACATCGGCAAAGTGGAGGATGACTCGCTTTTGTTGCACTACGAGCGCGTTTTGGCCAAAAAAGCGGACGCCGCGGTGGTGCCGCTGGAAAACGGCCAATGCAAGGGCTGCCACATGAAGGTCACCAGCGCCACGGTCATCAAGGCCAAGGCCGACAAGGAGGTGGCCATGTGCGAAAACTGCGGGCGCATCCTTTACTTCAGCGAGTAGCGCCATGGCTCGAAAAGGTCGCGTCCAGGTCAAAAAAAAGGTCGTACGTCGCAAACCGCGTCAGGATGAGCCCCGCAAAGTGGGCGACGATGCCGGTGACGCGGCGAAACCGGCTCCTCTCAACCTCGAACCGATGGCGGCCGGTGGCGTGTCCGAGGATGTCGCCGGCCAATTGGCGAAAACCCACCGGTCGCTGATTTTCGCCAGCATCCTGCAATATTTGGGCGCTGCTCTCTGCCTGGGCTGGGGAATCGCCGCGCTCATTGGCCGGGAAACGACGGGTGGCGGCGGTACCGACCCCTCCACGTTGCAAGCGGGGACGTTGATCGTGGGGCTAAAGATCGCGGCCGCCGTGTTGGGAATCACCATCTTTTTGGCGCTGGCCGTACGAATGCATCGGCTCATGAAAGCTGCCGAAGCGCTGGAAAAAAGCCGCCAGGAGGAGGATTTGGAGTTCGCCCTGGGCTATCTGCGAGGCGTTTGGATGCTGCTGGGCGGCTCCTTCATTGCACTGCTGGCCATCGGTGGAATCGTGGGATTTCTCATCACAGCATGAAAGCCACGCCCTACATGCTTGAGACGATGCGCAAAATCCGGCCGTGGGTCACGTTTCTGGCGCTGTCCGGCTTCGTCATCGTGGCGGGCATGTTGACCACGGCGGGTATTTTGACTTATCAAGCCATCACCAAGGGCTTGTCGGACTTCGCCACCGCAGCGCGTTTCACGATTGCCGGCGCCTTGATCATCAACGGGCTCATGGCCATCCACCCGTCCCTCAAGCTCTGGTCGTTCGGGGAAGCCTGCGGCCAGTTTGTGGCGACCAAATCCGCCAGCGCGCTGGAATTTGGCCTTGCCGAGCACCGCCGTTTCTGGGAATCGTGGACTTCACTCACGCTCGTCGCGCTCATCCTCAATTCCACCGTGGCCCTGCTCCTCACCTTCGTCGTCGGGAAATAGGCCCGCATTCACCGCCCACAGCACAAAAAAATGTCAGACCGCATCGGAACCTCAAGCATGGCCGTTTTCTGTGATTTCGAGAACATCGCTATTGGCGTCACCGAAGCCAAAATCGCCCAATTTGAGATCGAAAGAGTGCTCGAGCGCCTCCTGGTGAAAGGCAACATCGTGGTGAAAAAGGCCTACTGCGACTGGACGCGCTACTCCTCCTACAAACGCGGCATGCACGAGGCCGCCTTCGAACTCATCGACATCCCGCACGTGCGCCAAAGCGGCAAAAATTCCGCGGACATCCGCATGGTGGTCGATGCCCTGGATTTGTGCTACACCAAGGCTCACGTCGATACCTTTGTGGTGGTAAGCGGCGACTCGGATTTTTCGCCGCTGGTCGGCAAATTGCGCGAAAACAACAAGCTCGTCGTCGGCGTGGGGGTCAAGCACTCCACCTCTGAATTGCTGGTCAACAGTTGCGACGAGTTCATCTTCTACGACGACCTGGTTCGCGATCAAAAACCGGCTAAAACGCGCAAAAACGCCCCGAAAAAGACGCCCAAAGGCGGGGGCGCCGACAAAGCGGAAAAAAAGGACGAAGCCGTCGAACTGGTGGTGGAAACGGTCGAAAACATGCTGCAAGAGCGCGATGGCGAGGATCGAATTTGGGGTTCCATGGTCAAACAAGCCATCAAACGGCGCCGGCCGGGATTTAACGAGCGCTACCACGGTTTTCGCTCGTTCAACGCGCTGCTGGAAGAGGTGGAGGATCGCGGGCTCATCCACCTGACCGCGGACGAAAAGAGCGGCGGGTATTTGGTGCGGACGTAACCATTTTACTGGCCTTCCGGCGATGTGCTGGCTTGCTTGCGCCTGTAACCCGGGCATGATGGTGGCGATGAAGAATGCCCCGAACCCCCTCCCCTTTCCGCTCCTCCTTTTTTCCTGTGTTTTGCTGCTTTCCGCACCTTTTTCGGTGTTTGGCGAGCCCCGGCTGAACCTGGACGACGCCACCCGCGAGCGCTGCATCCAGGTTTTGCGCGCGGGGTTGCGATCGGACGAATTTTGGCCGTCCATCCATGCTGCGGAGGGGCTGACCATCGGCGGGCTGGGGAAAGAGGTCCGCGCTTTCCTGGAGCCCAAGCTGGAGGGCGATTTTGACGACCGGCAGTTGTGCGGAATCTCCCGCGAACTGGCTCGCGCCGGCGATCGCGAGAAAACGCGGGTCATGCTCGAAATCCTGGCCGGGGACGATCCGTTCGGCCACATTCACGCCGCGGAGAGTCTCTTCAAAGTCGACGAAATCGGCGATGGCGTGGCGATGCGGCGAGCTTTTGAAAAGGGTGAGGACGTGAAGCTGCGTCTCATGGCTGCGGCGGCATTGGGGAAGAAGGGAGAGAAGCGCGCGTTGCAATTTTTGCGCGAAAACCTGGCTTCCAGCGACGATCCGGACGCGATCCGGATTTCCGCGTGGATTTTGGCGCGAATCGGCGGCAAGCAGGACATTGAGCCCATTCGCGCCCGGCTCAAAGACGCCCCGTCGCCGATCGTCCGCGCTTATCTGGAACACGCGCTGGCCAGCCTGGGCGACGAAGCCGGTTTGGCCGCCTTAAGCCAAAATTTGGAGTCCACCGATCCCGCCATCCGGACCTACGCAGCCACATTCGCCGGTGACGCCAGAGCCGTCTCCGTAGCGCCGAAATTAACGCGCATGCTCGATGATTCGAACCTCGACGCGCGAATTCGCGCCGCGCAATCGTTGCTGGACCTAGCGCGTTGAGCAAAAAAAGTCGGAAAAACCGCTCCTCAAAGCTGATCCAGGAAGCGAAACCCGGGATTTTGATACTTGGCGGCTTGCGCGGCCAAGGCGGGATCGCCAATTTTTCCGGTGGCGAGGTTGTGAACGCCTCCGGCGACCATTTCCAAGTCTTCCTCGCCCAACTCGTCGGTCGGCACCGGCGGAATGACCAGGGTCACGCTGGCTTCGGTATCTTCCACTACGTTGATGCTCAAACTGTCCGGCAGGCTGACTTTAACGAGGCTCTCGATCGCGGCGCGCGGATCGGTGAGCAGGAGCTCGCGGAATTTCGGGTCGGCGTAGGATTTGATCGCGACGGCTTCGCGAAGCTGGAATTCGGTGACTTCGGCCATGGTTTTAGCAGTTGTGGTTGTGGGTATCTAGGTTTTTGAAGGCGGGGTGCCCGTAGTTGGAAATTTGGCCGAGAAGCGTGGGATCGGCAACCTTGCCGCTGGCAAAGTTGTTCACCCCTCCGGCAACCAGTTCGAGTTCCTCTTCGCTCAGCTCGCCCTCCGGCGCGGGTGGAATAACCAAGTTGACGAGAAATTCGGTGTCTTCGATCACACGGAAGTCGATCGGCCGCGAAATGGGCTCATCCGTTAGCGATTCGAGCGCGTCTTGCGGATCGCTCAACAGTTGCTGGCGAAAGTCGGAATCCGCGAAAGAACGGATGGCGACAGCCTCACGCAAGCGAAATTCGGTGGAGTTGTAAGTCATGGATGGGAATTTTTGGGTAAACGTTGGGATTCGGCCCATTACCTACCATGATTCGTGCCAAATTTGTCTGGAAACGCCGTAAATCGCTGAAAATCAGCGAATAACCGCAAAAACTCGCGATTTTTCTTCGCACGGCGGAAATTTTGACCCGGCGTGATTTTGGGGCCCGGCCTCGATGCAACTGGAGGATGGCCTCTATTTTGCGTCCAAGACCTTTCACAGATAAAAAATATTCGACTAATCTGAATGTTAGCATACATTAAACGCATCCATGAGAAATCTCACGTCGCACAAAGCCGGGGGAAAGGTCATCCTTTCTCTAATTCTTGCTGCTCTTGCTCCGTGCCTAGCATTGGCCGGGGATTTTGAGTCAGACAAGGGAGTAATCGCCACAGAGGCCCCTGCACCCTATGAAGCAGGCCGGGGACTCATCACCTTGGAGGGGCCAACCGGGATGTTCATCAACCCAACATCCGCCACGCTTCCCCAAGGCGCCTTCACCGCACAGTACTGCTTCTTCGCACCGGATCTGAACAACGACAACCTGGCTCACGGCTGGTTGGCGGCCTACGGGCTGACCGATGCTTTGGAAGTCGGCGTTGTCGCCAACTACGTTGACGTCGACTCCGATCCGTTTGCCATCGGGCCCTACGTTCGCGCGCGTCTGATGAAGAACGCCGGGCTGGTTCCACAAGTCTCCATCGGCTACTACGGCCGCTATGGCGACGATATCCTCCAGCAGAACGGCGTTTTCGCCGCAGCCTACAATCGCTTCGGTATCGGAGACGAAAGCGGCTTTTTTAAAGCCCTGGGGCTGCACTACGGTCTGCGCGCCAACTGGTACGAAAACGACTACGGTCCGGACGACGCGTTTCGGGGTTATTTTGGCGCCGAGCTACAAATGCCCTATCGCCTCTACCTGGTGGGTGAAATCAGCACCGAAGACGAAGACTTCGACCAAAAGCTGCCCTTTTCCTACGGCCTGCAATGGCGTGCTGCCGGAGTCAACATCAGCGCCGCCATGGTGCAACCGGGCTACATTGAGGGCGGACCGGGCTTCTATTTTGGTATCGGTTCGCAGTTGACCTTCTAACCTGGAAATTTTACTAGTTCTCTTAGCAGAAGCGGTCGACAGGTTCTGTCGGCCGCTTTTCTAATTTTTAGAAACCTAAAACACCACAAACACCACGCAATGAAACGAAACAACTTCATCCGCATCGCCGGTTTGGGCGGTGCAGGAGCAATCACGGGCTGTGAAGGCCTCAACCAACTGGACACCTCGGCTGCCGGCGAAGGAACCGGCGTCCAATTCGGGGGATTGATCAAAATTCTCGCCACCTACAAGGCAACGCCCCGCCAAAGCTCGGTCGCCTCGCAGCGGGCCTCGCGAACCTACGTGAACACGGCGCTAGCGCCCGCTTACCAGGATCGCAAGACGCAGGTGCAAACCAGCGTCCAGCAACAAATTTCCAAGGTTGAAACCAGCCACGCCTCCAAGGTCCAAAAGGCGGAAAAAGCCTACTCCGCGTCGAAATCCGAAGCCGCGAAGAGCAATTTGGAAACGGTCATCGCAAATCGCAACGTAGCCGTGGCCGAGGCTCAAAAAACGGCGGCCCAACGCATTGACGCGCTCAACGCCGGCTGGTATGAGGCGACCAAACGCGCCACGCAAAGCAGCTATTCCGGCAACATCTCCGTGCCAACCGTCAGCGGCGTGGATTTTGCCTCCGTGCAAAAGGAAGCCAACGCTCTGGTTGCCAGCGCCGCCGCCCACGTTCCCAAGTATCTGGCCGTGTCCGTGCCGGAAAAAGGCATCGCCGAAGAGGCCCGCAACGACGATTCGGTGATGATGTGGGACACCAAGAAACTCGACGTCGCCAGCCAGGACGTCTACGTGATCGACAACGCGCCGCCGGTGGGCCAACAAGCCAAAATCGGCCGCGTTTCTGCCGAATACATCGGCGGAGGAGGCTGATTAAAACGTCGAAAGAGGGTCTTCGGCCCCGTTTTCGTCCTTTCCACCATTTCGAGCGGATTTGGCCCTGTTGTTGCAACGGTTGAGTTGGCCGTCTTGCAGGTCCACAGGGATGGTGCGATGCGTGCGTATGAGCCAAACCGACGTACCATTTCCCGAAGGCGCCGACGATGAGGACGATGAACTCATCCGCGCCGCCAACGATCACTTTTTCCAGGGCTACTACGGCATCGAAGACGCCTCCCGCGGCTTCCTGCAGCCCACGATTCTGCGCGAATTGAGCGAAAGCCTTGATTGGGAAGGCACGCCGATGGAATTGGTGCGCGGCTTGTTCGTCGATCCCAGGCTACGCTTCAAATCGTCGGATCTCCTCTGGAAAGTGATGACGAAAAACGGAGATGAAACCTACGTCTTGCTCTCCTTCGATCACCAAACCCGCCCGGACAAGTGGATGGCGCTACGTTGTCTGGTGATGCAAGGTTTGGCGCTGCTCAAGATCCTGGGCGAGGATGAAGGCAAGCCCAAGAGCGACCTGCCAGTGATCTACTGCGTCGTGCTTTATCAGGGCCTGGAGCCTTGGAGCGCGCCGCTGGAGTTTCAGGATTTGGTGAACCTGGCAGCGTTTCTGGAGCAGAGTCGCGAGAAAATCTGCGATTATGTGCCCAAGCTGCGCTACCAACTGGTTCCGCTGCAAACCACGCCGGACAAGGACCTGCCGGATCACACCTTGACCCGGCTGGGTTTGAAGCTGATGCAGGCGGCGATTTTGCACACCGTGGCCGATTGGGTGCGAGAAAGTGGGGCGGATTTGGCCCTGTTGTTGCAACGGGAGGATAGCGAGTATATTTTCGCGTTGATCTTCAATTACGCCGCGCAAAAGACGCGCAACGAAGAAGAGCTCGAAAAACTAAACCAAGCGATCGAATCGCTCGACAAACCCGTCCAAAAAGCAGCTATGAATGGAGCCCAAATTCTTGAAGCCCGCGGAGAAGCCCGGAAGTCGATCGAAAACGTAAGCAAAATGCTGGCCCGTGATTTTGAAGCCGAAACGGTGGCGGACATTTTGGAGGTTCCCATCGAATTGGTGACCAAAATGGCCCAAGGCGAGGAGCCGATCCTGGAAGAGTGGATCGGGGCGAATAATCCGGATTCCTGACCATTTGCTTCGGCTGAGTGGCCGCCTTGCAGGCCCACAGGGATGGTGCGCGACGCACCGAATCCATTTCCCGAAGGCGCCAGCGATGAAGACGAGGATATCATCCGCGCCGCCAACGACCACTTTTTCCAGGGCTACTACGGCATTGAAGACGCCTCACGCGGCTTCCTGCAGCCCACGATTCTGAGCGAATTGAGCGAAAGCCTGGATTGGGAAGGCGCCCCGATGGAATTGGTGCGCGGGTTGTTCGTCGATCCCCGGCTACGCTTCAAATCCTCGGATTTGCTCTGGAAAGTGATAACGAAAAGCGGGGATGAGACCTACGTCCTGCTCTCCTTCGATCACCAAACCCGCCCGGACAAGTGGATGGCGTTGCGTTGTCTGGCGATGCAGAGTTCGGCGCTGCTTAAGATCCTGGGCGAGGACGAAGGTAAGCCCAAGAGCGACCTGCCGGTGATCTACTGCGTCGTGCTTTACCAGGGCCTCGAGCCCTGGAGCGCGCCACTGGAGTTTCAGGATTTGGTGAACCTGGCAGCATTTCCGGAAGAGAGCCGGGAAAAAATCCGCGAGTATGTGCCCAAGTTCCGCTACCAACTGGTCCCGCTACAAACCACCCCGGATGAGGAATTGCCGGATCACACCTTGACCCGGTTGGGCTTGAAGCTGATGCAGGCGGCGATTTTGCACACCGTGGCGGATTGGGTGCGAGAAAGCGGGGCCGAATTGGCCCTGTTGTTGCAACGGGAGGATAGCGAGTATATTTTCGCGTTAATCTTCAACTACGCCGCGCAAAAGACGCGCAACAAGGAAGAACTCGAATCATTGAACCAGGCGATTGAATCGCTCGACCAACCCGTCAAACAAGTAGCCATGAATGGAGCCCAAATTCTCGAAGCACGCGGTGAAGCCCGCGGAAAAGCCGAAACCCTGATGGAAAACGCCCGCAAAATGCTGGCCCGTGATTTTGAAGCCGAAACGGTGGCGGACATTTTGGAGGTTCCCATCGAATTGGTGACCAAAATGGCCCAAGGCGAAGAGCCGATCCTGGAAGAGTGGATCGCGGCGAATAATCCGGGCTCCTGAGCAAATTTGGCCTTGGCGTGGTGCCCAGCCCCTGCCACCAGGACTAGGCGGTTGGAGCGATGCGTGCTCAATGAGCCAAACCGACGCACCATTTCCCGATTGCGCCGGCTCTGAGGACGACGAACTCATCCGCGCTGCCAACGATCGCTTTTTCCACGGCTACTACGGCACCTAAGACGCCCTCGCGTGGCTTCCTGCGCCTGGAATTCTCGCCGGAATGTGAGTTATTGCCGAACCATGACCATCTGCCGCACCTCCGACCAAATTCGCGCCGAGCTGAATTCCGCCACCACGCCGGTCGCATTTGTCCCCACGATGGGCGCGCTGCACGAGGGACACCTCTCGCTGGTGAAAATCGCTCGGGATTGGGGCGGCAAAAAGGCCAGGGTGGTGGTTAGCATCTACGTCAACCCCACCCAGTTCGCCCCCAACGAGGATTTCACCGCGTATCCGCGCAAAACCGACGCCGATTTGGAAAAATGCCGCGCGGCGGGGGTCGATTTGGTGTTCGCGCCGGAAGACAGCCTCTACCGCGAGGATGCTTCCACCCAGATCGTGGAAAACTCGCTCTCGGAGAACCTTTGCGGCAAGAGCCGGCCCCATTTTTTCGGCGGAGTTTGCACGGTGGTGGCCAAGCTGTTCAACATCGTCCAGCCGGATGCAGCTGTGTTCGGCGAAAAGGACTTTCAGCAGCTCTCGATCGTCCGCCGCATGGTGCGCGACCTGGATTTTCCCATCGAAATCCTCAGCGGACCGATCGTGCGCGAGTCCGATGGCTTGGCGATGAGTTCGCGCAACCAGTACCTGACCAAGCGCGAACGCAACCAGGCCAGGGTGCTGAGCGAATCGCTGGAAATGGCGCGCCAATATGTCGAAGCCGGCGAACGCGACCCCGACGCGGTAGACTCCGTCGTGCGCTCGCGCATCCAAACCGCCCGCAGCGCGCGGATCGATTACGTGCAGATCGTGGACCCGGAAAACCTGCAAGAAGTCGTGCGGATTGGCGATCAGGTGTTGGTCGCCGTAGCCGTCTTTTTCGGCAAAACGCGGCTTATCGACAACGTTTGCCTGCGCGGCTTGGCTTAACCGCCAATCCGGGCTAACGTCACCACAAAATGCCGGAGCCCAATTTCCTCGACGTCGCCGACCGGTTTCAGCTGGGAATGCTTGACACCGAGCGACCGCATCCCAAGACCACCAACCTGTCCCAATGGGCCAAGGACGACCTGCCCCGCGCCGTTTCCGCGTTGCGCGAGGTCGATCGCGACGCCTTGGCCGTTCTCGACGAGCGATTCGGCGCCGTTGAGCCGTTGGCGGAGGCAATTCGGGCCACGATCGACCGCGGAAACCGGATTTTTCTCTGCGGGTGCGGCGCGACCGGCCGATTGTCGATTTCGCTCGAAATTTTCGCCCGGCGCGGGTTGCTGGACGGCGCCAACGCGGCCAACACCGTCGGATTCATGGCCGGCGGAGACGCGGCGTTGATTCGAGCCATCGAGCGATTCGAGGATCGGCCGGATTTCGGCGAACGGCAGCTTCGCGAACTCGATTTTTCCGACGGCGACCTGCTCATCGCTTCCACCGAGGGCGGGGAAACACCGTTCGTCATCGGCGCAACCGAAGCCGCGGCGCAGATCTCCGCCGAGCATCCATTTTTCCTCTACTGCAACCCCGACGAGGTTCTCCGCGAAAACGTGGAGCGATCGCGAAACATCTTGGAAAACGACGCCGTGCGCAAAATCAACCTGGCCACCGGCCCCATGGCCTTGAGCGGCAGCACCCGCATGCAAGCCAGCACCGTGTTGACCGCCGCGATCGGTTTTGCCATGAAATTCGCGGCAAAACCGGGCGCGATGCGGCGAGATTTCCAGGTTTGGCGCGATTGGGCCGTGGAAACGGTGGATTGGAGCCGGTTGGCCGAGTTCATCTCCGCCGAGGCGGAAACTTACGAAGCGGGAGAGTTCGTGCTCTACCAGCCCGGCCCCTACGGCATCACCGTGTTGACGGACACCACCGAGCGCTCGCCAACCTTCACCCTCACCCCCTTCGAACGCGAAGGCGAACGCGAGCCACCCTCGCTCTGTTACCTGAAAATCGCCGACGCCACCGACGCTGCCGAGGCTTGGCGCAACCTGCTGGCGCGCGATCCCCGGCCGTTGGAGTGGGGCGAGCTGCGGCGCCTCACCAACGCCGAGGCCTTGCTGAAATTCGACTTTTCGCGGCAAATCCTCGAAAAACGCGCCCGGCGCTTGAACGGAGCCGTTCAGCACGCCTTCGAAGTTTCGCGAACCAATCGCGCCATCGTCTGGAAGTTTCGCGAATTGACCTGGGAAATCCCCGTTCCGCGGGAAATCGACTTTTTTGGCGAAAATCTGCTGCTCAAGCTCCTGCTCAACACCCATTCCACCCTGGTGATGGGCCGGTTAGGGCGCTACGCGGACAACGTCATGACCTACGTGAGCGCCAACAACTTCAAGCTCATCGACCGCAGCATTCGCTACGCCCGGCAACTGCTCGAAAGCCGGCACGGCCTTAAGCCTGGCTATCGCAAAGTGGCCGAGCGCTTGCTGGCGGAACGCGAGAACCTCCAACCTGACGAAGCCATCGTCCTGAAGACGGTGGAGGCCTTCGCCAGCTCCAAGGCCGATGCTTAGCTTCGCGGAATACACCCTGAGACCGCTCGGACCGCCCGACGCGGCTTCGTTGGCGCGTTATGCGAACAACCGCAAGATTTGGCAAAATTTGCGCGACCGGTTCCCCTACCCTTACACCGAGAAAGATGCGGCAATTTGGATCGAAAGCAGCGCCGCCGCACCGGCCGGGACCGCGCTCGGCATTTGCACGTCCACGGAGTGCATCGGCGGGATTGGCCTGGAACTGGGCGTGGACGTACACCGCCGCACCGCGGAACTGGGCTACTGGCTGGGCGAAGAATTCTGGGGACGCGGGATCATGAGCCAAGCCGTGCCCGTTTACGTGGACACCATGCAGCGGCGCTTCGATTTGCTGAGGATTTTCGCCGAACCCTTCGCCACGAATCTCGCTTCGGCTCGGGTATTGGAAAAGTCCGGCTTCATGTTGGAAGGCACGATGCGCCATCACGTCCTCAAAGACGGCCAACTGCTCGACGGCCTGCTCTACGCCAAAACCTGGGTGGAAACGTAGGCTCTCGAATCGAAATTTCGAAACTCCAGATTGCACCGACGACGGAAAACGGTCCTTGTGAAGCGATGAAAATTCTTCTCTGGCATGGCTATCTTCTCGGCGGGACGGGGTCGAATGTTTACACGCGGGAACTCGCGCGAATTTGGAGTGGTCAGGGGCACGATGTCACCGTTTTTTGTCAGGAACCGAACCCGCAAGAATTCGATCTCGGGAGCGCTCGCGTCGTGCGGCCCCGGATTGGACCGATCCTGCCGGTTTTTGTCCTGGATCGGTATGCGG